>CAZREM010000070.1:0-1673 GCA_964599325.1 uncultured Verrucomicrobiales bacterium | reverse complement strand
TGGAATTCGTCATCAACAGACTCCAAGCATGGTGCGACTGTCATCACATCCATCTTCATTTCATTCAACTTGGCCGTCACATGCAGAACGGTTAGGTTGAGTGTTTCAACGGTAGCTTAAGGACTGATATCCGTGATGCCATTAACCTTGGTTTTCTCAATGATGTCAGGAAACTGGCATACAAAAGGAATAAATGGAAAGATCTCTCAATCGCCTCGCCTCTGGTTTTTTAGTTGCGACTAGCTTTATGCGAAAAAAAAATCAGCATATCGAGTGCAATCATTAACGGATGCATGCATTCGGCAACTTGACGATTGTTTCATTTCAATCATTTATCTTCGGCGACCTGGTCATCGGATTGGATGGCAGCGCGGTTATCTGATTGTTCTGACTTTGAGGCAGTTCAATTTCTTTCAATCGGCGTTCAATGGCGCGTGTCCGCGTGCCGACGACGTCATCTAACTGGCTCATGCCGGTTTGAAAATGATCCTTGGCCTTGTGCAGCAGGTTGCCGAATTTCAGAAACTCTTGCTTCACTTCGCCCAGCACACCCCAGACCTCGCTGCTACGTTGTTCCATGGCGAGGGTGCGGAAGCCCACCTGCAGGCTGTGCAAAATGGCTGAAAGCGTGCTCGGGCCGGTGACGATGACCTGAAAGTCGCGTTGTAGTTCCTCGAACAATTGCGCTCGCCTAACGACTTCGGCGTAGATGCCCTCGAAGGGCAGGAACAACAGCGCGAATTCGGTGGTGTGGGGGGGATCGATGTATTTGTCGCGAATGTCCTTGGCCATGGATCTAATCGCGCTTTCAAAGTTCTTGGTTGCGAGCTGCAGTTGTGCGCTGTTGGCACTTTCCTGCGCATCGATCAGTTGCTCGTAGCGATCCTGTGGAAACTTCGCGTCAATCGGCAGGTAGAGTGTTTCGCCCGCAGGACCTTTGCCGGGCAGCTTGACCGCGAATTCCACCATGTCGCGCGAGCCGCGCTTGGTGGCGACATTGGCTTCGTATTGGGCGGGGGCGAGCATTTGTTGCAACAGCATCTCCAGCCGGATTTCGCCCAGCGTGCCGCGATTCTTGACATGGCTGAGCACTTTTTTTAAGCCACCCACATCCTGCGCCAGGTTGCGCATCTCACCTAGTCCCTCTTGCACCGCTTGAAGTTGTTTGCCGACGGTGTTGAAGCTCTGGCCGAGGCGTTCGCTGAGTGTGTGTGATAGTTTTTCGTCCACGGTGGCGCGCACTTCGTTGAGTTTGGTCTCGGTGCGTTGCAAGAGCTGCTCCTGGCGTTGTTCGAGTTGGGAAAACAACTGCCTCAGCAGCTCGTGAGTGGCCAGTGTTTGCTGCTGCTGGCTTTGCTGAAAGCGATCGAGCGCCTGCTGCAGGCTTTCGCCAAGTTCAGCGCGATCGTGTCGTGATTGCGTGGTGATTTCCTCGCGATTGTGTCGTAATTCCTCGCGCAACGCGTTTTCGATCCGCAACAAGGCCGGCGATCCATCGCTGTGCTCGCCATCCATCTGTCTCCGCCGCCGCCAGCCCGCCATCAGGCCAAACAATTGTAGCAGCACAATGAGGATCAAGAGCCCTGTGTTAAAATCGTTCGACGCCATGCCTGCAAAATAGATTTTCACCCCAAATTGGCGAGGAAATACCCAAGCAGTCGGGATGTGGGAGC
>CAZREM010000069.1:0-2195 GCA_964599325.1 uncultured Verrucomicrobiales bacterium | reverse complement strand
CAGAGGAAGCGAAGCGACTGCAAAGGCACCGATGGCAAACCAGCATCCAACGGTCTTGAGGATTGGCTTTTCGGCGAAGATTCCGGTCAGGAACAGCGCTGCCGCAGTTGCGATGCAACCACCAGCGCCAAGCATGATGAACTGGATTGGATGCTTCATTTTTGGCTTTCGTTCCACAGGTAGATGCCCCCACCGATTGCACCGCCAGTGATGGCGGCGTCGGTGCCGTAAATGCCGACCTGATTCCAGTTCACTCCGGTTCGGCTGAAAGCACCCGTGCTCAGATCCATCACGCCCCGCGCCGTGTATTGCTGCCCCGTGAGGCGTTGCCATGCTGTCATGGGACCGATTGGGACCACCTTGGAGAACGCGGCTTCCCCCGCTGCGGGGATGGGAACCGCCCCATAACTGCCGCTCGGCGAAAGTCCCGTTCGGGAGGTCAACGACCACCCGCTGCGACCGGCATTGGAAGCGGGACCAGCGTAGTTGTTGCTCGGAAGCCCCAATTTGCCGGATGCGAGAATGTCATCCGCCTTGGTGGACATGTGGACCAAGTTCCCTCCACTATTTGCGGCGAGGGAGGACTGGCAAAAATCCCTGTATTCCCCCATTACCGGGCAGCTCAATGAAAAGAGCAGCGTCAGCAGGAACAGAAACAATCTCGTCATAGATTCAGGTCATGGAATGGAGGAATCGTAGTTGAAGATGGAAGCTCAGCCGCGCGGGGTTGAGGGCGGTGAATCGGGGGTGGGCGCAGGGTCAATCAGGACGGAAAACGTTCCGTTGGTCTCGCTTTCGTATGTCTCGAGCATCTCGATGTATGCCGAAAGAGATTGCCTGAGAGCGTCCGGCAGTGAATGGAAGTTGCCTACGCGAACGCTGGTGGGTTCCACAAAGTCCGTGATGCAGTCCCAGAAAGCATCTTTATTTCGCCCGTAGTAAGCAGGGAAATCGAAAGTGGGTGCGGCTCGATCATGGAACTCTTCCACAGTTTGAAGACCTTTCAGGTCAAGATTGAGTTCGTTCATCATCAGTTTCCGATCTGTTGGAAGGTCTTGTAGTGATCGCCAGAGTAAAACAACTTGCCATCGTTTGAATATAGAAGTCGTTCGCCTCCTCGGTATCCCCCAGTGTAGTTGAGGTCAGCTTCGAACCAAGTTCTGCCGGGAGCACTAGGGAGCAGTCCCTCTTTGTTTCCGAAGACATCTCCACCGATACTTTTTCCGGGAGCAACTGCGTCGAGGTTCCCTGCTTTCGGGTTCCAGCCGAGAGCTTTTGCTTCGGCTTTGGTAATGAAGTTGTCTGGCAGGCTACCATTCTTGAACACCGATTTACTCACGTCGGGCAGCGATGAACCAAATGTGGGACGTGGTGCTGGAAGCCCCAGTGGCGTCTTTGCGGCACTCGCCATCCTCGCCACTTTGAGCATCTTGTAGGCGAAGAACAGCTCTGCGCCCTTCATGGCCATTTGGGCGTGTTCCGGTTTGACTCCGGCTGCCACCATGGCCTCTTGGCTGAGAAAGCCGACGGCAAGCCCACCGCCCGCTTTGGCCATTCCGCGAGCGACCAACTTGGCGGCCTGCTTCGCACCTTGATTGAGCAGCACTTCTTTCAACGCAACCCCACCCGCACCAACACCGGTCGAAATTAGGATGGCATTGCCGGTCATCTCCGTGGCAACCAGCCCCGTGTGGGTGTGATCCAAAACTGCGCTTTGGCCGGAAAATGACGCGCTGACGGCCGTGCCCACCTGCATCCACTGACCCGCCACCGCTTTGCCCGGACGCATTCCCGCCAGATTAGTCGTCAGCGCGGCAAGGTCTGTGGCGAGGTCGTCATCGGCGCTGCGGAACGAGAGCAACCACCCTTCCTGCATGAACTTCGACATCTCATCGTAACCTGCCGTTACCGAGCCGAGATACTGGCCATAAATTTGCTCGATATCGCCGGACAGTTTTTCGAACTCCTCATCGCCGCTTCCAACCAACGAGGCCATTGCTAGCGTCAATTGGGCAAGCTGCTTTTGCGCCTGATCTACATGTTGGCGCACATCCTTGGCGGCCAGACCGTTGACATCGACAAAATTGATCGGGTCGTTCCCGGCAAACTGGTAGAGGTTGACGCTCTCGCTCTCTCCGAGCAACTCGCGGCTCAGCCATTGGCCGGTGACCGGGTCGTAGTAGCGCAAGCCAAAG
>CAZREM010000068.1:0-2866 GCA_964599325.1 uncultured Verrucomicrobiales bacterium | reverse complement strand
GGAAGACAAAAAGATTGCCCGTTTTGCTCGATCATTTGACTCCGTAACCACTAGATCAATTGGGAATCTTCTCTCCAGCATCAATGTCCTTGTGTCGAACGCCTTCTATGAAGTTTGTGTTTATCGGAGCGACATTAAGAAGCTTTTGGTCCGAGTCACAGGTGAGGGAAGCGAATTGCGCATGTCACAGTTTTCCCTAAGAGCCGGAGACTTGGTAATCATAAGGCGGATCGAGCAATAGAAGAAGCCGAGCAAGATGTCACTCCTTACGCCTGACTCGCCTCCAGTTTCAGCTACAACCTAAACCCGCAGCCGAAGCCTCACTTCCGCTAGCGTTCTCGCACTTCGACGAAAGACAGAACCGAACAAAAAAAAGTTTCTACGACAGATATCCGCTCAATGCTCCAGGACGCTACTACATCGACAACCCGTGCTCGGAGCCTTGTTAGTCGCTCTGGCTATTCCAACTTAGAACCATCATGAATCGCAAAATCATCCTTCATTTTTCCACCAAGGACGTGTCGAGAGCACGGGAGTTCTACACCACACTTGGTTTCACCGTGAACGATCAATTGAGCGGAGAGACGTGTGTTTGCATCGCCATGAGCGATCACATTAGCGCCATGTTTTCAGTGGAGGCCATGTTTTCCACATTTTCGCCGCGGGCTATCTGTGATACCGCCAAGTTCCTCGAGGTTTTGAGTTGCCTGAGTTGTAGCAGCCGATCTGAAGTGGATGAGATGATCAAGAAGGCGATAGGTGGCGGCGGCAGCGTCTTCGAGGAAGCGGAAGATCACGGTTCGATGTATTGCCACAGCTTTCTGGATCCCGATGGCCATGGATGGAATTTGATGCACATCCCCGAGGAGCCGTGACATCTTGTTCTGCGAGAGCGAAGTGCCGAACACGCAACCCGACCTTCAACGGCACATGGCTTCACTGAAAAACCAAAACACCCTGCGTCCTGCCCATTATGACGATACTCAAACATGCCACCCTGTTATTCAGCTCACTTTTACTTGCAGGGCTTGGATCCGCATTCGGGGGCGAAGCTTTTTTCGCTCCGATAAAGGACTTCTACAATAGCGCAGCACTTGTTGTCATCATTGATGTGAAGAAAGTGACAAAGGTCGAAGTCTCCACGGGCGACGATCAAACTTCGGATGTCTATGTTGCTGAAGCCGAGGTCTTACAGACACTAAAGTCCGACCGTAATCCGACACCGAAGAAGCGAAAGATTGCAGTCATTGCCTCGACAATTCCAAGAAGTTCAGCGGTCTTGCGTCCTATTGAGATCAGCCGTTATTTGGCATTCCTCAATCCAGAGCAAGGACATTACCATTTCAAAGACGTGTATGCGATGCGTCCCATCAGCACCGAGGGCAAGGTGGAATGGCTTGAGAAGAATGCCGAAGGAAGCATTGAACTCACCAGTATCCATATTGAAGACGCTATCAAAAATATACGAAGCGAACATGACGGTGGACGACAACCGGCTACCGGCCCGGACTCGCAATGACCCTTTTGTTCACAACCTTTAAGCCTGTCGCGAAGTGGACCCCGCTAGCCGGTGCTTGAGCGGCATCGAGAAGTTTGATCCAAGGCAGCGATGGGCACGGCAATGGCAATTTCGAACCCGTTCAGGCTACAGAATGCGGTATCGACGCGTTTCACGGCGCCGTCGGGAATTCCCGAAACCATCTCGCAGCTTGCAGGAAGCCATCGGGGGTTCCCGAAACCGTCTCGCATGAAAAAGCCCGGTTTTACCTTGCGCTGGACGTTATCGCTGTCCGGCGACGACGCAGCGTCACCAGTAGCCCCAGGCTAGCCAGCAGCGCAGAGCTTGTTTCCGGAACAGCCGAGTAGTTCAAAATCACATCCTGCCCCGAGCGCAGCAGCGTGAAGCTCGCGTCTGGACGCGATGTTGCGAGTGGCGTGGAACTGCCGTCCAACCACGATGAACTCGCCAAGGTCAGATTGGTTAAGTTGGTTGTGGTGCCCGCAACATCGAAAATCGTCCACGTGCGATTCGAGTTCCAGAAATCGTTGCCCCATGCCACACTGCCACCCGCGGTATTGAACACCAAGTTCAAGGTTGTCAGATCGGTGAAATCCAAATTTCCCGACACCACCACTTGGTCAAAAACGGCTGTCGGATTGCCTTGCGTAGCCGTGTTGGCGCTAAGTTCCCAATTCACCACCGACGCGCCACCGGAGTAGGTCAAATCCGAAGAAAAATTCTGGATTCCAGGCGAATTGCCCGGACTGTGAACGCCACGGATCGTCGCTGCTCCCGTTATGATTCCGGAACCACTGAGTGTCGTGTTTGCATTGACCATCAGCGTGCCACCAACAGTGCCATTGACGATCAGCGCACTGCCACTGTTGGAAACCGTTACTGCTGAGCCTGCTGCCAAGCTGCTGCTCGTGCCAATCTCCAACGTGCCGCTGCTGACATTGGTTGCGCCGCTATAGGTGTTCACGCCTTCGAGAACCAAGGTGCTGGAGCCAACCTTGCTGAGAGAGTAACCATTGCCGCCATCGGTAATTGGGCAGGAAATGGTGCTAGTTGTTGAGAAACCGCCGATGCTAGCGTTGCCCGCCAGTGTCACGGAGCAGGAGGAATCGAGCTTGTTGTTCTCCAAGCGCAGAGCACCTGGTCCGCTGCCGCCTGAACCCTGAGCGACGATGTTGAGGTTGGAGTAGGTGCCGGTGTAAACGAGGCGTGCGGTCGCGCCGCTGAGGATGCTGATGGTGCCACCGGAACCGAGCACACCATTGAAATCGACGCGCGAGTTATTCGGGAAACTCGTGCTGGGGTTGACAACGATGTTGCCGGTGAAGCCAGTGAGCGAGCCGGAGGTGA
>CAZREM010000067.1:0-3003 GCA_964599325.1 uncultured Verrucomicrobiales bacterium | reverse complement strand
TGGCTTCCTTGAGCGAAGGACCGCCACCGCTGCCGGCAAATCCAAGCGAGTAGGCCCCCTTGGTGACCACTTCGTCGCCCGGCAGCAATCCATCGATGATCTCCACACGCTTACTGTTGGAGCGACCGATGTGAACATTCACGCGGTCGACGGCGTTGGGGATGGTGACGTGTTTGACATAGACATGGCGGTAGGCAGCACCTCCTTGGATCGCCTCGCTCGGGACGCTGAGGACGCCCTCGCGTTTTTCCATGATGATCGAACACTCGGCGTTCATGCCGGGGCGGAGTTGGTTGTCGGGGTTATCGATGGTGAAAATGACCCCTGCGGTGTTGAGGTTTGCACCTTCGGCTTTTTCCGTTCGGGTCGAAACATCCTGTCCCAGGGCGCAGGCCGGATCGGGACACGGGCAGGCGGCGAATTTGAGCAGCGTGGCGGTGTAATCCTTGTCTGGGCGGATCGGGAAATGGACTTTTGCTTGTGTGCCTTGTGTGATTTTTCCGGCTGTCGCCTGAGGTAACGTGGCAATCAGGTAAATGGTGCGGAGATCCGCGATTTCCGCAAGACTGTCGGTTGGCTCGACTGGCGCACCGAGTTTCGTATTGACAGAAATGATGGTGCCGCTGGCAGGTGCGGTCAGCCAAATGGTCGGAGGTGGATCGCCGGGCTGACGACTTTCCAGTAAGATAAGGCTTTCGCCTTTTTCGACAAAAGTCCCAATCTTGAGTCGATTCTCGACGACCCGCCCGGCGACGCGACTGCTGAGGACCGACCGGTTTTCGGGGATGGCTTCTGTGCGTCCAAGAGCGAAGGTGGTGGTTTCGAAATCGGCTTCCTCGACGGTGACGGTTTCAAGGCCGAGATTTTTGACACCTTGTTCGGAGAGAATCACGGGTGGGACCGCCACGGCGGCGAAGGCTAATGGAATGCTCAGCAATGGGGATAAGAATCTGAAAAGTGTTCGTTTCATGATTTGAAAAAATTAGAATATCGTTTAACGAGTGCCCCAAGCAGTTGCCAACCGCACACGGGCGAGGTGGAAGTTTTGCAGCGCGTCAACACGAGTGACAGCCAGAGCGAGGCTTTGCTCGCGGGAGCGGAAGACGCCGATCAAATCAGCTTGACCAGCGCGCCAGGTTTGTTCGGCGACGGTGCTCTGTTGCATGGCTTGTGGAAGTAGGGACTGATCAATGTCCGCGGCGAGTTTCGCCCATTCGATCATTTCTGCACGAGCGCCTTCCGCTGCGAGAAGGATGTTGCGGTGTAACGCGAGCATTTCCTTGCGGTGGCGTTCCGCTCGGGCTTCCGCAGCTTCAATATTGCCTTCGTTCTTGTTCCAGAGTGGCAGAGGAATGCTGAACTGGATGCCGATGATGCCTTCATGTTCTGCTCTGTTAGGCACGTCGATGTTGCGTTCCGCCGCAACGACAACGCCCGCGGAGAGGTCGCCATAGCGCTTGGTTCGTTCAATGGCTGCGGCTTGTTCTGCCGCGAGAACGGCGAGTCGCGCCACTTCGAGCGCGGGACGCTTGTTGGCATTGGCATCTGTGGGCAGAACTAGGTCAGGCAGGGAACCAGAGATGTGCAGCGGCTCACCAGGTTTCATGCCGAGAAGAGGCTTGAGCTTGCTGATTTCCTGCTGTTCCTCGGCGGCAATGCGCCGATTTTCTGTCTTGACACGCGCTGCTTCGAGTCGTGCCTGTCCGGCATCAAGGAGCGAGGCCTCACCGCGTTTCGCTGCGGCTGAGAGATGGTCCGCTAGTTGTTCGGCGAGCTTTGATTGCTGTTGTAGCAAATTCATGCGTTGGCGGACTGCCAGCACGCGAATCATGGTGGTTTGTGCTTCTCCCATGAGTTGATTTTCAACCTCCCGAATTTCCATGCGGGCGGAATCGACTTCAGTCACTCCTAGTTGTTTTTCCAATGTCAGGCGATTGGTGATCGGAAACTTTTGGCTGATCGCGAATTCCAGCCCTCGCTCGGTGGAGGTCGCGTTGTAACGTGGATTAACTTGAAGTTCGGGGTTTTCGAGTCGTCCAGCATGGTGCATCCTGCCGATCGCTTCATTGATCTTGAGGCGAGCAGCGGCGAGTTCGGGATTTTGTTGCCGCACCAGATCTGGGATGTGGCTCAGAGTGATGATTGGCACGGGTTGCGCGGTGAGGCAGGTTATTGTCAGAAAAAGACAGGTGATGATTGAAAGGTGAGATAAAGTCATGGATGTGAAAAATGTTGATGAAAAAACGTGGTGTCGCGGCCTGGGTGCGATCGATGACCTGATGCGCGGCGATGGAGGCTCGCGACATTGCGTTAACTGTGATCACACGCTCGTGACATGAATCACGGATGCTCCGTGAGCCTTGGTCATTGTTAGATCGTTGAGACGATCACGCCCTTTTTGCGTCAAGTGGCGAAGGCAGGTCTTTTGTTAGGCAATCGATTGAACCCGCGGGGGGATTTCGAGTTCGAACACCGGTGAAGTAGGTGGTGTTAGATCATGACGCAGCACCTCGTGGATGGTGATGGTGAGTAAGCGCAGCACCAGCGGATCCTGAGAGTGGTGAGCGAAGACAGGAGCTTGGCAGCAAGCTGTGTGGTGATGGTGCTGCGGCGAATCCGTGTCGGAACGTGATCCGTGTGCCTGGAAGTCGATGTCACAACGAGCAATCGCACTCGCATCCTCGTGATGACGTTTTTCACAGCAGGCATGCGCGTGGGTCAGGGAACTAGAGAAAAGCATGAGCGCCCACAGAAAAACCCAGATGGACGCCATCGCCACGCGCCAACGACGGAAATTTTCCGTGGCTGATCTGCGATGCATGGTTGAAACCGTCATGGGAGATGTGAGGAGCGACTTTTGCGAAAAAAAGATGGATGAAGTCCAAATTTAGTCCCGCCATCCACCACCCAGAGCGCGATAAGTTTGCACCACTGACTGCTGGCGGGCACTTCGCGCTTCGGTGAGATCCATTTCAGCAGCAAAGAGATTGCGCTCGGCATCGA
>CAZREM010000066.1:0-3406 GCA_964599325.1 uncultured Verrucomicrobiales bacterium | reverse complement strand
CCTCCCCTGCCCCAATGCGCAAGTCGGAATCGCGATGAACTGTATTTTTTCCGTGCAGCGGTGGTGTGGTGCTTTGATCTTGATCTTCTCGCAGCGGGCTCGCATTCTTCCTTCAATCCATGAGCCCCGCGCCGAACAACCCTGCCGAACCTGAAATCCATGCCGCGCATGATGTCTCCGCTGGTGCCATTCGCGAGCAGGAGCACTACGAACTCGAACACACCGAGCGCTCTTTCCTCGCCGGCCCACGCTCGCGCTTGCGCGATCTGCGCACCTTGTTCCATGTCGCATGGGATTTCTTGCGCGCGTTTCGGGTTCTGCACTTTGTCGGTCCCTGCATCACCATTTTTGGCTCCGCCCGCGTCCAGCCCGGCACCACGTATTACAACCTCACCCTCGCGATCAGCGCACGACTCGCAAAAATGGGTTTCACGGTCATGACCGGTGGCGGCCCCGGCATCATGGAAGCTGGCAATCGCGGCGCGTTCGAGGCAGGCGGACGCTCGGTCGGGGTCAATATCGCCCTTCCTTTCGAGCAGAAACCCAACCCCTACGTCGATCGCGCGGTGACGATGCGCTACTTTTTCACCCGCAAGACCGTGCTGATCAAGTATTCCTACGGCTTCGTGGTCATGCCTGGGGGAGCTGGCACGCTCGATGAAATGTTTGAGACCATGACCCTGATCCAAACCGGAAAAATCCGCAACTTTCCCATCGTGCTGATGGGTGTGGATTATTGGCAGCCACTGGTGGACTTCATCGATCACATGGCCGCTCATGGCATGATCAGTCCCAGCGATCCCGATCTGATTTTTTTCACGGATGACGTCGAGGCCGCCGCCGAGCACATCAATCGCCACGCCGTGCGCCAATTCGGACTGCGCCGCCATGCATGTCCGCGCCATTTCCGCATTCTTGGCGAAAAAGGCATGCCGGAGAAAAAACCGACCCGCTGAGCCCTCGCGACTTTCACTGTTCCACTCGTTCCACCTCATGAACCGACTTCGACACCGCGGATTCCTCTACCTCGTGCTGTTAGCCTATCTCGGCACCGATCTTCTGCTCTGGAACGGCCCATTGCGGCGGAGCTTGGATGGCTGGATCGGCTTACAACGCGGCGAGCCTCAAGCCTTTTCCGCCGACCAACATGTCGCTACCGTGTGCGGACGCCCCATTAGCCTCGCTCAGCTCGATCGCGAGGCCACCGAGCAAGCCTGGCGTCAAGGGGCAATCTGGCGTCAGCTGAGTCACGACGAAAAAACCCGCTGGCGCCGCAGCGCTCTTGATTCCTTGATCCTGCACCAGCTCATGCGCACGCGCATCGCCGCCGATCCCCAGCGCCAGGAGATTGCTGCCGCCCGCATTGATCAGGCGCTCGCATCCATGAATCTCAGCCTTGGCCAAGGTGACACGCGCGAGCAAGGACTCAGCAAGCTCGACGTCAGCAATGAAGCCGAGCTGCGACAGCGCGTCCGTGCGGCGCTGGAACGCGACGAAGCGATTGAACGTTGGATCGCGCCGCAGCTGCAAATCTCAGAATCCGAACTGGAGCAAGCCTACGCGCAGCAGAGTGCCACGCTCATCCAACCCGCACAACGCCACCTGCGCCAAATCTTCGCCGCCAGTTTGGAAGTGGGACGCGATGCCGCCCGCGCTAAGCTAGAGCCGCTGCTCGCCCAGCTGCAGCAGCCGGAACCTCCACCCACGCTCTTTGCCGAGCTTGCCAGCCAGCACAGCGACGACCCCCGCAGTCGCGCCGCAGGAGGTGATCTGGGTTGGCAAAGTCGCGCCGATCTGCCCGCCGATCTCGCTCCGGCGTGCATGGAGCTGCCCTTGCACCAGCCAACCCTGCTCCCCAGCAAACTCGGCTGGCACATCATCGAGGTCCTGGAGCAGCGCGACGCCAAACCGCTGAGCATGGCCGAGGCGCGCCCCCAGCTCGAAACCCAGCTGCGCCGACAAAAACGCCGCACCGCCCTGCAACAGCTGCAAACACAGCTTCGCAGCGAAAACGCCGCCGCCATCACCATTCACATCCCTCCCGCCAATCTACCCTAAACGCGCGCCAACACCCGACCATCATCACAAAAAATTTCGCCTGTGCCCCAAAAGGATTCTTTACAATACGGTAAAACCTGCGCAATCTGCCCTCCCGATTCATCGCAATCACGGAGAGGTGGCTGAGTGGTCTAAGGCACTCGACTCGAAATCGAACGTGGGGTAAAACTCACCGTGGGTTCAAATCCCACCCTCTCCGCCAGCGTTAAGGCTTTTTTCCAGTATCCGCCGTTCCCCGATTTATTTCTCCGACTAACTTGCCCGATTTACCTGCCTTTCCCGATCTCCATTTGGATCCAAAATGAAGTGGGCATGAAACGCAAGCTCCACCACACTATCCATATCCGTTGATTCGCAAACGAGGCTCGATGTAACGGAAACGCCAACGCCTTCAGGCAGTCGAGGCGATCAGATCAGGCCCCGCCGATGTCCAGATCCAAACCCTCAAGCACAAGGACCAATACGACCGCATCAACTGGCGTCAGATCAAGACCAGCGAAGATCATGAAATTGCCAACGAGTTGAATTAAGACTCGCCTTTTTCCTATCAGGACGATATTGATTTGGTCGAGATGACAAAATTTGCTGCCGTCGCACAATCAATGATTGCACCTGCCGTTATCAACAACAAACCCAAGTCCGTATGAGTTCCACCCTTGGGGCAGAAAAGTGAAAACACCGAAAGCATTAAACTGAATTCAACTCTGACATCTAACCTTTTCAAATGGGCTTTTTCTATAGAAAATCAGTAAATATCGGGCCGTTCCGCGTCAATCTGAGCAAGTCCGGCGTCGGCTATTCTGTCGGCGGCAAGGGATTTCGCGTCGGCACAAGTGCCCGTGGTCGTCGCTACTCCACCTTCAGCATCCCTGGCACGGGCGTTGGTTACCGCGGTCGAGGATGCCTTGCCATGTTAGCCGTCGTCCCAGCCTCACTTGTATTCATTCACTGGATCCTCACTTCACTACCATGAACCTCAACTGGAAACGCACCCTACGCACGCCGTCCTCTGAGCGCTTTCTCGCCCTCCGCGATGGCAAGGAGCTTGCCGCCGTGGATCTTCACTATCTTGCGAATGGCACCGTCGCCGGAACGGTGATCGTCCTCAAAGATTCAGGCCTCGATCAATCGAACATCGAGCCGCTGCTCTCCTCGCTCGACGAAGAGTTCCTGCCCGATGTGGACCTCGCCCACGGCAACCTCTGCTACACCGTCGTCCTCGGCGAGGTGCTGGGGAACTGGGAAGCCACCCCTAACGAAATTTAATCATGGTCACTGACACTCAACTCCCAGAACCCGGCTAAATCGTTAGGGTTCGTAGCCGCACCTGGCTCGTTGAAGTGGTCCA
>CAZREM010000065.1:0-3633 GCA_964599325.1 uncultured Verrucomicrobiales bacterium | reverse complement strand
GACAGAACTAACAAACGGGTTCATCGCGCAACGCGCTGGCATGGCTACCGGCGAACCCGGCTGGAGCAAGCTCAGCGCGGCCAGTCATCGGTGCGGAACGGGCTCGCGGGCAAGCCCTCCCGATTGTATAAATTGGCGCGTGGGGACAGAGCCCAACCGTATCGCACAGCAACAGGCGCAACACCAGCTGGGCACGTCAGCACCACACAATCGGCATCGATCACCGCCGTCGCTGCGTGCCAAACCTGATCATTCCCCGCCACATAGAAGCCCAACAGCTGATCCTCCGGCACGGGCACATTTCCCTCTGCCACCCAAGGCGCCCGCCCAATCACCAAGCCACTCCCCTTCTCGGTGAAATGCAAGCGCACCTGATTGCCATTGATCTCAAAACGCTCAAAAATCGGACCACTGCTGACCAAAGACTCGCCATAAGCAACCTTGCGCCCCACCAGAGCTAAGCGCGCCGCGACGTGTTCCTTATTCTGAGGATGGACATCCTTGGGATCGCCGATGTCCAGAGTGATCGCCATTCCGGTGCGTGGCACTTGTTTCCATGTCAGCAATTGCGCCTCGCGCAGCCAAGGCCAACCTGCCGAAGCCACCGGCGACGGATCCAACTGATTCGCGGGCAGTTGCACGAAGAGGAATGGAAAATCGCCTTGTCCCCACGCCTCGCGCCAGCCTTGGATCAACCGTGGCAACCATTCGCGATATTGCAGACCATTGCCGCCATCGGCCTCCCCTTGATACCATAGAACGCCGCGCAGGGCATAAGGAATCAGCGGGCGAATGTTTGCATTATAAATCACCGTTGGCGTTTGCGGACGCTTGGAAGGCCCCGGCACCGCCATGGGATCGGGGTTAATCGGCTCGGGAACCGACGGCTGGGGTTTCGGTCCGACAGCTTTACCAGCGGCAAGATCAGCTTGGTATGCCTTCAGCGCAGCTTGATGCTGCGGATAGACTTCCGCCATGTAATGCCGCAACTGCTGCGCGTAGTCCTCTGCTTGTTTGGGATTTGCCATCACGGCGTCGTGCGCTTTTTGCGCTTTCTGCCACTCTGCCAGCAATGACTGCTGCTGCGGCGCGCGGGTGAGGCTCGCCATGGGCATCCACGCTTTGATCGGAGTGCCGCCCCAGGATGACTGAATGATCGCCACTGGAACTTTCTGAGTGCGGCGGATTTCCTTGGCATACAAATAAGCCACCGCCGAGAACGCTTTCGCCGACGTGGGCGACGTGACGGCCCAACTGCCGCCGAGATCTTTTTGCTCGGTCGCGGCTGTCGCTTTGACAACGCGAAACACCCGCAGCGCGGGATCATTGCTCTCCGCGGAAACCGCAGCTGCTGACTTCATCGACGACACAGGGAAATCCATATTGGACTGACCAGATGCCAACCACACATCTCCCACCAACACATCATCTAGCTCGATTTTTGCCGTGCCTGCTGACACCGAAAGCACCTGAGGCGTTTCACTGGCAGCCAATGAATCGAGCCGCACCAGCCACGATCCATCGGCGGCAGCCACAGCAGATTTCTGCTGACCCGCAAAACGCACCGTCACCGTTTCACCCGGCAGCGCTGTGCCCCACACCGGAGCTGGCACCTCGCGCTGCAAAATCATGTGCCTGGC
Organism: uncultured Verrucomicrobiales bacterium; assembly: GCA_964599325.1. Taxonomy (GTDB): domain Bacteria; phylum Verrucomicrobiota; class Verrucomicrobiia; order Verrucomicrobiales; family Akkermansiaceae; genus UBA956. The sequence goes on along the minus strand of CAZREM010000065.1, from coordinate 1,993 downwards.
AAACAACTGCGGCAATCGGAGCTCCGCGCGCGTCACTCCACTCAGCACCAGCGCGCACGACATGCATAAAAGGTATGATTTCATCTAAAAAAATTCTAAGCCGGCTAGATCAACTTCAGCCCTGTTGCTTGCCAGAAACACCTCAGGACGGAGACCGACAAGCCACCTCCGACCAACTTCAACCCGCACGAACTCAACACATCGGACATCATTTTGAACCCACCATTTCACCCCCCATCCCGCTTCAACCGCAGGTCTTGAGCGCGGCTTAATCAGCTGCATGGCATTGCGCGGATTCCAAGCAATCGCGCAGCGCCACTCGGATGCGCGACAAATTACGGCGCACGGTGTCCGGTTTCATGTCGTTCTGAGCGCCAATCACCTCGGGCGAATGGCCAGAAAAATAGTAAGCCTCAATCATTTGCCGCGATCGCTCGGGCAAGTTCTCCATGCATTGACGCAATTGACCCACCTTCTCCGCTCGCTGCTCCGCCCCCTCCGCATCCATGAACGTGTCCGCGAGCGAGCGGATGTGCTCAGACAAACGCAGCCTCATCTCCGACTGCTGATGCGTCATCTGTCGCCACTGGCGCAGCGCCACTTTTCGCGTCATCGCAGCCAACAAGGGTCGCAAATCCGCGTCCAAATCCCAACGCGCTTCCTTGCGGATAAATTCCAGGAAAACCTGCTGGACAATGTCATCCACCAAGTCCGGCCAGGGCGCTGTCTTCAACGCTACCGCCTTGACCAAGCCAAGATGGCATAAAAACAGATCTGCAGCGGCACCAGGCATGACAACGATGAGCCAATGAATCCGACACTTCAACCCTCAGCCAACCCGATCGAAGGCAACATAGAAGCACACATTATCAACACTTTTTTCTGATAAATAAGAGTCATTCCAACGAAATAATGCCCCAAAAAATATTTTCAACATTTTTTTGTCCGATCTGACATGCCCATGCGGGTTAACTGAGAGACGGGAGTTGATGTTGCGAATCCATCGCTCCTGCTCCCTCACCTCAAAAAAACCATTGATAAACAACAAAATGAAATTGACTCCCAAGCTCCTTCAATTGCTGCCTTTTTTGGGTCTGACCAGCTTACTTATCTCACCAACCACAGGTGCGACGATTTCTAAGCTCAGCAACAACTTCGACCTTGACCTCGGAACCAGCTGGAACGGCGGTGCTGTTCCATCATCCAGCGATATTGCTCAATGGAGCGGCATCAGCGGCACCACCACTGCCATTGGCACTGGTTTGACTGTAAACGGCTTGCTGGTGGGCACAACCAGTGGCAACACGCTTATCAACGCGGGCACCGGTCCGCTGACAATCGGCAGCTCAGGCATCGACATGTCCAGCGCAACCAAGAACTTCACTGTGGCAGCTCCGGTCTCCGTTACCGCATCGCAGACTTTTAACACCGCATCCGCCACCACCTTGAGCTTGACTGGAGTCGTGACAGCGAACGCAGTGACCCTCACCAAATCAGGCGCGGGCACATTGAACTTTTCTAGTGGCTCGAACTCATTCACAGCCACGACAATCAATCTCGAAGGCGGTCGTCTCACCAACGGTAACGCCACGGCTTATGGCTCAGGAACAACGCTCAACATCAATGGAGCTGGCAGCACCTTGGGTTCAGCTAGCGTTGATGCCAACCTTGCAGCCTTGAACATCAATGCGGACTTCAACCTGTGCGACACCACCAGCAACACACGCTTACGCCTCAACGTGACCGGTGGCACCATTGATCTCGGTGGCGCAACTCGCACGATCACCATTGGCCGCTACAATCAGTTGGGCAACCAGAACTCAGGTCTCGCGACCACGACTGCGACCGTGCAGCTCACCAATGGCCATCTGGCTCTTGCCGCAGGCGCCAGCGCCTCGCCAACGAACCTCGCTGGCTTTTACTTTGGACCAATCGTGTTGTTCAACAACAACGCCAATCTGACCATTGGAGCTAATGTTCGCACTGCGATTCA
>CAZREM010000064.1:1791-3862 GCA_964599325.1 uncultured Verrucomicrobiales bacterium | reverse complement strand
GCATCTGCCAGTTCGCATAGGCCGTGCCCATCCACACGCGTCCGTTTGCCGGGGTGGCGGGCGAATCAATGACGGCAGCGGCAAGATCGATGGCAGCCCGTTCCTTGCCAACCGCCAAATAGCACTGAAACAACAAGGAATAGTATTCCCAATACTCGGCCTTTTCCGTCCATAGCCACTCGCGTTTGTCTTGTGTGAGGTTTTCCCAAATGCTGATCGCGGTGTTGTGGGTCTTAAAATCATAGTGCTGCTTGCGCGTGTGACGCACCAGAACATCAATCGCAGCCTCAGGCGTGGTGGCTTCGTCGAAAAGGCGTTGTGCCTGAACCGCCGCCACCGCGATCGTCTCGTCGCGCAAGGCTTCTAGTCCGGGCATCGAACACAGATGGCGACCAATGTTGAGCAGCACCACGAGATCCAAATCACCCGCCGTGATGCGTCTGAGCTTGGCGGTCACTTGATCGATGTCCAGACTTGCATCGCTTGGCACATGTTTCAGCCATTTCAGCAGAGCCTGAACCCGGAAGTCGGTCTGAACGCCCTCAGTATCGGCAAAGTTCAAGTAATGCTCGGCAGCGGCGGGAGCATTTTCTAGCAACTCCTCCATGCGCGCGAGAGCGGCGATGTCCATGCACCATTGCTGCGAACCACGAGGTTGCGCGCTCAAACGTTCCAGCAAAATCTCCCGTGCGAGGTCGTGACGACGCGCCAACATCGCGCCGATGGCGATGGCGTGGAGCACCTCGCCCTTGAGCTCTGCCCCAAAGCGGCGCTTGGCCTTCTCTGCTAGACCGCGGACATTGGGCTCATCGGCATCGAGCAACAGCATGTGCGTGACATCCTTCGCCGTGGCGACCATTTCCTTGGGGCTAACCTTCTCGCTGCGGAAGATGCGATGCGCCGCCAACGCGATCATCCGCGGATCGCGACCAATTAGCTTCTCATCCGAGAGTAAAATTTTCGCCATCTCTATCTCGATGATTTCATCGATGACCTCATCGCGCGAAATCCACTCGATGGCAATCTGTTTCCAGCGCGCATCGCCATAGCTGCGCAATCGTTTAACAATCAACAAAATCGAGCGCGCCAGAACGGCTCCACTTTGATTCAGTTGCAAACTGGTAAACAGCTCCTGATCCAGCAGGTCTTTCCCCTGTTTGGCGCGTGCCGAGATGTGTTGCTCCCAACTGCTCACGGTTTTCGCTTGGAATTTACCCATCAGCAAGGCTTCGCGGGCGTAAGTTTCGGCCTCGCTATTTTCCGAGCTTGCCAGGCAAACGCGCGCCATGCCCTGACGCGCACGGGTCGCTCCACGCGGCGAGAGCAGCACAGCCTGCTGGAAGAAACCACGTGCAACATCCATGTAACCCTCGTCCATGAACACCGTGCCAAGGCGTGTCAGCACAACACTGGGACGCACCGGGCGGGAGTCAATTTGCATGCTACCGCGCGTTTGCAAGTTCTCTGTTGTGGTTGCCAGCTCTGCTTCTAATGCGAGATGCCCCTCGCTCGCGCGTTGCCAGATCTGCTGGGCTCGCTGATGCGCGGATTCGACTTCTATCGCCTTGAGCAAAGCTCGCACCTCGCCGAGTGCTGGGCGAATCCAATACTGAACCCGCTGTTCGTCGGCCACATAGCTTGAAGCCTGACGGTAGAGTTCAATGGCTTCTTGGTAACGTGCCAGCGCATATTGGCTGTCAGCCGCCAAGGACGCGATCTGCGACAACCTCTGCGGATCACTCAAGTTCTGCGCTGCGAGATCATCCAGCGTCTCAAGCGCTAGCTCGAACTGCTGCTTGCCGATCAGATTTGTCGCCTGTCTGAGCTGCGCAGAAACAGGGTCTATCTCTCGAGTTGGCTCCTGGTGAGCTCGGGTTTTGCGAAATTTTGACATGAGGATCGGGGTTGGAAGCCGCCATCACGGTCACTCCGGATGGCGGCTTGTGTCATACCACAGATGAGCCAGCCTTGTTAGGCGACTCACGCTTTGTGGGAAAATCTAACATGAAGAGACGTTCTAACATGAAGAGACGTATTCGATCATGAATCGAACATTCGGGTCTTTCATGCC
>CAZREM010000064.1:0-1691 GCA_964599325.1 uncultured Verrucomicrobiales bacterium | reverse complement strand
TCTAACATGAAGAGACGTATTCGATCATGAATCGAACATTCGGGTCTTTCATGCCATAAATGGCTTGGCGGGGCGTATCGAAGCGGGCTCGTTCCATGAAGGCAAGAGCCGCTGGACGATAAACCACACCGGGCAATGGAGAAATCTTGATGCAACGCTTTTGCACCTTCGTCACTTTTTTATCGGCACATAACAGACGCAGCCCCGGTAATGTAGCCACCGTTAATGCTGCGGTGGAAGATCCAATCAGGGTGATTAAGTTACGACGTTTCATGCGTGACGCTGATAGATTTAACAAAATTTCAACCCGGCTCAAGCAACAATTAATGCATAAATTAAACAATATTGTAACCATCATTTTATTTACAAATTGAAATCATCGTGGTGATTGCAACTCGCATGCGCATGTCATTAGCGATTGTTTTAGCTTTATCCATCAGCTGGCAGGCTGGTGCCTCTGTCATCGCGCTCTTCCATGCGCTGGACGAAGATCTTGCTGAGCTTAAGCGCGAGGGCGCGGCTGAGGTGCGCTCATACACAATTGGCTCTGTGCCCGTTCAGCAGTTGTCCATGGCAGGGCATACCATCCATGCGGTAAAAATGGGATCCGGTTGTGTGCAGACTTGCTTATCGGCGCAGGCCTTACTAGCAAAACAAAAATGTGATCTCGCGATCTCGATCGGTCCGGTTGGCGACATCAAAGGAACCCTAACTGCGCATGCTTGGTATCGGGTCAGTGAGGTGGTTTCTTGGCAATGTGGGACGCAGAGCGATACGGGTTTTGTATTGGATCGTGAAGCGCGGAACACGCTTACTTTACCGCAAGGAAGCCCTACCAGCCAAGAAGCCTATGCGAACTTGCCTGTGATTGCCGTCGCCTCAGGTGAGATGTTTGTCGCATCTGACTCGTTTCGCGCTGATCTGGCCGCACAAACCAAGTGTGAGGCGGTGGACATGAATCTCTTCGGTCTCATCACAGTTCTAGCATCGCATCAGCTACAAGGCATTCACTTGAGAACACCGAGTGATCGAGCTGATCATCAAGCGCGAGAGGACTTTCGACGCTTCACGGAAACCTATCGTGGTGAGGGCGGGCGGCTCGCTGCAAAAATGATTCGCGCGATGCCTGAGGATCGCACCTCACCGAACGCCCACGCGGCGTTGCGACAATTTCTCAATGCTCCACAGCCGGAGTTGCGTCGCTCAATAGCTCCGCAATCACAGCCAGGGAAAGATGGTTGCGCAAATCCTGCCGATGCGGCAAGCCAACCCGCTCGTTGATCGCGCTTGCCGGGATGTCGATGGCAAATTCGGTTTCAACGGCGAGCAGCAATTCCATGATGGCGAGTTCGTCGATCTGCGGATTGATTTTGGCAAACACCGTTTGCTCTTGATGATGAAAATTCATCTGCGGTAACTGATGTTGAGCCACCAGACGAACGCGTTCTAGGGTTGTGTGCTGGCGCAACATGTCGTTGTTGCGTTCTCTGGAAGCGATGGGCGAAGAAAAGGGCGCTGGATCGGTGCTTTGCTGCGGAACATTGCGAGGCAGATTCGCTAGCATGACGACCACTAGCGCGAGGAAACAAAGCAAACTGCCGCAAATGAGCGGAATTTTCCCTTTCATGCCATCATCATCTTCAGCGAAGCGCGTTCGATCAAGAACAATCAAAATCGTCACGCGGTGAGCG
>CAZREM010000063.1:0-4570 GCA_964599325.1 uncultured Verrucomicrobiales bacterium | reverse complement strand
GCCGTCGCTGAGCTTGGGTCGTTGTGCAAGAAATGAAATGCAAGAAGGACTTCTACAAGTTCGCTCACTCGGTGTGAACTTCTACGTCTTGCGTGACTCGAAAGGTCTCTACCTCCTCGACGGTGGATTCATCGGAGGTCGCCACATTTTGCGGCGCGCATTGATGAAGAGAAAATGGGATAGCGAGCGAATCGTCGGAATCATCGTTACACATGGCCACCTCGATCACATCCTGAATGTTGGAAGGATTGCAGAGGAGACCGGAGCGTGGATTGACGCCCCGCGACAAGACGCATCGCACTACGAGGGTTGTCCCTTGTATCACGGCGCAGCGCGGATTACCGGATGCCTTGAAGGGATAGGACGGCCACTCCTTGGATTTCGGGGCGCACGTTTTGAATCAATCAAGCAGTGCGCCGAAGGATTGCATTCGTCTAACAAGATCAAAAAGTTGGGTCTGGACCGATATGCGACTTCTAAATTTCTCAATATTGTCACCACAGTTGAACTGGCACGTCGATTCAACAAATCTCAAACGGCGTTCTATTGCCTTGATCCCGGTCTGATGGCCGGAACCGGACTGGCAAGGACAGATCCTACGATGATCCGCTTCGCCTGGGAACATGTTTTACCAATCGTTGCGCGAATGTTGCCAGACACCAGCACGCCGGCTCGATCCGGTGCAGCAGCAGCGTGGTTGATGACCACGGAACCCGAGTCTTTGATCAACGGCGGCATCTACTCATTCGACCGACAGATTTCGCATCGATGCTGGGACCTGGTGTTCGATCTTGGCATCGGTCGTCGCGTTTTTGACGAATCACTGGATTTAATGGGAATCGATCACAAGGTGCTGACATCGCTCCAAGCTTCATGATCTCCGTCAGCATTGTAATCGAACAAAACAGTCGCTGGTTATCACATGGATAAACAACAGAAAAAACCACAATGCATCAAGTTTGGTTCATCTTACGTCTAACGATCCTGGCATCGTTTACGCTGTTTCTTTCTACCCCAGCCACAGCAAACACCCAGCTCGGTGTGGCACACATCGGTGGCAAGTATGCCTTTTCAGAAACAGACTACCTCAACGAAGGAGCGACATCTGCGCGAGAAATGGGTGCCAGATGCATCAAGGTCAGTCTGAGCCTCGACACAGAACATCCATCCGCTTCGCTTTATCCCTTCCATTCTCAGTGGCCCGATGTCACGAGACTCGATGAGCTCGCCGGAACTGCCTACTTCCACCGATTATTTTCAATGAATTTTGACACATTCATTCTAACATCTTTTCGCCCGGGAAAGACAGCTGGATATTGGCGCGAGGGCTTAACGCCGGAAGACGAACTGGAAGAAGAGCGTTGTTTCGCAGCATTGACTCGTCATTTGCTCCGCACTTATGCCACTGATCACAAAACCTTCATCATTCAAAACTGGGAGGGAGATTGGGCCGTGCGTGGGAACTATGACCCTGCCAGCCAACCGAGCAACGTCGCAACATCTGCCATGATTCGCTGGCTATCGGCGAGACAGCGCGGTGTCAATCGTGCACGTGAAGAATTTGCCGTTGGCAACGCTCGTGTCTTTCACGCCTGTGAAGTAAATCTTGTGAAGCAAGCGCAGCAGCGTGGCTCTCCCAGTGTCACGACAGACGTGTTGCCGCATGTGAATGTGGATTTGGCTTCATATTCCGCATGGGACACAAAAGATTCACCGAAATTGTTCGCTGAAGCGTTGCGATTCATCGCGCAGCACATGCGTCACAAAGGATCGTCAAGTGCGCACCATGTCTATGTTGGTGAATTCGGACTGCCCGAATCAGAAGCCAATCCCGCCACGGTGCATGAACGCACCAAGGCACTCTTGGAAGAAGCACGACGCTTCGGTTGCCCGTATGCCGTATTCTGGCAACTTTACTGCAACGAACCAACAACCAACCTTCCTCAACACAACGCAGACTATAAAGGCTTCTGGTTGATACGACCCGATGGCTCGCGCAGTCCAGTTTGCGAATTATTCAAGCAACCCAACACATTTGATAAACAAATACAGCGAAGCAAGCGCTAGCGGCGACTCACTCGAACTCGAACAGAATTTACCACCAATCGGTCATCCTGAACTCGGCAGCCGTGAAACAGTGCGAATGCTCACATCCCATCAGCACTTGATGCAGGCACTATTGCCTCTCACGCGCGGTCTCCCAATGAGTGACGACGGCGTTGAGATTTGAGATAATCAGCTCGTTCATGGGATAACAACCATGCTTCATCAACACCGAAAAACATCGCAACGACGTCAAGCCCTTGATCCTGAGGAATCAGCTCGAAATCGTCATGGCGCGATAAGCGAGCAACGCGCCGTAAGCCAGAAAACCAAAGGCCACCAATGCGGCAATGCGATCTGTCCATGTCGAACGCGGGCGGATCACCGTTTCTGAACGCGGAAACACAACATAAGCATAAAGCATGCCCGCTAACAACCCACCGATATGAGCTGCATTATCGATAAACTGGACACCGATGATCCCCATCACAGCCGTGGCAACAATCGCGGCACTGAGTCGTCGCCGCGATCGTTGCGGCACCAGCTGCTGATGCATCGTTTCAAACACCAGAAGAAAGCCCAGCATTCCCATCAGTCCCCCGGATGCTCCAACAGACATTCCTTTTCCAAAAAGCAACGAAAACTCGCCACCCATCCATGCCGAGAAGAAAAAAACCAAAGGCACTTGCGGCCAACGGGCTAAGGCTTCAATGCGTCGTCCCAAATACATCAGACCCAACGCATTCATGAAAAAATGAAGGAAATTTCCATGCATCAACGGAGCCGTCAGCAAGCGCCATCGCTCGCTCTGATCCCCCTTGAGCAAAGCGGCCGAAGCCAATCGATCTTCGTGAAACAATTGAACCACACCAACAAATGCAATCAAAGCCATCAGGGCGCGCGTCGCACGTGGACGCTGACGTGCTAGCCAAACCTCAAAAGTCGCTAAATCAGCCGTTTCGAGCATGGTCGTCACGGTCCAGTGCGAGACTTCACGAAAGCGCTTGCGCGTCTCCATCCAGGGCAACAGGACAAACATAAAAAACAACAACACACCAAAAATCAGAGTTCCACCCTTGATCACGTAACCCAAGGCAAGAGCAAATCGCGTTAATGGCTCAATCACCCCCTGTTGCGCCAAATATTGCCAATTCAAGTAACTTTCATAGGCCAAAAAACCCATCAACAGCAAAGCAAACAGCCGCAACTGCTTGTTTTTTTCCATTAGTGCAGTCTGACACGATTCCGTGCGTGATTGCTTAAGCGCCTCAAATAATTCTGGCACAGACTCCGGAACCTGCAAATGCGCACGGTCAGGAGTCCACACTAACGTGATCGACTCACTGCGGTCTGCTGCCACCTCCAGTTGCAAATGAAGCAGGGATTCAACCGCGACGGCCCCCTGCTGCTGAGAAACATAACCCCAGCCTGCCGTTGGAGCCAAACTAAAGAGATCTTGCCGCGCCCACAGGGGTTTTTGCTTGTCAGGCATCTGCGTAGGAGAAAACGGCATCATCACCCAATCCAAGCGCCAAACTGCACGCGCTTTATCTAACCATGACAAAATATCGCTAGATCACTGACCCGCAGGCTGACCACTCGCTGGCGAATCCGTCTTAGGAAGATCCGTCTTCGGACCTTGCGACGGCACAGCATCAGGCTTGACGGGTTCGGATTTCGCAGGCTGAGCCGGAGTTTGAGCAGCTGGATCAGCCTCTGGTTGCTTGTCCTTATGAGCATCGGCAGCCTTCGCCGCGTCAGATTGAGAATTCTCTGTTTTCCCATTCTCAGATTTTTCTTTCTGAGTGTTAGCTGTCTCAGAACCAGATGAAGCAGGCTCTGTTTTGACGACCTGCTTGAGTTGCTCTTCTAAGGATTTTGCCACTGCTTCTTTAGGAGCAGCCACAGCGGCCGCAGCTTCCTTGGCAAGCGACGAGTTAACGACATTTTTTTTCTGCATCAAAATGGCTAATAGCAAGGTGAGACCAAAAAAAAGTGAACCAAGATAGACAGTGCCTTTTTGCAAAACATTCGTGGTGCGCGCGCCAAACATTTGATCAGTCATGTTCGCACCGAACGCCGCACCCAACCCCTCTTGCTTAGGACGCTGCATCAGCACGAGAAAAATAAGTGCCAAACACACAAAGACGTAAATCACCAGCAACGCACTAATGCTGACATTGAGAAAATTGACTGCAAACAAGCTCATGAGCGGGAGAGTGTGAAGAATGACCTCCAGCTTGTAAAGCCAAGTTTTCATGCAAAATCCTATTTTGTGCGTGAATATAAGGCACAACCACGGCTTCTGGCGATGTCAAGGGACGAAGTCGCCCGGTCACCTCAGATGCATGCAATCGATTTCAAGACGACATAGCATAGCGATGGCAGCGATTTCCTCAGCTAACCTACCGAAAAATCAACCAACCACGGTTCATGAGTCCGCGATTCAGGATATTCAATCCCGTTTTCACGCAAGAAAAGTGGGCCCGCAGGGATTTGAACCCTGGACCAAGGGATTATGAGTCCC
>CAZREM010000062.1:0-4656 GCA_964599325.1 uncultured Verrucomicrobiales bacterium | reverse complement strand
CACCGGAGGGCTTCGACTTCGTCCGTGCTGCCTTCTTCGGAGCCTTGCTCGTTGCTGTCTTCGGCCCGGCCTTGGTTTTCGGAGACTGACGCGGCGCGGGTTTGGTGCGCTCGGGCTTAGCAGCCTCCGCCTCTCCATCCTCTGGCGCTGTCACGCGCGGCTTGCGCGGCTCACGTGCCTCGAACTCAAAGCCCACTTTCAGCTTCTCCTTGTCCCAGGTTAGATAGGCATCGAACTTGCGCTTGGTTTTGTTCGAGACAAACCCCTTCAATAAATGCGTTTTGCCGTCGTTGAGCAACTTCAGCACTTCCGTGACTGGCAACTCCTTTTGCAAAATCGAGCGTCCGATGCGAATGCCATCTTTATCCTTCGCTGATTTCATTTCCGGCACCACAAACCATTTTTCGGTTTGATACATCGACGCCGCCGTTCCATCCGGCAACACCACTTCGCCGACAATTTGCTCGGGCATCAGGGGCTCCACCGCGGCGCTCTCCTCCTGTTCAAACTCAAACTGCACCTTAAACTTCTCATCCAACTTCAGCGCGGCTTCGAAGGGCTTGTTGAAACGCGACTTAAACCCAATTAACGGCCCCACGCGCCCTTGCGTCAGCAACTGCACCACTTCCGCCACGGTTAACTCGCGCGATGCCACATGCTTCTTCAACACAAAGCCGCAACCCACTTCCCGACACTCAAACGTGGCATCTGTTTGCTTCAGCGCCACAGCTCCACACTTGGGACAAGGAGCAGACACATCGTCAAACTGACGACCCTTGGAATTTTCTGCATGCGATCGCGCTTTATGCACAATTTCTCGGGTGTAGCGTTCGATTTCTTGCATGAACTGCGCGCGCGAAAGCTGACCCTGCTCCATCTGCCGCAATTTATACTCCCAATCCCCCGTCATCGCTGGCGATGCCAAGCCCTCGATCTGCATCTCGCGCACCAAGCGAATCAGCGCCAGACCGTTGGGAGTGACGTGCAAGTCGCGACCATCCCGCGCGAGATATTTCTGCGCGATCAGACCCTCAATGATCGCCGCCCGCGTGGCAGGGGTGCCGAGGCCGCGTTCAGACATCGCTTCCGCCAAGTCTTCATCATCCAGCAACTTGCCCGCGCCCTCCATCGCCGAGAGCAAGGTGGCTTCGTTGAAACGCGCCGGGGGCTTGGTCTGCTGCGCCACCACACTTAATTCTCGCACCTGCGCGCGATCCACCGCCCCACTCTTGCTCAGTGGCACCAACTCATCCTTTCCAGCAGCCACACCAGGACGGCGACCATAAACCTCCATCCAGCCCGGTTTGATCAGCACCTTGCCATCGGTCTTGAACGCATCCACCAGCCCATCGGCGTGACGAATCCGCGTGATGCGACGTGTCAGCTCAAACTCCGCAGCAGGGTAAAACACCGCAATGAAACGCCGCGCGACTAACTCAAACACCTTCGTCTCCAAATCATTCAGCTTGCTTGCCGCTCCCGTCGGGATGATCGCAAAGTGATCCGACACCTTGCGGTCATCAAACACACGCCGCAACTTGGTCAGCTGCGGGCCATCCGCACTTTTCCCCAGCAAAACCGCTTGCGCATACCCAGCCAAATGCGGTGCCGAGGACGAAAGCTCCTTCAGGGTATCGCGCACTGTCGGCAAGTAATCCTCCGGCAAGTAACGCGAATCCGTTCGCGGGTATGTGAGCATCTTGTGCTTTTCATACAAAGCTTGGGCGATTTGCAGCGTGGTTTTCGCCGAAAGCCCGAGTCGCGACGACGCCTCGCGCTGCAAGGACGTGAGGTCGTAGAGTTGCGGAGCGATTTGCGACTGCGGTTTGGTTTCGTCACTGGCATCGCCCTGTTGATCGCGACAGCGCCGCTCAATCTCCTCCGCTGCCGCAGCAGTCCAGAGCCGCTCAGGCTTGCCATGCGGCTGGGTTTCGTCCTTGCGCCAGCTTTCATCAAACCACTGCCCCGGATACTGGCCGGTGGCGATCGCGAACTGCGCGTTCACCTCCCAATAATCCATCGGCACAAAAGCCTGAATCTCCTCCTCACGCTGCGCCAAAATCGCCAACGTCGGCGTTTGCACCCGCCCTGCAGCGGTGATGTTAAACCCCCCGTGGCGCGAACGAAAACAGGTCAGGGCACGCGTGGAATTCAACCCCACCAGCCAATCCGCTTCAGAACGACACTTCGCCGCATCCGCCAGCGGCGCCATGTCTGTCGCGCTGCGCAGCTCGCTCCACGCCTGCTGAATCGCGGGCAGGGTCATGGATTGCATCCACAATCGCTGCACTGGTTTGTTGATTTTTCCGTATTCAATGATGTATTGAAAAATCAGCTCCCCTTCGCGTCCGGCATCGCAGGCGTTGATCAAGACATCCACGTCTTTGCGCTTAGCCAGCTTGAGCACCTGACGCAGCCGCGGCTCGCTGTCCGCGATCGGATCCAGCTCGAAACTCGGAGGAATCGCCGGTAACACATCGAATTTCCACGGCAAATTCTTGCCATTTGGCCCCGTGGGCATGCGCAGCTCAATCAAATGGCCCACAGCCGAAGTGATGAGCGCCTGCTCGTTCTCAAACCAAGTGTCGCGACCACTGCCCTGTTTTTCAAACTTGCCCAACGGCTTGGCCAGCGCACGACTCAAATCAGCCATGACACTCGGTTTCTCCGCGATTATCAGATATTTGCCCATGAGCGTTAAGAAAAGTGATCAAAAAAGAAAGCGCTCACGCGCCGCCGTTAACCCGCGATCGCCTGCGCCACACTGCGGAACATCGCATAGCCCCAACCATGCCCCTCCTCCGCTGCTGCCGCACCTCCCACATGTCCGTTCCAGTCGGGATCGTAATGGTGACGCTTGAACACAAAACGCTCCGGATGCGGCATCAGACCAAAGGCCCGCCCCGTGGCATCCTGCAACGCAGCAATCGCCTGCTGCGAGCCGTTGTAGTTGTCCTGATAAGTCAACGCCGCCAAGCCCTGCGCCACATATTGCTCTGCCATGCCCGGTGGCGCAACGAAACGCCCCTCAGCATGTGCCACCGGCAACTCGAATCGCGCAGGCAAGCCCTGCAAATACGGACTTGTGGGATTCACCACGTTCAGCTGCGCCCAACGGCACACAAAGCGCTCACTGACGTTATCGATCAAACTTGCCGTCGGTAGCAGTCCCAATTTGGTCAAAATTTGAAAACCATTGCAAATGCCCATCGTGAACCCTCCACCCTCGTGATGCCGCACCAGGGCATCGCCTAGCTGCGACTGTGTCACCAACTGCGCCAAACGCCCCGACATCACATAATCCCCATAGCTAAAACCGCCTGCGAGCATCACGAGCTGTGAGCGCTCAATGTGACTCCGCTCCGCTTCCGCAATCGGCACAACCGAGGTGGAAAAACCAACAAGCTGAAGCGCCCGCGCTGTTTCAGCATCACAATTAGTGCCTGGGTAGTAGAGAATAGTGGCGTGCATCGATCAAAAAAACGAAAGGATAAGAACGAGATAGGAACGAAAACTTGTGCGATCAAGCTATCATCCGCGCTGCAATCAGGCAAATTTTCCCCAACAAAGCAAGCCAGAGTTAATTCGCGAAAGGATTTTTCGGCGCCTCCGCCAATAATCGGTGGTAGGGAGACAGCTCGCGCAGTGTGCTGGCCCACAGCGATTGATCATGCTCGTGCCCCAGCAAGGTCGGGCTCGGCGGGCAAACAATCCACGTTTGACGTTTCAGTTCCTGCTCCAACTGACCCGGACTCCAACCCGAATAACCAACAAAGGCCCGCACCAGCGAACCGGGCTGCTGATGGTAGCGGATCGCTTGCTCGGCGGTCATTTGGCTCACAAAACGCAGCCCCTGTTCGCCATTCCATTGCAAGGTCGCGAAAAACAGCTGATCCATCGCCACCGGCCCGCCCTGATGCACCGCCACGTGACGCAGCGGATGAAACATTTTGTCTTTCAAGAAATCACCCACCACTTGGTTGATCGGATGATTGAGGATCACACCAAAGGCGCCATCTTCCACCGAATGCTGCGACAGCAACACCACCGCCCGCTCAAACACCCCATCCCGCAACATGGGATCTGCCAGCAACATTTTACCTTGCAGGGGCATCAGCTTGCCATCCTCCTTGAATGTGGACATGAAATCACAGTGCAATGCTTCGCGTGAAAGTCTAGCCATTTTGCGAAAAATCCCTCAGCTCGCGCCCCGACTCGTTCTCTCGTAATGGCAGATCCCCTCTCGCTCGCCCACCAAGCGCAGCCCCACGGCTTCGGCAATGCGCCGGGACGCCGCGTGCTCCACTTTGATCTCCGCCCGCAGGGCTGAATCACAACGCGCCACGATCATGCCCACCATGCGCTGGGCCAAGCCGCGACCGCGCGCTTCCGGCGCGACAGTCCACGATAACTCAATGACGCCTTCACTCTCGTCCTCCCGCACGCAGCCAACCGCCAGGCCCGCTTCTTCGGCAATCCACAAGCGCCGCTGTGGCGAAATCAAAACCGCTGCCAACCAACGCTGATGTGTCTCCACATCCACTTCGCCACTGTGATGCGAGCACGCCCGCGTCCATGGATCATTGCGCCAACGCCGCAAACGCTCCAGATCTCCCAGATTCGCCGGACGCAGGATCAGCGCCTCTGCGTTTTCTT
>CAZREM010000061.1:3486-4916 GCA_964599325.1 uncultured Verrucomicrobiales bacterium | reverse complement strand
ACCTCGGAGCTGTTCGCGCCAACGCCTGCGTTGGGCGCGACGGCGGCGACCACATAGTAGTAGGTGGTATCCAGCAGCCCGGTGTCCAGATAAGAAGTGGCGGACGGAGTGGCGACATCGGTGTAGGGGCCGCCGGAGCTCGTGGCACGGCGCACGACATAGCTTGCAGCACCGATGCTCGAGTTCCAGGACAGCGCAATCTGTCCTGCACCAGCTGTGGCGGTCACGCCCGCGGGCACGGCTGGAAGCGGTGTGGTAAAACTAGCGACGGTCGAGTAGGAAGAGGTGCCAGCTGCATTGACAGCACGCACGCGATAGTAATAGGTGGTGTTAGACGTGAGACCTGTGTCCTCGTAGCTCCTGGCGCTACCCGCGAGTGAAGCTATTTCCACGAAACCGCTGCCAGCAGAGAGCGAACGCTCCACCTTGATCGCGGTATCGTTCACGGAGGCGTGGGTCCAGGCAAGTTGCATGAGAACCGCAGAATTCGAACTGACCGAGAGAGCTGTGGGGGCATTCGGAGCGATTTCACCGACAATCAGGCTGCCTCCTCCCGAGATTCTGCCGGTGTTGTAAGTGCCCGCGGGTTGCTGGACGCCGTTGAGATAAAGTCTGGCCACAGTTTCTGTCGCACCAGACACAATGGAAAGTCCACCAGTGGTTCCGTTGAGATAAACATAGGCTTGTCGTCCGAGAGTGCCGCCCCTCGTGTGACGAATGGAGGCGGTCAGTCCGTTTGCGACAGTTAGGTTGCCAATGCCAAATTTGCCTGAGCTGGTGCCCGTGCGCAGAGAGCCGCCGGCTAGAGTGGTTCCGCCCGAGTAGGTATTGTTTCCGGTGAGGTCGAGTCTGCCGGTC
This sequence comes from uncultured Verrucomicrobiales bacterium, assembly GCA_964599325.1. Taxonomy (GTDB): domain Bacteria; phylum Verrucomicrobiota; class Verrucomicrobiia; order Verrucomicrobiales; family Akkermansiaceae; genus UBA956. The sequence continues at coordinate 4,058 of CAZREM010000061.1, read as the reverse complement.
TGGTTTTTGGTGAATCCGAAACTGCCCCCGCTTTCGGAAATCACACCGGTGATGGTAGCAGAGCGAGTATTGGGGCTGTCCACCGCAATGGTGGTATTGCCATAAAGGGTCACACCACCGGAGAGTGTTGTGGAAGAGCTGTTGGCGATGCGCAATTGGCCGAAGGTTGGTTCACCGATGTTACCGCCGTAGAGTTTGATTTGTGGAGAAAAAGTCCCGCTGCCGCTGACATAAGCGGTGGTGTTAGAATCAAGCTGCAGCGTGGCAGTGGATGGTGGGTATTTCGTTGAACTGGCGAAGTTGATCTTGCCGCTGCCGGTGGCAACTTCGAGCACCCCTGTGAAACTGGTGTAGCTGCCAGTGAGGGAAACTGTTTGACTGCCGCTGCCAGTCGCAACTTTCCAGCGCCCACCGCCATTGACATTTTGGCTCCAAGTGACAATGCCGGGTTGATTCATGAACAACGTGCCGCCGCTGCCAGATCCGGTATCCGCAGCGATTGTCACTGTTCCGGGCAAGCTCGCGGTGTTGGTCAGAGCGAGTGTGCCGCCGTTGACCGTGGTGCCACCGCT
>CAZREM010000061.1:1488-3386 GCA_964599325.1 uncultured Verrucomicrobiales bacterium | reverse complement strand
CCAGCGGCTGCGCGGACGGTTGTGGCGTTGACGATGTAAAAATTGTCCACGTTGCCAGTGAAATTGACCGTGCCATTCAGAGCTTCAATGCTGGAAAAGGCACCATGCACGCCGGAATTATACCCCGCGATGCTGACGTCATAAGCCAGCGGGGAGTCGGGGCTTGTGGCCGCAAAATTGGCTTTGGCACCGGAAACCCAACCGCTTGATGCAGCAACGCCTCCTTGCGCTGGAGTCCAGTTGTTCCCCACCCACGAGTAACTGCCGCTGTTGATCACAGAGCCAGCAGTCGCGCCGTTGGGATCGAAGTAGAGGGAATAGGGGATGACATTGATCCGGACCACACCGGTGCCGGTGCGAGCGGGAGATCCGTTGTCGGTGACGGAGAAGGTGAGATCGTAATAGGGATTCGTGACCACATTGAACTGTCCGGCTTGAGTGAGGGTCACATTTCCAGTGCTGGGTTCGATGGCGAACAGCCCCACGCTGTTGCCAGCGATGATGGCATAGCTCGATAGACTGTCTTGACTGTTGACTTCGAGCACCGGAAGCTTGCCAATGAGCGTGCCAGCGGCCGCGACTTCTGACACACTCAGGCTGCCATTCGGACGCGGCGCGTAGTTTTGATAATATGGCGCAAGATACCTGCCCGGTATCACCTGCCGCGTGATGCCTGGCCCACTCCAAGCGACTGCGGCGTGATCCGCGCCTCCGCCTTCCTTTTGGCGCATTTCGATGTAATAGGGCTGTCCCGCAGTGAGGTTGTAGGTGATGGACGTGCCGCTGGCAATCGCGTCCCAATCATACGGATTTGTGAAACTGGAGATGGAGGCGATCACCGGTGTGGATGTCTGTGTGGTTCCACTGCCGAGGATCAACTGCGAGGCGTCATCTGATGCCGTGTAGAAAGTGTAGGCCCCCGTGGTGGGTGGGATCAGATAACCTCGGATCGTGCTACCGTAGTTGTCACCGTAACCGCCACTGTCAAACGAGGTGAGGAACGTTTCTTGGTCGGGACTATCCGGAAACGCCGCATTGTTTGTCAGATCCGCAACCGTGGTTCCGCCGATGTTGTTGAAAAAAGTGCGGTAGAGTCCACCAGGCGCAGCGGTGAAATCCGCTGGCAGATTCCGCACCGTGATGTTCACTGGCGTGGTGGCGCTCAATCCCAGGTTATCGGTGGCTCGAATGACGAGGTTGTAGGTGACATCACTCGACACCGAGGGAGGGGTAGCGACAGTCAGCAACCCGGTATTGGCGTTGATCGCGAAGATCCCATCGGCATTGCCGGAGGCAATCGAGAAAACGGGCCACTGATAGCGATCCGGATCCGTGGCGCTCAGTTGTCCGAGCACCGTTCCTGCCCGCGTGTTTTCGATCATGGCTAGGTCACTGAACGTTGCCAGATTCGGAGCCTCATTCACATCGTTAACAGTGACTAGCACACGCACGGTTTCCACGCCGCCGGTGGTGTTGGCGATGGTGACAAACAAGTCGATTGCCGCAGGAATGTCAAAGCGGGTGGAAAGGCTTTCAAAATTCAGAGCAGCGCTGCTGGCCACCGTGAGCGCCCCAGTCGAGGAATTGATGGCAAAAGCACCTCCTGCGTTTCCTGCGCTGATGGTGTAGCTGAGGGAACCAGAGACACTGACCGGCGACACGTTGCCGATACTGGTGCCGTTGGTGGCGTTTTCATTGATCGCGAAGCCTTGGAAATTCTGACCTCCGCTCACTGTGCCATCGATTCGATATGATCCGAGGCTGCCATAGTTGGAATAACCAGTGTTATTGGTCGGTGTGGGGTAGCCAACGCCAGTGATTTTTAACAGGTATTCGCCCGCAGGGACGGTCGCGGAGAGTGTGACATTCACTTCCGGATCATCGGGGTTGGTCGCAGC
>CAZREM010000061.1:0-1388 GCA_964599325.1 uncultured Verrucomicrobiales bacterium | reverse complement strand
GCACCGCCTGGTCCCTCGGGCACAACTTTCCATGCTGTTGAACCTGTTTCAAACAGCACATGCCCAATCATCCGTCCGGCCAATCCGGGGAAATCCTGACGCTGCAGGAAAATCGTGCCAGGCTGGGGTGAAGATGTCTTGCCTGAAATGCGCACAATGCCCTTGGCATCGCGCTCGATGCGGGCTTCTTCTGCTCGCAGAACACGACCGTCCGGCAGGGTGAATTCAACGTTTCGGTTCTTAACGATGCGATCAAAAAAATCTTCTGCCAGCTCGCTCTTGCGCGGATTTGCTGGTCCTGGAGCTGTTGAACCGCATGGTTCATTCGGACCGTGCACGGCGTGATCCGGGTGGTGGCACGAGGAAATGTCATTCTTGTGCTCTGATGACTTGGAATGCGCAGTGATTGGATTCGCAGCAATGGCGCGGGAGGATGGTTCTGGATGGAAGCTGCGCAGCACCAGCGTGCCGACTCCGCAAATGAGCACGGCCGCGACAGCCAGGTTTTGTCGTTTGTTCATGGAAGAATGGTTGTTTGGGTTAGGTTTCGGAGTTAAATCACAATCTATTATTAACAAGTGGCGCCCACGAGCAGGTGCCAGCCAAAGCGGTGGTAAGAATCCACGCAATCAGCCTTCGCAAGGTGGCGTTCGCTTTGTTTTGGTTTAGCGCTGAGCAACGCGTGTTCAGGGTCGCGCTCGCTCACGAGGAGCAGCTCATTCGTCACCCTACACAAAACAGGCGTGAAACTCGCCAATCGATGAGGGCCGAGGAGATGAGGAATCGATTCTTTAAGCGAAGCGCCGCCGCTTGGTTTGAGATGAGTGGTCATGGCAGGTTAGACGTGAAATGATGAACGCCGGGTCCGACGTCGTGTGGCTTGCCGTCTGGGGTGATGACTTTAGCCGAGGTGTTGGCGGGAACGGAGACATTCATCGTCACGACGCGACCGCTGCGTTGCCAGTGACTGACGATGCGCCCGTAGGGTGAGTCATAGTGGGCTTTCACCCAGGTCAGATCACCGACAACGGCGGGGTGGATGATGAATTTTTTCCAACCGGGGGCAGTGGGGTCGAGTTGGATGCCAGCGAGTCCGGCATACAGCCACTCGGTGATGTGGCCGAGCATGAAATGGTTGTGGGAGGATCGAGTCTCGGCGTTCCAAGCTTCGGTCAGAGCCGTTGCGCCCATTTTCAGCTGATAGCCGTAGCCGGGTTTGTCCGACTGATTGTTCATTGCATAGATGACATCGGAGCGTCCGCCTTCGTAAAGGGCGCGGAGCAGGTAGTGGTAACCGATGTCACCAGCGGTCAGTCCCTTGGCCTCGATGTCTTTGACGATCGCTTCGAGCGCGCGGGCGCGCATTGGTGGCTCGGCAATGCCCATCA
>CAZREM010000060.1:0-6313 GCA_964599325.1 uncultured Verrucomicrobiales bacterium | reverse complement strand
TGGGAGTTGACTAGCGCGAGAGCTCGAGCATCCGCAGCAGTGGCTTCTCCGCTTGGGCGCGGAGGGTTTCGTCCATTTCCACGCGCGGGCTGAGATTCAACAAGCAATCGTGCAGTTTCTGCAAGGTGTTCATCTTCATGTAGGCGCAATCGGCGCAAGCGCAGCGCTCGGTTGGACCTGCGATGAGATTTTTATCCGGACATTCCTTGCGCAAGCGATGCAGCATGCCGCTCTCGGTCACGACAATGATGTCACGCACCGGGGCCTCGCGGCAAAAAGTGATCATCTTCTCCGTCGAGCACACCTCATCGGCCAACAGTCGCACCGCCTGCATGCACTCGGGATGCGCCACCACCAGAGCTTGCGGGTATTCCTCCTTGATGCGGCGGATCGACTCGCGGGTGAACTCCACGTGCACGTAACACGAGCCCTGCCACAAATCCATCTCCCGCCCCGTCTGCTCCATCACCCAAGCCCCCAGATTTTGATCCGGCACAAATAAAATCGGGCGATCCAATGGCGCGTGCTGCACCATGCGCACGGCGTTGCCCGAGGTGCAAATCACATCCGCCAGGGCCTTGACCTCCGCCGAACAATTGATGTAGGCGATGACGTAGTAGTTGCGGTCGGCATGCTCACGCAAATACGCCGCGAGATCGGCTCCCGGGCAGGCTTGCTCCAGCGAGCAGCCTGCATCGCGATCCGGCAACACGACAATTTTCTCCGGATTGACGATCTTTGCGGTTTCGGCCATGAAATGCACGCCACAAAACACGATCACATCGGCATCAGTCTGCTTCGCCTGATACGCCAGCCCGAGGGAATCCCCCACGTAATCGGCCAGATCCTGAATGTCGCCGGTTTGATAATTATGCGCAAGAATCACCGCATTGCGCATTTTTTTCAGACGCAAAATCTCCGCGTTCAGGTCTAGGGCACTCGATATCATGACTTAAATAAATTCCGTGGGTTCAGATTGGCATCCTTGAATCAACAACCGCTTTGCAGGGTCAAAAACGGCGAATCAACAGCGACGCGTTGTGACCGCCAAAGCCGAAGCTATTGCTCAGGGCCACGTCCACCTTTGCCTCCCGCGCCACGTGTGGCACGTAATCCAGATCGCACTCCGGATCGGGCTCATCGAGATTAATCGTTGGCGGCACAATGCCCTCCTGCATCGCCATCAAGCACGCCGCAATTTCCACACCACCTGCGGCTCCTAGCATGTGACCCGTCATCGACTTTGTCGAACTTACCAGCAAGCCTTCCTTGGCGTGTGCCCCGAAACTGCGCTTAATCGCCTTGGTTTCGCAAATATCGCCCAAACCGGTGGAAGTGCCATGCGCATTGACGTAATTGACCTCCTCCGGTCGCACACCGCCATGACGCAGCGCCATGTCCATGCACCGCGCGGCGCCCTCGCCCTCGGGATGTGGCGAGGTCATGTGATACGCATCCGCACTGAGGCCGTAGCCGATCAACTCCGCATAAATGCGTGCACCGCGGCGCTTGGCGTGCTCCAGCTCTTCAATCATCAGAATGCCCGCGCCCTCACTCATCACGAAACCATCACGCCCGACATCGAAGGGACGCGATGCGCGCTGCGGGTCATCATTGCGCGTGCTCAGAGCCCGCATGTTGCCGAATCCCGACAAACCACAGGGCAGAATGCTCGCCTCGCCACCGCCGCAGAGGAAAGCATCCGCATCGCCAAATTTAATGATCCGCCAAGCCTCGCCAATGGAATGATTCGAGGTCGCGCAGGCTGTCACAATTGCCATGTTGGGGCCGCCGAAGCCATACTCCATCGAAACTATGCCGCTGGCAATGTTGGCAATCATCATTGGAATCAGAAATGGCGAAACTCGGCCCGGGCCGCGCTCGATCAATTTCGCATGCTCCTCCTCCAACGTGCCCAAACCGCCAATTCCGCTGCTCACAATCACCCCAACGCGCGTTTTGTCCACACCGTCAACATCCAACCCGCTATCGAGCAAAGCCATTCGCGACGCCGCCACGGCAAACTGAACATAGCGATCGGCCCGCCGCGCGTCCTTCGGCGAATTAAAAAACGGGGTCGCATCAAAATGCTTCACCTCACCCGCGATGTGACACTGATAAGCAGAAGTATCCATCGACGCAATGCGCTCAATGCCACTCCGGCCTGCTTTCATCGCCTCCCAAGTCGTCTGCAAATCATTTCCCAACGGGCTGATGCAGCCAATACCAGTGATCACTACGCGTCTATCGTTCATCTGCAAAGTCTCCCTTAGCGCGGAAGTCAGCATCGCGCAAGCCCAAGCGACGCAGATGGCAACAAAAATTAACAATCGCGACCACGCTCACAGGCACGGCCACATTGCGGACAATCCTGCCACTGGGCGTCACCATCATCGAGCCAAACATGCAAACACAACTCGCAAACCAATCGTTGCCGCGCGATGCGCCGCCGTGCCCGCACCCGTTGCAATGCCTGCGCCCAGATCAGCAACAACCACAACACCATGCCCACCACCAAACCGCCCTCCACCAACTCACGCAGGGTCAAACTCACGGCGCAGCGCCCTCCCAACGCACCTGAACCGCCACCCAGCCGGCCTTTGCTTCCACCGCGACAAAACACAACTGCAACAACCAGCTTTCCAGCAGCACATCACGACGCTTCCCCTCGGCGGCAAGACCCACACATTGGAGCACCCTACCACGGGTTGACAGATGCAATAGATACTTGCGATTTTCGGCCTTTGCCCCGCCCACTGGATCAAAGCGCGGCAATTCCAGCGGCTTGCGCCAGCCATTAGCCTCCAGCAGCTCCACCCGAGGCTGCAACAACAGCGCCGAAGCTTGTGCTCGCCGTGGCATCGCGGGCAAAGCGGGAAAAACCATCAATGGCTCCGATGCTAACGGGGATTCCTCGACGCTCAGCGGCACGAACCCCGGCTGATAACGGTATCCCAAAACAGCGTGATCATCCGACTCCGGCAGAAAACGCGGCCCGCGTGCCTTGGCAGCGGCGCGAATCTGCTGATCGGTCAAACGCAAGGGCTGCGGCCCCGTTTCCGCTAATCGCCGCATCAGTGAATCTGAACCCGGCAGCGAACCCACGCTGATCACCTCCGCCGCTGGCAACGCGGCCTGACGCATCGGCGGCAATTCCAGCTTCAACAGCCACGACAACACCAGAGCCAACAGAGAAACCACGCTCAAACTGAACATCAACGGCACCCAACGCGGCGGATCGCTCCTCCAGGCAAAGGTCCAGTTCACCTCACCCGGTGCTCGCCTCCACCGCTGCGTGATCGATTTCCCTCCGATCATGGCCCTCCCTCCTGAGTCGCACCGGCTAAAACAACCTTAAACCCCTGCGCCAAGCACATCTCGGTCACCGACCGCAAGCGCTCGGACGTCACGTAGCGATCGGCCTTGATCACGATCGCTCCTTCTTCCACGCCCGCCCAATTTTTCTCGCGCAAGCGCTTCTCCAACTCCGACAGTAAAATCGACTCCCGCCCCCAATACAAGCGCCCCGCCGCATCGGCCGTCAACGTCAACACCGCCGCGCGCGGATAGCGGTCAAGCTGAAACGCGGAACTCGGCAACGCCACAGTCAAACCCGTTTTTTGCTCCAGCAACGGTGCCATGCCCAAGGCCATGAACATCAAGGCCACCGCATGAAACCAACAGATCGCCTGCAAAAGCCCCGAACCCGAGGGCAAGGTGCTCACCAGTTTCACCGCCCCACCTCCCGTCGCATTTCCACCTCAAGACGGCGCTCCTGCTCCCGACGAGCGTCACAGACCATGTTGACCATTTCGATGCCCGTTCGCTCCAGTCGATGCATCAAACGTTGCGCACGACCGAGAAAATAGCAGTAGATCAACTGCAACACCGTGGCGATCATCAATCCAAGCGCTGCGCTCAGCAACGATTGGAACATCGACGTCGCCAACTCCGCTGCCGCAATGTTGCCACCGCGTTGGTTCATTTTTTGAAACACATCGATCATGCTCAGCACCGTCCCCAGCAACCCGACCAGGGGCGCCAGCATGGCGACACCGTTCAAGGCCCGCACATTGCGCTCGATCCGTGGCACCTCGAGCTGCCCAGCCTCGCGGGCGATGTCGCGCAAATCCGCCCGCGGAAGCTCTGGACGCACCAACACCGCATGCGCCACCCGCGCCACCGGTCCCGGTGCCCGCGCCGCCTCGTGACGGGCCTCCGCAAATGCCAAACGCTTGACATGCGCGTTCAGACCCAGCAGCAAATCCGTCACGTTCACGCGCGCTCGATGAAAGTAAAACAAACGCTCCCCCGCAAACGCCAATCCCAAGATGCCCAGCGCTAGCTGCAACCAGACAAACACACCGCCTTGCTCCATCAAGCTGCTAAATTGAACCACGCCCAACACGCCGATAAACTAGAACAGCACGCGCGCATCGGTCAACACCCCAGTCGTCGAGCCGGCGCATTTTGCCCTTTTCCACCCGCGACATTCCATTCATGATCGGGCATGCGACTTTTCTTGCTCGATGGCATGGCGTTGATCTTCCGCGCCCACTTTGCCTTCATTCACAACCCGATCCGCAATTCCAAGGGCATCAACACCTCCGCTCTGTATGGCTTTGCCAACACTCTGGTGACATTGCTGGAAAAAGAGCGTCCCACCCACATTGGAGTGGCGTTTGACACCTCAGCGCCCACCGCCCGCCACACCTTATATCCCGATTACAAAGGCCACCGCGATGCCACGCCCGAGGAACTCATCGCCGCGATCCCACATGTCAAGCGCCTGTGCTGCGCTCTCAACATACCGGTGATCGAGCGCGACGGCTTCGAGGCCGATGATCTGATTGGCACACTGGCTCACCGCGCGTCGCTGCAGGGTTTTCACACATGCATGGTCACAGCTGACAAGGATTTTGCCCAATTGGTGGACGCCAACACCGTGATCTGGCGTCCTGGACGCAAGGGCAGTGAGCACGACATCATCGATCTCGCCGCCGTGCGCGAGCAATGGCTGGTGCAGGATCCCAAGCAAGTGATCGACATCCTCGGCTTGTGGGGCGATGCCGTGGACAACATCCCGGGAGTGCCGGGGATTGGCGAAAAAACCGCAAAAAAACTCATTTCCGAATGGCATAGCATCGATCATCTGCTCGCTAACCTATCGCAGATCAAAGGCAAATTGCGCGAGAACCTCGAACTCCACGCCGACCAAGCCCGTCTTTCCCGCCAGCTCGCGACGATTTGGTTGGACTCACCGATCGAATGTTCCTGGGATGACCTCGCGCTGAGCCCTCCTAACGCCGCCGATCTGCGGGACTTGTTGCTCGAATTTGAATTCCGCAGCCTGCTGAAGCGCTTTTTCCCGTCCGACTCCACCGGCAATCATGCCAGCGCGACAACCGAGCTTGCGCTTGCGGAGACTGACGCGGATGGTGACGCCGCCACTCAGTCACCGAGTGCTCCTCTGCGGAGCATTCGCGACACCGCGCATGATTATCGCATCGTGACGGGTGAGGATGATCTTGCGAGCTTGTGCCACACATTGCTGCAACAGCCACGCTTTTGCTTCGACACCGAAACCACCGGACTCGACCCCCGCAGTGCGCAACTACTGGGCATTGCCTTCAGCTGGCAGGCCCACCAAGGCTGCTACCTCCCCTGGCCCGTGGACCCGATTAGTCATGCGCGCCTGAGCGCGGTTTTCGCCGCGAATCAGGAAAAAATCGCGCACAATTTGAAGTTCGACCTCGCGATTCTTAATCAAAACGGCATCCACGTCGCGGGGCCTTACTTCGATACCATGCTCGCGCACTCGCTCCTGCACCCTGATCAGCGTCATGGCATGGATCGACTCGCGGAGCAATTGTTGCGCTACCGCCCGATCGCCTTCAGTGACATCGCCGAAACCAGCAGCAACGCCAGCGTCAGCGAGGATCTCTTCTCCTTCGCCAGCAATCAGGGTTCCAAGAAAAAAGACCTCAGCATCGCCAACATCCCCTTGAGCGTGCTCGCCGAATACGCCTGCGAGGATGCCGATGTCACCTTTCAGCTCGCCTCATGGATGCGGGCCGAATTGGACGCCGCCGCGCAATCCGCCGTGTTCTCAGAAATTGAAATGCCCCTTCTGCCCGTGCTCGAACGCATGGAAACCAATGGCATTTCGCTGGACCTCACCGCCCTGCGGGAAATCGGGGCGGAACTAGAAATCGAGATTCAACGCCACCGCGCAGCCATCGAAAATCTCGCGGGTCGGCCGATCAATGTCAATTCCCCGAAACAGCTGGGCGAGTTGTTGTTCGACACCCTC
>CAZREM010000059.1:0-7098 GCA_964599325.1 uncultured Verrucomicrobiales bacterium | reverse complement strand
GGCCAAAATCCATTCCTTAACTAAACAACAAATGGTCCAAAAATCGGTTGCATCTTATTTTCGCTCATACCATGGCTGGCATCGTGGTGTCTTCTTTGATGGGGCAACGGCACGTTACCCATCACTCCAGGAAATATTTTCGGTGTCCGCTTCAATGAGGCAACACGAATGCTTGACTGAAACGACAATGACGCTCATCAAAGATCTGGCATTAATGAATATACTTTCATGTTGTGCCCTATAAAAAATTAAATCTACCTCACTACCTATGAAGTCACTAATGTTGTCTGTCGGCCTGCTTTGCGCGGGAACTTTATCTCAAGCTGCTGTAACCAGTTATGGTGCCACTCTGAGTGGATCCGCTGAAGCACCTGCCAATTTATCTCCTGGAGTTGGCTCCGTGCTTGTTGATATTGACGATGTTCTCAATACCATGCGTGTGCGAGCCGTGTTCAGCGGCCTTGAAGGAAATACGACCGCTGCACACATTCACGCCGCCACCACAGTGGCTGGTAGTGGAACTGCTGGCGTCGCGACGACCACGCCTTCATTCGTGGGCTTTCCGCTGGGCGTGACCTCTGGGACGATGGATGTGACTTATGATATGACACTCGCATCAAGTTTCCGCGCCGCATACATCACTGCAAATGGTGGCACGCCCTTGAGCGCATTTACTGCGTTGAAGACCGCGATTGCCGATGGCAAAGCGTATTTTAACGTCCACACAGCTGCATACCCAGGTGGAGAAGTGCGCGGTTTTCTGTCGGTCGTGCCGGAGCCGTCGAGCCTCGTTCTTTCGGGTGTCACGGGTGTGTTCTTAGCGTTGCGCCGCCGCCGCCATTGAGCAATCGGTTTGAATCCCTATTAAGATTGAGCTGAAAAAGCCGTGCGCCTTGTCTGTGGCGCGCGGCTTTTTTGTCGTTTTTGCCGATGCTCAAGATCGAGCACTATGGCATTTTATATGCCGAAGCATCAAGTCTCCAAACACCGCTTCTGAGTAGATGAGGGATTCGTGGTGATTTCGGAAGCGCTACCCGCGGATCTCGCATGATGGTCGATCTTTGTCATTGACGCATCGAAAAATTTCGTTATGACTCGGGCAGCATGGTGGGTATGGTTCAGATGGCGAAGGCATTGGGTGACGATACGCGGTATCGCATTCTAGGTTTGGTCGAACATCGCGCCCTGTGTGTTTGTGAGCTAGCGGCGGTGCTCGATATGCCGCAATCGACGGTTTCTAGTCACTTGCGACTCTTGCATCGCGCCGAGTGGTTGGAGGCGGAGCGCTGCGACAAGTGGATGTATTATCGATTGGCGGCGGAGCGGCAGCAGCTGTGGGAGGTATTGCATGACTGTCTCGAAATCGGTGATGAAGAGCGAAAGCTCCGTCGCGACGATTTACTGCGAGCGGATGCGTGTGTGCAGCAGCGTGATTGTCGCTGTGGCGCTGGACCGCAGCGAATGGCGATGGCTAAAGTCACAAAAACGAGTTTTGGGAGGAAAAAAAATGACATTGCGTGAGTTAAAACAAGAATTAGCGGCATCGAATGCTCCGGCATTGCGACTTTTTTTGTCGGGTGGCGAAGAAGTTGACCCCAGTTTTCACGTCACGGAGGTGGCGAAGATGCAGCGCACATTTTACGATTGTGGCGGCGTTTTGCGCGATCGGGTGACGTGTCAGTTGCAGGTATGGATCGGCGATGATGTGGAGCATCGGTTATCGGTGACCAAGTTTGCAGGGATTCTGCGCAAGGCAGCACGGTTTTTTGTAGATGACGAGGTGGACGTGGAAATTGAAATGCAGAGAGGGGAGTTGTCGTTGTTGTCGCTGGAACGCGTTGTGGATTCAGCAGCTGCGTTTGAGCTGCATCTCACCAGCAAGCAAGCGGCATGTTTGGCACCGGAGCGCTGTGGTTTGATGGATGGGCGTGAAAGCTCGTCGTTGCGGCGCGGAGTGGACTTTCAACCGCTTGCGCGCGTCACGGAGAAACCATGAATCGGAAAATGGCGATGAAACGAGCTTACTTTGCCGAGTTGCTGGCAACGTTCTTTTTGGTTTTTGCCGGAACCGGTGCCGTCGTGATCAATGAGGTGAGCGGGGGGGCGATTGGGCACTTGGGAGTGGCCTTGAGCTTTGGTTTGGTGGTTGGAGCCATGATTGTTGTGTTTGGCGACGTCAGTGGCGCGCACATGAATCCGGCTGTTAGTGTGGGTCTGGTTTTTGCGGGAAAAATGCCTTGGGTGCGCTTGCCCGGATATCTAGCGGCACAGCTCCTGGGCGCGGTGCTTGCGAGTGCCTTGTTGCGGCAGATGTTCCCCACCGCGACGACTTTGGGGCAAACGCAGCCGCAGGGCGCGTTGTGGGTGTCGTGGTGGCTGGAACTCATTCTCACCGCTGTGCTCATGCTTGCGGTGTTGCGTGTCAAAGAAAACAACGCGGCGTTGACGATTGGGGCGGTGATCGCTCTGGAAGCGCTGGTGGCGGGGCCAATCTGCGGAGCTTCCATGAATCCCGCGCGTTCGTTGGGACCCGCATGGGTTTCGGGCGAGCTACAGCATCTGTGGATTTATCTCACCGCACCATTTGCCGGGGTGGGTGTGGCGTTGTCGCTGCAAAAATTTTTCGCGGCACCGAACGCTACCATCAGTGATTCTGCGCCCGAATCACCATGAACGTTTTTTAACCAATATCTAACATGTCGAAACCAGATTCAAATTCCAACGATAGCGCGAATCAACCGCTGATTTTAGTTTTATGCACGGGCAATAGCTGCCGCTCGCACATGGGCGAGGGCGTGCTACGGCAGTTTCTTGGCGAAAAAGGATATCAAATACGCAGTGCTGGTTCGCGTCCGGCAGGCTATGTGCATCCGCTCGCGATTGCCGCGATGGCGGAGATTGGCATTGATTTATCGAATCATCACTCGAAGCACATGGACGAGTTTTTGACGCAAGAGGTGGAAACCGTGATCACGGTGTGTGGCAACGCGGATCAAGCATGCCCGATGTTTCCGGGTCAGCTGAACCGGCATCACATGCCCTTTGATGATCCCGCGCATGCCGAAGGCACGCACGAAGAGCAGATGAGGGTGTTTCGGCGTGTTCGCGATGAAATCGTGGCGCAGTTCCGCGCTTACGCCGCGGGCCGATGCGATGAAGCACAGCGTGCGATGCGCATTTCACCAGTTAGTTAATTGTTCAACAATCGGGCATTGTTGTTGCCATTTTGAATAAATCATGTGCAAGCTCGATTGCTCGGAGTGATCCGGGTGCAAAATGGGAAGCCCTTCGCTGGGGCAAGAAATTGATGGGGAAACCGGTGAAATTCCGGTGCGGTCCCGCCACTGTGACGCGCGAAGTTGCAAGACTTTGCGCCAGCCAGATTGCCAGCCTGTTTTGAGTGTCACACGCGCCTGCGGATCTCAGGCGATTGCACCGAAAAATGAGACATACAAATGGAACCCCAAGCTGGGGAAGTTGGAGTCGCGCCTTGTCGCGGCTTGGTTTGTTGTGCGTGTTGCTGCCTGTGGCGGCGGAAACCCAACAGGATGAGGCCGAAGCCTCGGCGAAAAATCAGGGTGTCCTGACGACTGAAACCCATGAGGTCAGCAACTTGAGCCCGCTAGTGGTATCGGCGTTGCGCGTGCCGCGTGCGGCTGAGCTGGTGAGCGCCAGTTTAACCGAATTGTCACCGGCACGTTTGATCGATGAGGGATATTGGCAATTGCGCGATGCCCTCAATCAAGTCCCGGGCGTGCTATCGGTTTCTACGGCTGGGCAGCAAGGCGCGGTGAGCAGTTTGAATATCCGAGGATTGACCACGCGCTACTCGCAGGTTTGCGTCGATGGCGTGCGTTTGGATCCCTCCATGCAACTTGGCAATGTGCTGAGCGCCGCGCGCGTGGGGGACATCGGCCGTGTGGAGTTGTTGCGCGGCATGCAGGGCGCGGCATACGGCGGAGAGGCCGCTGGAGGCGTGCTGTGGCTGGAAACACCACGGGGGCACGGCAAGGCGAGCTCGGCAGCGAGTGTTGAGGTTGGTTCGTTTGGCTCGCTGATGGGGCAGTGGAGTCGTCAGGGCGAGCAATTCGGCACGGGCTATTTTTTGAGCATGGGGCATGAACTCACACAAAACGATGGTGCGGCGCTCGATTATGAGCAATCGCGCCTAGCCTTGCGTTTGGACGCGACCTTGTCGGATGTTTGGTCATGGACAGGGACGGTGTGGGCGGCGCAGAATGAATCCCAGCAGAATGATCCCAGCACCACGGGTGCCACGCTTGATGCGGTCGATCTACTACTGCTGAGTTCTCAGTGGCGCGGGCAGCATCACGCAGGCTGGGTTAGCCGGTTGAGCACGGGTTTTCAGCAAGAACGCTATGACAGCGACTACAGTGGCGGCACTTACGGCACGGATGTGCAGTCGGGCAGCGTGGCTTGGGATGAAGAGTGGCATCTCACCGAGTCCTTTCTGCTTCTGAGCGGCGTTTTCGCGCAGCGGACGGAATATGACAACACGATCAATGCACACGTTCTGGAAAACCGTTATGGTGCGCACGTCAACATGGAATGGCAGATGATTGAATCGCTCACCGCCCAGTGTGGTGCGCGTTGGGAAGACCATGCCGCCTTCGGTCAAGAAACCACCTGGCGCAGCGGATGGGTGGCGCGACCATGGGGCGCGGACACCATCCTGCGCGGCGGTTTTGGCACGTCGTTTCGTTCGCCCACCTATCTCGATCTTTTTGGCTCGAGTTATGGAGCTGGTAATCCACTGCTGACAGCCGAACAGGCACGCGGTTGGGATGTGGGCCTGGAGCAGAAGATCGGCGCGACTCAGAAGCTCACGGCCGCGTGGTTTCGCAATGAAATCAGCGACGCGATCGTCAACCGCCCATTTCCGCAATCGCCGACAAACCGTCCGGGCACTTCGGTGGCGCAGGGGCTAGAATGTGGCTGGAGTGGGCAGTTGACGGCGGGGTCTGCGTGGTCGTATCGCGGCACGTGGACCTATCTGCCGCGCAACATCGGCGGGCAGCCGCGTCATTTTGCCTCGGCGCGGTTGGAATATCGACCGCAGACGCGATGGAGCATCGGCGCGGGTGCGACGGGCATGACGGGACACAGTTGGGGCGGAACCGCCGTGGCGGGGTCGTTTGTAACGCGACTTGATGCGGATTATCAGCTGAGCGACTCGCTCAAACTCTTCGCGCGGGTGGAAAATCTGTTGAATGAGGACTACCAGCTTTCGAATTTTTATGGCGATGTGAAGGCTGGTCCCGGCACGGCGCTGCATGTGGGCTTGACCCAACAGTGGTGATCATCGGTAGCGCTCAACGCAGGGTTAATTGCTCATGGGAGCGGCGTGGGCGATAGCAGCGATCGGCTCCGCCCACGCCGTTTTGGTGGGTCATGATTGGCTGAGTTTTCGGTCAAATGAGCAACGTCCTCCGCCCGATGCCATCAATGCCAGCGCGAGACCAATTGCGAGCAGGAAGTATTCGATGCCTTCGCCCTGTTGTGCGCCAAACCAATTCATGAAAAATCCATATTGGGCATGGACCATCATCATGGCTGAGGCCATCACAACAGCAATTCCCAGAGCGGCGAGGCGCGTGCCCAAGCCGAGCAGGAGAAGAATCGGCGCAAAGAATTCGATGACAATGACGCCAAAGGCCAGAAGCCAAGGAATGCCCATTTTCTGGGTGAAAAAACCCATCGTGCCCGTGAAGCCGTAGCCGCCGAATAGTCCCAGCAGTTTCTGAGCACCGTGGGGAAACATCACCACGGCGAGCGTGAGTCTGAGGATGGCGGGTGCGGTGGCGTCGTCCGTCCGCCAGAGCAAACGAGCGAGCGAGCTGTTTGGGCGTGCAGGATGCGTATTGGTTAGTTCATTCGTTTTCATGATTAGCATGGTAGTGAGGTTCGCGCAGCATCATAGGGCTGCGACTGCGAGTGATCATGCCAGCGAATTGAAGTGATTCATAATGCGAACACACTCTTGCAGTTATGCGTTTTTTTGATAACATCGGCACATGATTGATCGGTTGCGCACATTTTTTGTTGTGCTCGAGGAAGGCAGCTTGAATCGCGCCGCGATGCGATTGCATGTGAGTCAGCCCTCTTTGACCCGGCAGATGCAAGCGCTGGAAACGGAATTGGGCGGTGCGTTATTGGAGCGTCAAACGACGGGTGTGCAAGCAACGGCTCTTGGTCAAGCGGTATTGGCGGAAATGGCTCCGGTGATGGAGCAGTTTGAGGCAACACTGGCGGATTTGCGTCGTCGCGCCCGCGGTCAGCGCACCGATTTACGGATCGGCTACATCGGGTCGGCCGCGCATGTGTATCTCAACCCGGCGTTGACAGAATTGCGCCGAGTTCATCCTGAAGCGAAAGTGAAACTTCTCGATCTCACTCCTGGGGAACAAGTGGCAGCACTGCGCCGAGGCGAGATTGATCTGGCCCTGATTGGACAAGAGGGGGCTTCGCTGGCACGTGAATTTTATACAGTGAAATTAGCGACGCTCGGGGTTTGTGTCGCTTTGCCGAGTGATCATGCTCTCGCCGCTCGCCGCGAACTACGGCCAGCGGATCTCAGGTCCGAAGTCTTCATCGGAGCGCCAGAAGCGGCAGTGCCGGGACGCAATCTGTGGGTGACAAGGATTTGTCGCAAGGGTGGCTTCCGCCCGAAGTTCATCATGGAGGGCGAAAGCATCGGCGAGGCGTTTTCGATGGTGGCTAGCGAAGGGGCGGTGATGGTGTTGCCCGATTATTTTGTCAGCACCCCACCGCCCGGAACGGTGCTGATTCCACTTATCGATCCCGTCGCGAAGTGGGATTTGCTGCTGATCTGGCAACGCGGGCGGGCATCGACTGTGCTGAAAACGATGATCCAATTGCTCGCCAGCAACGCCAGTCAGCGGCCAGGATCATAGCGTTTTTTGCGGAATTTGGTTGATTGGCAAACACAGGAATGTGCGGGCGGGGGTGCGGAAACTCGCTCTCCCGCATTGTTTTCGTCCTTTAGCTGTTCCCATTTGCGAGAGGGTGCAGGAACTTACTTCTCCAATAGCGTTTCCTGATATTAGCCGCACCTGC
>CAZREM010000058.1:0-7403 GCA_964599325.1 uncultured Verrucomicrobiales bacterium | reverse complement strand
ACCAAAACCGGTGCGGGCACGATGGTGCTGTCTGGCACCAACACCTATGGTGGAGTGACAACCATCAGCGGTGGCATCCTGGTGGCAGCAAGTAACCGTGCCCTGGGCACAGGTGGGCACAACAGTGCCACCATGACCTTAATCAACGACGGTGCCACGCTGGCTCTGCAAGGCGGCATCACCAGCAACGAACACTTTCATATCTGGGGAAATGGCGTCGATGGTCTTGGTGCCTTGCGCAATCTGAGTGGCAACAACTCGCTGACCGACAGCTATGCCCTGCGCTCCAACGTGATGGTGGGCGTCGATGCCGGCACGTTAACCGTGGCATCATTTTACGAAAGTGGCGGCTCCTTCGGACTAACAAAAACTGGAACCGGCACCCTGCGTCTGACGGGGTCAAGCAGTTACACCGGATCCACCAACGTTCTTGCCGGCACACTGAGACTCGGCAATGGAACCCAAAACAGCAACCTCGCGAACACTGCCGACGTCAATCTTGCTACGGGCGCCATGCTAAACCTCAACTATCAGGGCACCGACACCGTGAGCTACCTGCGCGTCAATGGAGTGATCAAAAAAGCGGGTGTCTATTCCGCTTCCAATAGCAATTTCATCATCGGCACTGGAACACTCACGGTGCTCAACGGCACGGACTACGACAGCTGGTCATCCGCGTTCAACCTGACAGGTAGCCCGACGCAAGACGATGACCGTGACGGCGTTGCGAATTTCCATGAATACGCCTTCGGCCTCGATCCGCAGAATGGCGCCTCCAGCACCCCCTATCTCAGTCTCCCCGCTGCTGCTACAGGCGGCTTCAGCTACACGCGTCGAAGGTCCGCTCTGAGTGGCTTGACATTCACCATCTGGACTTCCACTGACCTCGTGAATTGGACGCAGGACACGGGTGCCGCGCAAACCGCGATTGACATTGCGGGAACCGAACGTGAATCTGTCAGTGTTCTCATTAGTTCTCGTCTGCGATCTTCCTCGCGATTGTTTGTTCGAGTTCAAGCCCAATGAATCTTCGACCATGTAGTTTGATTGAAAACCCTGATCAGATTTGCATCATTGCTCTTGCTGACCGTCTCGCCGATTCTAGCGAGCCAGACACTCCACAGCCTGGCCGACGTAAGAGCGCTTTCCGAAGAGATGGCCAGCAAAGGCCAGCCCGTGCGCATTGATGCCGTGGTGATCTACGCGGACTTCTCAAAAAATGACATGATCGTCTCGGACGGCACCGCGTGTTCCTACTCATATGTTGATTTGAATCAAACGAAAACAACAACCAGAAGCCTGCCAAAAGTCGGGGATCGAGTGATTCTGGAAGGCTTCACCCAATGCTCTGGCTTTTTACCTGGCTTTCAAACGAATCGCTGGAGCGTCATTGGTCGCGGAGCGTTGCCTGAGCCCTATCCGATCTCCGCAGATGAAATTTACCTGCCTCGCTACGACTCCGCGTGGGTGGAAGTTCCAGCAGTGGTGACTGGAGTGGAAACGGGCGGGATCGCTTACACCTTGGTCGTTGAGGTTTTCGGACAAACCTTCAAGGCAGATATTCCCAAATGTCCTGACGCTGCCGCACGCGCTGCCACGCTCATGCAGCGCCCCGTGCGCATGCGAGCAGTTCTCGGCACCATCTTCAACCCACACCGTCAACTCACGGGAAGACACTTTTTTGTCCCTTCTTTCGATGACATTCGTGCCACCGCACCGGCGATTGATGCGGCGGACACGCCGTTGCTCACCGTCTTGGAATTGCTCAAAGCCAACTATGGCCCAGCGGATCATGTGCGCTTGGAAGGAGTGATCACCCAAATGGACGCCAAAGGGTTTCATCTTCGCGACCGCAGCGGCAGCGCCTTCGTGCAGGCCGTGACAACTGAACACCTGCATCCTGGTTCACGTGTCAGCGTGGAGGGCTATGGCGCGATCGCTCCGTTCCGACCGCTTCTCCGCGCCACAAAAGTTGCGCAAATCTCGGCAGGTGCGCCGCCCGAGCCGCTGCAAATGAATTTCCATGCCAAAGATGTCACGCTATTACAAATGGAGTTCGTCAGCATCGAAGCCGAAGTTTTTGCCATCCGCGACATCCAAGATGAAACGATCCTACAATGCCACAATGCGGGCATGACATTTGAAGCCATCATCCCGCATGGCGCCGCCTCACTTCCCGCCTACCAGCCCGGTGACCGATTAAAACTCAAAGGAATTTGTGAATTAACGACCACGCACCCCATGCCCCGCGCCGAGTGGGTCGATGGCTTCCGCATTCGACTCGCCAACCACGAGGCAGTTTCTCTTCTGCGACGTTCCCCTTGGCTGACCCCCTCGCGACTCTACACCGCTCTGGGTGTGATGACATCGACAGCGCTTCTGGGAATCTTCAGCACCTTATTCTTCCGTCGCATCGTTGCCAAACAAGCGCGCATCATTGGCGAAAAAATCGGTTCCGAAGCTGTCAGTCACGAACGCGATCGCATGGCGCGGGACTTGCACGACACCCTTGAACAACAGCTTGCGGGTGTGGCACTCCAGCTCGATGGACTGGACAAGGTGGCAAAAGTCAGCCCCGAGCAGATTATTGCACGCTTGGAACTAGCGCGCCGCATGCTGCGACACACACGAGTTGAGGCGCGGCGTTCGGTTTGGGACCTGCGCTCAAAGCTACTTGAACTCCAAGGCTTGGGTGTGGCATTGCGCTCCATGGCAACCGGCGCGTCGTCTGCGGATGGCCCGAAGGTGACACTAGAAATTGGTGAACTCACCCGTCCCCTCCCCGCTGGTAGTGATTTTCACCTGCTCAGAATTGCTCAAGAGGCACTGGCCAACGCAATCAAGCACGCGGGTGCAACCGAGGTGGTCATCACGTTGCAAGAAACCGCACAATCCGTCCTGCTAAGCATTCGCGATGACGGTCATGGATTTATTCCTGCACCAGCTCACGCGCCGCTCTCCTCGCATTTTGGCATCCTCGGCATGCACGAGCGTGTCGATAAAATGGGCGCAACCCTCAGCATCCAATCCTCACTCGGAAATGGTTGCCTGATTGCCGTTTCGCTTCCCAACCCACAATCGCCATGAACGCCACCACCATCCGCATCCTCGTCGTTGACGATCACGCCATGATTCGCCTTGGTCTCATTGGCGCGCTGTCCAGTGAACCCGGCATGGAGGTTGTCGGTCAGGCTCGCAATGGTCGCGAAGCCATCGCACTGCATCAGCAACTCACACCCGATATCACGCTGATGGATGGCATGTTGCCCGATCTGCCCGGAGTTGAAACCACGCGCGCCATACTCTCCGGCAATCCTCAAGCGCGGGTCATTTTCATTTCCCTCAATGAAACGGCAGAAGACGTTCGCCGCGCGATGGAAGCTGGCGCGCGCGGTTACGTCCCGAAATCTTGCGAACAAGACGTCATCGTGGCGGCAATCCGTCGTGTGGCTGCCGGTGAGGAATTCCTGCCACCAACAATTGAACGTCGGCTGATGGAACGCAATGCCATGGTTGGACTGAGCAACCGAGAACTAGAAGTTCTGCGTTTGATCGCCAAGGGGCATGCCAACAAGGAAATCGCGAGCGATCTCGCGCTTTCGGCCGACACGGTGAAAACTCACATCACCAACCTCATGCGCAAACTCGGAGCCGCCGACCGCGCACACGCGGTGACTCTTGCGATTGAACAAGGGTTTCTGAGAATCTAGTCAGTATTTTTGCGCTGGCCATCCGCAGGATCCAACGTGGCGCGACCACACGCCTGATCGCAAAAAAGGCGGAACCTACCACCTCGCGTTCTGATGATCACCCGAATAGGCGATGCCGCAGAACTGGAGTCGTGATCACGATTGACCTAGCGTGCCACGCACCGCCCTGATACAAGCGGAAGCCAATGCTCCACCTCATCCCATCATGCGCCATCGACACGAAACCCCATGGAATCGACTGCTAATGATGACTCGCATCGTCCACATATTCCTCGTCGTGCTGCCCTGGATCCACGCTCTGGCCTGGTCTCAGCCGGAGGAGATCGACCTGACGCGTTCTGCCCGAAAAGCCCTACAGGGAGTGGAAAAGGTGGTTTTTCTCGGCGATAGCATCACACAGGCGGGAGATTACATCGTGGACACTCAATGTTGGCTTTTCGCGCATGGCATCGGCAATCAGTTCATCAACCTCGGTCTCGGCAGTGAAACTGCCACCGATCTAACCTCTCAGGAAAACATGAGTCATGTGCAACTCTATCAATTTCCGCGTCCCGCCATCAGCGAACGCCTCATCCGCGTGCTCACTCTCACCAAACCTGACCTGCTGTTTGTCTGTTATGGCATGAATGATGCAGGTGCGCTACCGTGCGATGAGGCGGGGCTGAAGCGTTTCACGGATTCCGTGACACGATTGCGGCAAATGGCGTTGAACTCCGGCGTGCGCCGGGTCATCGTCGCCACCCCACCAGTGCATGATGCCAAAGGCGATTCCGCGAAGTCCTACCAAGACACCAATCTTTCCCGTTATACCGCGTGGCTGCTCTCGAAACGCAAGGAGGGATGGGCAGTTGTTGATTTTCACACACCCATGCGGCAGGCACTTGATGCTGGACGCGCAGCAGACCCCGCGTTCTGTCTTGCTGCCGATGGCGTCCACCCGGATCGCGGGGGTCACTGGATCATGGCGAAACAACTCCTGCAAGAGGCTTTCGGTGTCGAAGGGCTGACGCTCTCCAGTGCTGAGGACCTCATCCCCGCCCGAGGCAGCGAATTTCGTGCCCTTGTCAGGCAGCTAACCGACCTGCGATTCAACCACTGGATGTCGAAGATCGGCCACAACCGACCCGGTGTGATCGGAGGGCCAGATCAAAGAGTAAAACCGGACACCGCGGCCTTCGAGGCAAATCAGTCCGCGCTGCTGCGCTCGATTCATGCGATGTGGCTGCGGAAGCAGGCCTCTTCGGTCATGGATCGCTTGGTGATCGGCAGCCCCGAAGTCATCTACCACGATGACCGGATGCCCTACACCATGGACGCCAGTTGGGCGACACTCCGGGAAAAGGATGGCACCACTACCTTCTTCCAGACGGCGATGGGTCTCAAACCCTATTTTTTCCGGCATTCCGGAACTCCCGATGATCCGTTGAAAGCGGCACTGCCTCCGTATTCATTCGATTACCGAGGCCACAATGAAACACATCCCAGCGGATGCTGGATTCCGAATTTCTATCAGCAAAAGGATGGAACCCTTGTCGGCTTCGTCCACAGGGAGGACCTCTTCCCGTCCAATGGACGTAAGGATGGCGGAAACAATTTCTTCATCGGAATCGCGACATCGAAGGACGGAGGCCTCAGCTGGACCTATCTCGGCGACGTTCTGGCGACTCGTGGGAATGGCTCCTCCAACCCCGGCTTTGCCAATATCGGAGGCGTGCCCTACCTGATCGTAAACGGCTACGCTTACGTCTATTTCAACGAACGCAGCGGAACCAACGCATCCGATGATCGGTTTCTCGCGGTCGCACGGGCCAGCCTCCGGGATCTGGCTGCCGCCAGTGCATCCGGCAGGGCGCCTCGCTTTCAAAAGTATCGCGACGGTGCCTGGACCGAAGACGGCATGACCGGCCTTGGTTCCGAAATTATTCCCGGCAGCCGCTGCCGCAACGACTCGCCGACCGCGTATGATTTCCACAGTGATGCGGCGTATTGCAGGCCGCTTGGACGATACTTGATCACAGTGCAAACGCATGCCTCCAACGAGCTGAAACTCTACACCTCCCTGAACGGCTTGGACTGGTGTTTCGAGAAGCACCTCGATGTCGCTCCGGGCTGCATGCTCCCGTATTCCACCATCGTCGGATTCGGCAATGATTCCGCCCCGGACAGTCACGAGGTGGGAAACGAATTCTACATTTATTTTCCCCGCAAAACTCGATCCAACTACGACGAAGACACCTTGTGCAGAATCAAATGCACCATCCATCCATGAACATGAAACCCCACATCCTCGCCCTCGCGGCGTCCCTGATCCATCCGGCGCGCAGCATTGAATTGTCGAATAGATCGGCGTGAAACCTCCACGAGCGCGTGTGTGCCACCGCGCTGAAAAATGACGAACTGCGCCTCAACAACCGCGAGTTCGAGCGCACTCGGGATCGATCCATCACACCCGTCACCCGATCGGGCGATGCGCGGACGCTTGCAAGGCGAGCGATGGGTTGTGTAATGGTTCACGAATGCGCCGTGCCCGAGTTGGATTCCTCTTTCGTTTGCCTGCATTTCGGTCAGGTCAAACCGTCCTTTCAGGGATACACTTCCCAACGCGAACTCCAAACAAAGAAGGAAAACGATGGCTAGCCGCTTTTTTTGTGACGGGAATCACCGCCCTGCCCGTTCTAGCTGAAGCCGCAAACCCGCCCGGTCAGGCAGTGATCCGCGGTTCTGCGGGGTCTTCCGAGATCGTGATCTCCACCACAGAGCGCGTGGCTGGGGCCATTGATTCGCTGACATGGAACGGCAAAGAATTCATCGATTCGGCCGATCATGGTCGCCAGCTTCAGTCCGCTTCCAATCTTGACTGCGGCACGCCGATCCAATGTGAAACCTACAATCCGACCGAGGCGGGGGCGTGTCGCGATGGTGCAGGCGAGCGGAGTTCGAGTCGGCTATTGTTTTTCGCAGCCGGGAACGATGCGCTGCAGAGCGTGTCGCAGATGGCCTTCTGGCTAGCACCTGGCGAGACTTCTGAGATTTCCGCAGGTCATCCCGCCAAAAACACCACTGTGCTCTCCAATCACCTGCTCGCCAAGCATGTCCGCATCGGTCATCCGGGGCTCCCACATGTGATCGACTACAACGTGATGTTCACCGTTCCGGTCGGCGAGCGCCACACGGAAGCGACCTTTGAAGCGTTGACCGCCTACATGCCGCCGGATTTCTCGCGGTTTCTGCGATTCGACGAGCAAACGGGTCGGCTCGAACCCATTTCCGACGGTCCGGGCGAAAATCCGGATCCTGTGGTCTTGTCCACACCCGATGGCAGCCATGCGATGGGCATTTTCGCGCCGCCTCAACATCTGCAAGGGATGATCGGGCCAGGTTATGGACGTTTTCGCTTCGCAGAGGCGCGTGTGGTTAAGTGGAACTGCGTTTTCCGTGTGCGCGATCCCGCCGGAATTCCATCCGGCACCTATCCATTCCGAATGCATGTGGTGGTCGGCGATCTCGAAACGGTGCGAAACTCGTTGCAGACACTGCAGCGCGAGGTTGCGGTTCCGCGGGCCTATTAAGCCATTTCACGTTCTCCGCGTCTGTGCGGCTGCCCGAGCGATCGACATGGAAACAGCGGCAAAGAACGATCCACGCGCATCACCCAAATAGGCGATGCGCTGGCACTGGCATGGCTGGTTGCGA
>CAZREM010000057.1:0-8239 GCA_964599325.1 uncultured Verrucomicrobiales bacterium | reverse complement strand
GTGGGCCCGCAGGGATTTGAACCCTGGACCAAGGGATTATGAGTCCCCTGCTCTAACCGCTGAGCTACAGGCCCGAGTCATCCCATATGATGGAGAATCGGACGCGCATCCTGACCGCTGACCTTTCGGCAATCAAGCATTTTCCCGCATATGAACTGCAAAAAGCCACTTTACCAACTTAACTCATCGACATCACATGAAACGACCATCGATCCAAGCCAACGTCATGATCGATTCTCGCTTGCAAGTTCCACGATGGCTGTTCAGAATCTGACATGGATTATCGTCGCTGTGGCAATTCTGGTTTAATCCTGCCTGTTCTATCCTTGGGTTTGTGGCATAATTTCGGCGATTGCGATGACCAAGACATGGCGCGTTCACTCATGCGACATGCTTTTGATGCGGGCATCACCCACTTTGACCTAGCGAACAATTACGGTCCACCGCCCGGGTCGGCAGAACGAAATTTCGGGATCATTCTCTCGTCAGATTTTGCGGCGCATCGGGATGAAATGGTGATCACCACCAAGGCAGGACACGCCATGTGGCCGGGACACTACGGTGAATGGGGTTCGCGCAAGCACGTGCTCGCTTCACTCGATCAATCGTTGAAGCGACTTAACATTCCCTATGTGGATGTGTTTTATTCGCACCGCCCTGACCCCCACACTCCCTTGGAAGAAACCATGTCCGCGCTGGCAACTGCTGTGCAATCCGGTCGCGCGCTCTACATCGGTCTTAGCAAATATCCCCTACCGACCTTGCAACAAGCCGTGGAGATGCTGCAACAAATGGGCGTGAGAACCCTGATTGTTCAACCGCCGTATTCCCTGCTGAACCGTTGGCCGGAAGCCACGGGCATTCATGACTGGACGCACCAGCAAGGCATTGGCTCCGCCGTTTTCAGCCCGCTGGCGCAGGGCATGCTCAGTGACAAATATCTGAACCGCATCCCCAGCGAATCACGAGCGGGGCGAGAGGAAGGTTTTCTGCGAGTGGAGAATGTGGAGCATGAGCGAGCCCGATTGCATGAATTCCAACTCGTCGCTCATCGCGCTGGCATGAGCATGTCCCATTTGGCTCTGCGTTGGGTGCTGCAACAACAAGGGGTGACCACCGCCATCATTGGCGCGCGTAACATCGATCAACTGCAAGATAATCTCGCTGTCATCGGTCAACCTGACATTTCCAGCGAAATTTGTGCCGCACTTGACGCCATTTTCCCTCTCAACCCCCATCTTCCAGCAGAGCCTTGACGCATGAAGTCGCTATCTGAATTGACCAACGAGAGACATCTCATTGAAACCTGCGCCGCCACACTCGAGTGGGATCAGGAGACCATGATGCCAGAACAGGGTGTGACCTATCGTGCCGAGCAACTGGGCTGGCTCAGCGCACAAGCCCATCATTTACAAACCTCACAGCAGTGGAGCGATGCTCTCGCTGCCGCCATAGAGAACTGCGATCAAGCAGATCAGATTCAATGGTTGAATTTGAAAGAAATGCAACGACGCGCGGATCTGGCACGTCGATTGCCAAATGCGTTGGTGCAAGAATTTACGCAGACATCCGCTCTCGCAAAACAAGCATGGGCACACGCTCGGGAGCACTCTGATTTCTCCTCTTTTGCGCCATCTCTGCAACAGTTGATCGACCTCAGTCGCCAAAAAGCCGATTGTTTGGGATTTGAAAACGAGCCTTACGACGCGTTGCTCAACGAGCATGAGCGGGGCTCGAACAGCGAAAAAATTGCAGAATTATTCGCAGGACTTCGATCCGAACTATGTGACATCGCGCACGAAGCCACGGCTCGCTCAGCGAAGCGCCGCACACCACTGCCCGACGGACCCTATCCCCAAGCACGACAGGAAGAACTCAATCAGCGCATCGCTGAGTCGATTGGCTTTTCATTTGCGGCGGGTCGCATTGATCGAACGGCGCATCCATTTTGCACCACACTTGGGCCGCGTGATGTCAGATTGACAACACGCTACGATGAACAGGACTTCACATCGTCACTTTTTGGCGTCCTGCATGAAGCTGGTCATGGGCTCTATGAACAAAATCTTCCAAGTCACTCACTTGGCACACCCGCCTGCGAAGCGGTATCACTTGGCATTCACGAATCTCAATCGCGTCTCTGGGAAAACCATGTTGGACGCTCAGAATGCTTTTGGCAGCAGTGGTTTCCGGTTGCCTGTGACTTATTTCCTCAGCTTCGCACCCTGCGTTTTCAAGAGTTCATGAGCCACATTCATCGCGCAAGCTATTCGCTCATCCGAGTGGAAGCTGATGAAGCGACTTACGATCTGCATGTGATGTTGCGATTCGAGATCGAACGCCAGTTGTTTCGAGGCGACATGCGTGTGGATCAAATTCCGTCGGTTTGGAATGAACTCGTTCAAAAGAGTTTTGGATTGTCTGTGCCAAATGACGCAGCAGGCTGCCTTCAGGACATCCACTGGTCAATGGGTGGCTTCGGTTATTTTCCCACATATACGCTGGGCAACATTCGCGCGGCACAACTTTTCAATCGTGCTGTCCAGCAGCCGATGATTGCCAAAGATTGCCAGCGCGCAGACTATCTGAGTTTGCTGGAGTGGTTGACACAGAACATTTACCGGCATGGAGCACTGCATGATCCTGATGCGTTGATGCTCATGGCAACCGGTCAACCATCTGTGAGTTGCGATCACCTGCAACACCTGAGACAGCGATACCTGACCGACTGAAGCAACATCGTTTGAATCAACAAACGCCACGCCCCTCCAGTCTTGAGCATCTTTTTTACCAAGCTGAACGATTAAATCCAACCTGTCGGACAGCGCGCAGCCATTGAGCAATCCGCGCTGTCACTTTTACAACCCGCAATGATCACTTAAGATCCGTCGCCTTGTAAGGGCGTCCCGTGCGATCGGCTGTTTCCTTGCGCAACTTAGCCACCAACTCTGGAAGCATCGGTCCAGCAGCATTCGACCACTCATTGCGAACATAAGTCGCGATGTCAGCAATGTCGCCGTCTTTCATCATTGGATTCATCACCAGCCCTGGCATGTCAGCTGATGGGCGATACTCAATGCCTTTCACCGTGACTGGACCTGTGAGTCCATGCAACAGAATCTTCGCCAAACGATCGGCCGGTCCCACCACATACTCGGATTCGTCGAGCGGAGGTCCAAGATTCGGCACCCCTTCGCCAGCGGCACCGTGACAGCCAAAACAAGCCGCGACTCCAGAATACAACGCCTTGCCTCGTTCGAATGAGGCCAACGCATCACCCTTCAACGCCATTCCCGCGGTCGTGACGCTGCCGGGTTTCATCGATCCGAGATCAAGCCATTTGACAAATTCTGCGTTGTCCCACTTGCCAGCAATGAAAGCCTTAAACTTTTGTTCACGACCATCCAGACCTGAAAATGCGGCCTCGCGCACAAATTTTTCCTTACCGTGCTGCTGCAGCATTCTCAACAACAAAGCATCAGCTTTACTGGAATCCACCGCCGCCAACACACGTGTCAAATAAATGCGTTCTTCCAGGGTTTTTGGCGTGAATGCCAATAATGAAGACTCGATACCCGCCAATTGAGAAGCAGGCAACTTGCTCGCAGCCCATAAACCCGAAATCTTCACTTTGGAATCGTCTGTCTCCAAGGCCAGTTTCACCGCCGCCCCATCCAGCGCCTTTAGTCCCTCCAAGGTCCACAATGCGTGAATTTGAGCTAAAGGCTGACTTCTGTTAGCAAGTATCTTCATCAAACCAGGCTTGCACTGCAAATCGTGACGGTTAACCAACTCACGTTGCGCCTGCTCACGATGCCAGCTATTCGCGTGACCCAAATAGGGCAACAAGGCTGTGGCATCCAATTGACTCAAATTCACCGGCTTTTCCAGTGTGCCGTTTATCGCACGAATTCTCCAAATGCGTCCATGACCCGTTCCCGGCTGATCGAGTCCCCGCGAGAGATACTGCTCGCGCAGATATGTTGTCATGAAAAACTTATCCTGAATGATGCCGTGATACATGTCCAATAGCAACAAGGAACCATCGGGAGCATTCGTCAGATTAACGGGTCGGAAACGCTCGTCGGTGCTGGTCAAAAACTCTTTTTTGCCCAACGGATGGTTACCATCGAGCTGATCAACTCCGTCCTTGATCTCGATCGCCTTCACTAAGTTCACGGAAGACTCAGTAACGAAAGCGCGGCCTTGCCATTCTTTGGGAAAATTAGTGCCCCGATAAACCGCAAAACCGGCAGCAGCGGTCGCGCTGGTCAGCTTGTATGTCACAGGATCCAAGGTATCGGAATCATAGCCATTTTTTTTCGCAATGTAAGCTCGATTTACCCCGGGTGTCACGCGGGCTGGCCAAACCGCATTAGAACCCAGCTGCTTGGCGTCGTTTGCCTTCAAGTTGACCCCTGGGTTGCCCTGAAGCAGATTTGGGGCTAAAAAGTCGCCAAATAAAAGAGTGGAGTTATTGTTGTGATACAAGCGCCCGTAGTTGTCGCGAGACATGCCCCACTGCCCCCGAAACGGCGTTTCCTCAACAAGCCATTTTTCACCATCTCGCCGCACACGCTTGCCCAGTTTGGCGTTATAGTGCCAGTTATCTAAATTGGACATCAGGGAATTGGCCTTGTGTTCCACATTGCCTGCCTCAACAAAATGAGGAGCAACTTCCGTTGGCTCACCGACTGGTTTGAGCCCATCGCGCTTGATCCATAACAATTTTGAATCATCCAAATACAACACTCCATCAGGATACACCGCCACGGCGCGAGGCAGATGAACGCGATCCAAGAACACCGTGCGTTTGTCCGCTTTGCCATCGTGATCCGAGTCTTCGAGAACCACAATCCGACCGATAGGTATGCTCTCATCTTTGCCATTAATATCGAGCATGTAGCCACGCATTTCACACAACCACATGCGACCAGATGGGTCAAAATCTGAGCACACCGGCTTATCGATGAGGGGTTCTGCCGCAAACAACTCGATGACAAATCCAGGTTGAATCGTAAACGCTTTCAGCGCCTGCTCAGGTGAAAGGATCGGAGCTGCAGGCACGAGATCAGCCGGCACCACAGGACTCATGTTATCGTGACCTTTACGGTCGCCATTTTGCGCCAAGGCTGGGTTTAGCAGCAGTAGCGCTACGGAGAGATATTTTAATATTGTCTGTCGCATCTTTAGTGGATCGCAAGATGTTGAAAATCAATGCTATTGTCGCGTAATGTCAAATAAAGTGCAGGTCATACGCTAAAAAAAGCATTTATCCTTCAAAAAAAAGCATGCGACCACAGTTTTCGCAGTGCGCCAGCTCGAGCCCTGCTTGGACTTTCACCAATGTGGCAGAGATCAACTTCATGTGGCAGCCTCCGCATTGCGAGCCTGTGACGCCGACGACAGCAATGCCATTTTTGTTGCGCAGTAATTTTTCGTAAACAACGGAAATCTCATGATCAACCGACGAGATCAATCCATCACGTTCTGCGGCCACCTCAGCCACCGCCGCTTCAAGATTCGACCTCTTTTCCGCTAAAATAGCCAATTCCGCCGCGACCGAAGTATTGGCCCGTTGCATTCGGGCTTGTTCAGCGTTGAGTTGCTGGCGCTGTGAATCCACTCGCTCCATCAGTTCCAACTGCGCCGTTTCCAAATCATCGATTTCAGCAAGATAACGGAGAACCTCATTCCCCAAAGCTGTGTATTCATCGTTTTTTCGTGTTTCAAACTGTTGATGCTTGAGGCGCTGAACCGTGGTGCGCCGCGTGGCGATATCAAGTTCTACCTTCTGAACCGCCAACTCGGCCTGTTTGAGCAGCTCGGAGGCAGCGGTCACCGCCTGCTGTGTGGCTTTGAGAGAAGCCTGCGCAGCGATCTCATCGCGCGGCACTCGTTCGAGATCTTTTCTCAATGCCAACAATCGTTGATCACGATTCTGCACAATGATCAGTTGCTTGATTTGTGGATGCATGATCGAGATTGTCGCAAATTCATCATCTCGGCAAGCATTGTTCGGAATTTGCGTCAGAGATCGAGTTCATATTGCATTATATTTCTTATCATGCTATCATCCACAGGCATGGCGAACGTCGATGGCAATTTACTTCAAATCCGCTGTCCGAGTTGCGGGCAGAACTTTCGCGTTAAAAGTGAGGTGCGTGGCAAAATGGTAGAATGCGGAGCCTGCGAAGCACGCTTTCGGGTGGACGACAAGGCCATTTTACGCACCAGAAAGTTTTATCCCGGTGAACGCAAGACCGCCTCTCTGGAGCAGTTTAGCCGCATTCCCCATGCCAATCTAACACTCCCCGAGCGCATACAAACCGCACAATATGCA
Source organism: uncultured Verrucomicrobiales bacterium (assembly GCA_964599325.1). Taxonomy (GTDB): domain Bacteria; phylum Verrucomicrobiota; class Verrucomicrobiia; order Verrucomicrobiales; family Akkermansiaceae; genus UBA956. The sequence continues at coordinate 1,896 of CAZREM010000057.1, read as the reverse complement.
CCTGTGACGGCGCAATCCATCGTTCAGCCGACGTCGATTGCTCGGGTGACTCTCGGTTTCTGTGGCGCAGCAATTCTTTGCATCGCGCTGCTACTGCTGATCGCTGGAGCGCGCCACGGCGGCGCATTGGATGGCATCACCACTGAAAATCGAGTCTTGTTGGGCTGCTTCGCGTCTGCGATTGGCTGCACACTATTGATCATTGCAAACCCGATGGCTCGATTGCGTGCGGCGATCTTTTCGCTAATGGGTGCCGCCCTGGTCATTGGAGCCCCCTTTTACTATCACGAAGCATCAGAACCCATTGTCTCGAAAACCAGCACCAATCCTAGCGACTACGCCAAGCCGGCACCAGTGGTGAATAATGATCGCAAGAAAATTCTCGAGGACCTGCGTTATGCCGTGGGTTACAGCCCGATGGAGCAAGCCATCATCAAATCCGGCGTTGACACTCGAATCCAAGGTTTATGGCTGAAGGGAATTAGTGAGAGCAACACAACCGTTGTGCGCGAGTATCTGCTGCGCATCAGCGGCGCCTCTGCTGAATCCCACATTTATCCCCGTTTATCCGGCAATTATTTGTTCGTGCTGATTGATTCGCAAGTTAGCCTCGAAGATTTGGCGCAGCATTGCAAACGAATCGGCAAGGTGGAGCAAACGGTTCCTGAGCTAAATCTTGTCGAGGTATTGACTGAAAATGGTCGTTTTTCTGAGCGCACGCTTGACATGCTGAGTGATCGCAGTTCCCCTCAATTTTATCGCAACAATCTGCTAGAGTTGGACGCACTCGATCTGAAGCGCATCAATGCAGCACTGTTGCGCCTGAGCACGGCACAGCCGAATCAATTGCGCGCCGATATATTGGCAAAAATACTATCTCTGCTGCCCGAAGCGGATTATGAACTTTTAGAAAATATCAGCAAAGTTCTGCAAGTTTGGACTGATAGCAGTAGCACCGCCCCATTAGCCGTTGCGACTTTTGCGCAGTCATTCTTCGAGAAGAACGCCATGCTGCCACGCGACACGGTGCGATACTTGCTCACCTGGAAACAGCAAAATGTGTATCCGATCCTCCACGAATTATGGAAAAAAGAGCACATCAAGTGGGAAGATCTCTACATGGATGCTGACACCGCAGTGCAGCATCATCTGATTCCTGAGCTACGCGATAAAAACAAACAACTTCAAGTTTCCGCGGCGCGGATTCTCGCGCGCGTCGGCGATCAGACTGCCGCCACAGCTCTGAGTGAGGTCTTAAAAAACCATCCCGAGCCTGAGTTGCAAACGATTTTCCAAAATGCGATTGAATCGATTGAATATCGATTAAAACAGAATTGAGGCTTTTTCTGCTGGACGCAACATGCTGCTGTCTCTACTGTGCCGCTCACGCGGCGTATCTGCTGTTGTAAAAGCCACCGTGGCGGAATGGTAGACGTCGCGGACTTAAAATCCGTTGCCCATTGGGCGTGGGGGTTCGAGTCCCCCCGGTGGTATTTTACACACTCCCTCGTGATCTTTAGGCTCCCATGCCGGTATCAGGGTCTGTCGATGCTTGAACCATTATTCGGTCCACCTCATCTTACAAACCACCCTGTCACTGTTGACGCGATTGCCCGATGCGCATTTTTTTTGATCTACAAGATTGACAAGAGGACGAGATGCGATACCGTCTGCATTCCCAACGCATGGCGGGATGGCCAAGTGGTAAGGCGATGGTCTGCAAAACCGTTATTCGCGGGTTCGATTCCCGCTCCCGCCTCCATGCGTTTGTCGAACACAGCTTGTTTGCCTCATTATAAACAACAATGTGCTCCGGCGGAGTCGCCAAGTGGGAAGGCATTGGTCTGCAAAACCGATATGAGCGGGTTCGATTCCCGCCTCCGCCTCCATGATAAA
>CAZREM010000056.1:5731-8437 GCA_964599325.1 uncultured Verrucomicrobiales bacterium | reverse complement strand
GATGGTTCCGGAGACGGTGACGGTGCCGTTGGCATTGTTGAGGATGCTGGTAGTTCCGGCAGTGAGTGAGATATTGGTGTTTGAAATCGTCACCGAACCGCCACTGGCTCCCGTGTAGTTGAGCGTGCCGCCGCCGAGGGTGATTGCGCCGGTGCCGAGTGCTGCAGTGGCGTTGTAGGAGAAATTGCCACCGTTGACCGTCAGGCCACCGGAGTAGCTCATGGTATTGTATGTTGAAAAATCCAGCGTGCCATTGCCGGTTTTGACCAACGCGAGCGTGCCAGTGCCACTGCTTTGATTCCGAAACAGGAAATTGCTTGTGCTGCTGCTTGTGAGGCCATCGGCAATGTTGAATGTCATCGAGCCATTGCCGCCGCCTTGGTTTTCAATTACGGAAGTGCCACCAAGAATCGAGAGGCTGGTGACGGTTTGGTTGGTGCCGTTGAGTCTAAGGCGCGCGGTGCTGCTTGCGTTGAATGTGAGGGAGCCATTCCCCAGAGCATTGTTGGCGGTGAGTTCCAAGTTGTTCGCACCTGTGATCGTTGTCCCGCCCGTGTAGCTGTTATTTCCAGAGAGCGTGAGATTGCCGCCACCGCTTTTTACTAGGCCACCGGAACCGCTGATGCTTCCGCTGTAGGTCTGAGTTCCTGTTTCAGCGATAGTCAGAGTCTGACCAGAGGCGATGACCGTATTACCTCCACTGCTTCCACCTCCTTGCAAGGAACCGATTGTTTCGCTGGCATTGACCGCAAACACAGCACCGTTTGTATTGGCGAGGGTAACGGTTCCTGTATCCAACAGGGCCGCCCCACCAGTCACTGCGAGAGTCCCTGCATTGATGGTCGTAGTGCCAGTGTAGGTATTCGATCCGTTTAAAGTAAGTGTGCCCGAGCCGGCCTTGATAAGGCCACCATCGATTGCCGCATCCCCGGCGATATTGGAGTGGAGAAGATTTTGAGAGATCGTGATGTCATAGCCCGCAGTGTCAATAGTCGTCGTGCCATTGCGAATATTGGCTCGAGTGAGGCCTTGAAGATATGTCGTGGAACTGCCTCCCACCACGAGATTGCCACCGTTAAAGTTAAAGGTCGAGTTGGCAGAGGTGCTAGTGGGCGTAAATGTCGTGAGGTTCATCGTGCCGCCATTCAGGCTGATGGTAGCAAATCCTGCAGAAGTCGAATTGGATCCGATTTCCAATTTGGGCAATGTGGCCGTTCCGCTGTTGATCGTGAGGGTTGCGGTTGTTGTATTACTAGATCCACCAGTGAGAAGCATATTGAGACCCACTGCGCTGCCAGTAAAATTGCCACCATCAAGAGAAAGCGTCCCGTTTGCATTTGAGTTTGCCAGCACATCCTGCTGACTGGATCCGCTCGTCGAAAATGTGCCACCTGTTATACTGAGGGACCCTGTTGTTGCACTGCCGATCGTCAATCCGCGACCAGCAGAAACATAAGTCGTGTTCCCCTGTGCGGCGCTGTAAACGAGAGTGGCGTTGCTGCCATTTTCAACACGCAACCTATAGTTTCCGCTTGTATTAGTGACGGCAATATTGCCACTCGTCCAACTATTACTCTGCGTCCAATTTCCCGCCGTATTGCTCGTGTTTCCAGTGTAGTAGTAAACGGTCTGCGCGCGGGCCACACCAGCGCCGCAAAAAGCCAGCACGGCAATCACACCAGCGACGAAGCGGGCTCTGGAGACTGCGATGAGGGGCCGTGTGCTCAAAGGAGTGGAGGGAGTTTGGAGGGGTTAGTTTTACAAAGTTTGAACGGAGGCGCGCTCGGCGATTTTGAGTGGCATTTCTTTGCGCAGGGCGGGAAGGCGGTCGGCGCTCTTGAGTTTTTCCACGAGCATGCGGGCGGCTTCGCGGCCCATCTGCGTTTTGTCCACGGCGACTGTGGTGAGGGGTGGCGTGGCGTAGGCTGATACGAGAATATTGTCAAATCCGAGGACCGAGATTTCCTCGGGCACACGGCAACCGGTTTCTTGGAGCGCCTTCATGGCATCGATGGCCATGTGGTCGTTTGTGCAGAAGATGGCGCTCGGGCGCAGGCCGCTGGCAAGAATCGCGCGGGCTGCGGAGGCGCCGCCGTCCGCCCATGCGTCGCCTTGGAAAACCGGTATTTTGATTTCGGCATCGAGCTGCTCGGCAATCCAGGATTGAAAGCCATCGACGCGTTGTTGGAAGTTCAGACTGGGTCGTTCACCGGTGATAAGGGCGAAGGAGCGGTGGCCTCGCTCCCAGAGGTATTGCGCCGCCCGGCGTCCCCCCTCGAAATTGGCGCTCACCACCGCAGGAAGCCCATCGGGAGCCTCGTCGACGACCACGAGCTTGCGGCAGGTCTTGTAGAGATTCTTGAGCCAGCGCTCGTCGGAGGTGCCCAGAATAATCATGCCCTCGACAAAACCATCCTGAAAAATGGAAGGAACCTGACAGGATGCGATCTCCGCATTGCTCACCGAGGCCAGCAAGACCTTGTAGCCGGCATCGAGCAGGTCGGATTCCACCCCCTCGATGATCCGGGAGTAAAAAGACTCGCCCGAAAGCGGATGGCCGGGTTCCTGACGAAAGAGCAGGCCGACGATGCCGGTCTTGCGCGTGCGCATGGCGCGGGCGATGGCATTTGGGCGGTAGCCCTTGCTGTCCGCAAACTCGCGCACGCGCTTGCGTGTCTCTTTGCTGTAACGCGAGTCGTCGTGATT
>CAZREM010000056.1:3608-5631 GCA_964599325.1 uncultured Verrucomicrobiales bacterium | reverse complement strand
GCCGGGAAAACGACATTGGGCACGATGCCGTTGAATTCATACGGCTCGGTGGGAGAGAGAATGGCGCTGCGAGTAAGGCCAATGATGCGGGTCGGATCCTCGAGGTCCAAGAGCATGGCGCCGATGCTGTAGCGGTGGCCTGCGGCGGAGCGGCTCACGCCATGAATGATGACCAGCCAGCCTTCGTCGGTTTTGATCGGCGGCGTGGGGCCAATCTTGGTGGTGGCCCAGTGGGTGAAGCCCGGCTTGAGCAGTGGCTGGTGGTCGCCCCAGTGGAGTAGGTCCGGCGAGGAGGAAACCCAGAGGTTGCCCATTTCGTGATAATCATTTGGGCAGACGCGGTAGGGTCGATCGAGTCGCATGTAGCGGCCCTTGATTTTCTCCGGGAAGAGGCAGGGCATGCGGTTGTCGGGCAGCGAAATGATGCCGAGGTTTTCGCGGGTTTTGAAATCCGTGGTGCGGGAAAGAATCCCCATCGTTCCCCACGGGCCGCAGCCGGGGTGGATGATGTAATAAACACCGTCCAACTGCGTGATGCGATAGTCGATGCATTGCTCGGTCACGATGGAATAGGGAGCTTCCGTGGACGGCTCGAACAAGGGATCCGGATTGATATCGAAGTGCACGCCATCCTCGCTGGTGGCCACATGGCCGGTGAACGCGGCGGGGCGCCCCCGGAAGCTTCCGCTATTGTGTTGAACGGGAAGCAACAGGAGCACCTTGCCATTGTAAATCGTCTGACCGGGATTGAAGATCGCCACGGAGCCTGGGAAGTCCGATGGCTTGATCAGCGGGTTAGCCGTATGGCGCTTGAGTTGGTAGGGCGAGGGTTGCAATGTGGGTGATGTATTTTTGTTCATTGATGAGATTTTTAGGAATTGGCCACGGAGAGGGCGGAGTCCGTCTCCGTGGTGACCGGTCTTTCCACCCAGCGAAGCAATTGGACGAAAACCAGAATGGCCGCCGAGCTGAGGATTTTGGCACCTGCGAAGAAAAGAAGCTCGCGCTGCATGTCGAGCTCGCTAGTCCAGAAAATCTGCATCCAATAAATCGGAAATGCGACCAAGCCCTGAATGCCAAGCACCATGAGGATGCCGTAGTGCGGAACGCCCATCTGCGGCTTGCCTCCGGCCACTAGCAGATCGACATCCGAGCACACGGCACGGGCTAGGCGCAGCCACAGGTAGGTCAGCACCGCCATGGCGGGCACAAAACCCAGAAGATACCAGCGCGAGGCCTCGGCAAGACCATGCCGGTGCATGATGAACCAGAAAACCGGCGTCAGGAGCAGCGTCACTGCAAATCCCCAGGTGAAGAGGTTCAAGCCGAACCGTGTCAGGCGCGGACTCAGCAGCATCGGCTTGCTGGATGGCAACTCCTCGCGCCCGTTAGGGCTCCACGGAGCGGGTGCGCTAAAGCGTTCATCACCGCCCATACGCATCCACTGCCGGTAAAGCATCACATTGAACACGGCCGCCAAGATGCTGAAGGGCCAGGCCCAGAGAAAGATGAGGCGGTAAAAGTGATCCGTCCCCGGCCAGAGGGGTTTGAGGCAGTCGAGAAAAATCCCTGCGGCGAATCCGGCGGCGATGCTGGCCAACGAGACGACCATGGCCCGCGCGGAGCATAACTGCGCATAGCGGGACTTCGCGTAAATCCGCATCAGTGCGGTGAAACTGCTCACGCCGAACATGGCGGTGCTGAAAGCCGCCGTGATCGTGGTGCCAAGCCCCAACCAGAAAAACATGTGACCGGGCAGTGTGACCGGCACCCACACCCAATTGTAGAAGCCGGTGACGGCTGTGAAGATCATTAGATAGGTGAGAATGCGCATCGGATGCCAACGGTCCACAAAGGTGGCCGCGAAGATGGTGGCAACGACGCCTGCGATTCCCCCAAAGCCTGCGAGCCACCCGATCTGCTCCAGGCTCAATCCCATTTCCTTGTAGAAGAAAACCATGAACAAGGAACTGCCAGCAGCCATGACGGCGCTGGCTTGTGTGAGATAGCTCAGCCAGTAGAA
>CAZREM010000056.1:2305-3508 GCA_964599325.1 uncultured Verrucomicrobiales bacterium | reverse complement strand
AAAACCGAGCCCACGAACATGTCGAAGAACCGGAAGGCGAACATGAAAAAGCCCAGCAGAACAATCGTGAGGGTCGCCGGCGCAAAGCTCTGCAAAAACCCGATATTCGCATGCAGCCAGTGCGAAGTTTCCTCACTCCAACCAATCATGAACAAGCTGGCAGAGAGAAAAGGCAGGGTGAACAGGATGAAGGGAATCCGGCGACCCCAGCGACTGCGCAGGCGGTCGCTCTTGTAACTGACCCACGGGCAAATGGTCATGTTCAAAATGCCCGGCAATGTGCTCATGATGACCCCGATCACCCAATTGGGAGCTTCGAGTTCCTTCAACTTCAGCGGGAGCACAGCCGGGACGACCACATCCACAAGCACGAGACAAAAGTCGCCCCAGAGCAACCAAGCGAAGAGCGCGATGAGTGCCGGCTTGGTGTAGGTCAGGGTGCCTGCGGAGAAACTCACAAGGTTATTTGGAGAGGAGGTTGCGGAACCAATTCATGAGGCCACCGCTTTGCGGTTCCTGTTTGGGAGCTTCGGCAGCGGGTTGATCTGCCTGAGCACCGGATGGTTCAACATTCTCCTTGGAAGGATTTCCACTCGCAGCAGCAAGCAGGTCATGACGCGCCTCCCAGTAGGAGGCTCCATCGCGAGGTCCCTGACTCATGGCAGGGAAATGCCTGAAGACGAGATTCTCGGCGGCTTTCGGGTCTTTCTTTCCGTAGATATTCAACAACTCGTAATCCTCGGCGCCCAGTCGCTGCGCCTCGTAGCGCAAGCTGATCCATGGTCCTTGGTCGCCCGGATAGAGGATGTGGGTATCACCGGCAGGCAGGAAATTTTTGGTCTGATCGCCCGAGCCCGTGGGAACCACTGATTGCTTGAACGGATCGCTCATCCAGCTGTTCGCGCCCCAGTGCAAGAAGCCGGAGAAGCCGTAGCCATAAACAAACCAAGGAATTTGAACGACACGCGTCCGCTCTTGGTCGAGCAGTCGATTCACCCAAGCCCCACCCGGGCCCATGCAGGTGTAGAAGGCGACTTTCGATCCGGCGGCCTTGCGCTGCTTGAAAAACTCCCGCTGGACAATATAAACATTCGGCAAGGGGCACCATTCATCGACCGAGTCCGCGATCCCGAGATTCGGGGAGTTGATCACCTCAAAGACCTTCACTCCCGGGATCTCCTCGCGCATCATCTTGGCGGCTTG
>CAZREM010000056.1:0-2205 GCA_964599325.1 uncultured Verrucomicrobiales bacterium | reverse complement strand
CGCTCGCCAAATTGCGGCTCGGTGCCGGTGGGGCAATCGGCCGCCATCTCTGGCAACAGGATGCGCCCGGTCGATTGCCGCCCCTCCACCAGGGCCTTGGCGTAGCTGGCGTAGAGACTCCAGAATTCTTCCGACCACATGGGCACTTTGTGGGCATTCGCAATCGGTTTGGTCTGGCTGGTTTGAACGAGGTTGAAAGTCCCCTGTTCGCTCGGCGGCACGGCAACCGGATAGACTTGAACCGAGAAGCGGGACCAGACCATTTGTCCATCCTTGAGCCACGACTTCACTGTGTAGGTGTGCAAGCCCGGAGTGGCATCGGCGGGAATGGCCCAGCGCACGGCAAATGCGGCGAGCCCGCGTTGATTGAATCCAGCTTTGCGCGATTTCCAAGCCTCGGAGTCCCAAGCCGCCCCCACTGGTGCCATCGCGTCGGCGATCTCAAACGGGGCGCGCCGGATCACATAGGGATTCTTCCTTCCATCGCGGATCTCGGTGCCATGGTCCATGCCGGTATTCTGCTCGACCGGCACAAAATCCAGAGCATACCATTGGGCTGCGACTGGCTTTGAACCCTCGACGAGTTCCATGCGATCGACCTGAAGTTTTTCGGGGGCGCCGCGCAACACCACTTGCAACACCATCGTTCCGCCAAGCGGCGCGGCCAGCGGGGCATTGGAAGGCAGCCCCGGCGGCCGCACATCGGGGTAAACGGCTTCCATCGGGTCGACAAGCAGCATTTCCGGAGTAGCCAGCAAGGGGGTTGAAACGAGGAACAAAGCCATTGCTGGCCTGAGCAGGAGAGTGATGGGATTTCGCATATTGTTTTTAGGGATTCAGCGCCTCGATCGCGGCCGCAATGCGTTCACGCAGCCCGGCATAGTCAACCGGGTTCTGGTTGTATTTCAGGGCGGTGGGGTCATTCGGGATGAGATCCTCCATTTCCTTGAAGAGTTCCAGCGACTCCTTGGCCTTCGCGATCTGCTCGGGGGATGAGGAGGCATTGCCAATGACCGCATCGGCGCGGTTTTTCAGGATGGCAAAGTAATCGTAGTCCTCGATACCCTCGCGCATCATTTCCCAGCGGATCGAGGAGCAGGGTTTGCCCTCGCCAGCGGGGTTCGGATAAATCAAGTAGCCGTCACCATCGAGTTTGGACTCTTCCCAAGGATTGCCTTCAGCCCAGTAGTTGATGCTCCAGATGACATAGCCGCTGAATTGGTAGCGCCAAGTGAACCAGCCGACAAGTCGCGCGTTCAAAGTCGAGCGATTTGTCGTGTAAAACTCATTGTGATACCAGATCACCGATTGGCCGGCCTTTTTGGCTTTTTCCATTTCCTCTTTGTGCGAGATGGCATGGTGATAGAGCGGACACCAGACATCGATATCGGTATAATCCGGGCTTGGACTGGTGGTCAGAAAATTGCGGTATCCGGCTTTCTTCGAGATGGCATAAAACTGATTGATCATCTGCTTCTGCTCAGGCGTCTTCGCCCAGAGGAAGGGTTCATCGAAGATGTATTGCAGCACATTGCCGAGGGCGCCTTTCTCCCGGTAATGGTTTGCGGTGAGATTCAGATAATCGCCATAGATGCGAGGAAACTCCGGATCGACCCGGCTGATCCCGGGATCAAACTTCTGGGCATCCCAGGAAGTAGACTTCCAATTCGCAGCCATCCCGTTTTTCTCGGCCGCTCCACCCAGATAAAATGGGGATCCCTGCGTCAAGAAGGTGTGAAACCCAAGCGACTTCGCGTAATCCATCGTCGCATCGCTCTCGGCCAAGCTGGCAGGGTCGAGTGAGACTTTGCCATCCTTGATCACGGGAATCGGGAAGATCTCGAAGTTGGTGACCCGTGCGCGATGGGCCGCCATATCCGGAAAATAATCGCGCATCGCCTCCAACCATGGGCGTTTATCATAAAGGGCAATCGCGCGAGGTTTGATCTCTGCATCCAGGTTGAAGCTGGTGAGTTCTGGAAGAGCAAAATTGCGCACCTTCAGCTTGATGGGCATGTCCAGATTGAGTGGACCACCGATTTTGATCGAGCCCGAATACTCGCCTGCCGGCGTGTTCTGCGGAACATGAACCGTGACCCAAAGCGAGCGACTGGCTCCGGCCTTGAATGTGAAGCTTTTGTCCGGACGCAAGGGATCGGGGATCATTCCGCTTTGGTCGATAAAATCCCACTGCTGGGAACGCTT
>CAZREM010000055.1:0-8938 GCA_964599325.1 uncultured Verrucomicrobiales bacterium | reverse complement strand
CTGCCAAAACGGGGCAGCAGCAAATGGTTTGCCACCGCCCCGCTCGTGATCAGCAATGTTTCTGCATCAAGGTTTAGTGACGCGCAAGCGCCCGAACAGGCGCCCGCCGCTGGCTAGGGATTTGGGCACAGACACAGCAATGGTGTCGGCTGGCGAGGCATCAGTGATGTTGATGCTGATTTCGCCCTGCGTGGCCGTGGTTGCGGGCAAGCTGACGGAGGTCCAGTTCGACAAATCCGAGCCATACTCGAACACCTGTGTGGTTTCGGGGGGCAACGCATCATCGCGACGCTGAAAGGTGAAGACGAAGTCGCTAGCCGTGACTTGCACCGTTGGCTGAATGGTGGGATCGGGCTGGCTTGGATTGCCATTGAGAACGAATTCAAGCAAATTGCTCAGACCATCGTGATCGGGGTCAGCCGTGGTGGAGGAGTCGGCCAAAGTGAAACCGCCAATCCAGGTGGAGAAACCAGCAGCACTCGGGATGTTCAACACGATGCTGTTGCCACTGATCGAGACTGTTCCCGGGATGCTGGCTTGATTCACCGTGCCGAGATCCCCGTTGATGCCGCCAGTGGCGGTCACGAGCACATAAGAGCCGGGCACAGGAGTCGCCGCAGCGGTGAGGTCGAGGACATTACCTGCATTGAGATTCAGCGAGCCAGCGATCGTGCGCGTCACCTGTGCCTCCGGCGCAGCGGCCACCGACAAGGCGTGATGAGCGCCGGATTGAACAGTGAGATTTCCTCCCAGATTGCCGTTGCCGCCCAAGGTCGCCCCATTTTGCACCGTCGCATCTGACGCGGCAATCGAGCCACTGATGACCAGTGTTCCGGCCGAAACCGTGGTCACGCCCGTGTAGGAATTCGCTCCTGACAAAGTCCAAGTGCCAGCAGAGTTTTTGAAAACCCCGAGATCGGTGGTCTGGCCATTGCTGATGACACCGCTGATCACGCCATTGCCATTGCCCTGCAGCACCAGGTTGCGACCCGTGGTGATGGCTGTGAAATTGCCCGTGAACGTGAGCAACCCGCTGGAAGAGGTGATGATGCTATTGCCATTGCCTGACATCATCGAAACATTGCCATTGATGACATTGTTCCCCGAGTCATTATACAGGGTGTAACCGCTGACAGTGAACGAAATGTCGCTCGCAAGGCTGATGTTGTTTTGTAAGTGGATTTCTCCGCCCTTGGTCAAACTGCCGCCAATGGATGTCACCGATTTTGGTCCGACTCCCAGGGCGTTGGAGTGAGTCAGTGTCAATGTGGCCTTGGGTTGAGAGTTCGTTGCGGGCAGGCTGACATTGCCGGTGAATGCGTTATTGCCGCTGAGTGTCACCGTCGCCCCGGTGGTGGCGGAGCCAATGGTCAAACCTCCCGTTGGGGTTGCGCCGGCACCGATCACGCCGGAGACGACGAGATTGCCCTCGCCCAGAAGAGTCAGGCCATTGCTACCGTTTTTAATTTCGCCATCGAGGGTCAGTGTATCGGCATCGCATTGCACCGTGCCAGCGCCTGTGAGAGAGATGCTACGGTTCGTGCCGAGGCTGTAGCTATTGGCAATGGAACGCAGGGTGGCGGCACCGAGCTGAATCGAATTGGTGGCGGAGCTGTCGCCGATGTCATTGGCACCGTCGATTTGAACCGTGCCAGTGCTGATCACTGTTGCACCGGAGTAATTGTTTGCATGCAGCGTTAGGACACCAGTGCCCGTTTTGGTGATGCCCGCGGTGCCGTTGATGGTGCCGATGTTTTTTAGCTCCGCAGCTGTGGCGGGGTTGATGGTGAAGGTATCGATCGAATCCGTCGCGGTGCCAATTTTATAGCCACCGAGATTGAGCGAGCCACCACTGAGGGTCAGCGTGGTATTGGTGGCCCCGACCGTGCTGATGTCGCCTCCCAGAGTGAGGGAACCGGCGCTGACATTGACGACGGAGTTCACCGTGCCTGCGCTGCGGTTGCCCATGACCAGACCCGGCGTGGATGTGACTGTCGCGCCCGCGACGTTGAGGGTCGCCGCGCCAATGCCGGTGCCGCTGGTGTTGATCCCGAGGCTGACTTCGGTGTTAAAAGTGACGGTTCCGCCGTTGAGCGTGAGGGTGCCAGTGGCGTTGTTGCCGGTGTTGCCAGTGTAGTTGCCCATCACCAAAGTATTGACGTCCATCACGCCGCTGCGGAAGGTCATGCTCGAGGTGTCATTGCTGCCTGCAGTGCGGCGGGAGATCGTCAGGGCATTGATCAACAGATCGGCATTGCCTCCAGACAACTCGGTGCTGGTCGAACCCCCGAGGTTAAAACTGCCACCGCTGGGGGTGCCGGTGCTGCCGCCTTGGTTTTCGCCGATGTGCACATTGGCGCGTGAGCTGCCACCTGTGAGACCACGCAAGCTGAGAGTGCCGGTGGTGGTGTTGAAATTCAACGTGGTGCCGGAGCTGCCACGGCCTTGATTGTTGTAAACGCCGATATACAAATCACTGGTGTTGATCGTGTTCGCGGCGCTACCAAGGCGCAGTGTGTAAGTTGAGGCGTTGGTGGAGTTTCCGAATCCAGCACCGACACTCACCTTGGTGGCGGTGATGGAGCTGGCCGCAGCAAGTTTGGCAGTGTAGGGGACGGCACCGCTGGTGTTGGTGGAGCCATTGCCCAGGGAGAAAGTGCCTGTGCCAAGGTTGGCGGAAAAGGTGCCGAGACCGCTCATGTCCAAGGTGCCCGTGGCGGTGCCACCGCCGCCGATGTAAAAGTTGGCATTCGTGGCAGCGCCGCCGTTGTTGACCACAAACGAGCCAGTGCTGCCGGTGGCTGTCAAACTCGTCGTGCCAGTGGTGGCACCGATGCTGACCGCGCCTTTGACATTCAAAGTTTTACCATCGCCAATGGTGAGGGTATTGGCGGTGGCGTTGTTGTTGATCACGTTAAACGAACCAAAGGCCGAACTGCCGTTGGTGAGATTCAGCGAAGAAACCGTGGTGGCGCTGTTAGATGCCCCGAAATTCAAGGATCCAGTGGTGTTAAATTGTCCATCGGCAGCACTAGCGAGCGCTCCAGCACCCGCCAAAGTGACCGCGCCGGAACCGCTCACCAGGTTGCCACTGGCAAGTGTGTAAGTGTTCGAGCGATTGACGATCATGGTGCCATTGTTCGTGACCGCTCCTGTGCCAATGCTGCCAGTGGTTCCGCCGTTGCCCAATTGCAACGTTCCCGCACTGATCGTGGTGGTGCCGGAAAAGGAATGATCCCCCGTGAGGGTCACCGAGCCCGAGCCCGTTTTTGTCAACGATGTGGTGCCCGTGATGCCCAAGCCGGCATCGGTGTTAGCGAGGGTGTAATTGACCGTGCTATTTTGAAAATCAATGCTGGTTGCGGAAACTCCTTCGCCTTGGATTGTGATGTTGTTGTTAGTCACGGCTGTGCCGTAGCCATCGGTGTCGCCGAATTGGAAACTGCTGACTTGTCCAGAAACGGTTGACCACGTCACGCCACCGGTGAAGTTAGCGGAAGCATTTGCCCAATTGCCATCGGTTTGACCACTCCAGACGCCAGTGACGTCACGCAGCTGGATCGCATTCATCTGCGAAGACGCGTCGCCTTTGAGAGTGAAGGCCTGAGAGCTAGCATCGGCGGTGAAAGCGCCAAGGCTATACTGACCCACGCCACCCTGAGCATTGGAGCTGTTGTAATCGAGCGTGATGGTATTGCCGCCCCCGCCGGTGATGGTTTCTGTGCGCGTGGCGGAAGCTCCAGAGCGGCTGTCGTTGACCCATACTTGGGCAGAGTATCGACGGCCAGAGGTGAGGTTGTTTAACGTCACGGTTGCCGCCGCACTGGTTCCGTAGGAGGCTCCTTGCAGAATGGTTTTGTAGGCACTGCTCAGGCTGTTCCACGGGGTGACCGTGCTGCCAGCAAAGGCGCTAGTATTGGTCGCGGTGAAGCCGGAGGTGGTGACGTTGCCACCACCCCACGACGCGGTGTTGCCGCCGTAGGCAGAGAACGTGACCCCATTGATCGTGCTCGCAGTCGTGCTCGCTGCGTAGGCATAGACGGGAGTGCCGATGGTGTTGACGTTGGCATCGGCAGAAACCGTGGTCGCAGAACCCCAGGTGATCTGAGCTGCTGACCCTAGCGTATTGACACACATGATCACGAATGCTGGAAGGACCAGGTGTTGAATTGCCTGATATAGGTATTGATTGTGTTTGGTGGGACGCATGGTTTTTGTGGGTTTTGGTCATCGTGCGCATTTGTGAAAAAAAGTATTCAGAACACGATGATCGAACTAAAGCAATGTGGTCGATTGCGTGTCAAACTAAATTGATGCCTTCAATGGTCATTTGCTTTGATGGCATTTTTTGTGTTGCGGGCAAAAGGTCGTTAGGAAAACAAACAATTGCTGGTTGATCACATTGGAATCTTCTGCGAGGCGAGTGGGATCTTGCTTGCGGAGAAGAACGCGTTGGCGTAGCAGGAGGCATGCAATCGGCGCGGGAATCAGCTCTAAGAGTGGCATGTCGTTTGATGGAGCAGGGGCATGAAACGTATTTTGCGGGTGGTTGTGTGCGCGATCGTCTGCTGGGTCGGGAGCCGAAGGATTATGACATTGCGACAGCGGCGCACCCTGATGTGATTTTGGCGCTGTTTCCTCGTAGCAATGCGGTTGGCGCTCACTTTGGTGTCGTGATCGTGAAACAGGGTAAGTTTTGGGTTGAAGTGGCGACTTTTCGCACGGATGGGGCATATCGGGATGGCAGGCGTCCGGATTCCGTTTCCTTCGCCACGGCGGCGGAGGACGCCCAGCGTCGCGACTTCACGGTCAATGGCTTATTTGAGCATCCGCTGACGGGGGAAATCATGGATCACGTCGGCGGGAAGGCTGACTTGCAGCGGCGTAGCTTGCGGGCGGTGGGGGATCCGGCCCAGCGATTTCGTGAGGATGCCTTGCGCTTGATGCGCGCTGTGCGTTTTGCCGTGAGCTTGGAGTTTGAAATAGACGCGGCGACGTGGTCGGCGTTGTGCCAGCACGCAGGGGCCTTGCAGCAGATCGCGGCGGAGCGGATTCGCGATGAATTGGCACGCATGTTGGTGCTGCCGCAGCGGTTGCGGGCGGTGAATTTGCTGTGGGACAGCGGCTTGCTGCAGGTTTTCTGGCCGGAGATGCTGGCGTTGGCGGGTTGCGAGCAGCCACCGCAGTGGCATCCGGAAGGGGATGTGAAGATTCACACGCTGATGATGATCGAAATGCTGGAACCAGAGGCACCACTTGAGTTGGTGTTAGCGGTGCTACTCCATGACATCGCGAAGCCCCCGACGCAGCAAATCGATGCCATGACGGGTAAGATCTCGTTTCACGGCCATGATGCTCTCGGTGCGACCATGGCGGAGACAATGCTACGGCGGTTGAAGTTCTGCAATGACGTGATCGAGTGGGTGGTGCCGATGGTGGCGCGGCACATGCAGTTCATGAACGTGCAGAAAATGCGTCCGGCAAAGCTCAAGCGATTCATGTCGAGCCCGCAATTTGAGCAAGAGATGGAATTGCACCGTGTGGACTGCGCTTCGAGCAATGGTTTCACAGACAACTGGGAGTTTATTCGTGAGAAACAAGCGGAGTTTTCTGCCTTGCCGTTGATCCCGGCTCCATTGCTGACCGGACGTGATTTATTGGCACTGGGCATGCAACCGGGCCCCTTGTTTGGCGAAATATTGGAAGAGGTGCAAACGGAGCAGCTGGAGGGGCGGCTAACCGATGCCGAGCAGGCGCTGGCGTGGGTGCGGCTGCGCTGGCGTGTGTGAGTTCGTTGTTTCAGCACTGTTTGGCTTAAAGCTTCTGTGAACGCTGCGCTTAGCGTTCGCTCATGTGGTTGAGTAATCGTTGATTGAACTCATCAGCCATGTTGTAGCCGAGCAAGCGCAGTTGCTGATCCAGTGCCGCGATGGTGATCATGCGGGCGTTATCGCGTCCGGGAGCGACGGGGATTTCCACATGGGGGATGGGTTGGCCGAGGACATCGAAGGTCTTAGTCTGCAAACCGAGACGATCGACTTCGTTGAGATCCGCATAGGGCTTCAGCGTGACAATCAGATCGAGACGTTTCTCGGGGCGGATGGAGGCCAAACCATACAGGTTGGCAATATTGACGATGCCAATCCCGCGCATTTCGATGTAACCTCGCGACAGCTCGGGGGAGGTGGCTATCAGCTCGCCACCAACAAATTTCAGCCTCACCATGTCATCCGCGACTAGGGCGGCGCCACGTTCGATCAGGCCGATGGCGGTTTCCGATTTTCCCGAGCCACTTTTGCCCATGATCAAGATGCCGATGCCGCGCAGGTCCACCATGCAGCCATGCAGGGTGGTGCTGGGGGAAAAATCGTTCTCGAGTCGCAGGGTGGCGGCGTTGAGAAACTTCATCGTCAGCTGGCTCGTGCCAAAAATGGGCAACTGAAACTGAGCGGCGATTTCGAGCAGTGGCTCCGGCAATTTGCGATCACGCGAGAGCACCAAGCAGGGAATTTCCTCCTTGCACAAGCGGCGAAAGCGCGCACTCTGGCGCAGGGGTGGCAGTTTTTCCAAATAAGACAGCTCGGAGTTGCCGAGAATCTGAATGCGCTTGCGGGCAAAGTAGGATAAAAAACCGGCCAGCGCCAAGCCGGGACGGTTCACGGCCGGCTCGCGGATCTGGCGGGTGAGATCGTGCTCGCTGCTGATGAGTTCTAGGCTCAGCGCGCTGCGGTGTCGCTCAAAGAATTCGCCAACGGTGATCGAGGTAACGGTGCGAATTTTTGCGGGCGTAGCCATGTGCCCCATCATGCGAAAAAAAATCGCTCACGCCAAGTGGGAAATCGGGCTTTTCATCGACGCATGGGCAGTTTAGTCATGCGCATGACGCGTTTGTGGACGGCGGAAGGTTGGCAGGAGCCGACAGCCGATGAGACATTCTGGGAAAGCCGCGGGGTGATGCATGGCCTGGGTTGTTTTGAAACCCTGCGCGTGCAGGACGGTGTGGTGCAGCTGTGGGAGCAACACCGATCGCGCTGGCAGCAGTCATGGCAACGTCTCGGTTTCGCGGACTCGGCGTGGAAGGGTGTTTTTTTGTTAGATGATTTGCAGCAATTCTGTGCGGAATCGGGCGTTATTACAGGCATTCAGCGCTTGCGCCTAATGGCCTTGGCTCGAGCTGGAGCGCTGAATCAGTTGTCGGCCACGGCTCCTCCTTGGGTGAGTGCCACGTTGACGCCGATCACACCCGCAGCGCCTTCGCTGCGATTGCAGCTGTGCCCGTGGCGGCGAAATTCGCGCTCACCGCTGGCGGGCATCAAGTCAACTGCTTATGCGGAAAATCTGTTAGCGCTCGATTGGGCGCGTCAGCACGCCGTGGATGAGCTGCTGTGGCTCAATGAACGCGATGAAATCTGTGAGGCTTCGACGAGCAATGTTTTTTGGTTCCGTGACGGGCAATGGTTCACGCCGGCACTGGCAACAGGTTGCTTGCCGGGAATCATGCGCGCGGAAATATGCCAGCGCGCGGCTGCTGTAGGCAGGCACGTGCAGGAATGCGCTGGCGGGGTCGAGGTGTTGTGTAAGGCTCAATGCGTGGTGCTAAGCTCCGCCCTGCGCGGTGTGCAGTGGGTGAAAAGTCTCGGGCTGAGTTCGGAGCAACAATGCTGCTGGGAGGAAGCGGCGCTGACTCATTTCCTCCAGATGGCACAGTGGTCGGCGGAGATCGCGCAACAGCAGCGCGCTGCCCGCTGATGGGATAGAAACCGCACCAGCGGGTTGTCGTTCGACCAGCTCCGCACACGTGATCATCGCGGGGCGGTCACGTTCATGTCTCGATCTTAATTTTATTGATTAAAAATATATTCAGATTTTTATTGATTTTTTTACTGCCAGTGAATTACATCAAAGATGATAAAAGTTAAAAAAATGAGATGTGGTCATGTTTGACCGCCATCATGGTTTTTTGATTTTGAAATGGATTGTCACGCGGTGCCGCCAACATCGTGAGTCAGAATTGATCGGCTTATTCATCCTCCACCATGAAGCTTGTCGTTATTATTTCAATTGCCATTAGCGGATGCGTTGCTCGCATGCGGATGACCCCATTGGGTGGGGGTTCGTGGGCTCGCGGGCTGATTCAATGCTGGTTGCTCGGGCAGGCGATGTGCGTGAGCGCGTTGGCGCAGATGTCCCCTGGTCGTTTGCCAAGTTTGATCGACCTGGAGCGTTTGGAGACTAGCGGCGATGATGCTCATCTCCAAGTCGGTGATCAGGTTGCGCTAACATTGAATCAAACGTGGCTTGAGATGAATTTGATAGCGACAAGTTCGCCAGCAGAGCCAAGCGACCTGCTTGCGGATGTGAATGATCGTCTGGATGAGCGCATATGGGCCAAGCGCAACTGGATTGCTGGTGCCGCCGCGCGCATTGTGCTAGGCGAGCGAGTTTCCAAATGGCATGATTGGCTGGTGGATGCCACGTCTGTGCGGCGTGGGTTTTACTTGAGTGGCACCATGTTCTACCTGCGCGATGCTGCCGCGATTGACGAGGTGGACTACCATGAGGACCTCTCGTTGCCCGTGCATCGTCTGGATGAGGCGGCTGTGGCGATGAAGTTGTTCGCGCAGGACTCCGCTGTTTTAGCGACGCAGCCGGTGATGTTGACAGCCATCACGGATCAACGCGTGCTGGCCGGTGTGGACGTGGTGCCGGAACCAAGCACGGCCTCGCTCATCACCGCGCCGCTATTGCTCGCTCTGCTACGGCGCCAGCGAGGTGGGGTTACGCTGTGATGCGACTAACACATAAAGCTAAACCGCTTGGCGCAATGAACACCAAGCGGCGTTGGGCAAACTAAACCATGGATTACTGGCAAGATTCGCAGACTTCGCCGTTCAGCATCGCATCGAGGGCGCAGGCCTTGATCTCGGGGGCGGCGGGG
>CAZREM010000054.1:0-9484 GCA_964599325.1 uncultured Verrucomicrobiales bacterium | reverse complement strand
CCGCGGTGTGGGTCTATCAATCACGCCTGCAAGCATCACTGCGCGAGGTATGGCGTTCGATGCAACTGGCCAGAGCGGGCGATCAAGCGAAAAGCGATTTCTTGGCAACGATGAGTCACGAAATTCGCACGCCGATGAATGGTGTGATCGGCATGAGTTACCTGCTGTCCACCACACAGCTGAGTGAAGAGCAAAGCGAGTATGTCGAGGCCATCACGGTGTCCGGAAACGCGTTGATGTCGATTATCAATGACATCTTGGATTTCTCCAAAATTGAAAGTGGAGTTCTGCATCTGGAGCACGTTAAAATTGAAGTCGCTGGGTTGCTTCACGACTGGCAGAGTGTGTTTGGCCCGCAATACGCGGAAAAGGGTCTAAGCTTCACGATCGATCAAAGCTCGAGTTTTCCACAATTTTTCTGGGGCGATCCCACACGGGTCAATCAGATCATGATGAATCTCCTAAGCAATGCGAAAAAATTCACGCATGAAGGCGGGATCACGCTGCACCTCGCTGCTGACGAAACCTCAGATCGACGTCCGGCGCTTCATTTTAAGGTGAAAGACACCGGCATTGGCATTGCAACGGACAAATTGCAACACATCTTCAAAGTATTCGCCCAAGCGGACTCGACCACCACCCGCCGCTACGGTGGCAGTGGTTTAGGATTAGCCATTTGTGAGCGCCTGACTCGTTGCATGGGTGGCCGCATCTGGGCGGAGTCGCAGCCCGGAGTGGGCAGCACATTCCATGTCGTGTTACCGATTGGGGAAGAAGCTTGATGCGCACTCCGAGTCAGGTCTTTTCCTCAGCGGACGCGGCTTGAGCGCTGCGGAGAATCGCGCCCTCGATCCAAAACGGACCTGCCGGAAGAAACGAAGCCCCAAAGGCGAGCGCGGCGAGGCGCAGGGACAGACGCTCATCGATCACCGCGCGCAGCAACGCTAGAACATAAAGCACAAACAAAACACCATGCAGCATCCCAACAACCCGCACTGCGCGCGGATCGTGAGCGAGGTATTTCAGCGGCATTGCCACTCCCAATAACAGGAGAAAGGATGCCGCCTCGAGACGCCCAAGCACTTGGAGCAGACGAAATGGGGGCGGAAGCTTAGCCATGGCGCAAGTGTAACGCAAAAACACACAACTGCAACGTCCAGCATGTCAGAAAATGACAGTTGCAACCAAATCAGCCTATTCCTTGCCCGAGTCATGCGCTCTTGATCCTTAATGATTTAATTTGATCGAATCACTCTTTCAAATATATCGCAAACAGCGAGCATTCTGTATTTCATTTTTTTAAACTCATGCTAGAAAGCCCCATTGTGAGCGCGGAAGTTACCAACGAAATCCAGCAAAAGTTCCTAGCTGCCATGCACTATGAGCTGCGAACGATTCTGAGCTCATTGATGGGGCAAACGGAGTTGCTGATGCAGCAAGAACTCAACCGCGAGGCAATGAGCCAAGCAGCAATGATTCAGGATCATTGTGTGCGGTTATCACAGGTGTTGAATCAGCATCAGCGATCCTTGCGTGAAGCAACGACAGCAGAAATGCCGGAGCTCGTTAACGTGGAGCAGTTATTGCGTGATGTATGTCATCCTCTATTAGAGCAAACACGCCGCAAGCAGCTGGCCTTTCAGTGCGAAGTCGATCCTGACGTGCCGAAGCAATTGTGGTTTTGCTACAAGCCGATCCACTCCGTGCTCACCCGTTTGGTCAGCAACGCGATCACTTTCACCGTTCACGGGGCGGTCAAGGTGATGGCGCATTGGAACAAGCAGTCGCAGCAGCTGTGGATTGAGGTCATTGATACCGGCGTGGGGCTTTCCGCTCAGCGGTCTCACGACATCCTACCGCGCGATGATGCACGCGTGAGCGTCGGCACCGGATTAGGACGGGCCTGTTTATTGCTGCGCTCGCTGGGTGGCGACCTAGAACTGCGCTCGGAAGTGGGTGTCGGCAGTTCATTCATTCTGCGCCTCCCCTGCGATCAGCCGAGCGGTGATGTTGGCCAATCCGCCGCAGTGACGCAGCCAGTGGTGACGGCGACAAGCACCACCGCCGATTCCGGACCCAACTCAGCGATGGCACAGGCTCACGTGCTGGTAGCCGAGGACAACCCAACCAACCAGCAAGTGATCCGTGCCATGCTCAAGCTGATTGGCTGTCGTTTCACGATTGTCGAGGACGGGAAAAAAGCCCTAAACGCGGTGCAGGAGCAGCATTACGATGTGGTGCTAATGGACATGCAAATGCCAGAAATGGACGGACTGGAGGCCACTCGGCAGATTCGCCGTTTGCCCATGGAACGACGTCTTCCGATCATTGCACTGACAGCCAACGCCATGACAGGGGATCGCGAGCGCTGCATCGAAGCGGGGATGGACGACTATTTGTCAAAACCCGTCACCCGCCATGACTTGCAGTCTATGCTGCAGCGCTACATCTCGCCGAATTCGAACCGCATCTGAATCCACCGATCAATCGCATCATGCGAGCTAGAGCAAGCGCTCAATCGTCCAATACAAACCCATCAACGCGATCGCCACACTGCCGCCGCGCTGGAGCCAACGATAAGAAGGCTGTTGGTGAATCCCCATGGTCACCACCCAAGCGCCACCAAGTATGGTTGCCTGGGCAAGCTCGACGCCCAAATTGGTCATGAATAACGATGGCAAAAAAGCTTGTCCCGGCAGTATCCAATCTGCCAGTGCGGCCGAAAAGCCCAGACCGTGAACGAGTCCAAAACAGAAAATCACGAGCAAGCGCGACCGCGACTGCTGGCGTTTTTCACACCATAAGTTCTCAATGGCAATCGCTGCAATGCTCAACGCAATCAGCGGCTCCACCCATTCACTCGGAGCGCGAATCACCTTTAGCGAAGCGAGGCCAAGCGTGACACTGTGAGCGAGAGTAAATGCGATTGACTGATGCAATAGCGCTCGCCACGACCGTTTCATCAGAAACAGACCCAGCACAAACAACACGTGATCCAAGCCCAACGGCAACACATGATGATACCCCTGCGCGAGGCACTGCCACAGCAACGAGCGACTCAGCAGCGGAGCCTTCGCCGTCTCGCCGCTTCGGCAGAGTTCAACCACTTGCCCTGCATTGATGGTCATGTGACGATTCGCGATGGCATCGTGAATGAACCACTCGGGCTTTTCCTCCTCCGTCATGGCCAGCAGCAGTGGTTGGTTTGGTTCCTGAGGCATGGCCCCGCTGATCTGCACGCGGTAACATCCCTGCCCCGATGGCAACTTCGGAAAATCAGGAGGAACGTGCGAAAAATCTGGAAACGCCACAGCCCAATCGATCGCCTTCTGATTGACGCGAATGGCGATGTTTTCCCTTAAAAAATGTTCCGCTTCTTCTCGTAGCCACGCCCATTCATCAGCCGAACGCTGCAACAACCAATCGCGCTCACTGCCCACTGACTTGGAGGCTTCTTGCATTTCGGGCATGGCAAAACTGGCATCGAAAATCAATTCCATCTGCCACTTGGCCGCATCATGCGTTAGGGTGACTTGCGTTTGCGCTAAAACATGACCAAACACAGGCAAACTCAACAACATGAGCCAAGCGCAAAAGCAAGCAAGCATGCAGCGTCTTAGCGTGCTGAATCGGCATGGACAAGAAAGAAGCGCGTCTTTGCACGCTGCACGAGTGCCTTGTCCTTGTCAGAACGCCCCGCACATGCGATGCTGGCGCAAGTTTCAATCAGTTCACCTCATGAAGTCCTCGCTCGCTCGCTTGTTTTCGTTAATTCTGGTGGCCGTGATCGCCTTCGTGGCCGTGATCGCCTTGAGATTTTGGCAAGGTGGCTTGTCTTGGCGAAGCTTGTGGCACGGCAGTGATCGACATGTGCCTGAAAGCTACACACTGCCGGAGAAACCTCCGTTGCAACTCAACGATGTCGATGTTTTGGCGCGCCTCAATGATGAATACGCCAAGCTAACCCATGCCGTGGTGCCGGCGGTGGTGAGCATTGACACCTCCGGAGTTAAAACCCAACGCGTGATGGACTTCTGGGGACGCTCGTGGCTGCAGCGTCAGCCCACGCAAGGTCAAGGTTCCGGCGTGATTGTGACAAAGGAAGGGCACATCATCACCAATGAACACGTCATATCTGGGCAACAACAAATCCGCGTGACGCTTCATGATGGCAAGACCTACACCGCCACCTTAGTGGGCGAGGATCCGATGCTCGACATTGCGGTGCTCAAGATCGCTGGCGACGGTGAATTTGTTCCCTTAAAACTGGGAGATTCCTCGCAAGTGCGTGTGGGTCAGCTGGTGTTCGCCGTGGGTAATCCCTTTGGGCTGAGCGAAACAGTAACCCAGGGCATCATCTCCGCAAAGGAACGTTCGATCTCCGACCAACAGCGCGATTTATTCCAGACCGATGCTGCCATCAATCCGGGTAACTCGGGCGGACCATTGGTGAACATGCAGGGCGAGATTGTTGGCATCAATGTCGCAATTTACTCGCCGAACAAAGAAAACCCCGGCTTTCAGGGCGTGGGCTTTTCGATTCCTTCCAATGATGTGCGCGAGGCGCTCGTGCAAATTCTTGAGCGTGGACGTCCGGTGCGCGGCTTCCTCGGGGTGCAATTGCGTGACTTGGACGAGCAACTGCGCGAGCAACTGGGATTGAGTGAAGAGGGCGGCAGCCTGATCACCGAGGTGGTCACCGGTTCTCCTGCGGAAAAGGCGGGCTTGCTGGTCAACGATGTGGTGATGGAATTCGATGGCCAGCCTTTGAGTTCCTCGCAGCAATTGTTTTCCATGGTGCAGCGCAGCAGCATCGGCAAGCAGGTGCTCATCAAGGTCTGGCGCAATGGCGAAATCGTGAACTTGCAAGCCACAGTGGGCGAAAACACTTCAGCCGCCGCACCTGCCAAAGCACCGCGCACGCAGCAGGAGAAAAACGCAGAGCTTAAGGATGTGTTGCAGCGTTGTGGCATCCGCGTGCGAGATTTCACCACAGCCGAGCAATCACGGGGATTATCGGGTGTGCGCGTCACGGCCCTGCTGGCAGGCAGTCTGGGCAAAGGGGTGCTCAACCTGCAAGACATCGTGGTGGCTGTGAACCAGAATCCGATCAGCAATGCTGAGGACTTTTATCATCAACTGGCCGCATCGGCACCGGTCCAAGAAACGCAAATCACCCTCGTGCGTGAAGGTCGCCCCCTCCAAGTCGTTCTGCCTCAGCTGCGCTAGATCCGCGCTTTTCAGCAGGCGATAGGCATCGCAGTCAAGCCTAAGCCACTTGATCCGCGTAAAGGTATTTTTGAAAACCCGCAAAGGCCTTGCCAATTTCACCCGGTTGACCGAGATGGGCAATCGCGTCTTGAATCGCGCCGTATTTGAGGCGCAACAGGGATGCGAGCTTCTGTTGATCGAGTTCCTCTACGCCGACGCTGATGTAATGGGATAGCACAAAATCCAAAAAAACTCGCTGCTGCACATTGAAGGTGCTGTTGATGCAGTGCCGCGCGTGCTCAGCACGCACTTCACGGGGCACAGGCGGCTTGTTATAGGCCACATACGCGAGCACATCGAAAAGATCGCTGTTTTCCGCGCCAATGATCTTTTGCATTTCCACCAATGATGCGTGTCCGAAATCCTTGTCCGCCAACGCCGCCAACAACTGCGCGCGAGTTTCTGGGACGCTCCAAAGCTGACGCAGCTCAGCTTCGCTCTGGAAAAAATCGGGCAACTTGCCGAAAAGCAGTTCCATGAATTGCTGCGCGCTCATCAGCGAGCCGTCCGGATGAAAGAACGTGGTCATCATCATGTGCTGAATGACCCGCTCCTTGCCATCGGCGAGACGGACAACGGTTTTCTGTCGGCGTGGTGATGGCTCGGTCGACGCTGAGGGCTCAGGCGGAGGGGTGACAGAACCGGTGGAAGGACTGGTCGTCACGGGCTCCTGCGGCGGACCATCCCATTCCGGGTCTTGAAACTTCAAATGCGCTTTCACGAAGTCGTAAATCGTGAAGTAATCCTTGCCATCAAACAGCCGCGTGCCGCGTCCGATGATCTGCTTAAACTCGATCATCGAGTTGATCGGCCGCATTAGGACAATGTTGCGCACATTGCGGGCATCCACTCCGGTCGAAAGCTTTTGCGAGGTGGTGAGAATCGTCGGGATGCTTTTCTCGTTGTCCTGAAAATCCCGCAACCACTGCTCGCCGCGCTCGCCGTCATCCGCCGTGACGCGCTGGCAATAGTTCGGATCGGTGCTGGATTTGAGCTGGTTGACGAGGTCGCGCACGAGCAGCGCGTGAGCTTGGTTGGCGCAGAAAACAAGGGTTTTTTCGTTTTGATGGATCTGCGACAAAAAAATTTCCACCCGCTTCTGTTCCCGCTCGCGGATTTCAATGTTCCGGTTGAAGTCTGGTTCATTGTAAACTCGCCCAACCTCAATCTCACCCTCCAAGACCACGTCGTCCGGTGTGTAAACGTAGTAATCGATCGTGGTCTGAATCTGCTTCACCCGAAACGGCGTAAGGAAACCGTCGTTGATACCCTCTTTAAGCGAATAGACAAAGACCGGTTCGCCGAAGTAGGCGTAGGTATCGACATTGTCCTTGCGCTTGGGCGTGGCGGTGAGGCCGAGTTGCACGGCCGGCGCGAAGTAGTCAAGGATCTCCCTCCAATTGCTTTCGTCATTTGCTCCGCCGCGATGGCACTCGTCAATGACGATGAAATCGAAGAAATCGGGTGGATAATCCCCGAAATAAGGGGAAGGTTTTCCATCACCGCCTGTGCCGCTCATGAAAGTCTGGAAGATGGTGAAGAAGAGGCTACCGTTTGTTGGTGGCCTGCCGACCCGGCGGATTTCGTCAGGGCTGATGCGGACACAAGACCCGGGCGATTTGTCCTCAAACGCGGAGAACGCGTTGTAGGCCTGGTTCGCCAAAATGTTGCGGTCGGCGAGAAACAAAATTCGAGGGCGGCGCGTGGCCTCGCGGCTCAGATTCCATCGGGATTGAAACAGCTTCCATGCGATCTGGAACGCAATGAAGGTCTTGCCGGTGCCGGTGGCGAGGGTGAGCAGGATGCGTTGCCGATTTTCCGCCATTGCCTGCATCACGCGCTCGATCGCAATGTCCTGATAGTAGCGCCCCGGATGCGAGCCGCCCTTGTCCTCGTAAGGCACGGCGGCGAAACGGTCGCGCCACACGTTCGCCTCGGCAAAGGTCATGGCCCAGAGTTCATCCGGCGTGGGATAGGCGGCGATTTCCCCCTCCGCGCCGGTCTGCATGTCAATGGCGTAGATGCCACGGCCATTCGTTGCGTAGGTGTGGCGAATCGCGAGTTTGCCAGCATAATCCTTCGCCTGCCCGACGCCCTCGGTCAACGATTTGTCAAAAGACTTGGCCTCAATCACGGCGAGCTTGGTATTGCGATATTCCAGCACGATGTCCGCCTTGAGCGCCTTGCCGCGTTTGCCGTGGCCTTCGATGCGACCGGGCGCAATGGCAAACTCGCGCCGGATGCGGCTGCCCTCAGCGCCCCAGCCCGCCGCTTTCAAGGCAGGGAGGATAAATGCGTCGATGGTCTCGGCTTCGTTCATGGTTGTTCCAGAGTCACATTGCTGAGCAGCTCAAAGAGCGGATCGTTGATGTAAAAATTCGTCTTTCCCATCTTCTGCTTCCTCACCAAACCGGCCGCGTAGAGCTGCTCCAGATACTTGCTGGCGGTAACTCGCGAGACTCCCAGCTCCCGCTCGATGAACTCGATCTTCGTGTAGGGATGGCGGTAGAGATTGTTCAGCAAATCCTGGCTGTAGAGCTTTGGCAGACGTTCCCGCAGATCGTGCTTGGTCTTCAGCATCAGATCTCGGAAAGCCTTCACCAGCGTGATGGCGCTGCGGGAAGTCACCGCCACGCCGCGCAGCAGGTAGAGACACCAGTCCGCCCAGCGGCTTTCATCGCGCACGGTTTGGAGCAGGCGGTAGTAGTCCGGTTTCGTCGTGGTAATGTAGCGGCTCAGATAGAGGACGGGCAAATCAAGCAACCCATCGCGTTGCAGCATCAGCAGGTTCAGGATGCGCCCCGTGCGGCCATTTCCATCGTAAAAGGGATGGATGCTCTCAAACTGATGATGCGCGATCACCATCCGCAGCAGCGGATCCAGTCCATCCTCCGCGTGGATGAAGTCGAGCAGATTGCCCATGAGGGATTCGACCTCGCGGGCATCCTGCGGGGGTTCGTAAATCACCGCGCCGGTGGCTTCATTTTTGAGAACGGTGCCTGGCAGCTTCCTTAAACCCGCACGGTTCTGCTTCAGCTCGGCTTGCACGGCCAGAACGGTCTCCAGCCGGATGAGACCCGAGTCCCGCACCGCTTCATGGCCCGTGCGCAGGGCCGAGACATAGTGCCGCACCTCTTTCGCTGCTGGACTCCCGGCGGAATCCTCCTGGGAGGCATACAGCTCATCGTGCGTGGTGATGATGTTCTCGATCTCCGAGCTGTCCTTCGCCTCCTGGATGCCCAGCGTGTCCAACAGGATGCCTTGGTTGGGCAGCGACTCACACAGCCCCTTCAACTCGGCCAGGTGCCGATGGGCCACGGCCAATGCCGACCAGACCTCGCGGGTTTCCAGCGAGGCAAGGTTCGTCAAGGGGAGTGTGGGCAGCTTAGACATGTATAGAAAACGGCTATTTGCTTGTCACGTTGCCGCTCACATGTAAAGGAAATTGACTTTTCTTTACATGAAACCCCGCTGAAAAGGTCAAGCACGAGTCAAGTGATCAGTCCAGAGGTCACAAATTCCCGGTGAAGGCTTGGTGCAGGAGCGACTTCTTCAAGGCCTCCAGCGCGGCGAGTTTTTGCTCGTAGAGGCGGGCGAGGCGTTGGGTTTCTTCCGATAACGACGCGAACGTCGTGACGATGCGCTTCTGTTCGGGCAGCGAGGTGGGAAAGGCGACAACCACTTCTCCAATTTTGGTCGGTGAGGTGTGGCGCACCTTCACGCCGGATGCGCTGGCGTGAATCGCCTTCCGAACGTGCTGTGTGTTGAAAACGTGGAAGAAGAACTCGTTTGTCCACGGCACGCCGGGCTTTTTCGTTACAAGGCCGAGCCGCTGGTTGTGAAGGAACTTGCCGGACTCTGGAGCGAGAATGGGACTGCCAAGCAAACCCGCCGCCTGCTCCGTCATGGCGACGAGCAAGTCGCCCTCGGTGAGCACGTAGTCGCGGGGAATTTCACCGGTGTAGTATTTCTGTTTCTCGCCGCGGTCACGGTAGCCGCCGCGCTCGTAGAAGTTGCCGGGGGTGAGGAGCACATACTCGCCTTCGTTGCTGAAAAACTCTCCCTCGAAGGCGTAGCCGTGTTTGATGTCGCAGAGTTCGGAGAACGACTTCTCCACCCACCCCGGGCCGCGCTGGGTGAAGACGGATTGGAGGTGGCTTTCGAAGAGGGCGCGGGCGTTTTGGAGGTTCTTTTCGGCGTTGGCTTTGGCGGT
>CAZREM010000053.1:0-10218 GCA_964599325.1 uncultured Verrucomicrobiales bacterium | reverse complement strand
ACGCAACCGCCACGATTTCAGGACGCGTCAACCTGCGCGGCGATGGCGGGGGGCAATTTGCCGCTTTCAATGTGGAAGACGGCAGCGCGACCACCGACTTGCTCGTCAGCGCCGCCATCACCGAGGCCTATGGTTCCGCTGGCATCATCAAGAACGGCACGGGCACCATGACACTGTCCGCAACCAACAGCTACACTGGTGCCACGACCATCAATGGCGGCACCTTGGAGTTATCGGGTGCCACGGGCGGTTACGCGCAGATTCATGGCTCCGTCACGGTGAATCCCGGCGCAACCCTCAGTTTCACCAATGGCGATGGCACGGGCTTTGGCTTTTTCAATAACCCCGCGACTTCAATCAACATCAATGGCGGAACGATCAATGCCATCAGCGGTTCCCATCTCGGTTTCGGTGTTCCCGTTAGCGTCACGATGTCAAATGGTGGATTGATCAGTGGAACTTGGCAGTGGAATGGCGACTCAGTGACGTTCACGAGCAGTGGCGACAGCACAAATACGATCGCAGGACAAATTGGTCTGCGTGGCGACTCCGGACTCAACCATGTGATTCAGGTGACAGATGGAGCTGCGGACGCAGACCTGTTCATTTCCGGCTCGCTAACAGATCGATACGGCTCTTTATTTCCCTGGGAACGTTCTGCTCTGACGAAAACTGGCTCCGGCAAACTCGTGTTATCCGGCACCAATGCCTACAATGGCGATACCATCGTCAATGCAGGAACCCTCGAGCTGGCCACTGAGGGCCAACTTCAGTTCTCGGTGACGGATACCCAAGCCAACAAGATCACGGGCTCTGCGACCGTCATCCTTAACGGCAATTTTAACATCGACACATCCGCTGTCACGCGTGGTCCTGGAGTTTCTTGGACGCTGGTGGATGTGGCAAATCTGAGCGAATCATTTGGCTCATCGTTTGCAGTGATCGGTTTCACCCCAACAGGTGATGGACACACCTGGACCAAGCCTTCGGGCGCAAACACGTTCAGTTTTGACAAAAACACGGGGGTTTTATCGCTGCTGGGCGAAACCAACGATTACGACACCTGGAAAACAGCCTTTGGCGTCACGGGCGCGGCTGGGGGTGACGATGACAATGATGGCCAAACCAATCAACAGGAATACGCCTTTGGACTTAACCCCACCAGCGGTTCTTCGGTGAATCCGATCGTAGTGCCGCTCGATAGCACCACGGGCACCTTCTCCTACACCCGTCGTCAGTCGTCACTAACCGGACTAACATATCGCATTTGGGTTTCAACTGATCTGGTGACGTGGAACGAGGACACAAGCGCTGTGCAAGGAACACCGCAGCTCAATGGCGATGTGGAGACGGTGCCCGTTACCATCGCGAATCATCTGCGATCCAATCCGACACTGTTCGTCCAAGTCCGCGCGAACTGAACGATGGCTTGATCCCCCCACTTTTATCGCACAGAACTTCATTGATGTGATGCGCTCATGCATGCCTCCCCCCGCATCGCCATCATGCGCAGCGGCAGCCGCTGAACGAAATTTGCTGGTGCAAACGTTGATCCAGCGAAAACAACCACGCTGCTAAACCGATACGATGTCAGGCTTCTCACCGGCTAACAGACCTGATAACGACAACAACTGCTGGAGCAGATGCATTCGAATCTCGTTGGCGTGAAAGAATGGAACTTCGGCACGGATGAAACGCACTCGAACTAACAACTTACTTGCAAAAGCCCGGTTTTTTATCCACGTTGCAGCGAGATGATTCTAACGTAAAATGAACGCTCATGATCACTCACGCCTCTTCCCGTTTATGAGAAATTTTCTCGTTTTCCTCTGCCTCACATCGATTCTTCAAGCCGTGAATCTTCCCGTCGTGGTCGATCCCGCCACACCGCTCACGGGCACCTACGCGGTCGAATGGGCCACTACCGGAAATTTTGAAAGCTGGACAACCAGCCAAGTGAACACCGCCACGGTATCCGGCGGTTTCCTGACGGGCACCACCAGTGGCACGTCGCCACAGATCACCCGCTCGAATTTCTCAGGCCCTGACTTGGATCTTGGTTTCAATGACTATCTCGAACTCCGCATCCGAGTGCCGGCTTCGCACACGGGCGACATCAAGATTTCCTACGGCACCACTGGCACCACCGGCTTCAACGCGGCCCGCGTGCTGGTGATCCCCGACGCGCTCGTGCCCACCGACGGTGCCTTCCACACTTACCGCATTGATGTTGGCCCAGAACCTTATTGGCGCGCCACGCTTCGCGACCTGCGCATCGAGCCATCCGCGACTTCTGGACAAGCGTTTGCGATCGACTACCTGCGCGTCGGCGACCTGCCCGGTGACGTGTATCAAGCAAGAATCACGAGTGAATGCCCTGCGGCTGGCGGCACCACCCCTGCGGCGGCTGCCTTCGGCCCCGGTCAAACGGTCTCGTCGCTGGAATCGAAACATTTCCGTTTTCTATGGAACAATGCTGTCGCCGCGACGAGTGCTTGGAATGCAAACATGGCGCGCGGGTCATTGCGCAACGCGGAAGAGGCTTGGCAGGTTTATGTGAAAGTCATGGGCTACCGCGAACCGTGTTACGCGATCGGCACCACATCGGGCACGAAATATAAGGTCAACTTGACCACCTGGCATTCCGGCTATTGGGAAGGCAACGACGATTACGCGGGAACATCACTCGCCCGCTTCAACATCACCACCGACGGGTTACAAGTCGATCCGCCATCATGGATCATCCCGCACGAACTGATGCATGTGTTTCAATCTCACAACGACAACGGCAATTATTCCGGTCAGTGGGAAACGCATGCCAACTATGGCCGTGAGCGCTGGTTACAGTATTATCAGGTTTTTTATCCGAACCGTTCCAACATCGAAGGACTTGGCGTGCGCGATGGGCATTTCATGATGTCTTCTGGTCGCAACTACTACCTCACGTGGCCCTTTCTGTATTACATCGATGACAATCCAGACGGACTCCCCGACCTCGCGGATGGCATGGTCAAGCGGCTTTGGCAAGAAGGACAAGCCGGAGAATTTTGGGCCGCAACTCTGGATCGTCTAACGCCCACCACCTCGCTCAAAGATCTATCTGGCTACTACGCCCGACGCTGCGCGACATGGAACTTCTCGAACAAAGCAGCGATGACCGCTGAACTCAACACACAGGATCCGACCCGCAATGCACGGCATTTGTTCACGGATCTGATAGAGCGCGCGGACGCCCCCGGTTGGTGGCGTGTGCCGCCAGAAAAGGCCCCAGCGCAAGGAGCCTACGCGATGCATGAGCTGATCCCGACTGGCACGGGCGCGGGGCGAGTGGTCACGGTGAATCTGCAAGGACTCGCGGATGCGGCGCGCGGTGCCGATTGGCGAGCATCGCTCATTGCCATCAGCGACACCGGCGTCGAACGCTACACTCCACTCTGGAGCAATGGCAGCAGTTCCATCACTCTCGCCGCGAATGAAGACAAGCTTTATCTCTCAGTGGCAGCCACGCCGGATTGGTATGCTAATGGCGGCTTCAATGAAGCGTCCGAGCGTTTTCGTTCCCACCCCTCGCGCTCGCGTTTTCACTATCAGATTCAGGTGACCGGTGCGACTCCACGCGAACGAACCAACGGCGCGACGACCGGACTCACCCAGCACGCGAACGGAGGTGGCTATAAGTCCGTGACGGTGCCCGCCAGTGTTTACATCGGACCCAACGCCCGCGTGACCGGCGGTTCGGTCAGCGGAAACGCCCGGATCGAAGATTACGCGGTGGTCTCAGGTGGAACAGTCAATAGCAGTGCCGTGATCAGCGGACACGCATGGGTGCGGGGGGGCACGATCACCGGCAATGCCCGCGTGCGCGACTGGGCCATTGTGGACAGCGGCACCATTTCAGGAAACGCCCGCGTGCTTGAACATGCCACGGTCGAGGGCAATCTGCAGGACATTGCTGTGGCAAAAGGCAGCGCATGGCATCAGAGCGGCGGCACCCTCAGCGGCAATGCCATCGTCGATGGTGATTACATGTTCAACAAATCCCTAACAGGCGGCATCACCTTTGGCCATTTGCCCTATGTCGGCATTCCCGATAATTTCACAACCGCTACTCCAACCGGTCTCTACGTTGCTTACGATTTCGCTAGCGCACACGATTCGCGCGTGCTGGATCAATATGGCATCACGGATGGATTCACCATCGGCTCGCCGACATGGACGGCGACGGATTGGAAACGCAAAGGCTTCCTAAGCTTCAACGGTTCCAGTCAATCGATTGTTCTCGACCGCAGTGTTGCCGACATGCGCGCTTTTACTTTCGCTGCTTGGGTGAAACCTAGTGGCGGCGCTGCCAATCAAACCGTGCTGTGGCTCGGTGCCAGTGCGACTAAGCGCCTATGCTTCACTACGAACAACGGCAGCGGTCAAGCGGTATTTTCCATCGTCAATGGAGGAAGCGAGCAAACCCTCGCGAGCACCGCCCTGCCAACCGGGGTCTGGTCCCATGTCGCCATCGCTCTGGATGGCGCCATCGGAACCTTGTTCATCAACGGTGCGGTTGCAGCCAGCGGCACCGTCACAATCACGCCCGACCAATTGCTCGCTCCGAACACAACAACCGGACGGCAGCACAACTACCTAGCACGCTCCGAAGGTTCCTTGATGCCGATGTTTCAGGGATCTCTTGATGACGTGCAATTTTTTGCGAGCGCTCTCAACGCCACGCAACTCGCTGCTGTCACCTTGCCCGGCAATGGTGATGTGATCATCGCGGATAACTTCAATTCGGGCAGTTACGGTGCTAGCTCGTTCAACTCCACTCTTGCCACTGATCAGCAGGGATTCCTGGCTCCGCTAAGCTACACCGTTGGCGGACACGATGCGGACTACAAAATTCAGCACGGCAACGGCGGCCAGCTGCTCATGGCCTCTTGGTTTGGCGGCACCAGCCTGGATCTTTACGCTAGCTTGAATCAAAACTTTGCCGAACAGGCGAACGGGCTCAACAAACCGCTGAAAGTGCAGTTCGATCTTAAGATCACGGACTCGTCCAACAATAGCAACTGGTCAACGGTGGCCATCGGCAGTTCGCAAAATCTCTTTGTCAATCACAACGCAAACAAATTCAGCAGCTTATTTCGCCACAACGGCGGCACGCAGCAGTTTGCCGCAGGTGGCGACATCAGCCAACCGATTTCGTGGAATGCGACAGGTTCGACGATATCGCTCATTTTATCCGACCGCACGGGCAACGGTTCGGCGTTCAATGGCAATGGCTCGATGGCGCGGATGTTTGTCAATGGAACCTTGGCCGGAACATGGAATCTCACCCAATTGACCGCCGCAGATGGTTACCTTTCATTAGAAAGCAATGGTGTCTTCGCCAATTACGACAATCTCAGTGTTTCGTTTGTCACAACTGCCACTTATGCGGTGACCTACAACGGCAATGGCAACACCGGCGGCTCTGTGCCAACGGACCCTAGCAATCCCTACACTGAAAACGCGAATGTCACCGTCCTCGGCAACACGGGAGGTCTGACAAAAACCGGCTATTCGTTCGCGAATTGGAACACCGCCGCCAATGGCAGCAGCACAAGCTACAATCAGGGTAATACCTTCACCATCAATGCTCCCGTGACGTTATACGCGCAGTGGAATCCCGGGCCTAACTTCATCTGGAGCAATGGTGCTGGCACATCTCAGTGGACGACTGTTGACGCCAACTGGCTCGGTGCCGCCTGGGTGAACTCGGCCTCGAGTCACGCGTTTTTCAGCAGTGTTGGCGGTTCGCTTAGCCTCGCTTCCGGACTTAGCGCTGGCAATGTGAACGTTGGTAACACTTCGGCTAATTTTCCTGCCACCTCGTTCTCCGTCGGCAGCCTTGGAGCTTCCAGCCTCACGGTGCAGGGATTTGGCTCTAACGGCGGAAACTATGCAACAAATCCTTCCCTTTCAATCAACTCCGCCATCAACTTAAACGGCGATGCCGCCATTGGTCGTGCTAACCTTGCCATCACCGGCGGCACGTTCTCCGCCAACCGCATCATTTCCAATGCCGCCAGTGCCGACTGGGGACGCCTCGCAATTTCCGGAGGCACCGTCACCGCCATCAACGGCGTGGATGGTTCCGTTAACACCTCCGCCACCTTTCAACTCGAACTCAACGGCGGCGTGCTCGAGACCTCGTCCATCCGCGTCGCCAATCGCGATCTCAACGCCGCAGGGCCAGACAGTAACAACGATGCGCACCTGATCTTCAACGGCGGCACGCTCAAGGCCATCGGCCCGGACAACGCCAACTTCATCACCCTCTATGGTGATGGAAGCAATGGTTCCAATCCCGCCCAAGCCAGCTACGTTCAGGCCGGCGGCGCGATCATCGACACCAACGGTCGCAACATCGGCATTCAAGCAAAACTGCTCGCTGGCAGCGGCACAGGTGGTCTCATCAAGAACGGCGCAGGCACACTCACCCTATCAGCATCAAACAGCTATACAGGAGTGACAGACATTCAAGCCGGCATATTGACCGCTACCCATTCCCAAGCCCTCGGTGCTGGTGGTTGGAATAGTGCCACCATGACGTGGATCCGCAATGGCGCGACACTTGCTTTGCAAGGTGGAGTTTCTCTCGATGAGCATCTCCATTTGCGCGGCACAGGCGTCGGTGGGCTAGGTGCGCTGCGCAACATCTCTGGAAACAATGTTCTTTCCCTAAGTCAGAACGGAAGTGGCAGCGGGCCCGGGTTTTGCCTTGACGACCACACCACGATCGGAGTGGATGCTGATCTGCTAACCGTGACGGGTTTCTTCGAAGAAGGCGGAGCGTGGAGCCTCAAAAAAGTCGGTTCCGGCACGTTAAAACTCACCCAACCCAGCTCTTTCAGCGGCGGCACTTCGATCGAGTCCGGCGTGTTAGTGCTCGACACGTCTGCCACCATTGGATCGGGAAACTTGAGTTTACAAAACGGCTCAACCTGCGAAATCCGCAATCCTTCCGGTGCGATCGCCGACACAGCGACGGTTCAGCTATCCGGAAATGCCACGCTGATTCTGACCACTGGCGTCACTGAATCGGTGGCGACACTTTATGTCAACGGCGTCAAGCAATCTCCAGGATTGTATTCCACAGGTTCCCTGGGAGGCAAGATTTCTGGAGGTGGGTCTCTCAACGTGCTCGGTGGCACCATTTCTCTGTCAAGTCCTTTGGCACGTCAAGTAATTCAGCGCAGCGCCTCCGGCACGGCATCGGTTTCGATTGTGGGAACCTACACTGAAACCCCCGACCGCATCGAGGCGCGAGCGGTCGTCATGAATGGAGTCGCCAACAACGGCACTTCCACCGCATGGACAACCATTGTGAACGCGCCGACTGGCGGCGCATTCAGCGGCACTCTGCTGGAGCTGGCTGCGGGCGGATGGTATCAGATTGAAGTTCGCTCCATCACTGGCGGTGCCCCCTCAGCCCACACTGCCGTGGTTCAACGAGTCGGCGTGGGGGATGTTTATCTCACCGCCGGTCAATCCAACTCCGCCAACTATGGAACTCCAGGAACCAACACCGACGATCGCGTCAGCGCGATGAACTACGCCAACGGCACCTGGACAATCGCGACCGATCCGATGCCTGGTGCCACGGGAGATCTGGGTTCGGTTTGGACGCGACTCGGCACTCAACTGACCACTGCCTACAACGTGCCGGTGGGTTTTGTCTGCGTCGGTGTCGGCGGCACTACCATGTCCTACTGGGTGCCACCATCCACAGAGGGCTTCCTCAGACTCAAAACCGCCGCGCAAGCTTTTCCGGTCAATGGGTTCCGTGCCGTGCTCTGGCATCAAGGCGAGTCAGATTCAGTCAGCTCGACATCTGCGGCGAATTATCAATCGCTTCTGTCATCCACGATCTCACAGCTCCGCACGGCGGCTGGTTGGTCGATGCCGTGGTATGTGGCCGAAGCCAGTTTCCACCCTAGCACAAGCCTAACCCAAGAAGAACCGGTCGTTGCCGGCCAACGCCGAGTCATTCAGGCGGATCCGTTCGTCTTCGCTGGTCCGGCAACCGATGATTTCCATCTGGAAGGAAAATTATCTGATTCCGTGCATTTCAATTCTCTAGGCTTAGCCGACCACGCCCAACAATGGGCTGAGGTGCTGACGGGCGCTGCTCCGCTATCACCAAAAAACGGCAATCTGGAATCCAACACCGCTTTGGCCGATGGTGGCATTGCCGTGGTGAACATGTCTGATGTCAATTCCCCTGCTGTCATCGGCTGGCGGAGTCTCAATTCCAGCGGTGAGGCCGTAGCCGATGGTGGCAATGGTTATTTCAACCCCGATGTTTCATTCTACGGGGCTAAAGCCGCGGACACCGGTGCCACAGCTGGGATTCTCCCGAACATGAACGGCCGCCACGTGGCGTTTTTGTATGCTGGATCCTCCGGCAATTGTTTCCTGCAAACGCGCCGTGCTACCTTGCAAGCCAAAACCCGCTACGCGTTAAACGTGGCACTCGGCGTGCGTGGCAATGGTGGCAGTTACGGCAACGCTCGCATTGAACTGTTAGCCGATGGGATTTCGCTAGCGTCCCGTGACGTCACGCTGGCCGATCTGCAGGCGCTCAACGGCGGCAATGCGGCTAACACCTTCACCGACGTGCAGCTGACATGCGACACCGCAGCCTCGGTCACTGCCGGACAAGCACTCGCGATTAAAATCACCAAAATCAACGGCACAAGCGGCAGCAACCCAACCTACCTCGATTTCGACAACGTCCGGCTAACCTCGTCGGTGATTCCAGACCCGACACCCTCGGACTACGACACCTGGAAATCCTCGTTCGGAGTGACTGGGAGTTCGACAGACGACGACGACCACGATGCGCTTAACAATTTTTTTGAATACGCCTTTGGCCTGAATCCTCGTGTTCCCTCAGCCAATCCCTTGGTGATGCTGTCTGGCTCATCCGGTCCACAGTTAAGCTACACACGCCGAAAAACTTCGTTGACGGGATTGTCTTATTCCGTCTGGACCTCCACCAACTTAACCAACTGGACTGTGGACACCGGAGCCGATCAATCGGTCACCCCCGCAGCCGGTGATGTGGAAGCGGTGAAGGTCATCCTCAGTCCTTCATCACTAGCCAATTCAAAACTGTTTATTCAAATTCGTAGCCAGTAAGAGCCGACATTCCGAGCGACAGCCGGTTCGGGAATGGTTGTGCGAATCGCAATCACTTGATCCGAGGCTGGTTGCTCACGTCACAACTTCCGATTCGCGAACCTACCTCCAACTTTTTTCCCATGCCCGCACGAACAGTAATGAATTCGATCCCGACAACACAGGCCCGGCTAATTCAACTCATGCGCTTCTCTGCGACAATCGCCGCATTGGTCGGCGCTGGCTTCGCTCCAGCTGTGACCCTGACATGGAATAACGGCAACGGAAACTGGAACACCACGGATGCGAACTGGAGCGCTGCGGCGGCATGGAGCAATGCGAATCCCGATAACGCTGTTTTCAATAACATCAGTGGCAAGATCACTCTCACCGAACCCATTACCGGCGGCCGCCTAACTTACGCTGCTGGCGATGGAAATTCGCACGAACTGATCCTAACAGGCAACCCATTGTCGCTGGGAAGTCTCAGCATATGGGGAGGCTACAATCCATCCGCTGGCTACGCGGGAGTGGACAGCATCACCCAAGCATATGACCAGAGACTGAGGATGGAAAGCTTGAGCCTCTCTGTCACCGCAGACGCAACAGTGCAACGCGGCATGTTGTATCTTCTCAACGCCAGCATGAATGTGGGCGGCACGATCAAGAGCACGGACGCATGGAACGTGTTCCGCGCAGACACCAGCACTGTGACGGCCACGGGTGGAATCGATTTGACCGCCATCGCCTCGCAGGTGGAGCTTTATGGCGGAACGGTGACCACGCCGTCGATCAAAGTCGGCAATGCCGCGTTCAACGGAAGCGGCGGCTTGACCTTGGGCAGTGGTGTGACCTTGGTTCCGACGGCGGCCAGCACGGATTACCTCCAAGTTTACAACAATGGGGATACCGCCAGTCGCGCAGCAGCTCAGCTTGCAAGTGGAGGGATGACCCTCAACACCGCGCATGACATCACGATCGCGACGAGCTTGTGGGGCACAGGCTCTCTCACCAAGAACGGCTCCGGCACCTTGACCTTGAGTGGCGTCAGCACCTACACCG
>CAZREM010000052.1:10718-11069 GCA_964599325.1 uncultured Verrucomicrobiales bacterium | reverse complement strand
TACCCCGCGTGCCGCCGCCGTCAGGAGGAACCACATGGGGGGTGGTGTTGGCATGAATCGAAGAGCCTTCACGTGTTGGATTGATGCTTGCGGTGGTGCGGGTGTATGTTCGTCGGTTTATTCTTTTATTTCTCTCTTCAATTCTACCAAGTGTAAAACATGCCCCCGCATACCCGCATTTCACGGGCGAATGACGTATCGGTTGATCTTGCTATGCCCGTCCGGTCTCCCGGCTTCGACATGGCGGCTACCTGATCGAGCTAAGCGCGCAAGGTATGTGCCTGCAGCAGCAGGCCACGTGAACAGGCTTCTAGCCTGATCGCGCACGGGTGAGCCGACATCCATGAGTCT
>CAZREM010000052.1:9867-10708 GCA_964599325.1 uncultured Verrucomicrobiales bacterium | reverse complement strand
AATTTCCGCTGCTGTAAGGGTCGCGGGCAGGTCATACCAAATTCCACGGTGCGCCGTGGCAGCGCACAGGAGCTCTTCGAGCCTCTTGGCGGGTGAATTGGCCTCCACCGCTTCGGCAAGCACGGGATCGCGCCATGCTTTGATGCCAGATCGAGAATCACGCAGCTCTTCCGGAATTTTGAAGGCTTCTAAAAATGCGGCGAACGCGGGAATCTCGGCGAGGATCATATCTTGTAGCTCCTCACGACCTTCCGGCGTGGACGTGTCCACCGGCGTCATGATGCGCTCCGCATGAAGCAGTGCCACCTTGTCTGAAAGATCATCATCGAGTGGTGGAATAATTTGCAGTGCCTCCGGCGTGGAGTTGCAGCATATCATCACTGACCATACGGGGCGGACGCTAATTGAAGACACGTTTCGCTTGTTGAGCGAGACGATCGGCGCATACATGGCTTCTTTGAAAGCCGCTCCGAAGCTTTTCCTTGCGCGAATATCGGTTGAAGGCACAGCATCATCCACAAGCAACAGCTCAGCCCCCACAAGGTTATCGTTCCACAGCGTGCCGCCCGACCAAACAGCATAAGGTGATGCAACCCTGCCGCCTAGCACCTGCGAGACAATCCACGCAAGCAACGATTTGCCAGAGTTCACAGCACCCGCTAGAACTAACATGGGCGCGGGGGTATGCACACCGGCTCTAACAGCGCGGTAGCGTGTGGCGAGCCATCCTAGGAATATCGTGTGAGCGGTATCTTCTGGGAACGCTTGGCGAATGATTTCAGTGATTTCGAGCATGTCACCCTGCCGCACCGGCAGGGCGCGAATGTGGAGCGTCGGCTCG
>CAZREM010000052.1:0-9824 GCA_964599325.1 uncultured Verrucomicrobiales bacterium | reverse complement strand
CACTTGAGTCAGCTTGAATACCTCTCTTGCGGCCTGCAATGGAACCTGACCATTGCACGCTGCCATCAAGCTCCCGATTATCGACATCGAGCTTCGCGGACTTCATGGCAAGATCGAGATGCTCGCCTTGCTGCTGCTTCCACCGCGCGACGCCGTTGACAACGGGCTTTTTCCTGCCGTATCGATGGAACGCCGTGCCGGTGTCCACAAAAAATTGTCCGCTAGGTGCGTCGTAAAATACAGCAGACGGCGGAAAATTTGTTGGCTCGCTCATTGGCTCACCTCCAATTCCTTTACGATCAAACCTAGCTCAGCGAGCGCCCTCGCTATATGCCTGCCTTGCTGTGCGATAGCTGCAGAAGTATTATCCCATTCGCCGGTGACAAGATTGATTTGCAGGTTCCGCGGGCAGAGACTCAACGATCTCAATGCCGCCTCCACGTGCTTGAGTTCCAGCTGCGAGTGTTGCTCAAGCGCAAGCTCACCGGCACGCGCTAACATCACGATAGCCTTGGTGCGAGCTTTCGCGCGGATCGGTCTGATGTAGCTGCCCCGTTCCGTGGGCGAGCCGAATGCCTGCAAATCCTCAGAGTCAATGGGGAGTGCCATCGACGCGGCGGCAATTAAGGCTTGCATTTTCGCGTTGCAGCGTGTATCTGCTGCTTGCGAATCACCAACCAAGGACACGGTTTTCGATTCAACCTGCCTCACTGCCGTTGACGCGGTAGTGAGGTTCTTCGTTTGGTTGCTCATCGTTTAGCACCTCCTTTCCATCCGACTGCTTTAACCAGCTTTTTATCAATAAATGCGGTGAGGTCTTCGGGGCGGAATCTAACGATTTTGCCGATTTTGACATATGGGATCTCACCCGACGCCATGAGCTCTTGGAGCGTGCGCTTTCCAATGCCGATATATGCAGCTGCTTCAATCGTGTTAAGCGTTTGCGCTTGGTGTTGTGCTTGGTGTTGCGGTGATGCAACCTGATTATCTAAGGTGCGTGACATGGCGTGAATATGCGCCCTTATTCGTAAGCCAACAAGCGAGGTTTTGTCATGAGCTGTCGGAATTTACGCGTTCGCTTTTCTTGTTTCAAGATCCACAATCTTACCTTCACCGGGTGATTGCTCGGGGAGTATTTCAAAATACTGCTTGGCGGCTTCCGCTGTAACTAACTGCCGATAGTGATTCTTGATTGTCGAAACACTGTTGCCACATTCGTCTGCAACGCGGGCAACATCCCGCGTCTCTGCCGTCCGATAACTAATGAATGAATGCCTTGCACCGTTGGTAATGGGTGAAACCTTGGCGAGGGCGTAAACTTCTTTCAGCGCGTCCCATAGCATGCTCGGGGATTTCCGCCACGCTTTGCCGCTGCTCCTTTCGACGGTGTTTAGCCATGCCTTGCAAGCGGGCGTAAAGGGTGCCATGCGCGCCCCTGTCTTGCCTGTGGTGCGAAACTCAATAGCGTTCATCGGCAACTTGCCTAAGTCGATTGCGGCGGCTTCTGATACCCGCAAACCTGCGAAGAATCCAAGCGCGAGAACGGGCACAAGCTCGGGCTTCTCATCGAGTGCCGTGTGCATGATCTTTCGCGCATCCTCGGGGCTGTATGCTTCGGGTTCTTCTGTGTTGAATCTCTCGGGTTCAAGATCGGCAACGGGGTTACGTTCAAGCCAAGCACGGGCGGGCGCTGTGCCATAGGAAAAAAACGCATGCAGTGTTGCACGGTAATGATTGCGTGAGAGCGGGGAAAGTAGCGGTGACACTTCGTGATCGCCCTTGCTGCGTCGCGAACGAAGAGCTGACAGCCACGCATCAATCTCTGTTGTGGTGATGGACTTCATCGAGCGGGTGCCGAAGTCTTGCGCAAATCGCTTTAAGCGCGTTTTGATGTCTGTGAGTTGAAGCGCCCCCACGCGAGTCAGCTTGTAGTCTGTGAACTGTGCCACGGCATCGGCAATGAGCATCGAGCGCGTTGTGTTGCTAGCGTGAGCTGCGCGAATGCTTGCCATAGCATCGGCAACCATATCTTCACACTTAGGAACAAACACGCCATCGGCTTCAAGCTCTGCTTTTTCATCACGAAAAAAGTCATAGGCGCGGTGTGCTTTGGGGGGGATGTCGCCATATCTAGCGCCATGATTCGATATTTCCCTGTCCTTGTCTTCCGCAAAGTTCCATGCGCTTTCCTCATCGGCAAATGATTTGAATTTCCTTCGCAGCTTACCGCCATCATCTTCTATCGGAAACCAAACTCGAAACGGAGCTCGTTCCTGGCTCGTGCGCTTCACCTTACAGTGCGTCAGGTCTGATGCTTTCCGTTTTCTTGCCATGCGCAAGATAATGCACGCTTGTGCATACAAACGCAAGAATTAGTGTGAGCAAAGTGTGAGCGCAACGCAAAATATAGAAAAAAACAATGTTTAATCGGTCTGCAAAACCGATATGAGCGGGTTCGATTCCCGCCTCCGCCTCCATGATAAACCGTTGAAAATCAATAATTTATCGTGAAAACAAGGGTTCAGTTGGTTGTTAGGTCAAACCTCCAAAAGTGCGCCAAAATGCATCACAAAATGCAATAGCAAGGAACGCAACCCAGCCCCTGCTTTTGGGGTGACGGATTCCTTTGTGAGTTCCAACCGTAACACGCAACGTTATAGGACAGTTGCAAGTCGCGCCCTTGATTCTATAAAATACAACCGTTTCCAGGCACCTTCACGACTGCCAGATAGAGCCAGCACTTAGCGGTGGGAATGAAGGTGATGTCGCCAGCCCAGACTTGATTGGGTTTCTCGGGGAAAGGCGCGCGAAAAAGCAGATTGGGAAAAAGATTGTCAGTCCCGCGATCACTGGTTTTTGTGACGCAGGTCATGAGCTTGAACCTGCGGTGTGGCGTTGAGGTGGATTCGTGTTCATCTGGACGTATTGAAATGGTTGGCAGGCTAAAATTCTAGCATACATCAATTTTAAACATTATTATTTATTTGAAGTGTGAATATTTGTGCGTTTTCTATGACATAAGACCAATCAGCTTACTTGAAATAATTCGTTTTTATGCCATCATCAAGAAATCATGCACCATGATTAATTACACAGCTCTTTACGGGGCAGTGCTCGCACAGCCTTCTCATTTGTCACCGCATTCGGTTCACGGGCCAGACCACTGGCAACGTGTGGAACGCAACGCCCTAATAATCGCCACCGATAGTGGGGCGGATGTGGAGATTGTCCGCCTGTTCGCTCTGTTTCATGACGCCCGCAGAATCAACGATTGGGATGACCCCGAGCACGGCGCTCGCGGTGCAGATCTTGCCGCTACTTTTCGTGGTGATCTGTTCGAACTATCCGATGAATCCTTCGATATCCTGCACTACGCCTGCACTTGGCACACCAGAGGCAAACATCACGACAACCCAACGATCGCCACCTGCTGGGATGCTGATCGCC
Source organism: uncultured Verrucomicrobiales bacterium (assembly GCA_964599325.1). Taxonomy (GTDB): domain Bacteria; phylum Verrucomicrobiota; class Verrucomicrobiia; order Verrucomicrobiales; family Akkermansiaceae; genus UBA956. The sequence continues at coordinate 6,377 of CAZREM010000052.1, read as the reverse complement.
TTGATCTCGACCGTTGCGGCATCACACCAGATCCCTCCTACATGAATACCAGACTGGCTAAAATCATTGCCACGCATGGTTGCATCGATCCCTGGCTCCCTTTGCTAACACAAATCACTCACCGGTAAAATTAGACTAGAACCTATCCCAGAAAATCGGCAATACTGCAAAAACCTGCGATATTAGCTGCGATGCTGCAACTTACGGAACATCAACTGGATATGCTTTGCGAACAGCTACCGGATCATCCGCCACGACCCAAGACGGACGAAAACTGGGAAGAGACAAGCGCCGTTGGACGGGAGAACGCACCATCGGGTGGCACCAGAATTACCGGCGGCTTTGCATCCGCTGGGAAAAATCCACACAAATGTTCCAAGGCTTCATCAACCTCACCTGCGCTCTTCTACTGATGAAAGTGGTTCTGGAATAGGTTCTAGATTTTTCAAGAAACAAGAAACAAGACACATCTTTATGCCCATCACTTTTCTCCATTCCGCTGACTGGCAACTTGGTAAGCCCTACCAGCGTATCATTGATGACACCAAACGCTCTCGTCTCCAGCATGAACGCATTCAATGCCTCCGTCGCATCGGCGATGCAGCGCGCGAAGCAAAGGCTTCTTTCGTTGTTGTGGCAGGAGATCTTTTCGATAGCTCCAGCCCACTGAAATCTACCGTCGCCGCCGCCTGTGAGGCCATTGGAGCGATGCAGGTGCCGGTCCTCGTGATCCCCGGAAATCACGATTTCGGCGGCCCAGGCAGCCTATGGGAACAACCCTTCTTCCTTCGCGAAAAGGAACATCAGGCACCGAACCTTCACGTGATCCTCAAACCAGAACCTGTCGTTCTCACAGATGCCGTCATCTTCCCTGCCCCGTTACTGCGACGCCACGATCATGCCGATCCCACTGCATGGGTGCGCCAAGCATTTGAAGCTCCCACTTTTCCTGCCGACCTTCCGCGCATTGTTCTCGCTCACGGTAGCGTCCAAGGCTTCGATTCGAGCCAAGACGATGATGACGAAGAGTCACAAGGACTCAACCGCATCGATCTCACCCGGCTTCCCGATGCGGAAATCGACTACGTCGCCCTTGGCGACTGGCACGGCACCAAACAGGTGTCTCCTAAAGCTTGGTATTCCGGCACACCCGAGATCGACCGATTTCCCAAAGGCGCTGATCACCATCCCGGCAATATCCTCATCGTCCATGTCACGCGGTGTGCCATTCCCCAAGTCGAGGTGAAATCCACCAGCAACCTGCGATGGAGCGATTTCCCCTTCCACTTCACCGAAGATGAAAGCTTTGACTCCTTCCAAGTTGCCCTTCAAGAACACATCGGTGAATGGGGTCAAGATGCCCTGCTCAAACTCACACTCACCGGCAGTCTTGGCATCAAAACCTCACAACGCCTCGCAGAACTCATCGAATCCCTAGATGCCAGGCTCCTGCGCGTGAAGCTCGACGATCAAGTCACCATCGCTCCGAGCGATGAGGAAATGCAAGCCCTCGCCAGCCGACCCTCCGATCCGCTGATTCAATCGGTCGCCACCAAACTCATCGATCTTGGGAACTCCGACCAAGCCGAAGTCGCCCGACTGGCCCTCCGCGAGCTCCACGCGGCCCTGCAGTAATGTTTCCCTTATCCCATCGATCATTTTTTCTTCAACAACCCACCATGCGACTCATCTCTCTCACCGTCCGCAACTACCGCCTTCACCGAGAGCTCACCATCGAGTTTGATCCCGACCGCAATCTCATCGGCGGACCTAACGAAACAGGAAAAAGCACTCTTGCCGAAGCCATCCACCGAGCGCTCTTCATGCGTCATCGCTCCGGCGGCGAGCTGCAAAAATCCATGGTCTCCGATGTTCATGGTGGCACTCCCGAGGTTCAGCTCAGCTTCGAAGCGGCAGGAGATACTTGGACAATTGAAAAGAAATTCGCTGGCTCCAGCAGGGGCACGGCTCGACTTTCTTCGCGCAACGGCATGAGCCTCCAAGGTGACGCCGCCGAGGATAAACTCGCTGAACTCACAGGAAACAATGCAGGCTCCAGCAATACCCTCAACCAAATCACCCATCGTTGGTCGCACCTCTGGGTCTGGCAAGGAACCGCCGGGCTCGATGCCTCTGTTCACACATCTCAACATCGCAGCGAGCTGATCCAGCGACTCCAAGAGCAGGGTCTTGCCGCTGTCATGCAGTCTGCGACCGATGACAAAACCCGCGAAAAAATTCAACGTGCTTATGACGCCATTTTCACCACAAATGGCAAACCGAAAGCCAACTCTCGTCTGGATCTCGCTACCAAAGCCCTAAACGATGCCACTGCGAAACTCGAAGAAGCGACCGCTCAAAAATCCCAACTCCAACACGCTATGGTCGCGCTAGAATCCGCTAGCCAAGACATCGCCAGCACCGAAGCCTCTCTCCCCGCTTTTCGGGAACAGCTCGCTGCCGCCCAGGCATCCCTCGCACAAGCCGATACGCTTAAGCTGAACCTCGATCACCATAAAAATCTCCACAACCAAGCATACACGAAGCTCTCCGACCTCACCAAGGCCGATGCTCAAATCCTGAGCTTGCTGGCACAAGCCCAAGCCGCACGCGAAGCTCTCATTCCCGCCGAGACGAACCTTGCCACTCTAGCCGAGCAAGTCACCTTTGCTGCCATAAGGGCGAAAGAAAGTCGCGTCACTTGGACCAACTCACAAAATGCCATTCGCAGCGCACGCCAACTAGATGAACTTGCCAGCGCCTGCGTCACACGATTTGAAAAAACCGCAAGCCATCAAATCCTCACCGAAAAAGCGGAAACTGTGGCCACAAACGAAAAGTCACTCGCCGATGATCAACAGGCTCTATCAAAACTTCCCGTCATCTCTGCTAGCCAACTCGAAAGTTTGCGCCAGAGCGAAATTCAACTGGCTCAGGCCCATGTTGCCTTGGAAGCCATTGCCACCGGCATTGAAGTGATCGCCAGCCCGCAATCCATTCATCTCGGCGAACAAACGCTAGCTCCCGGAACATCAGCTGTCATCATTGAGCCCACCGAACTGACCTTTGCCGATGGCACTCATCTGCGCATCCTGCCCGGCGGCGGAAACTCGCTGGCGGTCGCCCGCCAAAAAGTCGCGGATCAGCAGTCACAACTCACCACTTTACTGGATCAGTTCGCAGTGACCGATTCCCGCCAAGCCGCGGCGATCGTCAGCCAGCGCCAAACTCTGGAGCAAAGCATTGCCGCCACCAAGTCCCGCCTCAATGACCTGCGTGCCCGTGATCTGCCCGAGGCACTCGCCACCGCCGTCGCAGAGCTTGCTGCCGCCCATGCCGAAGTGGAACGACGCCAAGCCGCTCTCACCGTCTCTATCACAATCGAGCTACCATCAGACCTCTCCTCCGCGAAGCTCTGGCAAGCCCAATCCCGCATTGCCCTCCAGGAAGAAGAACAGCGCGAAGATGCCCAGCGCGCCAAGGCCGAGACTGACGAGCGATCTCATCAAGAGAAATTCAACAACCACCAATCCGCTCTAAAAACCCTCGAAGCCAAGCGCCACGACATCAACAACCTCGAAAACTCGGCACGCACACTGGAACAAAATTACGGCGATGCTGCCACTCGTGCACGCGCCATTTCCGAAGCCCACGCACAAGAGGTCGCAGCGCGATCGCAGCTCGATGCCACCAAAGCTGCGATGGCCGAACTTCAGCCCGAACGTCTCGAGCAAGAAGTCAGACGACTGGATCACGTCATCAGCCAAGCGCAAACCAAGCACAACGAGGCCCATACCCGTCGTGCTGTAGCACAAAACATTCTTGCCAGCGATGGCACCTCAGATCCTGATGCGAATCTGCTCAGAGCCAAAGCTCGCTTCGCCTCCGCGCAGGACGAATACGCGCGCGAAAAACGTCATGCCGACGCCATTGCTCTGCTTCATCAACTCTTTACTGATTCCCAGCAAGCTATCAGCAAGAGCGTCACTCAGCCCATCGCAGAACGAGTTGCCTCCTATCTCGAATGCATCTACGGTCGCGGCGTCCGCATCGAAGTCGATTGGGACGATGACCCACAAAAATCCAGCATCCGCATCACCCGGCCTGGCATGACTACCTTTGACTTTGATGCCCTTAGCGGAGGAGCCAAGGAACAAGTGGCCGCCGCCGTCCGTCTCGCCACCGCAGAGATCTTGGCACCTTCTCACCAAGGCGTCCTACCCGTCCTCTTCGACGACTCCTTCGCCTTCAGCGATGATAGCCGCATCCAGTCTCTCCAATCCATGCTCTACCTCGCCTCCACCCGCGGCCTCCAACTGATCGTCCTCAGTTGCACCCCCGCCGCCTACTCCGGCCTAGCTGCCAAAGAAATCAAACTGCACGGATGAAGGGAAATACGACAGAGGGAGATCGCTCTCCAGCCCCTCCACAATCCATCACATCTTACATCCAACAACCGAACAACCGAACCATGGCGGCGCTTTTCCAGCAACATGCTCAGTTCATGTGCCGCATAAAATTTACCCGAAAGACCCACGCTTCTCATCGGCGCTTCGCACCGACCTCAGTCGCCGCATCTTCTCCTGCCGTTCGTTCCAAGTGCTCACCCAGTCAGGTTTGATTTCCTCGAAGTCACCGAGTTCGGCACGAAGGGCCTCCATATCGAGCGCGCCGTCCTTCACGGCGGCGGGGAAGAGTTCGGCCAGTTTATCTAGGTTTTCCGAGATAGGATCGAAGATTTGTTGTGGGACGCGCATGGAAATTATGAAGTATGAGTTATGAATTATGAAAAGAAGAGAAAGATGAATCTAGAGTGTGACTTTGTGTTTTTTCATAATTCATAATTCATAATTTTTCCTTCGTCTTCTTAGAGATGGTGGTAAGGATGGCTAGGAGTTGGTTGGTTTCGTCTTGGAGGGAAGCGAGTTTGGTGGGTAGAACGATTCCGGATTCTGTGAGGAGTTCTAGCCAATAGGTGGTTTGATGAGCGCCCCCGCGCTCACCCTCCGGGCAATGCTGGCGCATTGTCTGTCTCGCTCCGCTCGGCTCGTCGAGTTCTTTCAGGCAATCGCCAAGTTTGGCAATGAACTCAGCCTTTGAGCGTGAGCGGTGAGCCTCGCGGTAATTCGCACCGACAGAAGTTCCTGAGCGCAGCACTTGTTTTCCAAGAACCCGGGCCTCGTCCGTTTTTGGCAAAGCGACAAACACACGCACAATCCGCAGCCCAAACAGCTTCGTCCTCTCGCGCAGATCTTGTGGTGGCTCATCTCATTCATACTTCATAATTTCAGAAAATGGGTTGATGACGCGGACGGTGTTGTAGTTTTGTCCGGGATTGAGGTCTTCGGAGAGGAGTTCGGTGCAGCCAGAGGAAGCGGCGGCGGCGAGGATGGCGGCGTCCCAGTAGGAGGTCTGGTAGCGGTTTTTGATGTCGAGGGCATCCTGCATGATCTGCACGGTGAGCGGGACGATGCGGTGACGCAGCCAATATTGGATCAGCGCGGTGGCCTCCTGGTGTGTGAGTGGATCGGTGCGCGTGGGGCGTGTGGCCTGGACGTAGAATTCCTGGAGGACCTGCACCGAGAGCGTGAGGTCGGGGTTTCTCAGGATCGCTATGGCCTTTTGGGTTTTTTCCGCCTCACCGGGTCGGGTGGAAATCGCGTAAAGGAGGATGTTGGTATCGACGAAGGTCATTTAGCGGCGGCTTTCGTAAAGGGCTTCGCGGGACAGGTTGTCCTGGCAGGAGAAGTTGGGGTGACGGCTGGCGATTTCCGCGAGCAGGGTTTCCAACTCTGGGGCGGGCTTTTCCGATGCCACTTCCGTGGCCGCGAGGGTCTGGAGGTATTGTTTTACCAAAGAAGAAACGGAGGCGTCCCGCCTCGCGGCGGCGATGCGAGCCATGCGGTAAGTTTCGTCATCAAGGGCGAGGGTGATGTTTTTCATGGGTTTATGTGTATCACAGTTTCACAGCAACACAAGAAATTATGAAGGATGAGGGATGAAATATGAAAATAGAGCCAAGAAGAGGAGGCTTTTGGGCTTATTTCCGTAAAATAGGTAAAACGTGTTTTGCTTATTTTACTCAATTCGCTGGTGTTCATAATTCATAATTCATCCTTATCTTCTCGATGGCGGTTTTGATGGAGGTATTGATGGAGGTATTGAGCGCGGCTTTGTCGGAGAGTGAGCGGGCGCAGTCTTTCTTGGCCTTGAGGGATACCAACTCAGTGAGGGCCCGGAACAGGGCAAGAATGGTAGGGCCGTGAAACCAGAGTTTGGTATCGAAAAGCTGGGCGGCACCGATGAAGATTTTAGGGTGATCTGACGTGGCTAGATTTTTGGACCACCCACCTCTACAATTCGTCCAGATGAATACG
>CAZREM010000051.1:8038-12031 GCA_964599325.1 uncultured Verrucomicrobiales bacterium | reverse complement strand
AGTCACAGACGCAACAGCCACGGTGAAGGTGAATGGAACGTCGGTGACCTCCGGCAGCGCGAGTGCTCCGATAGCGCTTGCTGTTGGAACCAACACCATCACGGTGCTGGCAACCGCGCAGGATGGAACGACCACCAGCACCTACACGATCACGGTGACGCGGGCGCCTTCTGCCGTCGCCACCTTTGCCTCCTGGATCAACGGGAAAAACCTCAGCGACAATTCAGCCTTGGGCGACCCCGACAGTGACGGATTGCCAAATGTTCTCGAATACGTTCTCGGTGGCAATCCGGCGCTGACCGACCAAGACATCGCCCCCATCGCCACCGTTTCTGGCAGCAATATTCTGTTCACCTTCAAACGAGCAGATGCCAGCGAGACCGCCGATCTTAATCTGAGGGTCGAAGCCAGCACTGACCTAGTGAATTGGAGTGAGAACTATGTCATCGGAGCTGACACAGCCTCCTCCAGCCCCGGTGTGGAGATCCTCGAAAATGATCTTTCAGCAGACACCATCACTGTGACCATTCCTCGCGCCCTTGGAACTTCCAAGTATGCTCGGCTTCGTGCCACCTTGACGCCGTGATCCAACATCTGATAATCCTGCCAGCATGCGTTGGAATACAATGGTATCGTTCATGCTGGTTTCGGGTCTGCTGCAGCTCCCGATCACAGCCGAGGTGCCGCAGCGGGTTCCAATTTGGCCATCAATGGAAGCACCGAACGGTGATGGCAACACTTCCGCCGCTTCTACCAGACTCACGATTTATCGAGCGGAGCAGACGAATGGCGCAGCTGTGATCATTTGTCCCGGTGGAGGCTATGGGGGATTGGCCATCGAACCCGAGGGACATGGCATTGCCACTTGGTTGTCCCGCCATGGCATCACTGGCATGGTGCTGGAATACAGACTACCTCAAGGTCGGCCCATGGTTCCGCTGTCCGACGCCCAACGCGCGATTCGCTTAGCTCGTGCAAATGCGGGAGCATGGGGAATCGACCCCCACCGTTTGGGCATCATGGGCTTTTCCGCAGGAGGTCATCTCGCTGCCACGGCCGCCACTCGGTTCGACTTAGGAGCAACGCAGCAAGCCGCCCAAGGCGATCCGGTGCAGCGTTTCAGCTCGCGTCCAGATTTTGCGGTCCTCGTGTATCCGGTGATCACGATGGGAAAAATAAGCCATGCGGGATCGCGAAACAATCTGTTAGGCAAAAATCCCTCTGCCGATCTCATCGCTGATTTCTCTGCGGAACGGCAGGTGACACAGCGCACCCCACCCGTATTTCTGGCTCACGCCAAGGACGATGCCTTGGTTCCAATCGAAAACAGCCTACTTTTTGCCAACGCGTGTGAGCAGCACGATGTGCCATGTGCCATGCTCAAGCTCGAATCCGGCGGGCATGGCTTGAACAATTATCAAGGTCCATCGTGGGACACTTGGCAAAAAGAATGCTTGAGCTGGCTCGAGGCTCGCGGTTTCCTTTCCAAACAAGCCATGGAAGTCAACAAGCTCGCTTCCACCGAGCGATTCATCGCGGCCACCGATTCCGATTTTCTTCACTGTCTCTCGCCACTGAACTGGATCCACGGCCCCAAAGCGGTTCATGCCAGCGTCTGTGGCGCATCGTGGCTGGGAACGTTTTCCGGCACCAGTCGCGTTTTTTTGAACGTGGACACCACGGGCATGATTCACACCTCGCCATGGCGTTATCCAATCTTGGGATGGTCTATTGATGGCGGTCCCGTGCAGTCACACCAACTGGTAGCAGGCGAGACCCGGATTCTGCTGTGCGATCGCACAAAAAACCCCACCATCGATCTCCACATCAGGGGCATGTCCCCATTTGAAGACCGTTTCACCGGCGATGTGCCACCCAATCGCGTGACCATCACTGGATTCACCGTGGAGCAATCTTGCTCTGGCATCGCTGCACCCCCGACAAAACCGTTATGGCTGAACATTGGCGACTCCATCCTCTCCGGCGATGCAGCGGCATACGCCCTGAATCAAGGACGACCGCCAAACGACCTCTGGGCTGGCTCCGATGACGCCCGCGCAAGTTATGGCTACCTGCTGGCAACGCATTTTGGCTACCAAGAATCCCGACTTGCCTTCGGTGGTTATGCCTGGACCGGCGGACTTGGGCACAATCCGCCATTGGCGAAATTAGCGGATCAACTCACCAGCACCGTTTCACGTTTGTCAGCAGACACGGGCAAATTCTCGCCGACTCCGCGCGTGGTTCTCATCAACCTAGGAGAAAACGGCGTTCCCCCCGTGGATGCGGTGACAAGCGCGCTGGCAAACATACGCCAACGTTGTCATGCTGATACTCGCATTCTGGTCATGATCCCCGTATCTGGGCGCGGCCGCGCTGAAATCACCAACGCCGTCGAAATCTACCTCCAATCTTCCGCCGACAAACACACGCATGTGATCGACCCTGGAGCCGTAAACTTTGATTCCTCCGATGGTCAACACCCCACCACAACCGGTCACCGCATGATCTACCAAAAAGTTCTGCCACTCCTTGAGCCTTGGCTCAAGTGACCAAGCGTCGCCATCAGAATCGAGATCAACCGCGACGATCCGACAACAGGTTGCGTTTGCCTTGCGGGTGGTTTTCGTCTATCAAATGTCACATGAGTAAGCTCCACGAGATTCTTGAGATGGCGGTATCGGAAAACCGGCCAATGTCGGAAAATCTCCTGCCATTGGTGTATGACGAGCTAAGGAGCTTGGCCACGAGCAAACTGCCGAAGGGTCGGCCAGAGCAAACCATTCAAGCCACGGCGCTGGTTCACGAGGTGTGGATGCGCTTGGGCGGAGATGAAACACGCCACTGGAACGACCGTGCGCATTTTTTTCGGACAGCAGCGTTGGCGATGCGCAATATCATCGTCGAACGCGCGCGGCGAAAGACAACCACCAAGCGCGGTGGCAAGTCGCCGATGCTAAGGATCGATGAAGTCCGCTTCGATGAACTACCCGTTGCCAACACCAGCCAAGACGAGCGGGTGTTGTTGGTCGATGAAGCCCTAAATCTTTTGGAGAAAGAACTGCCGGAACACGCCCAAGTGGTGAAGCTGAAATTTTTCGGCGGTCTCACCAACAAAGAAATTGCGACGGTGCAAGGCGTCACGGAGAGAACCATCGACCGCCAATGGGCTTTCGCGAAAGTCAGGCTTTATGATCTGATCTGCCATGACCTCGGGGATTGAAGGCGTTGACTCACTCAGCGGAGCGTTGAGCCCAGCAGAAGTCGAGGCTCTCCTTTTTAGCGCCGCGATGAGTTTTGATGTAGCGGAGGAACGCGATCGATTTCTCAGCTTCGCTTGTCGTGGCAAACCAGACTTGCTCGCACGAATCCTCCATCTAACCGCAGGACACTTGGCCGCAAACGAGTTCTTCAAATTTGACACTCAGGTCAATCACCAAGAATCCATCGCCACTGCCACAGAGGAATCGGCAGGGCTCGACTTGGAAGTGGGTCGCTATCGGTTAATCGAACGCGTTGGCTCTGGCGGTTGCGGCGTCGTTTATCTAGCCGAACAAGAGCAACCAGTGCGGCGAAAAGTCGCCCTGAAGATCATTCGGATCGGCCTGGAAACGCCCGAGGCGATTGCGCGGTTCGAATTGGAACGACAGGCGCTGGCCTCGATGAACCATCCGAACATCGCCCGTGTGTTGGATGCTGGGACTCATGCCAGCGGTCGTCCGTTTTTTGTGATGGAATTTGTCGAGGGTGAAAACATTGGACACTATTGTGACGCGCGGAAACTCAACATCCGCGAGCGGATGCAGTTATTCGTGCAAGTTTGCCAGGCGATCCAACACGCTCACCAAAAAGGCGTGATTCATCGGGACATCAAGCCGTCCAATGTGTTAGTGGAAACGCACGAATTGACACCGGTGCCCAAAATCATCGATTTCGGCATCGCCCAAGAAGACGGCAAAACCAGCATTGATGCGCATGTGGGAAAAACGGGGG
>CAZREM010000051.1:0-7938 GCA_964599325.1 uncultured Verrucomicrobiales bacterium | reverse complement strand
GCGCGAAAACGTTGGGAATTTCGATCGCGTGTGGCGGAAAGCGCAGTGCGCTTGCGCTATGGTGATCCTGAAGGCGCGGAAAAACTCCTCGCGCCCATTCCCATCGAGGATACCCCTCCGTCCTTAGAATCGACCTCAGTTTACAAGAGCCTAGCCGAGTGGCACCGCGCGAACGGTCGGATCGAGGAAGCAGAAATCCGGTTTCTCGGGATGGTTCATGCTTTAGCAAGAATTGACCGTTCACACACCGATGCGAATTCGGATCTGTTTTTGCCCGCTGCGGCTCTGCTTGCCCGCTCGTCGAAGCCCGAACGCTACGCCGACCTGCGACACTGGGCTCTGGATCTGTATGCTAGCACTCAGAATCGATTGATTGCCGAACGCATTTTGAAGGTTTGTTTGATGAAGCCTCTGCCCATGGATGAGCTGCAACAAACGGCAAAGCTTGTTGCCGTTCTCGAAACAGTGGCGAAGCAACAACCGGAAGGTCGCTTGCACGGCTGGGAAAGTTTATCGGTCGCAATGCATTACTATCGCATGGCCGATTACGACCAAGCCGAGCGATGGGGGATGCGCAGCTTGGATCGTCTGGAATCTGCGGATCGCAACTTGCTGACTTCGCAAGCGCTGATGGGACTCATTTGGCAAAAAAAAGGCAACGAGGCCAAAGCGATGGAATTTCTCGCGTGCGTTGCTGCAGATCACCGATTCCAGCTGAACCGTTCGCCCGACAAATTCGAGAGCGAAAGTTTGTGGTATGACTGGATGAATTTGCAAACGCTGATGGAAGAAGCAGGATGGAATGACGGAAAATTTTCGCGCTCCCGATAAAAATCAGCGCCTCCTGTGTCTCAATCCCCCCACTAGCGGAATCGCGGTAGTGCTTTTTTTCGAAAAAAAACGACCTGCCCTGTCGGAATTTCCAGCTGATTCGCAATTGTCCTAGTGAACATGCATCCGATGCGACACTTCAACCCCTGAGTCACTCAACCATCATTCCGATTCATCATCATTCATCACATGAAAGCCACTCCACAACACTCCATTCTCGCCCTCGGCCTCGTGCTCTCGACCATCCCCGCCATCGCTAGGGATGCGGTATCGCCAAAGGTGCTCGTGGGCCACATTTGCGCGATCTCTCCCACGGGCATGGCCATGGTGATCAACGATCGCGCGGGTTTCGTTCTCGAACCGCAATACAGCGACCGACCGCAGGATGACGCGCAGGTCGCCCCCGGCACCACCGCACCAGACGGCTCTTATCTGAGAACGAATTTCACCCACCAGGGGGCGAAGATCACACTGACATGGGGCAAAGTTGGCAACCAGGCCTTCATCGCCACCCTAAACAGCGACAAGCCAGTAGAGCTGGGCCTCCGCACGAAGCGCTATTGGGCGGATTTCCCAAGCTCGTGGTGGTCGGCACCCGGCGGGCTCGATGCCTATCTGGTCAACGGACCCGAAGGTTACCTGTCAGCTTCGGTGAGAACGGATCCGGCTCCGACCCGCTATGAGGGCAACTACGGCGGCGAGGTGACGATGTTTGTCCAGCTCAGCCCCGAGAAACCGCTGCATTTGTCCGCCGGCACGGGTGAGCTGCCGGGCTTTGAGGGAATTGTGGGGTCCTTGGCGAAGGCGGAAGAAGCGTATCAGAAACGGCGCATCTCGGCGACGGGAGACTGGGGCGGCTTTGCCGAAGCGATTGCCGACAACATGAACTTCTCGCGCACCTACAGCAGCTTCGATCATCGCTGGGCCCACATCGTCGGTCGTGGCTGGTGGATTTATAAAAACAACAACAACAACCCGGACTTCGGTCCCTACTTCGGCTGGGATTCGTTTTTCAACGGCAATTTGGCGGTGCTAGAAGATCCCCAGGGCGCGCGCGAAACCATCCGTGGCGTGCTGGCCTATCAGCTTCCCGACGGTTTCATCGCGAATTGTGGGCGATGGGATTATCCTGACGACGGGGTCCGGAACTTCTGCAGTGCGGACCGTTCCCAGCCGCCGGTAGGGTCGCTGAGTGTCTGGAACATGCACGAACGCTGGCCGGACAAGGCGTTCCTGGCCGAGGTCTATCCCAAGCTGGTCCGCTGGCACCAGTGGTGGCCCAAGAACCGCGACGGCAATCAGAACGGCCTGCTCGAATGGGGCTCGGCCAAGGGCAAATTCGAAATGGCCCGGCTCGAAACTGGCTGGGATGACACGCCGCATTACGACGGCACTGCCATGTCCGGCCCGCACATGGCAGTGGATTCAGTGGACCTCAATTCGATCTGGTCGATGGACGCCCTTTATTTGTCGAAAATCGCAGCCGCACTAGGCAAAAATGACGAGGCCCGGCAGTTTCTCGCCGAACATGAAAAGACCAACCGCTTGATCAACGAGCGACTCTGGAACGAAGCGATGGGCCTGTATTGCAGCCGGCTCTGGCAGGACCAGCCCGATGGCCAGCCCGCGTTCCTGATCCGGATCACCCCGATGAATTTCTATCCGCTGAGCTGCGGAGCTCCCGATCAGGGCCGGGCGGACCGTGTGCTGCAATTCCTCTACCGCCCCGAGAAATTCTGGGGCGAGTGGATGCTGCCGACGGTTGCCTACGACGACCCGGAATGGAGCAAGCAGCACTACTGGAAGGGCCAAGTCTGGGCACCGACGAACTGGCTCGTCTGGCAAGGGGTGAAACGCTATGCCGACCCGGCCCACCGCGCCGAGTTCGCGCGCCGCGGCATCCGCCTGTTCATGAACAATTGGAACGAAAGCCGCCAGTGCTGCGAAAACTACCGCAGCAACACCGGCAAGTGCGGCGACAATCCCCATTACACCTGGGGTGCCTTGCTCAACCTGATCGGCGTGGAAGCGCTCTGCGGCGTGGACGGAAATTTCAACCCGGTTCCCTACAAGGACAGCGGCATCACCGAAAACCTCACACTTCGCAACATCCCCTTCGGCGGCAAGCTCTATCGAATTGAGGCGAGGAACGGCAAAGTCACAGCTACCAAAGAATAAATCACAATATCAACCACCAGTGATGTCGCACCGCGATGCTCATTGATTATCTATGATCAGGATGACCGAAATAACAAGTCGCACAACAGCGTAAGATAAAAATGAAACGAACGACGATGAAATCTACACTTTTCTACCCGATTGCCTGCATTGCTTGGGCGACCACGAACCTTCTCGCCGTGGCTCAAGAGTCACCAAGACGCGGCGTCAACAACACTCAGGAACCTTGGGTGTTTCGTGTCGTGCTCGATTCTCGGCCTCGCGTTCTCGTCGCGGCTTTGGATGATTCACTGTGGGCGGCCTGGGACACACAACGCTGCCGATTATTTCAAACCTGGAAGCCCGGCGAATTGGGTGTGAAGCTCCAAGGTGCGGTTTTTGATGGGGCTCATGGTCCTCAACCGGTGAGCGACGGAACTCGTTTGCACCAAGAACCAGCGGAATCGGCATGGTATGCGCTGGAAAAGCAGGAACCCATCGCCGCCGCAGTGCGATACCGTGGTCATCGGACAGGAGCACCAGGTGAGCTGAGTTTATCCTATGAAGTCACTATGCCCGATGGCAACGCCGTGATCGCCATTGAGGAAACCCCCACGTTCCGTGCCAGTTCTGGTCCATCGCTTTCCCGCAAGTTTAGCGTCCAAGGATTGCCCCAAGGCCAGCAAATCGCCTTACAATTGAGTGGCGACGCCGCGATCTGGCGCACAGAAGGCGCGAATGGTGAATTCCGCGAGCTCGGTCAGCATCGGTATCTGGTGATCCGTCAAAATGGCGAGATCACCTTGGTCGGTTCTTGGAAGAATCTTTGATTCCCACTTAGCAACACACATTTGATCAATTTTATGCGCTCATTTTTTCCATCTTCATTTCTTTCATTCTCTTTCTTACTCGGCATCGCACCTGCCCAGACCCATCTTTCCCTTCCCGCCGAGGAGGCCCGCATTCATGGCTCTGGAAACTTGCGTGCCTACGGCTCAAACTTTGCTGCCCAGCAAGACGCCATCGTTTTGCAAAGCTGGGAACAGCGGGAAATGTATCCCTCATGGACGATCCATGTGGATCAACCAGGCCGCGTTCATGTCGGCTTGGTGCTCAGCAGTGGTGAGCAAACTGCGGGCTCTGACTTTGAAGTCCACATCGGGGATCAAGTCCTCAAGGGCACCGTTCCAGACACGGGAGACTGGCATGGGCGCGGGGCGTATCGCTTCGTTAGCCTGGGCGAAGTGGAGCTGCGCCAAGTGGGCAAATTCTCGGTGGAAGTCAAGGCCTTGACCATGCCACATCGAGCGGTCATGAACCTCAAGGAAGTGCTGCTGCAATCGACAGCGAACTCTCAAGCTCGTGTGACATTGGAATCAAAGCCCCGACCATTACCCGAGTCCCCGGGCTTTGGAGGGAAGCTCAATGCGTTACATCCGTCCATCAGCGCTTCCGATCTCACGCCGCCCGGCATCAAAAATTTCCGCGTCACGGGGATTGATTGGCTGCCCGATGGTCGCATGGCCGTCTGCACCTGGGAACGCACGGGTTCGGTGTATGTCGTCAGCAATGCCGCCGATCCCAGTCGTGCGAAGTGGCAACGATTTGCATGGGGACTGAGCGAACCGCTGGGACTGACGGTGGTGGACGGCAGCATCTACGTGGCACAGAAACAAGAACTCACGCGCTTGGTCGATCGCGATCACGACGGCTTTGCCGAAACGCACGAATGCGTGGCGAATTCTTGGGAGGTTTCGGACAACTTCCATCAATTCACCTTCGGACCCGTTTATCAAAATGGCTCATTTTATTTGGCCTTAGCCGTGGCGGTCAACCCCGGTGGGGCGACGACTAATCCACAAGTGAAAGACCGTGGCACGGTCGTGCGCATTGACCCAAGGTCGGGAGCCTACGAGGTGATTTCGGCGGGGCATCGCACGCCCAATGGTCTGAGCCTGGGACCCAATGGCGATCTCTTTGTTTCCGACAATCAAGGCGATTGGCTTCCCGGAAACAAAATCATCCATGTTCGCGATGGCATCTTCAACGGACATCGCTATGAGCCAGCGCATCCTTTCACACAGAAACAAGAATCTCCTCCCGCCCTGTGGCTTTCGCAGAACGAGATGAGCAATTCCCCCACACAGCCTTGCTTGATTTCGCAGGGGATCTACGCGGGTCAATTGTTTTTCGGCGACATTTTCTACGGCGGAATCCAGCGCGGTGCCTTGGAAAAAGTCGAGGGCGAGTGGCAAGGTTCCGCCCATCGTTTCACCGCGGGACTGCGTGGACCCGTCAATCGACTGCGCGTAGGCCCTGATGGCGCGATGTGGCTCGGTCAGCTTGGCGTCACAGGCAATTGGGCAGAACCCGGCAAACAAACCGAAGGCTTGCAGCGTCTCGAATGGAACAAGACCCCCACCTTCGACTTGCTATCCGCTTCTGCCCGTTCCAATGGTTTTCTGCTAACATTTTCCGAACCTCTCGCGCCTGGCTGCGGCTGGGACCATCAAGGCTACTCCGCCAGCCAATGGCGATTTGTGCCGACAATCAATTACGGCGGTCCGAAGGTCGATGAAACACAGCTTGAGATTTCCTCGGCGTCGGTTTCGGCCGATCGACGCTCTGTTTTTTTGCAAATCGACGGTCTCAAAGAAGGACATTGTGTGATGCTAAGAGTCGCTCGCGAATTGGCATCGGAATCCGGTCGCGCGTTGTGGTCGGGTGACGCGCTTTACACCTTGAATCGCATTCCCAAAAATCTCCCGGGCCCGGTGTCCACGGCTCCTGCGGGATACGTGCGCTACCAACAAGGCGCCACGATCGAACAGCATCCCGGTGCTTCCGTTTATCGCGCTTATTGCATGTCCTGTCATAGTGTTGATGGAACGAACCTCGTGGGACCTAGCTTGAAAAATCTACTCGGCTCGCGCCAAGCGGTCCTCACCGATGGTGCGCGACGTGAAATCACTGTGGATGACGCCTACTTGATCAAGTCGATCACTCATCCTGAAGTAGACATTGTCGAAGGCTATCAACCCGTCATGCCCAATTTCACCGCCGCGATGCAACCCGGCCAGCTGGAGTCCTTGATCAGCTACATCAAGTCACTCTCTGGTCCTACGACGTTGGCCGTCAACACTCTCAGTGACGAAGAAAAAGCTCAAGGCTGGAAGCTGCTGTTCGATGGGCGCACATTAGCGGGTTGGGAACGCTATGGAGCGCCAAATGCCCCGATGGGTTGGACCGTGCAAAATGGATCGATTGCTTGGGCCGCGAATGGAGCGGGAGATTTGGCAACCCGCGAAGAGTTTGGCGACTTCGAGCTCAGCTACGACTGGAAAATTTCTGAGGGTGGCAATAGCGGCGTCATGTTCCGCGTCACTGGACAAGGCGACGCGCCATGGCACTCTGGCATGGAAATGCAAGTGCTCGATGACAGCCGTCACAGCGATGGCAAATTGCCCACTCACCGGGCAGGTGCGGCCTACGACCTCGTAGCTCCACCCGACGGCGTCGCAAAACCAGTGGGCGAGTGGAATCACGCGAACATCAGCTGCAAGGGCTCAAAAATCGAGCTGCATCTCAACGGCACGCTGACAGCCTCGTTCGATCTCGCAACGGAAGAGGGGAAATCCCTCATCGCCAAGAGCAAGTTCAAGGACATGCCATTTTTTGCCAAAGCGACAAAAGGAAAAATCGTGCTCCAAGATCACGGTGATCCGGTTTGGTTCCGCAATCTCAAAATTCGGCATTGATCGATCCCCAAGCACGGGAATCGACGCTGCTGGATAGCTGTTTGACACCGACCGAGCCCAGTCCCTCATCCGCACACACGGCGTCGAAAAGCGGATGGGGATTCGCCGTGCTCGGTCTTGAACGCCTTTGACAAATGAAACCCATCACAAAATCCCAAAGACTCCGCAATGAGCTCCAGAGAAAGATCAGGCCGGTGCAGCATCAGCGCCGCCTGCGCGAGTCGCTGCCGACGACGAAACGCCGCCGGAGTCTCGCCTGTGACTTCGCGGAAGACCTTGCGAAACCTCTCATAGCTCATCCCGATTGCGGCAGCAATATCGGTCAGTGTGGGAGCGTCCACTCCGCCACTGAGGAGCTGGCGTGATTTCTCCAACCAAGCCTCCCGCTCGGTTTCGCGTCGCTCCAACACATCCGCCACGAGTTGGTGAATCGCCGCTGCTACAGCAGTCGATTCCGCAAGCGTGGCTGTCGGCATTTCCAAAATTTCAAAAAAACGCTGTGCCAGCAAATCCGGATCGAGCCATCGCCTGATGGGTTGGCTCGGGCTCAATCCATTTGCCCGCCAACCTTCAAAAGCTGCCCCCTTAAACGCGATGAAAACTTCATCCCAGCTGTCAGTTGCCTCTGGACCATATTGATGCGGACACTCCGGAAAGACCACCAGCAGGTCTCCGCTCGAAAGCCTACAGTCCACACCCCGTCGATCGCGATAGCGTCCGCCACCGTCCAGCAACAATACCAATGCATACATGCCATAGACCCGATACTGAGCAAATCCCGTGCCGCTCGTTCCGCGCAAGCGCCCGCCAAAAACTGCATTTCCGATGCTGGTAACCGGACCTGCAAGCGAGACGACACCAATCGGAAAACCTAAATCATGCATGACCAAAATTTACATCACAAAAACCACTTGATCCATTCCAATCTGATTTATTTTCCTCTATCTCTGCATTGGTTCAATCATCAACAAATCCATGCAACTACTCTTCACCAAAGCAAATTGGGAACGCTCTGAACTATCCGTGCGCGACTTTGTTCAACTTTGTGCCAAGTCCGGCTTCGATGGCACCGAAATCTACTTACCCGCCCGACCCGAGAGCACGACTGAAATTCGCGAACTGCACGAGGCGGCCGGTCTGAAGATCGTATCGCACATTGCCACTGAGGGCGCGACGCCGGACGAACACCTTC
>CAZREM010000050.1:2327-12519 GCA_964599325.1 uncultured Verrucomicrobiales bacterium | reverse complement strand
CGTTCTTGCTCAGCGGCTGCTGCCTGAGCCTGCTCTGCCTCGCGTTGCGCCGCCGCACGCGCGGCCTCTTGCTGCGCCTGATGTTCCGCCATCTGCTGCTGACGAGCCTGCTCCTGTTGTTCTTGAGCGTGTGCTTGACGCTCTGCTAACAGCTTGGCCTCCGCTGCTTCTCGTTCAGCTGCGGTTTGTTGTCGGCGCATCTCTGCCTGCTGAGCTTGAAGTTTTTCTTCTTCGGCTTGCTGCGACTCCTTCTGGCGTTGCTCACGTTGAAGCTCGAGTAAACGTTGCTGTTTTTCCGCCAGAGCCTCCTCGCGTGTTTGATGACGGTCTTGCGCTTTCTGCTCCGCCATCATTTGTTGGCGCGCCTGCTCCTGCTGGATGACTTGGGCTTTCTCTTGCTCTTTTTCTAGCGCTTGCCTTTGATCCCGAACGGCTTGACGTTTCTCCTTTTCAGCCTCGGCGGCAAGCTGCTGCTCATGAGCTTGCTGCTCTGCAAGTTTTTTGGACTCAGCAGCCACCCGTTCAGCGTTGTCCTGTTCACGACGCTTTTCAGCGTCTTCAGCAAGGTGTCGTGTTTGCGTCTGCTCACTCTGGACTTTCGCTTGATCAGCCTGCTGTTCCCTCTGCAACTCCAACAAACGTTGCTGTTTTTCCGCTAAACTCGGCTGACGCGACAGATCCTGCTCACGGGACGGACGCACGCTGCCCGGTGGCAACTGCTCGCGCTGTTGCGCTTGGGGCTCAGCTAGTTGTTTTGCCTCATCATTCGTTGGCAGATCATTACCCTGTTGGCGGCGGCGTTCGCGAACGTCATCCCGTGTGGGATATGGGCCGCCAGTGCCGTCATGTCGATCGCGCTGCGATGACAACGATGCCTTCGGTTGAGGTGACGACTTGAGGCCCTCGCTGAGCAGCTCAACACGCTGCTCCAGATCAATGCGACGCTGCACGCGCGTGGCGATACCCGAATCCAGGGCTTGACGAGCTTGCGCCGCGTTCGCCTCGCGAAATTGACGCTCACGCTCGCTCAGCTGTCGATCCCTCCACTCCGGTTCGGCTTGCTCCGTTGTCAACTTGGATTGAATCCGTGTCGGTTTCAGCGCTAAATTCCATGGCGTATCCACGCGCGGAGCAGAAATTTGCAACCGCGATCCACTCACACGCTGCTCATCAGGGCGAGACCTCAGTGCCGGCGGCCGATTTTGAAAATCGCACTGATATTGCGGCAAAGACCTCCCCACCCGGCGACACGCATCATCGTAACTAAATGGAGCGTTGTGAACTTGATTGCGCACCATATTGACTGCGCCAATGTAGCGACAATCAGAAAAAAACGATTTCACCTCCACCTCCCGCAAGCAATGCTGGCGCACTGGCTCCGCGAACACTGAATAATGAATGAAAACATAGGAATTCTGAGTCAACTCCAACCGCGAACAATCCCAATCGCTCGCTGTGCTTGACCAGTGCATGGTTTCGGGTGGCAATGGCGCCCAACCCACCACCTCGCGATTGCCCCGCCACGTCACCCATGCCGGAGCCCACTGAGAGCCAGGAACCCAGCACCATCCCAAACGCCGTAATTTCACCCAACGCCCATAATGATAACAAGCCCAACCGAATGGCTCATCCGACATCCAAGTCCAACCATAATCCGTGTGTGACCAAGAACCAACCATGTATGGCCGCCAATTCATGTCCACTTCCACGACATTCGGACGCCAAATGGCGCCGTAGTCAGGTGCCTCCAGCCATTCCCCGTGCGGCTGCAAGCGATTAAAAAACAGCGAGTAATCGTAATCGTAGCTTGCACTTGGAGATGAACGCTCCCGTGGAGTGATCGCACCCATGGCGTTGGCCGATGAACTCGCTGGCGCATTTCCGGACTTGGGGTCTTGTGCGAGTTTTCCAGACGATTCCGACGATTCTTTTTGCTTGGAGCGGTCTTCACGCTCCCGCGACAACTGCTCACGCTCCTGTTGTAAGCGCTCTCGCTCGATCTCCAGCTTTTCTAATTCAATCTGATGCTGCAGTTGTTGAATTTCCGCCTGCTGCGACAAACGATCGGATTCAGTGAGCAGGGATTTCAGCTCAGGCTCCGCAGACTTTGCTGCCGATTCCGTTTTTTTCTGACACGCAGTCATCCCTGTCACGGCAAGGAGCAGTAGCCATCGGTATTTCATTCTCATTTGATCTGCTAACTATGACGCAAGCGCCACAACTCTATTCACAAAGAATTTTTCGCCTCGCTTGATTCGCAGCGAGGCAGAGAATTCAGTCCATCTCACGCAGCCATTGCGCGGCCTCCGTGGCATAATATGTCAAAATCATGGACGCCCCCGCACGCTTGATCCCCAGCAATGACTCCAACACCATGGAACGTCGATCCACCCACCCCGCTGCCGCCGCGCTCTCAATCATCAAATACTCGCCACTCACCTGATAGGCCGCAACCGGCAACACCGAAGCCTCACGAACTTTAGCAATCACATCCAAATAGGGTCCTGCCGGCTTGACCATCACCATGTCTGCGCCTTCTGCCTCGTCGAGCCATACCTCACGGAGCGCCTCCCGCACGTTGGCAGGATCCATCTGATAGGTTTTTTTGTCGCCCGCCTTGGGCGCGGAATCCAAGGCCCCTCGAAAAGGGCCGTAGTAAGCCGAAGCATACTTGGCACTGTAACTCAGAATGGCAACTTGGGTAAAACCTTCCTCGTCCAAGATCGCGCGCAAGGCCGCGACGCGCCCATCCATCATGTCACTGGGCGCCACCACATCCGCACCAGCACGTGCATGGCAGAGAGCTTGACGGCACAGAACCTCAACCGTTTCGTCATTCAAAATGGTCAGGGAACCATCACGTTCCTGTTGCACCAAACCATCGTGCCCATCTGAACTGTAGGGATCCAGCGCCACATCAGTGATCACCGTCAAATCGGGACAAGCCACCTTGATCGCTCTCACCACCCGAGGCACCAAACCCGCAGCATCATCGCAAGCGCTGGCTTGACCATCCTTCAACCCATCGGCAATTTTTGGAAAAATCACCACCGCTGGGACCCCTGCCGCACGCACCCGCGAGGCCTCGGCGACGATCTCCGCCTCTGCCCAACGCACGCACCCAGGCATCGAGGCAATCGGCTCAGAGATCGACCCCTCTTGCACGAACAACGGTTGAACAAAATCACGCGGCGACAAGCGCGTTTCCGCCACCAGTGAGCGAACACTCGCGGACTTGCGGTTTCGTCGCGGCCGAATGGGTTGATCGATTGAAAAATTAATGGGTGATTGCTTCATAATCATCGAGGGAATAAATGCAAATGCGAGGACAATGCTAGTCAGCGATGACTAACTCATAGCCCTCTTTGCCGTCTTTGACTAGCCAGCCCTGTTTGGCAAGCTCATCGCGCAGGCGGTCAGATTCCGCCCATTGCTTCGCGACTCGAGCCGCCCAACGCTGCTCGGCCAGTGCCCGCACCGCCGCAGGAGCTTCTTGGGCCTGAGGCAACTCAGGCAAGATCAAGCCCAACGCGCGCAACACACGCTGCAATGCCGCCAAAGCTTGCATGGCTTCGATTCCCCGCAGCGAAGTGGCCTCGCGCATGCCAGTGAACAGACCGCCCAGGGCCGCAGGCGTGTTCAAATCGTCGATCAAGGATTGCCAAGCCGGCGCAAACACACCAAAATCTACCGATTGCAAGCGCTGCGTCTGGGCCGCTTCACCCGCGTTGCGCGCCAACTGCGCCGCCCCTTTTGCCAGCTTGAGCATGGCCTCACGTGCGGCGTGGAGCGAATCCATCGTGAAGTTCAACGGCTTGCGGTAGTATCCCGAGATCAGGACATACCGCAGCTCCATCGGCGTCCATCCCCGATCTTGCAAATCGGCTAGCGTGAACATGTTGCCGAGCGACTTGGACATCTTGCCGCCATCCACCAGCAGATGGGTGATGTGAAACCAATGACCAGCAAAACGCCCGCCACAGGCACACCGGCTCTGCGCTAATTCGTTCTCGTGATGCGGAAAAACCAAATCGACGCCACCACAGTGAACATCAAAATCCGCCCCAAGATATTTTTCGATCATCGCCGAACACTCCAGGTGCCAACCCGGGCGTCCCTCACCCCATGGAGAAGACCAATGATTGACCCCGTCATCCTCGCGGCGTGCCTTCCACAGCACAAAATCACTGACTGATTGCTTCTCGTATTCGTCCGCATCCGCCCGGGTCGCTTGGGTTTTTCCCAGTTCCAACTCACGCTGGTCCAGACGCGATAATTGACCATACTCAGGAAACGACGAGATTTTAAAATACACTGATCCGTCTTCGGAAGCATAAGCGTGCCCCCGATCGACCAGCCTAGCGATCATGGCCACCTGCTCTGGAATGTGTGCCGCAGCACACGGCTCCTCATGTGGCGGCAAACAATTGAGCAATTCACAGTCGCGATGGAATTTTTGAGTCCACTGCTGGGTGAAATCCGCTAAACTCATGCCCGCCCGCTGAGAATCTCGAATGGTTTTGTCATCGACATCCGTGATGTTGCGAACATGAAACGTTGCCACTCCGCTTGTTTCTAGCACGCGCCGAAACACATCTTGCAACACAAAGGTGCGAAAATTCCCGATGTGGGCCGGCCCATAAACCGTTGGTCCACAACAATAAAATCTCAAAGTGCGACCATCGCTTGGCTTCAATTCCTTGACATCGCGGCTCAGGGTGTCGAACAAACGCATTGTTCATTGCTAGGTGGCACTCGGCGGCTTGGCAAGCCTTCGCTGCGTGGAGCTTAGAAAAAATCACTTTTATGGCACTTTCTTCTTGCCAAGCCCTTGATATCCGATCAGATTTCCACCCCGCTTACGACATAACTGCGCGCGTCGCTGGATTTCATCCATCGCTGCCACCTTGATTGTCGTCGTTACACTTCGTTCCATTTACCTTTAGTTTAAGATCAGCACTTACCGTCATGGCCGTCTCCATTCGTCTCAACCGTCAAGGAACCTCCGATCGTCCGTATTATAAGATTGTCGCTGTGGACAGCCGCAAGCGCCGCGATGGTCGATTCATCGAGCAAATTGGCGTGTATGATCCCATGCAGGATGGCGTGAACTACACCATTAATCTCGAAGCTGCAGACAAGTGGATCGGTGTGGGTGCCAAGCCATCAGAAACTGTGGCTTCAATCATTCGCAAGGCGCGCACCGCTGCGAAATCAGCTTGATCTGCTGTTGGATTGGTCAGTTGATCTTTGGCCGCTGCTTCTTTGGCCGCTACCCTTCGATTCCGACTTCTATGGCCTCAATTTCTTTGGCCATGATGCCATCAATTTGCCTATTTCACAGGCATGTTCCTGTCAGCGGGATAAAATAAACATTTGCTTATCAGCCAATGTGGGGCAATGCGTGTCGGTTACATCGCAAGCCGAGGGAGCCAAGTTTCCATCACAGTAGGTGACAAAACGAGATGAGCATGAGCTGATCTCGTTTTTTTATTCTACCGGTCATGCCTGCTCATGGCACGCATCCACGCATTCAACCAAACATTGATTTTTCGGCTTGATTAAAAACATTATTTTAGCGATTCATGAGGTGCGTGAAATGCGCTGATTATTCCGTTAAACCCCATCATTAAGCCATGTTGCAATTCTACTCCGCAAGCACACGTGTTGTTAATTCCAAGCGAGCCATCAGCGAGTGCCTAGAGGCGGCGTTGGGCGAGGATACCGACTGCCAATTGATCGTGATCAATGCGTCGATCGGTCACAATTATCAGGATTTGATCGATCAAGCGCGCAGCTTAGCTCCCTCAGCGCGCGTGGTTGGTTCGTCTTGCTGTGGCATTGTGGGACGGGAGGGTGTGAGTGAATCGATGAAAGATGTCGCGATCATGGCCGTTCGTGGTCAGGAATTTGCTGTCGCGCATGTCGATTCCATTTGTGGCCGCACCGCCTATGAGCAATCGGTGAAGATGGCCCATGATCTCAAACGTCAACAACCAGGCATCAACATGATCAATCTGCTCGCATCGGGCATTGACATTGATAACGATGCTTGCATTGCGGGCATCGAAGCTGTTTTTGGATCTGATGTGACCATTTTTGGAGCCACGTCGGCGGATAACATG
The DNA here is from genome assembly GCA_964599325.1 of uncultured Verrucomicrobiales bacterium. Lineage (GTDB taxonomy): Bacteria > Verrucomicrobiota > Verrucomicrobiia > Verrucomicrobiales > Akkermansiaceae > UBA956. The sequence goes on along the minus strand of CAZREM010000050.1, from coordinate 6,394 downwards.
CGTGGGGTGGTTAGCTATCAAATGGTTGACGCGCATGTTTACGAGCATGGTGCGTGGATGATCGGCTTTGCTGACCCTACTCTCACCGTGGACACACAGGCTTCGCACGGTTTTGTCGCGATTGGTGAGCCATTGACGGTGACTGAAGCCGACGGCACGCGCATCATTTCACTCGATGGAAAACCAGCGTGGCAGGCATACACGGAACGCTTGGGGCTGGACACTTCGGCCACTTGCGGCGACACGATTCCGATTGGCGCCCTCGCCGAGCTGTTGCCGTCGGATTTGGCTGCGGAATACGGCAATCCGCACATTCTGCGCGTGGTCACCAAGGTGGATGCGGATGGCGCGATGCACTATGCCACCGGAATTGCCACGGGCACCAAGCTCTGGCTCACGGTGCGCGATGAAGAGTTAATTTTTTCGGATCTGGATCGCATGACTGCCGCGATGAACGCCCGCGTGGGCAATGCCAAACCGGTCGCTGTGTTTCATGCGGACTGCTTGGCGCGTGGACGCTTCCTCTTCAATCGCATCATGAAGGACGAACTGGTCAGCCGCATGCAGTATCCGCTCTCCCGCGATGGCGATGTTCCTCCATGGCTTGGCATGTATGGCTTCGGAGAGTTTGCGCGCCTGGGAGGTAAAAACACTTACCACAACTACACCACTGCCCTTTACGCCATTTACCGCAACGCCTGATTCTCCGCAACGCCACCTCCACCGTGACCCAGCCCGCTACATCGCCATCTAGCGAAAACGCCTTCACCAATGAGGTGTGGCGTCTTCGCTATGAGGAAATGAGCGCCAAGTTTGCGAAACTGCAACTGACACAACAGGAATGCGTGGCTTTGCGTGATCGTCTCGACATCGAGAGCGAGCGCATCAGGCGGATCTACAAATTCAGCACTCAAGCGCATGAGATCGACGAAAACGATGAGCATGAGCTGGATTTGTTCATCGCCGAAGCCATGCCTGATCTCTTTGAGCTCGAGTTTGGCATCTTCTGGAAAACCACCAACGATTCGGCATTGGAAGCAGAACCCAAGCTGGACTCTGAGCCGAGTGCCACAACTCGCATGGATTGCTTCCATGGCGACTGGAGCCGCCTGCGGGATTTTCTGAATCTGGAGATCGGGACCATCACAGGTCAACGCACCAAGAAACAGAGCAAAGCCATCATCCACGAGGGCGAAACACTCGCCAAACTTTCTGGCCATTTTGAGGTGGCTCAGTTGGTGATCGGCTATTGCTGCGATCATCAAAATCAACTGCGCGCGCTGGTGATCGCCGGCATTTCCAAGCAACGCGCCGTTTCTTACGAGAAACTGGATCAATCGTTACTCAACTGCTTTGACCTCTACACGCTGCAAGTGGAGACCTTGCTGGAACTGCGCAGCAAGGCGCGATTGATCAAAAAGCAAATCGATGCGATCGAGATCTCACAGGAACGGCTCATGCTCGCCTTGGAAGGCAGCAACATGGGCTTCTGGGACTGGGACTTGAAGAGCAGCGAGGTCATTTACTCGCCTTTGTGGAAATCGATGCTGGGTTATCGTGACGACGAGATATCGAACGACTACTCGGAATGGGAAAAACGCATTCACCCCGAGGACAAGCAAGAGAGCTTGCGCGAAATCAACGAGCACTTGCGCGGTCGCAAAGACCGATACAAAAACTTGCATCGGCTGCAGCACAAGGAGGGTCATTTTGTGTGGATCATGGCCAAGGGACGCGCCGTGCGAGATGAAACCGGCAAGCCTTATCGCTTTGTTGGAACGCACTTCGACATCAGCGATCAGAAGGCGCTGCAACACAAGCTCGCTGAGGCACAAAATCAGGAACGCATCGCGCGAGAACAGGCCGAGGCTGCCAATCAGGCGAAGAGCATTTTCCTAGCGAACATGAGTCACGAAATTCGCACGCCGATGAATGGTGTGTTGGGCATGCTGCAATTGTTGCGCGACAGCCATCCGAGTGCGGAGCAGGAAAACATGATTGTCACGGCGGAGAAATCCGCCAGCGCCTTGTTGCACATCATCGGCGATATCTTGGATCTTTCAAAAGTTGAGGCAGGCAAGATGGAGCTGGAGCAGCTGCCATTTTCGCTGCTGCAACTCGTTCACGAAGTCACGTCGTTATTCGAACTGCGCGCGCAAAACAAGGAGCTGCCGCTGATCCGCCATATTTCACCTGATTTGCCCGATTGGGTCATCGGCGATGCCACGCGCTTGCGCCAGATTCTGACCAACCTGCTCGGCAACGCGATCAAGTTCACGGAGGCGGGCAGCGTGGCCATCCATGTGCGTTTGGCGAAACCAATCATGGCAGACCAAGTGGCGCAGATCGAGTTTTGCGTCAAAGATACCGGCATTGGCATGTCTCCGAAGGAGCTGAAACATTTGTTCACCCCCTTCACCCAAGCCGATAGTTCCACGACAAGACGTTTCGGTGGCACCGGCCTGGGCTTGGCGATTTCGCGCAATTTGGTCGAGATGATGAAGGGCACCATCGATGTGCGAAGCCAAAAAGATGTCGGCACCGAATTCAGCTTCAACCTCCAGTTGCCAGTCATGGATGCCAAGGAGATTCCCGCCGCACCCGAATCCACGGCCATGGCGAACAAGGAGTTTCACGGAAAAATCTTGGTCGTCGATGACTTGGCGATTGGGCAAACGGTGGCGCGGATGGTGTTGGAAAAACTGGGTTTCACCGTGGACATTGCCAGCGACGGCGTCGAAGCGGTGGCGAAGGCTTATGCCGCCCCCTACCGCATGGTGCTGATGGACTGCCAAATGCCAGTCATGGACGGCTACGAAGCCACGCGCCAGATTCGCCAACAAGCGCGCGATCAGCAGCTCGAACATCTGCCCATCATCGCTCTCACCGCTAATGCGCAACCAAGCGATGTGCAGGCCTGCCTCGATAGCGGGATGGATGGCTACCTTCCAAAACCCTTTCGCAAGGAGGCCCTGATACGCACCTTGCACGAGTTCTTGCGCGATGTCTGAGAGCCAGATCGGCAAAGTATAAACCGATGTCACAGTCGCGTTGTGGTGAACTCAAAGATGCTGACGCAGCTCACGCTCTAGATCTCGTGCGTTGCTCTGATCCATCCAAGTGGCAATTTTTTCGACTTTTTTAACGAAATGCAGCTCCACCGCCATCATCTCGCGGCCATTCATGTTGCCACTGCGATACACACGCACATCGCGCCATTCCGCACGTGGATACTTGATTTCACTCACCACTTTTCCCGCTTCCTCTTGCTGCATGCGCAAGAACATCGCGTCACCCAGGAGCACCAACTGGCGCCGCCGGCGCAGCCATTGTCGAACAAAGATTGTCGCGCTCACAATCAAACCCAATACCGAGGTGATCATCCACACGGCTCCGAAGCCGACGTTCATGATCTGGAAAAACCCCTCAATCATATCAAAAATCGACCACCCCGCTCGATAAACAGTCTCCCGTGCCACCTCATGGGTCGATTGCGCCGGCATGTTATCCCGTAGAATGAACCAACCAACCACAACAAAAATCATCGATACCAGCATGCCACCGCCCGCTCCGATCAAAGCCGCTTTCGAGCGAGGCACCACGCAGCGAAAATCACTGCCGCCACGGTGAGAGGCAATGCGACCATCATGAAAAGCCGAAGATGCGTGACCGCCGCCCCCTAAGGCGCTGGGAAGCTCATCGTTTTTTGGCTCCGCCTTTTCAACCGCATGCCGCAGCGATGCCGTGTTCACAGAGCCGGATGCTGACGCCACCTCTCTCTCCTGCCCCATCATCTCACGACGCAAATCCGCGACGAGCCACGCACGCTCCGCGCCGGATAGTCCGCTTCCAAAACGCAATTTCTTGCGATCTCCACGAATTTGAATGCCATAAACCGGTTCATAGTTGCGCGTGTAAAACACCGCCTGCTCCACTTCCCGGATCGCCGTGCGAGCCATCGACTTGACTGTCAAACGTCCCCATAACTCACGTGTTAGAATCAGCTCATCATTCTTGAGTAGCAATTGATGCTTCGAGTATTTCGAACGCAGCGCCGCGTAAGCCAT
>CAZREM010000050.1:0-2227 GCA_964599325.1 uncultured Verrucomicrobiales bacterium | reverse complement strand
TCATCTCATCCATCGAAGCCACGCGCCCGCAAGCCGCACATTGTAGCATCGCCGCCTCCTGAGCATGCCGCTGCAAGCGCTTCGCACCGCATCCCATGCACTGCAATTTCCCTTTTGCAAGCGCCGAAACGATCGCTTTTTCTTGGATTTTTTGTCCAAACTGCTTGAAAACATTGGCCATGACACAAGTCATAGACAAAAACGCGCGTGATCACAAGCTTTGAACAAGAATCCATTCACAGCGCTTGTCACCGAAAAGACATTGCCAAATCGCACGCGCCCGTTCATGCATGCTGCCCGCATGTCGCTCCTCACCGAATCCCGCCAAACCCTGCGACTCGCCTGCCCCCTGATCATCGGGCAGCTGAGTCAGATGCTGATGGGCGTGGTGGATACCGTCATGCTCGGTCACCTCGGCGAGGAAGTGCTTGCGGCGCTCGCCCTGGCAAATGCGCTGTTCTACATTTTATTTGTGGGCGGGGTCGGACTTTTAACCAGTGTTTCTGTCTTCAGCTCCAACGCGCGCGGCGCGGGTGACGCCACATTGGCGCGACAACACTGCCGCTGCGGCCTGTGGATGGCCTTGTGGATCGGGCTATTGCTGCTGCTGATTGCCGTCATCATCAGCCAACATCTCCACTGGCTGCATCAACCCGCAGCAGTGCTGACCCTCACTCCGCAGTATTTTCTCATTATCTGTGCCTCGGCAATCCCGGGCTTAATGGCGCTGGCGCTAAAATACCATGCCGATGCGCTAAATCGACCGTGGCCACCATTCTGGATCTTCCTAGGCGGAGTGGCGCTAAATGTGGGGCTCAATGCTTTATGGATCGATGGCAACTGGGGCATGCCGCGCATGGGCATGAACGGTGCCGCCTGGGCCACGTTTGTCGCGCGTTGCGCCACGCTGTTATGCATGTGGCTGTGGTTAAAAAAAGCCCGTTGCATTCAAGACTGGGTGCCGCGCCGCTGGCTGATTTTGCCGTCGCTGCGCGAGATGCGTCGCCACTTGGCCGTGAGCATCCCGGCAAGTTTGCAGATGCTTTGCGAAGTGACCGCATTTTCAGTCACTGGCCTGATGATGGGGTATTTCGGTGTCACTGCCATGGCCGCCCATCAGGTGGCGATGACCTGCGCGGCGATGGCGTTCATGGTGCCGCTCGGTCTGTCGATGGCGCTGACCATGCGCATGAGCGAGCACATTGGCGCGAACCGCGAGGATTTACTCAGGCCACTGGTGCTCACTGGCTGGTGGATGAGTGCCGGATTCACCGCCCTCAGTGCCGTGATTTTCCTCTGTCTTGGCCGTCCATTGGCCCAGGCTTTTACTCGGGATGCCTCGGTGATTGAAATGACGGTCAATATTTTAGTGGTCGCTGGGGTTTTTCAGCTTGTTGATGGCTGGCAGGTATCGTCGGCCGCATTGCTCCGTGGCATGCACGACACCCGCTACGCGGCGGTAACGGGCTTTGTCGCATATTGGCTCATTGGTCTGCCTGTCGCTTGGCTACTGGGAATGCATCTGAGTCACGGACCACCTGGTGTGTGGTGGGGGCTGGCTCTCGGACTCTTGATTGCTAGCCTAGTGCTGGCCCACCGCTTGTGGCACATGCTTGCCACGCGATTTCACGCATCGCCGTGAGAATATCTCCATTCAAGCTGCACAACTGTTGATGTGACCACAAGTTGCACGATCAAAAAATAACAACGCTCGGATTAAAATCTGGACAAAACGCACTGATTCGCGAATCGTGGACAACAATGTATATCGACATGCAACTCCCAACCTCGTCAAAACGGGTTGGCTTGCGTGGCTCTGTTCTTAGCAATTTTTTCCTGATCAGCCTTTGTGCTTCTGGCCTTTCAGCTGCACCTGCCACACCCAGTGCTAACGTCAGCCATACAGCCTCGCCCTCCGGGGCTGGAGCAAAGCCAGGGTTCCACATTTCTCCACAGGATGTGCTCGATTCCACCACCCACGAGCAAGGCGGACGCCGCATCACCATCCGCCAGATCAAACCCATCGCCTTGCCGACCACGCCGTTGCCAATCGAACCGACTGCGGATGCGGCGGTTCAACAACGACTCACCCATTTCCGCCATGAGCATCCGACTTCGACCTGCTCATCCTCGGTGCTACGATTTTTCGCTCCAAGGGTGCGCCGCCTCGCACGCTTGTCCGTTACTGGCCCACTGGCGGGCGCGAATCCGTCAGCTTCTGGTCGTC
>CAZREM010000049.1:0-14000 GCA_964599325.1 uncultured Verrucomicrobiales bacterium | reverse complement strand
TACAACTGGAACAATGTCGAAATCGGCGGCGGCGGATTTGTGACCGGAACGATTTATCACCCCAGTGTTGCGGGATTGGTGTATGCTCGCACCGACGTGGGTGGGATCTATCGACTCGATCCCGGTGCAACGCGTTGGCAAGCTCTCAATGATGAGATTGGTGGACTAAACAACGAATTTCAGCATCTGGGTGTTCTCAGTGTCGGTCTTGATCCGAACGATGGCAATCGCGTCTATTTCACCTCGGGTCAATATGGTGGCAGCGAAACTTGGAAGCTTTTCTCGCGATTTTATCGCTCCACGAACCGAGGTCAGACCTGGAATTACGTCTCACTGCCCTTTAAGATGGCAGGAAATGGCGAAGCACGTGGCACGGGTGAGCGCATCGCGGTGAACCCCGTGAATGGGGCGATCATTCTCATTGGCACCAGCAACATGGGGCTATGGCGCAGCACCGACTCTGGCAGCACGTGGACACGCATGAACAATTTCTTACCCAGTTCGGCGAATTTTGTGCTCTATCACCCACGCCCTGCGGGCAGCACCAGCAGCAATGTGCCTGTTTTTGCCGCCGGCAATACACTCACAGGACCCAGCTTGTGGCGATCCGATGACAATGGCACGACCTGGAGCAGCGTGGCCAATCAGCCGGGTCTCGCCACCGGCGCGGAAATGATGGCGATTCAAGGAAGCTTCGATGCCGCCGGCGTGTTTTACAGCACATGGGGCGATCAAACCGGGCCCAGCAACGGTCAAACACGCTCGCAAGTGTGGAAGCTGTCTGCCGATGGTTTAACATGGACCCTCATCCAGCCGCCGACGGGACAAGGCGGATTTTCTGGCATCTCCGCGGACCCGCGAGTGGCGGGACATGTGATTGTGTCAACGCTGCATCGCTGGTGGCCGGGGGATGAAATTTATCGCTCGACCGATGGCGGAGCGAATTGGACATCGGCGCTGCGATCCGCCACGCGCAGTGTCGGGGTCTCGCCGTGGGCCAGCACGGTGGGTCCGCATTGGATCACCGATGTGGACATAGATCCCTTTGATTCCAACCGCGCCATGTTCAACACGGGCTATGGCCTCTACAACACCAGCACACTCAGCAGCAGCGGCACGGCGCGGACCTGGACTTTTTTTAATCAAGGCTTGGAAGAACTCGTGCCGCTGGACCTGCACAGTCCCACCGCCGGTCCGTCGCTCTACAGCGCGGTGGGCGACTACACCGGATTTCGCCACGACGACATCAGCCGCTCGCCTCAGCAAGGACGACTCGCGCCGTCCAATGGCAGCAACAACGCGATAACCGGAGCGGAGCTTGCGGCGGAAAAATTGCTACGCCAAAATGGGTGGGACACCTACGCGTCTGACGATGCCGGAGTCACTTGGAGCAAATTCCTCACAGAGCCCAGCGAAACCGTCAATGGTTGCGGACGAATCGTGTTCAGCAGTGATGGACTGCGACTCTTGTGGTGCCCGCCCAATGCGATGGCCTCTTATTCCACCAACGCTGGTGCGAGTTGGAACAGCATCGCGCAAGCGGTTTCCCCGAACAGCTCGGGGGTGGCCACATTCAATGTGCTCGCTGGCTCCTTTGGCATCGCGGGTTCAACCGACAGCAGTGGCGGCAACGCGCGGTTCAACCTGCCCAGCGCGGTGGCGGTGAATGCCAGTGGCGAGCGACTGATCGCGGATGGAGGCAATCACTGCATTCGCATCATTCGACGCAATGCGGCCGTCGCCACACTGGCCGGTAGCGCGGGTAACACCGGCAGCACCGACGCCACGGGCTCGGCCGCTCGATTCAATTCACCAATGGGGATCACGGTGGATGCCTCGGGAACCATCTTTGTCGCCGACACCGGCAATCATTGCATCCGCAAAATCACCAGCACCGGTGTCGTCACCACTATTGCGGGCGCAGCCGGGCTGAGTGGTAGCACCGACGCCACCGGCAGCAACGCCCGTTTCAACCGCCCAAGCGGGATCGCGGTGGACGCGGCGGGGGTGCTATTCGTCACCGATGCCGGCAATCACTGCATCCGCAAAATCAGCAGCACCGGTGTTGTCACCACTTGGGCAGGCAGCGCCGGTGTCAGCGGAACGAGTAACGGCCTCGGCTCCAGTGCTCGATTCAATAATCCGCTTGGGATTTGTCTGGATACGGCAGGCAATGCGTTTGTTGCCGATGCCACCAATCACGCGATTCGCAAAATCACCAGTGATGGCACCGTCACCACCTTCGCCGGTTTGGCTGGAACCAGTGGCAGCACCAACGGCACCGGCAGTGCCGCGCGTTTCAACTCACCAAACGCCGTGGCTTGCGATGCGAATGGTAACCTCTACGTCGCGGATACGAACAACCAGCTGATCCGAAAAATCACTGCCGGTGCGGTGGTCACGAGCTTGGCGGGCAGTGCTGGGGCCAGTGGAGCTGTCAACGGCGCAGGCACGACAGCGCGTTTCTCTGGCCCCACTGGCATCGCCGTTGATCGCAATGGCAGCAATTATTATGTCGCGGATCGCTCCAATCACGTGATTCGATCCGGCAGCAGTTTCAACACGTTGATTCCTCTGGCAGATCGAGTCGATGGGCAGCGCTTTTACCTGTGGGATAGCACGTTGAAAAAAATGCTAACCAGCACCGATGGTGGCGTCACGTTCACCACGATTTCGAGCAACCTGAACAGTGCCTTTGCGCAGTGTCTAACAGTCCCGGGGAAAAATGGACACATCTGGGCACGGGCGGGCACCAGCGGCTTGTATCAAAGCAAAAATTTTGGAGCGAGCTTCAGCAAAATCGCCAGTGTCGCCGAAGTGTATCAATTCGATTTTGGAAGAGCAGCTCCATCAGCGAGTTATCCGGCGTTGTTCATCTGGGGCAAAGTCGGCACGGTGGTGGGATTTTTTCGCAGTGACGACGAGGGAGCGACCTGGACGCGGATCAACGATGCACTGCATCAGTTCGGCTACATCAACGCCATCGCTGGCGACCCGCGCGTGTATGGTCGTGTTTACCTCGGCACAAGTGGTCGCGGGGTGATTGTCGGGGACTTTGCCACTCGCAGCACGCCGCCAGCCGTCGCCAACGCGCTGATTTATGATAACGCGTTGCAAACGGGATGGAGCAACCTCAGCCCGAGCGCAACGTTGCTGAACCAATCCAGCAATCTGCGTCGTGGCAGCGCCGCGATCGCGATTCCCGCTGGCACGGATCAACTGCTGTCGCTCGGTTGCACGAAGCGCTCCTTGTTAGGCTACCATGCCTTATCATTTTGGCTAAACACCGCCGCCGCCGCTCCGAGCCTGCAAATTGGCATCTCGCGCGGTGGCATCGCGTTGGACGCCGTTCCAGTCACGATTCCAGCCGCCTCTGGTTGGCAACGGGTGGAGCTGAGCTTGAGCAGCCTCGGCATCGATCAAGTCGAGGATCTCACAGGCTTGCGCATCGAAACAAATTCACTCAGCGGCGGTGCGGCGGATGCGTGCTTCATCGATGACATTGTGCTGATCGGCGATCTCACCCCCGTGAATCCCAATCCCGTTAGCATCAGTCTCAGTCAGCTCAGCGCCACATATGACGGCACGGCAAAATCGGTCAGCGTCAGCACTGTGCCCAGCACTGCTGTGTTCGTGACTTACAACGGCAGCCCAACAGCCCCCATCAACGCAGGAAGCTATGCTGTCTCAGTGGTGCTGGATGACCCCGTCAACACGGGAAACGCCAGCGGCACTCTGGTGATTCAGCCCGCCAGTGCCTCCATCACCATCGGCAATCTGCAGGTCAATGCCACAGGCGATCCGCAATCCGTCACCATCAGCACTGTGCCACCACTGCTGAACACATCTGTCACCTACAACGGCAGCGCCACGCCGCCCTACCGCTCCGGAGCTTATTTGGTCGTCGCTCAAATCGTCGATGCCAATTACACGGGCAGCGCCAATGCCACGTTCACCATCGCGCGCAATGCTTTTAGCCGTCCGCTGACAAACTGGCGGGTGATCACGGGCACGACGGTGACTGGTAGCGACACCAATGCACCGCTGCTCAATGCCAACGGTGGGGTCGGGTCGGGAAACACAACCAGCAACTCCGGCGCGTCTTGTCCATTTTTTGCGGCATTTCCCGCGATTTTGCTGGATACCGTAGGCGATGTGATCGAATGCACGGGCACGGTGCGAGTCTATAACACGGGGCTTAACGGCAATGCAGGCCAGTGGTTTCGATTTGGGCTCTATGATCAACGCGATCCAGACGCATCCATTGTCACAAACTGGCTGGGATACACCGCCATGGCGAATAGCAGCGCAGCCAGCAGCCTCTATGAGCGCACCAGCAGCTCATCCAGCGGCGATTTTGCTTCATCGATCTTTGGTTGCACCCCGCGCACGCCGGATAGCAGCCCGAGTTATGTTGGCGCCAATTCTCCTGCCGGCGAGGTCACGCTCAATTTTTCGCAATCCTGCACCCGCACCGCAGCGGGGGTGGTGGTGCGCTCGCGCGTCAGCAGACCTAGCACCAACGGCGGGGCGGATACTGTTTACCTCAGTTCCACCTACACCGACACCACTCCCAATAACAATGGCGTGCTGACGTCCGCTCAAAGCACCGCAACCACCCCCGTTTACAGCCCGAGATTCAATCAATTCGGCATTGTATTTTCCGGAGCTGCCATCAACAGCACCAATCCTTCTTCAGCGCAGTTTAGTCAATTGCAACTCAACTACACCCCCGGCATCGTGGCCGTGGGTCAATCGATCACATTCCAGCCGATGAGCGACCTGCGCTACGGTGCAGAACCGCTCACGCTCACCGCTGTGGCGAGTTCTGGTCTGCCCGTGAGTTTTTCGGTGGTCAGTGGGCCTGCGCAAATCCAGGGCAATCAATTAACCTGCACGGGAGTCGGCAGCGTCACCGTGCGAGCCAGTCAAGCTGGCGATACTTTTTTTCTGCCGGCCACAAGCGTTGATCGCAGTTTCATGATCCAAAAAGGGCTCGCCACGCTCCAGTGGGGGAGCCTGCAGCGAGTCTATGATGGCACTGCCAAAGCGGTCACACTGAGCACCACCCCGAGCGGGCTCGGTCACAGCATCATTTACTCCGGACTCTCCACCCCACCCAACGCCGCGGGCAGTTATTCACTCACAGCAACGGTGAACGATCCCCTCTACGAGGGCTCAGCCACCGGAACGCTGGTCATTGGCAAAGCACTGGCGGCCGTCACGTTGGGCAATTTGGCTGCCACATCTGATGGCAATGCGAAATCAGCCTCTGCCATCACGAATCCCGCGGGACTGATGGTCGATTTTACTTATAACGGTAGCCCGACAGCACCCACAAACGCGGGAACTTACGCCGTCGTTGCCACGATCAGCGAGGCGAATTACCAGGGCTCAGCCACCGGAACGCTGGTCATTGAACCCGCACGCACAAAGCTTGAACTCTGGCGTTTTCAATATTTTTCTCGCTATGACAATGGCGCGCAAGCAGCCAATGACGCGGATGCGGATGGCGATGGCCTGACCAATCTGCTCGAATACGCCCTTGGGCTGAATCCCTTGCTTGCGCAGTCGCTGCCGATTGAATGGCAAAAAACCGCCTTGGCCCTCGAACTGACTTACACTTGCAAAAGCGATGACCCCCAGCTCTCCTGCACGGTGGAATGGACAGATGATCTCCAAGCCCCTTGGTCCATCCAAGACGTGACCAGCGAAAACCTCAGCGCACCGACAGCTAGCAGCGTCACCGTGCGCAGCCGTGTGCCGCTCAGCCAGGCGGGGGCGCGTTTTGCTCGCTTACGCGTGAGTTATCAGTGAGCGCAGATGGCGCGCCAACTGCATGAAACAATTGCATGTGTCGCGATTTGTCAGTTGATAAGCTTGCATTTGCAATGGTTTATCGCCATCAATTCTGCCGCAATGGCTCAAGGTATCGCAATCATGACATCGGGAGGCGACAGCGCCGGCATGAACCCCGCCGTGAAGTGCTGTGTGGAGTATTCGAAATCAAAGGGCTACGAGCCTTACCTCATCTACGATGGTTTGCGCGGGCTGATTGATGACAACATCCATCTCGCCACCCGCGAGCGATGTTCCGGCATGCTGCACCGCGGCGGCACACTGCTGCGCTCCTCGCGCTCCAAGCGCTTTTTCGAACTCACCTATCGGCAGCAGGCCTTCGAAAACTTGGAGCGGCGTGGCATCAAAAAACTGATCGTGATTGGTGGCGACGGTTCGTTCCGCGCACTCAACCAATTTTATCGCGACTTCCATGTGCCGTTTGCAGGCATTCCTGCGACGATTGATAACGACATTCCCGGCACGGATTACTGCTTGGGAGTGGACACCGCACTGAACATGATTCGTCAATCCGTGGACTCGATTCGCGACACCGCGAGTTCGTTTTCGCGCGCTTTTGTGATCGAGGTGATGGGACGCCACTGCGGTTATCTGGCCATGGTGTCAGCGCTGTCGAGCGGTGCCGAAATTTGCCTGATTCCCGAAATGCCTTATGATTTGGCCAGCATTGGCGCTCGATTGATGGAACAGAAAAAACAAGGCAGAACCCATGTTCTTGCGATCACGGCAGAAGGCACTCGCATGTCAGAGCACCTCACTCGCTGGATGACAGATTCCCTCGGCATGGACGCGCGCCTGACCGTGCTAGGTCACGTGCAACGCGGCGGTTCGCCCACTGTGCATGATCGCATCATGGCCTACAAGTTTGCGGTGGCTGCTGTCGAATCACTTCACTCGGGAGCCAGCAACGCAATCATGACCTACCGCGAAGGAACGTTCGGGTGCTTGCCCATTGAAGCCGTGACGGATGCCAAGTATCAGATTGATCCCGCATTGCTCACACTTTGCCAACCCTTGTCACGATAGTTTTGCCGATTAAGCTTGTGTTCCCATGGTGCGCTCGCTATCGAAATAGCCACACACCCGCCATGAATTTTCCTCGCCCGGTTTGCTTCATCATTGCCTGTTTTGCTTTATTGCTCAGTCATTGTGGCTGGAAGCCAGACCCCAACGTCGGCAAGCGCCCCGCGGGTAATCGCGATGGTCACGACGCGTCCGCTGCAGACGCCGACAATCCCTATCCTGCGGGGACATATGAGCACTTCACCGCCAACAAGGACTATCCGAAAACCTACAATGTCTTCATGGATCGTGCGCTTTATGATCAGACCAATCCGAGCAACGCACGCTTGATCCTCGATACCAAAACACTGCGTGGCATTTTGTTCAATGGCGATCGTGTCGTGATGGATTACCCCATTTCCAGCGGTCGCTCCAGCCACGAATCTCCCACCGGCAATTATGCTGTTTTAGAGAAAACGATTGATAAGCAGTCGAATAAATACGGAAAAATCTACGATGCAGAGGGCAACGTGGTCAATGGCGATGCCGATCTTTCCACCGATAAAGTTCCAGAGGGTGGTCGCTTCGAAGGCGCACCGATGCGCTACTGGATGCGTTTCACATGGGACGGTGTGGGTCATCACATCGGCAAGGTGCCGCGCTACCCTGCTTCGCACGGCTGCATTCGCGGTTACTACAAGGCGATGCCGCTGGTTTACGAGAAACTCGCCATCGGCTCTCGTGTGCAAATTCGCTGAACTGTCATCTGGCGAACCTGCTGAGCAGCTTGGATTGCTGTTTCATGAGCTTTTTGCTTTCAGCTTTCGATCCCTCGCGCTAAAGTGCCAGGCATGACACTAGCCAGCAAGATCACTGTCGGGCGCCTCTTGCTCGTTCCGGTGTTCGCAGGTCTGACGCTCCACTATGATCATCTGCGGGAGATCGGGCAGTCCGACGAACGCTGGCGCGTGGCCGCATTGTGGGTGTTTATCATCGCGGCCGCTAGCGACGCTCTCGACGGTTTCATTGCCAGAAAATTCAATCAACGCTCGGATTTCGGCGCTTTCATCGATCCGATTGCGGACAAAACACTGCTGCTCACTGGATTATCGCTGCTCACCTGGGTGGACTGGGGGGCTTCGGGTTGGCGTTTGCCCTTGTGGTTTTTTCTACTCATTATCGCGCGTGATGCGTTGATTCTGGGTGGCATCAGCTATCTATGGTATCGAGGCAAAACCGTGAAAATCGCCCCACACTGGAGCGGCAAGATCTGCACGGTCACGCAAATGATCGCGCTCGGCTGTGTGATGCTCAGCCTGTCGCCAATCCCCCCCCTCTACCCCTGCGCTCTTGCAGCAATTTTCACCTTCTGGTCAGGCGTGGCCTACTTCCGCACCGGATTGACCATCCTGCTTGATCGCCGATAATCAACCATCACCATCCGCTCGAATTTAATCGCCCGAAACGTCCTTCCAAAAAATCCTCTAGCGGCTGAATCGCAAGCGTCGCGATTACTCCCACTCGATGCTGGCGGGTGGCTTGGTGGAAACATCATACAGCACGCGATTGATGCCCTTTACCTCATTGAGAATCCGGTGACTCGCCTGTCGCAGCAGATCGTATGGCAGCTCGACCCAATCAGCCGTCATCGCATCCTCACTCACCACCGCGCGCAAGCCGCATGCCCACTCATATGACCGTTCATCGCCCTTGACTCCCACCGTTTTAACCGGAATCAAACACGCATACGCCTGCCAAACACGCTCATACCAACCATCTTTTTTGAGTTGACCGATAAAAATAGCGTCACACTCGCGAATGATCGTCAACCGCTCCCGCGTGACCTCACCCGGACAGCGCACGGCCAGCCCTGGACCAGGAAACGGATGACGCCAGAGAATGTCATGCGCGATCCCCAACGAAGCCCCCAGCTCACGCACTTCATCCTTAAACAACTCTGCCAACGGCTCCAGCACCTTGCCTTGAGCTTGCAATTCAAGAATGCGATCGACGCGATTATGGTGCGTCTTGATCTTCGAGGCCTTCGAACGCGCATTGGAGGCACTTTCAATCACGTCAGGATACAAGGTTCCCTGTGCTAACATCTCCGCATCGCCCACCGCATCCCAAAACACGTCCACGAATAAATTGCCGATGATGACGCGTTTCTTCTCCGGATCTTCAACACCAGCCAGGGCGCTGAGAAACCGCTCCTCGCAGTCCACCGTCTCAATCGGCACCCCCATTCGCTCGAAGTTGCGCCGCACTTCCTCACCCTCATTTTTTCGCATCAACCCATGATCAACAAAAATCGCACGCATGTTCACACCAGCCTCCTTTAACAACACCGCCAAAACCGTGCTATCCACCCCTCCAGAAACCCCGCACACCACTTGACGCGAACCCACTTGAGCACGGATTTGCTCGATCAGCTCCCGCTTAAAGTCCTCGATGCGAAATTCACGCAAATCCCCCGCACTAGAAAGGAAATTGCGCAAAATCGCGGTTCCCTCATGACTGTGCGTCACCTCGGGGTGAAACTGAATGCCATAAAAATTTTCACACCACTGCAGCGCCACCGGCGTGCCATGCTGGTTCACGGCTAAGACCTGCGTTCCTGCTGGCAACTGCTGCACCGTGTCCGAGTGACTCATCCACACTTGCGATCCCGCTGTCACTCCAGCGAACAAGCCCTGACCCTGTTGAGGCTGCAACGCCGCTGGCCCATATTCGCGTCGATCACTCGCGTGCACAGTCCCACCAAATTTGATGTTCAACAGCTGCATGCCATAGCAAACGCCCAACACCGGCACCTGATATGACTTCAACAACTCAAAATCAAGATCCGGAGCGTCCACCTCACTCGTGCTGCGAGGACCACCCGATAAAATAATCGCCCCCGGCTGCCCCAAGTGCTGCAAATCCTCTGGCGCATGCAATTTGGCCAGATAACCCAACTCCCGCACCCGACGCACAATCAACTGCGTGTATTGTGACCCAAAATCTAAAACGGCTACATGCTGTGTATCAGTCATTTTTTATCAAAATTAACATTAAATCAACGCCGACGATCACGACATGGGTTGATAATTGGTAGGCTCTTCAGTCAGCACAATGTCGTGAACATGGCTTTCGCGCAAGCCGCCGGTGGTGATCCGCACAAATTGAGCTCTCTCGCGCAATTCTTGCAACGTGCTCGCACCCACATAGCCCATTCCCGATTTCACACCGCCCATCAACTGAAAAATCACATCAGACAGCGGTCCTTTGTAGGGCACACGCGCCTCCACGCCCTCCGGCACTAACTTACCCGAGCTATTTTGCCCATAACGATCCCCCGCTCCCTTGCGCATGGCACCGAGCGAACCCATGCCGCGATAAGTTTTGAAGCGACGTCCTTGCGATTGAACCGTTTGACCCGGGCTTTCCCGCGTCCCCGCAAGAATCGATCCCAACATCACGAGATCCGCCCCCGCCGCGAGAGCCTTGACAACATCGCCAGAATAACGAATGCCACCATCCGCGATCACCTTCACCCCGTGCTCGCGGCAATAATCCGCCACATTGCGAATCGCCGTGAATTGTGGCATGCCGACTCCGGCAATCACGCGAGTGGTGCAGATGGAACCAGGACCAACCCCCACCTTCACCGCACTGGCACCAGCCGACACCAGATCACGCGCCCCCGCCTCTGTCACCACATTGCCCGCCACAACTGGACGCGCCGACATCGCCCGCAGCGTTGTGATCACTTCCATCACCCGCGTCGTATGCCCCGTGGCTGCATCGATGAACAACGCATCCACCCCTGCTTCGATCAAGGCCTGAGCACGCTCACGAAAATCCGCACCCACCCCCACAGCCGCACCACAGCGCAGCTGCCCATTGGGATCCTTCGCCGCGTGGACAAAGGTCATGCGTTTTTCGATATCCGCACCAGTGATGAGCCCCACCAACACGTTGTCAGCCGAAACCAAGGGCAATTTTTCGATGCGATTGTGATACAAAATCCGGCGAGCTTCCTCCAGCTCCATCTGCGGCGGAGCTGTGATCAAACGCGGCAACGGCGTCATCACATCTTCCACACGTGCGTCCTGACGCTCGATGTAGCGCACATCGCGTCCCGTCACCATGCCTTCCAAGTGCCCGTGTTCATCGACGACAGGAAAACCAGAAAAGCCCAAACGCTCCATGATCTCTCGCACCTCCGCGACTGTTTGCTGCTTGGACACCGTGTGCGGCTTGAGAATCACTGCGTTTTCTGAACGCTTCACGCGCGAAACCATCGCCGCCTGCTCCTCAATGCCACACGCCCGGTGGATCACCCCCATGCCCCCCTCGCGCGCTAGGGCGATGGCCAACTCAGCTTCGGACACCGTGTCCATCGCCGCTGACACCACTGGGATGTTCAAACCAATTTCTGCCGTCACCTCTGTCGCCAATCGGACATCCGATGGCAAAATTTCACTCAGCGCCGGCAGCAGCAAAACGTCATCAAACGAGAGAGCTAATGGAAAATCTGCCATGGGGAACTTCAACGAATCCATTCCCGTTTGGCAAGCGCAAAAAATGCAAGCGACAGCAAGACCCACTATGGTGCGGGTGCGGGTGCTGGTGCTTTGGCAGACGATTTGATCGGTGGCATGTCCTGCAATGTCTTGATCCGCGGACGTCCGGAGGCGGGATCCACGTAAGCAATGATCAAGTAACGCATTCCCGGCAAGAAGCGCAACGCACTTTCGTTGGCAACGTGCCATTTGTCCTTGTTCTGAAATTCAAACACCACCGGTGCCATGTTGAAGGAATCACGCTGATTTGGCCGCTCATAACCATGCATGCCCCCCGCTCGCAGCAGACCCTTGTGCTCGCCAATGATAAAGCGGATGTCTTTGCTGTAAAAATTAGCAACAAAGGCCCCACCATCAGGATAATTTTTGGCCGAATCTTCAATCACCAAAATTTGCCACTGCGCGGCCTCACCCGCTTTGGGAGGGGATTGCACAAAAATCAACAGCGCATCCGACACCGCGGCCGGAATCGACGCCTTGACCATGGGTTTTTTATCCGTCGCCCCAACAAAAGAAATCACCTGATTGGTGGCGAAACACGTGATCTTATCGGAGATCTGACTCGTCGGCAGCGGACAGCGAATTTCGCTGCCTTTGTCGGATAGCGCCAAGACCTCGGACGGAGCAGCCGCCATCGCGAAACAGAAAAAACGACACTGCACCGGACGACTTTCCTGCGCAAAAGCGCACAGGGGCGTCAGCGACAGCAATGCAAAGAGTAAACCACGCATGATTGAGATGAATTGGATTTGATCACTTAGATTTCATTTGGCGCCAACCAACGGAAATTAACGATCCGCATGCGACGTCCAAACGCCTTGTTTGTCAAGCTTAGTAATTCTGTTGGCTGAGTCGTGGCTTCATCCGCCGGATCCAAGAAATCGGGCACCCGCTGGACCACCGCCTCACACACGACCGATGCCAGCAGCTGATTATCGCCATCACGCGCCTCGCCGTAAGCCCGGATGGTAAATGTATCAGAGCGCGCCGTGGCCGCATTGCCCAACACCGTCAGAAGATCGGCCTGACTCAGATACCCCGGAGCCCCCTGACTGCTCAATCCCGCACCCGCTTTGACGTTCGCATACTTGTATTCCGTCAAGGCATTTTCAGGAATCTCATATCCAGCACTAGAACTATTACTCAAGCTCGCGTTCAGTTGCGCCTGATCAATTGCCTGTTGCAACGCTCCACACTGCGCCATGCCATCGCTGCCAAGACGCCGGTTCACAAACTCAGCCATCGACAAAAATGGACCTCGCTGGCGCACCTGTTCGACGATTTTTTCTGCCAGCAATTGCAACTCCGCATCACTGTATTCGCGCGGCCCCAGCCAGTATGACTCCATCGGATGACCCCCATCCTCCTCAGAATCGCTAACGGGCAGCCGGAAACGACTCATCCGTGTTTCATTGATCTTCGCGTCCACCGGTTGCAACGGCATTAACGAAGAGGAAGAATTGCCCTTGTTCAACTGATTTTTTAACGACTTTGCGTCGTGAATCGATCCCAACATCGCCTTCCATGCGGCTACCGATGTCGAGTTGACATTAAACGCGCCACGCATCATCTGCCACGCTGCCACACGACGATAAGCGTCATTTCTTGCCACTTCATTGACAAATTGTGAACTCGTCTGACCATGCGGCACATTCAATTGCAAGCGTGGATCGAGCAAACGCTGTCCTGCCTGAAACTCGCCAGCGAGGGTAGCACTGGTCTTGCCACTGCCAAATGGCCCCGTCTGATCCGCTAAACCTGAAAAGTAAAATCGATCATACAAGGCGAGGTTAAGCATGAAGGAATGATCCAACAGCGGACCTGAGCTGTGTGGGGTGATCATCTGCGAACTTTGCAACAGCGGATGCGCCCACGAATTTCCGATCGGTTGCGCAAAGCGCGGCAAATAGCCAGAACACCCACCCGGATTCGCGCCATTGAGCGTGGCAAGCGACTGCAACGGATGCAACGGCACGTCATACAGCGCGCCAAATTTCACGCCTGTATTGCCCGTCAATCCAGTCACAAAGTTGCCGCGCCCGGTGTTCGGATCAAATTGCAGCAAATTGAGCGTGCCATTTTCCAGTGCTTGAAACGCAAACTCGTGCGAGTGATTGGCCGAGCTTTCACTCAAAATGCGTTGCGAGGATGCACCGATCACTGGATGCGCGAAGCTCCACGGCTTGGTGGCCAATTTGCCATCCTCGCCATCAGCGATCAAACCGCCCATGGTGGTCTTGGCTTGAGCGCTCACAATCGCAAAAGGCTTCACCGTGCTAATATCCTTAATCGGCGTGGTGGCATGCGAATGCATGGCCATGGTGTTGATGCTGCCTTTTTTCGGAAAAGTGATCACGCCACCCGCCCCAAGAATGGAGTCCTGCAAGCCCGTGGGCTTCTCGTAGTCCATCTCCACAACACCTAACGAGATTTGATCAGCCGAATTCGAGGATCCGGTGCCAGCTGGCCGTGCAAAAACTTCAACGGTGAACTTGTTATTCGATAAGCCGGGAACACTAATCGGGGCTAGTTTGAAAACAAATTCATCCTGCTCGCGTGCGCCAATGCAAC
>CAZREM010000048.1:0-14313 GCA_964599325.1 uncultured Verrucomicrobiales bacterium | reverse complement strand
TTTTTTGTCCCACTCTTTTGTCCCACTCTGCGATCCAATCCCTTGCCAAGCCACTAGCCTCACTCACTCACATCAAATCTCCAGTGTATGAAGGTGAATGAGCAGGATGTATATGTTACAGAATAGTTGCAATATAATAGATGTGTCATCGTGACGGCTGTGTAGTTTGGCTTCTCCCTATTCTACGCCCCATGAAATTACGAATATTACCATCGATTATTATAGCGTGCCTATGCGTGTCTGCCAGTCACGCGATTGAAGCAGGAGATGTTGCCATTGTCGGTTACAACACTAGTGGCACACCAGACAGTTTTGCCATTCTTGTCCTCAAGGATTTACCCGCTGGAACTGTGTTTTACATTAATGATAATGAAATCGCGAGCGATGGTGGAACTAGCTTCACAGATTTGGCTGAAATGGAAGCCTCATTCACGGTCAAACCCAATCAAACGATTGCAGCTGGAACTGTGATTACCCTGCCTTGGGGGGCTGCTGCCGTTGATACCGCAGCTTATAATTACAGTTCGACGAGTGGTGCAGGTTTGGGCAATAACAACGATGAGATTTACATTTATACAGCGAGTGCGATCACATCCACCACACCAACTGCGTTCATCTACGCAGCGAAAATTGGCAATAGCACCAGTAGCCGTCCATCTGGTTTGACGAATGGAACCACGTTCATTGCCCCAACTGGTGCGGCAGCTCGCTATAAGACGACGGGAGCGACATACAGCGGAACAGCGGCTGAATTGCTCAGCGCGATAGGAAATACGGCAAGTAACTGGGAAGCTTCGGCACCGGGAACATGGACGTTCACCGTTG
Organism: uncultured Verrucomicrobiales bacterium; assembly: GCA_964599325.1. Lineage (GTDB taxonomy): Bacteria > Verrucomicrobiota > Verrucomicrobiia > Verrucomicrobiales > Akkermansiaceae > UBA956. The sequence goes on along the minus strand of CAZREM010000048.1, from coordinate 13,488 downwards.
GAGCTGCTGCAACAACGATGACACTTGGTGTCAGCCCCAATTCATTTAGCGAGTCGGCATCCAATCCTGCTGCAACGGGAACGGTAACTCTATCGGCATCGAGCGCTTCGCCAGTTGTTGTGAGCTTGAGTTCTTCTGATACCTCCGAAGCGACGGTGCCTGCGACTGTAACAATTCCCGCGAATCAAACGTCTGCGACATTTGATGTGACCGCGGTGGATGACACCTTGGTCGATGGCAATCAAACAGTGACCTTGACTGCATCGGCAACGGGCGTGGCTTCCGCGACTAGCGTCATTACAGTTCAAGATGATGGCGATCTTCCTCCGCCAGCGAATGTGTTGACTGTGAGTGTTTCACCAAGCACGTTTTCTGAGAGCGCTGCCTCTGCTGCTACGGGGACGGTGACTCGCTCTGTGTCAAGTGCATCGCCACTGGTTGTGACCTTGAGCTCATCAGACACCTCGGAGGCGACTGTGCCAACGACGGTGACGATCTTGGCGAATGAGACATCCGCCACTTTTTCTGTGACGCCTGTTAATGATGTGATTCCTGATGGCAATCAGACGGTGACCATCACAGCAACCGCGACGGATGCAACGTCGGGCACGACAAATGTGACCGTGCAGGATGATGGCGATGTCTTCATGTCGAAAGGACATTTGGCGTTCACGGCCTTTAACGCTGATGAAGATGGCTTTGCGATGGTTGCGTTGAAGGAGATTCCGGCCAATTCGATTGTTTATTTCACCGATAACGAGTGGAGCGGCACAGCGTTTAACACTGGTGAAGGTTATTTGAGCTGGAACACTGGTGCATCCGCCATTGCTGCGGGCACGGTGATTCGGTTCTCTAGCATTGATACGACAAGCTTGGCCGCATCCGTGGGCACTTTGGCACGTGTTGCGGTTGCCAACAATACAAATTGGGGATTCTCTGCATCTGAGGACAGCATGTATGCTTACCAAGCCGATACCGTTACGGGAACGCCGGTATTTTTAGCTGCGATTTGCAATAAATCCTTCGGCACATCTACGGCTGGATACTTGACGAACACGGGCTTGAGTTTGGGAGATGGCGCGGTTGAATCTGGTTACTCAGGTGGCAGTGATTTCATGGAATACACCGCTGCTCGTAATGATCAAGCGACCTTTGATGCTTATTTGAGCAAGGTTTCAACATTCAGTGGCAATTGGACTGATGGTGCAGATGGCGTCTTCGCGACAACCGTGCCGAATACAACGGCCTTCACGTTGAAGCCGGTGGTCACTTCCGTTGATTTGTCGAAATACGTGCGTGTGGGTCGCTACGGATTACCAGAGCCGATTCGCACACCCTTGCCTGCTAACACACCAGTTGGCAATTTATTGTGCCAAGAAGCATCCGGCGTGACTTATAATTGGGATACTGATACACTGTTCATTGTCGGAGACGGCGGAAAATCGGTGACACAGGTTTCAAAGACCGGTGCTTTGATCGACACCATGACGCTTGCAGCAGGTAACAGCCCGCAAGGAACTGAGTTTTATGACACTGAGGGCATCACTTATATTGGCAATGGGCAGTTCGTGATGAGTGAGGAGCGCGATCGTAAGTTAGTCAAATTTACGTATGCGGCGGGAACGACCTTGACCCGCGCCGACGCCCAAACGGTTCAGATTGGCACTTTTATCGGCAACGTTGGAACTGAGGGTTTGTCTTATGATCCTTATAGCTCTGGCTTTATTTGTGTGAAGGAGATTTCTCCGATTGGTTTGTTCCAGACGGGAGTTGATTTTACGGCTGGCACAGCGACAAATGGCTCAGCGACCACGACAAATTCGACTAATTTGTTTGATCCGGCATTATTAGGCATGTCCGACACCGCCGATGTCTTTGCTCTGTCAAACTTACCAAGTCTGAGCGGTAAGGCTCAAGAGGGAAATTTGCTCGTGCTCAGTCAGGAGAACGGTCGTGTGGTGAATGTTGATCGTTCGGGAACGGTTTCCAGCACCCTCAACATTGCGGCAGTAGTGGGTGATACCTTGTCGGTCGCTGACATGCAGCATGAGGGCTTAACCATGGATCGCGATGGCGTGCTCTACATCGTGAATGAAAATGGTGGTGGAGACATTGATCATCCCGAACTTTGGGTTTATGCGCCATCATCCTTGCCGAACCAAGCGGCAACGGCGGTGACATTGAGCAATTCAACATCATCGATCGATGAAAACACTAGCACTCAATCGCCGATCAAGGTTGCTGATTTGATTGTGACAGACGACGGATTAGGCACGAATGTCTTGAGCATTTCTGGAGCTGATGCGGCGAGCTTTGTGATTACTGGTTCGAGCTTGTATCTCAAAGCGGGAGTAGTGCTCGATTACGAAACTCAGACCAGCTACAGCATCACGATCAGTGCGGATGATGCAACTGTGGGTTCGACTCCAGATGCAACCGTTAATTACACGCTGGCTGTGGGCAATATTGAACCAGAAGCTGTGACTGGTCCCGCCTTGGTCATCACGGAGGTGGCTCCTTGGTCCAGTAGCAATAGTGGCACGGACTTGGCGGTTGACTGGTTTGAGGTGACCAACGTGTCGAATGCCGCTGTATCGATCAGTGGGTGGAAAGTGGACGACAGTTCTGCGCTGTTTGCCAACGCGGCAGCGCTGACGGGTGTAACAAGCATTGCGCCGGGTGAATCCGTTATTTTCATGGAAACGAGTGATTTAGTCACGAAGAGTGCTGCGTTCAAGTCACTGTGGTTCGGCAGCAATGTGCCTGCTGGTTTGCAAATCGGCAGTTACTCTGGCTCCGGTTTAGGCTTGAGCTCAGCAGGCGATGGTGTGGTGTTGTTTGACGCCAATGGTGTGAAAAAGGCCGCTGTTTCCTTTGGAGCATCGCCAACTGGTCCGACATTCAGCACATTTGAAAACGGGGCAGGCTTGAATGATCAAGCCATCTCGCAGTTGAGTCAGTCTGGTATTTATGGAGCTGCAGCGGCAAGCGCAGATGCCAATCAAGTGGGCTCTCCTGGTTCGATTGGCAAGTTGTTCGTTTCTGAGATTGCACCGTGGAGTAGCGGTAATAGCCCGGTGCAAGCCGATTGGTTTGAGCTGACGAATAAGAGTGCTCGGACTTGGGATTTAACGGGTTGGAAAATGGATGACAACTCGCAATCACCGGTTGGCGCTGTTGCTCTGAATGGGGTTTCGAGCATCGCGCCGGGCGAGTCGGTGATCTTTATTGAATCGGCAACACCTGTCAGCGCAGTTGCCGCGTTTAAGAGCAATTGGTTTGGTTCCAATGTTCCCGCTGGTTTGCAAATTGGCACCTACACGGGCTCGGGTGTTGGCTTGGGTTCTGGTGGTGATGCGGTGAATGTTTATGATTCAGCGAATACCCTGCGGGCATCTGTGTCATTCGGAGCTTCGCCAACAACTGCGCCCTTCACAACATTCGACAACACGGCAGGTTTGAACGGAGTTGCCATCACGACCTTCAGCGCGACGAGCATCAATCAGGCTTTTGTTGCTGCAAATAATTCAAGCGAGATCGGCTCGCCAGGAGTGTGTGTGATTCAGTCCGGAGTGACTTTTGCGTCGTGGTTGAGTGCCAATGGTTTCACTTCCTCCAACATTGACGGCGATAGCGACAATGATGGCCTGAAGGATCGAGCCGAGTTCTACTTCAATTCCAATCCAAACAGCTCCGCCAATGGTAGCAATCTGCCGGCGGTTGTGAAAAATGGTGCTAATTTGGAACTGCGTTTCAGCCGAACCAACAATCTAGCAGGTGTGACTGGCGTATTGGTCTGCTCTACAACACTTGAGGGAACTTGGAGTCGCGCTGTTGAAGGTGTTGATTACGAGGTTGTAACGGAAACAACACAGGGAGCTCAAACAAATGTCGTGTATCGCTTACTAGGAACGGCGACCGCGAAGTTCTTCCGCTTTGAAATTCAATAAATCACGCTGAAATCGTGATGGGCGGCCTGTCGTTCACTCGGCAGGCCGTTTTTTGTTGGTCAAGTTACATGTCAGGAATCGTTTGCACCCTTATTCGTGAGTTGCCAGACGACAGTGGAAGTCGTTGAATTGAGGGTCAATAACATTTAGTGTGATGTTGCCTCCGCGAGACGCTCTGCCATTTCCTCGCGTTGCAGCGCTGAGGTTAGCTCGAATAGATCGCCATCCATCAGTGCAGCGAGATTGTGGGCAGTGAAGCCAATGCGATGGTCTGTCACGCGCGATTGTGGGAAGTTGTAAGTGCGAATTTTCTCCGAGCGGTCTCCAGAGCCGATCAGCGAGCGCCGATGAGCGGAATACTGCTCGGAAGCCTCGCGCTGTTTCATTTCGTAGAGCTTGGTGCGCATGATTTGCAGCGCTTTTTCTTTGTTTTGACCTTGGGAGCGTCCGTCTTCGCAACGAACATAAAGCCCCGTTGGCAGGTGAAAAATTTGAACTGCGGACTCGGTCCGGTTGACGTGCTGTCCACCCGCACCGCCGGCACGGCAGACTTCGATGCGTAGGTCGTTAGGGTTGAGCTGGACGTCCACTTCCTCGGCTTCAGGTAACACAGCGACCGTCACGGTCGATGTGTGGACACGTCCCTGCGTCTCGGTGGTGGGCACGCGCTGCACCCGGTGAACGCCCGATTCGTATTTGAGATGGCGGAACACTTCTTCGCCGCTGATGCGCAAAATGACCTCCTTGAAACCGCCAACCTCAGAGGGTGATGACTCCAAGTGCTCTGCCTTCCAGCCTCGCCGCTCGGAGTGGCGCTGATACATGCGCATCAACTCGGCCGCGAACAATGAGGCCTCATCCCCGCCCGCTCCAGCGCGAATCTCGACCAAGGCGTCGCGCTCCTCATTAGGGTCAGCTGGCAGCAACGCGTATTGTAGTTTTTCTGTCAGTTCTGCAATCAATGACTGCAGCGGCTCCAGTTCCGCCTGTGCCATTTCTGCAAGCTCGGGGTCATCGCCTTTGGCGAGTGATTGGTTGTCTTTCAGCTCTTGTTGCGCACGAGCAAGCGATTCCGCCAGCTCGATTGTCTGTTTGAGCCGACGATGCTCGCGCAGAGTTTCCGTGGCACGGCGGGGATCATCGAACAACGCCGGGTCATTGATGCTGTGCTCCACTTCAAGGAAGCGTTGCTGTCGGAGAGCGATGAGTGACGAAAAATCCATGGTTTGTGAAAAAATTGGCGATGACTGTGGTTGAGGATGGCGGAGACAAACAGCGACTAATGGTAACCTAGCCATGGGCGAAGCCAGCGTTCTACTTCGTCGCGACTCATGCCTTTGCGTTGAGCATAGGACTCGATCTGATCGCGTTGGAGCTGGGAAATCATGAAGTAATGACTCTCTGGATGAGAGAAATACAAGCCACAGACAGCAGATCCAGGATGCATGGCCTGGCTTTCCGTGAGAGTGACGTCGGTTTGTTCGGTGGCAGCGAGCAGCTGAAACAGCAGTGGTTTCTCAGTGTGGTCCGGCTGAGCGGGGTAACCAGGGGCGGGGCGGATGCCACGGTATTTTTCTTTGATGAGTTCAGTGTGGTTGAATTCGTTGGGCCGCTCATAGCCCCATGCGCTGCGTGCGCGGTGATGCAGTAGCTCGGCGAAGGCTTCAGCGAGTCGATCCGCAATAGCCTTGATCATGATCGCGCGGTAGGGATCGTTCGCAGCTTGAGCGGCATCGGCGAGGGTGTCGGCGCCGTGAATCCCCACAACGAAGCCGCCGAGGTAATCTGGGTGACCGACGGGGGCAATAAAATCTGCGAGAGCGAAGTAGGGTTTGTTATCCGTGCGCTGCAACTGTTGGCGCAGGGTATGCAAGCGCATTTTCTCGGCATTGCGCGCCTCATCGCTCCAGATCACGATGTCATCGCCACTGGCATTGGCTGGAAAAAAGCCAAACACGCCCCGAGCGGTGAATTTTTTTTCAGCAATGATCTGATCCAGCAGCTGGAGAGCATCAGCATGGAGCGATAGCGCTTGTTCGGCAGCAGCGGCGTTGCTGGTTTTTAAGCATTGCAACTCCGGATCCCACACGCCCCGCAGCTCCCACGTGTGGAAAAAGGGCGTCCAATCAATGTAGTGGCAAAGCTCGCGCAGCGATTGTTGGGCGATGACGCGCGTGCCGAGAAACTCGGGCACCGGTGGGTGATATTGTTGCCAATCGCAGCGAAAGGCGTGCGCGCAGGCATGGGCGTAGCTGACGGCATTTTTCTGGCTCTCCTCGAACTCCCGCCGCAGCGTGTTTTGACGGTTGCGATTTTCCTGAATGAAGGCATCGCGTTGCTCTGGCGACAACAGGGAGGTGGTGACGGGAACCGAGCGAGAAGCATCCAGCACATGAATCACAGGTCCCGAGTAGTGGGGCGCAATGCGCACCGCCGTGTGCCGTGCTGATGTGGTTGCACCGCCAATCAGCAACGGCGTGCGCAAGCCGTTTTTCTCCATTTCGCGCGCGACATGAGCCATTTCATCCAGCGAAGGAGTGATTAGGCCAGATAGTCCGATGAGATCGGCTCCGATTTCCTTGGCTTTGGCTAAAATTTGGTCGCATGGCACCATCACGCCCATGTCTGTGACCTCAAAACCATTGCAAGCCAGCACCACTCCAACAATGTTTTTGCCGATGTCGTGCACATCCCCTTTGACCGTCGCGATGAGGAAACGTCCGGCCGAGCGAGCGCGTTCGGCGCGGCGGTGGGCTTCCTCGCGCGTGAGGGAGGGGTCAGCGCGCAGCAGCTCGGCGATGTCGCCCTCGAGCAAGGCTGCTTTTTCCAATTCCATCATCGGAGTGAGATAAGCGACGGACTTTTTCATCACTCGCGCGGATTTCACCACTTGAGGCAAAAACATCTTGCCCTCGCCGAACAGGTCGCCGACCACGCCCATCCCTGCCATGAGAGGTCCTTCGATCACTTTGAGCGGTTGACCATATTTCGACAGAGCTTCCTCGGTGTCGATTTCGATGAATCGATCCAGCCCCTTGAGCAAGGCGTGCTCGATGCGTTTTTCCACTGGCAACGCGCGCCAAGACAGATCTTCTTCGATTTTTGCCCCAGCGACATGGCGAAACGTCTCCGCGAGCTCGAGCAAACGTTCTGTCGCATCCTTGCGTCGATTCAAAATCACGTCCTCGACCTTCTCCAACAGTTCGGTGGGAATTTGATCATAAACTTCCAGCATGCCTGCGTTGACGATGCCCATGTCCATGCCAGCACGGCAGGCGTGATAGAGGAACACCGAGTGCATGGCCTCACGGATGCGATTGTTGCCGCGAAATGAGAAGGAAATGTTGGAAACGCCACCCGAAACGTGAGCGTAGGGCAAGTTCTGCTTGATCCAACGAGTTGCTTCAATGAAATCCACCGCGTAGTTGTGGTGCTCCTCAATGCCCGTCGCGACGGTGAGAATGTTGGGATCGAAAATGATGTCCTCCGGCGGGAAGTGGATGCGATCCACGAGCAAGCGGTAGGCGCGTTCGCAAATGCGGATTTTTTCGGCAAAATTCGCGGCCTGGCCTTGTTCATCAAACGCCATGACCACCACGGCGGCACCGAATTTCTTGATATGCGCGGCGTGATGCAGAAAGGTTTCCTCGCCTTCCTTCAACGAGATGGAATTGACGATGCCCTTGCCTTGGAGGTATTTCAGACCCTCTTCCAGGATTTCCCATTTCGAGGAATCGATCATGAACGGCACCTTGGCGATGTCGGGTTCGCTTTGCAGCAGCCGCAGATACTGCGACATCATGGCCTTGCCATCGATCAAGCCATCGTCGAAACAGATGTCAATCACCTGTGCCCCATTTTGCACCTGTTGGCGTGCCACTTCCACAGCTGCATCGAGTTGGCCTGCTCGCACAAGTTTGGCAAACTGCGGCGATCCGGCCACGTTGGTGCGCTCCCCAATCATGAGGAAATTATTGCCGCGACGGTGATTGTAAGGTTGGGAGCCGGATAGGCGAAGGATGCGTGGCAAGGTGAGCATAGACAGATGATGTGGGATCAACAAAAAAGCAGGCGCAACATCGAGGAATCCATCAGATTCCCTGCACGCTTTCGTAACATGGTAGCGGACGCGGGGGCAGATCGCGCACGGCAGCGGCGATGGCGGCGACGTGCTCGGGCGTGTTGCCACAGCAACCGCCAGCGAGGTTGAGCAAACCAGCTTCGGCAAAACGCTGCAGCCAATTTCCCATGGCCGCTGGATCGAGATCAAATCCCGTTGGCGATAAGGCATTGGGCAAGCCAGCGTTGGGGTAGCATGACAGGTGAGTGGTGGCGATGCCCGATAAATCTTGGAGAAACGGCTCCATCAAATCTGGCCCCAACGAGCAGTTCAGCCCCACAGCCAATGGCTTAACGTGCGCGACGGCATTCCAAAAGGCTTCGCCAGTCTGTGCCGAGATCATCGTCTCTCCACCGCGGCCAACCGCTGCGGAGATGATCAAGGGCAAGGTCACGCCATCCTCGGCAAAAACTTCCTGCACCGCAACGAGAGCCGCTTTCGCATTGAGCGAATCAAAGATGGTTTCCACCATCAGCAGATCCACCCCGCCATCGATCAAACCACGAATTTGCTCCCGGTAGGCCAGAACCACTTGATCAAAGTGCACCACGCGAAAGGCCGAGTCCTCCGCGTCGGGCGAGTTCGATAGGGAAACTGTCAGTGGCCCAATCGCTCCGGCGACGTAGCGTGCCACTCCAGTGTCCGAGGCGATGGCATCCGCGCTGCGACGTGCCAAACGGGCCGACTCGACATTGATTTCATAGGCCAAATCCCGCAAAAAAGGATCGCGAATGATGCGTTCAAAAAACTCGGGATCCTTGCGTCCGCCCGTTTCTCGCGGGTCGTCCACGAAAAACTCCGACTGCGCAATGCTCGTGGCGGAGAAGGTGTTGGTCTCCACAATATCTGCACCGGCGATGTAAAACCGTCGATGAATGTCCGCGATCACATCCGAACGTGTCAGCGACAGCAAATCGCCGTTATTTAAAATATCTTTGCGATTGTTTGCAAAGCGATGCCCCCGCGCTTGTTCCTCGGATAAGCCATAGGAGCGAATCGTCGTTCCCATGGCTCCATCAAGCACCGCGATCCGCTGTGCCAACAAAGCACGCAGTTCCTCTGCAATCGACGCATGGTGAGCTGCTGTCATGCCGCAAGCTTAGTCTTTCATTTCAATCTGGCAAGTTTTGATCAACATATCGCGATATGTTGATGTTTACACATGTGTTTATGGCTTGGAATTGAAGCGTGCGGAAGCCTTGAGTCGCAAGCCATTGAGGGCGATGAAGCCGGTGGCGTCGTCTTGGTTGTAGGCTGCTTCTTGTCCGCCTTCCATGGTCGCAATTGCCTCGGAGTAGAGTGAATATGGCGATCGACGTCCTGCATTCATCACATTGCCCTTGTAAAGCTTAACCCGCACTTCTCCGCTGACACGCTGCTGGGTTTGCGTGACCAAGGCTTGGATGGCCTCGCGCTCGGGCGCAAACCAGAAACCGTTGTAAACCAGCTGAGCGTATTTCGGGATCAGGCTGTCGCGAATGTGCATGGCTTCGCGATCAACGGTTAGAGCTTCGAGATCGCGATGAGCAGCGAGCAGGATCGTGCCGCCGGGCGTTTCATAAACCCCGCGGGATTTCATGCCCACGAAGCGGTTCTCGACCAAGTCCACTCGGCCCACGCCGTGTTTGCCGCCGAGATAATTGAGCACGCGCATGATGCCATAGGGATTGAGTCGCGTGTAACCCTCGCTCGTGCCTTCTGGTTGGACATCACCGAGTTCCTTAATCACGGTCTCCAATCCATCGACTTGCAGTCCGACGGCATTGCCTTTTTCAAACAAAATCTGCACCATCTCCGCTTGGTCAGGAGCCTCTTCAGGCGACGTTGAGAGCACATACATGTCGCGATCCGCCGGCGTGGTGGCATCATACCAAGGATCCTCCAGCATGCCGGCCTCAAAGGAAATGTGCAGAAGGTTGCGATCCATCGAATAAGGTTTTTTCATCGATGCCTTGATCGGAATGCCATTGGCCTCGGCATAGGCAATCATCTCCGCACGTCCAGGAAACTGTTGGCGGAAACGGGCGTCGCGCCACGGTGCTAGGCACTTGAGATGAGGCGCAAGTGAAGCCATCGATAACTCGAAGCGCACCTGATCGTTGCCTTTGCCGGTGGCACCGTGCGCGATGGCATCGGCTCCCTCGGCGAGGGCGACTTCTATCATGCCCTTGGCAATGCAAGGACGAGCGATCGAGGTGCCTAGCAAGTAGCGTCCTTCGTAGATCGCACCAGCTTGAATCATCGGAAAAATATAGTCGCGCGCGAATTCTGCCTTCAGATCGCCGATGAAGCACTTGGAAGCTCCGGTTGTCAGTGCTTTCTGTTCTAAGCCATCGAGCTCATCGGCTTGACCCACATCGGCACAGTAAGCGATGATTTCGGCAGAGTAAGTTTCCTTCAGCCATTTCAAAAGCACCGAGGTGTCGAGTCCGCCAGAATATGCAACAACGATTTTCATAATAGGATTGGAGCGAGAAAAGCAGGTTCGCGGCATGCGCGCAAGCGCCACGATGCGAAACGGCGGGGAATTTCTCTTTTTTGCGCTCGACATTGCAAGTCGCTTCTTTAGTGTCTCGCCTCGTCAACACTCGAAAAATGATGAAACATATTACGATTCCTAGCGTGCTGGTGCTCGCTACCGCCGTGGCATTTTCCGCTGAGGAAGCCAAAAAAACCACAGAAGCCAGCGCGACTGCGCCTGCTTCTGCTGCTGATGTGCAAGCCCAGTTGGCAGCGGCTACCGTGCCAGAGATTGCCCCTGAGGTCATTCGCACACACACGTCCTATGGCTTTGGTTTCCAGAGCGGTCGTCAATTTGCTTCACAAGTGGGGCGCTATGGCATCGGATTGGCGGATATTGAGTCCAGCGAGTTTTTGAAGGGTTTCTTGGCAGCGATGGGCAATAAGGCTCCTGAGGTTGCGGAGAAGGACATTCAAAATGCGATGCAGGCTTTGGCCAAGAATCTCGAAGCACGCGAGAAGACCCTGGCCGCGGCAAATTTGGAAGCAGAGAAAAAGTTTTTGGAGGAAAACGGCAAGCGCAAAGAGGTCGTGACCACGAAGTCTGGCTTGCAGTATGAAGTGATCGCTCCCGGCGGTGACAAAAAATACGTCGCACCAGCACCGAAGTTGGACAAAGACGGCAAGCCTGAAGAGGCTCAAGACAATAAGCAGTTCATGGTGAATTACCGTGGCACTCTGATCAACGGCACGGAATTTGATAAATCCCCAGAAGGGCAGACAGTGCCGATGACCCTGCAAGTGGTTCCAGGCTTCAAAGAGGCGCTGACGACCATGCCGATTGGCGCGAAATGGAAGCTGTTCATCCCTGCCTCTCTGGCCTACGGTGAGCAACGTCGCAGTGCTGAGCTGGGGCCCAATAGCACCTTGATTTTCGACCTGGAGCTGGTGTCGATCGAAGACGCTCCTGCCGCTCCTGCGGGCGGTAGTTTTCCGATGCCACAAGGCAACTAACCATGGGCTCGAGCAGCGTTCGCGTTGTTCCAGGCTAGTTGATTCAATCGCGTGCTTCTTGCGAGAGGCGCGCGTTTTTTATGCTCATGTCTATGTTTAGTGGGGCGTGACTGTGTGCACATCGGACTCGGAAGTCATTTTATTTCTGAACACTGTTCAATCGTGGCTGGATTTGATTCTTGCGAAACAAACCAAACCGCTAGGCTGACGACATTACCCTGAACGACTGGCGATTGGAGAAATTGTCAGCTCAAGCCAAGCCAGCTGCTGCCCGATGAAACGTTTTTTCCTGGCAGCAGTCGGCTTCTTGCTCCTCGCGCCTGCGGGATTTGCAATCGTTGACGCGAACAGCAACGGGCTCAGCGATTTTTGGGAAAAAGCACACCATCACGGCGAGCTGTTTGCCGAATCCTTTGAGCCGCAGTTGCGTGCAACAACTTTGTCACATCGAAATCATCGCTAATCGAAGCCATTTAAGTGTAAGTAATCATCATTAAATTTAATAATACAATCTTAGCCATGAAATCAAAACATGTTAACCTAATTGCACGAGTTCACTTCATTACTTTAGCCCTCATGCATTTACCCGCCGCCGCTGTGGCGCAATCAGGTGAATGGCCCTATGGAACTTTTCCAAATGGCATCCAGTTGGATCCGAAAAATTTGATTTATCGCATCAATATGTCATCTGATCCAGCGAATAGCACGATGGTGATGGAATCGAGCGATGGCGGTCTTATACTGTATTCTGGTCATACTGAAACAAGTTCTGGTGCTGCCGACGGTGGCATCACGTTGATGGGTAGCCCAATCGCAATGGTTCTTGGTGAATCTAACGTCGGAAGCGATGCCTCATCATTCAATATCTGGCAGTATTCGAAGTGGGGAGACACGTCCGCTTTGCCGTTGTTTTCGGTCGATGGCCTGACCGGTAACACCACTTTCACGAATTCAAATGTTGCAATCAACAACGGCAATCTAACCATTGCTGGCAGTCCTGTGCTCACACAAGCCTCGGCGGTGAGCGCACTTTCCAGTTCTTTTCTGCCGGCGAACCCCTCGTCGATCCGAGGCAGTGGTGCCGCACTCGGTAACGGCGGCTTGGTCGCTCTAGGAAACGGTGCAGATTCAAGCGCGGAAGGCGCAGTGGCAATTGGTAATTATTCCGCTGCTAATGCGGCTGATAGTGTTTCGATCGGTTCAAGCAATTTTGCTGGGGTGCAGGCTTCCGTGGCGATTGGTAGCAATTCTATGGCAATGGCCGGAGGTTCGGTGGTCATTGGTGCAGGATCATTCTCTTGGGAAAATGCAATCTGCGGAGTTGCGATAGCGGGTGGTCATGTATATCAGCCATACGGAGTCGCGCTAACCAACGGCCATGCCATCGGAGATTTCTCGTTTGCGTTAGGCGGTGCTATCGCTGCTGGTAATGCTTCCATCGCACTGGGTGGTTTTGATATGCTGTCGGGTTCCCCATCCAATCAAAGCACCAATGAAAACTCCACGACAATTGGTGGCGTGGGGAACAGAGCGGATGGATTTTCCAGTTTTGCAACTGGCTTCTGGACGAAGGCTAGCAGCTATGGTTCGGTGGCACTGGGGTCGCTGAATGTCGGCGGCGGGATCGCTCCCAACAATTGGGTTGAGTCTGATCCACTTTTCGAGGTCGGCAACGGTTCGGCTCCGCGTCAGTCTGTTGAGCCCAATGCCTCTACTCGCTCCAACGCGATCACCACGCTCAAGAATGGCCAAACGACGCTCACCAACAAGGCGTGGAAGGCGAATCCCAACGTCGAGCCCACGGAAGACAATTCCTACGGCCAAGCCTTGGTCGTGGAGGGGAATACGGTGCTGAAGGGTAAAGTCATCATCGACGCGCCACAGGGCGATATCTCGATGGGTATCTACGGAAACTGAGCCGCCCGACTCGTTGATCTGATCGTG
>CAZREM010000047.1:0-14438 GCA_964599325.1 uncultured Verrucomicrobiales bacterium | reverse complement strand
CCAAGCCGTCCTCAAAGAAGCCTTCGCCCCCGCCTCCTCGTGAAAGCCCGCTCCATAGAGCTTCTGGATCGCGCCGTGGCCGCAACAGTTGCCGCCATCGAAATCTACAACAAACCCGAGCAGAAGTATCACGACATCCGGAAGCGTCTTCTGAAGGACAAGCGTTTCGGCGAAATCCGCTTTCTCGACCCCGGTAATGCCAAGAGTCCGAAGAAGCCATTCTTCAATCCGAACATTCTGCAAGAGCTGGACAAGCACTACACAAAGAAGTGACCGCAGGACCGGAAAGCCCCCCGAGCTGGCGAAGCAGTTCAAGGACGCGAAGAACCCATTTAAGATCGTGATCGTGCGCGACATGTGGCTGACCGGCTTTGACGCTGCCTGCGGAGAAAGGCAGAGGGATGAAGTATGAATGATGAAGTTCAGGCGTGGACCTCTACAACGCGCTCATCAAGCTGCGGCCCGAATGGGCAGAGGAAAACGGAGAACGGACTTTCCAGTCCGTTGGGGAGGGAGCAGCGGGGGAAGTAACGGGTTGGAAAACCCGTTCTCCGGTGCTCAAGGTCGTCATGACCGGCTTTGACGCGCCCTGCGGAGAAAGGCAGAGGGATGAAGCATGAATGATGAAGCTCAGGCGTGGACCGTTTCATCCTTCAGCATTCTGCCTTCATACTTTGCACCGCGACGGCCAGGGGAACCCGACCTTCGACACCGCCCAGGCCATCGCCGTGATGCTAGCGAAACACGGCATCGCCAGCGACCGCGCCAATATCAAGCTGACTGCATTCCGTGATATCAATAAACTTCCGCATCCGCACTTCCCCATCGCTTGGTGCGTTCTCGGAGCAAAATCATTGTATCGCCGCTTCAGGGCTTTTTTCTGTTTTGGTGGCTCCAACCAGAACGGCAGATCATCTCATTTTTCCGCTTGCATCTCCCATTTCATAATCTACAATCATTTGCACACCAACTAATGCACTTATCAAAAAAAGCGGAATACGCCTTACGCGCAACGATTAATCTCGGTATTGCTCACGAGATGGGCAAGAGCACGGTCTCGGGTGCAGAGCTGGCGGAAGCCAATCGACTGCCGTTGAAGTTTGTCGAGCGCATTTTGCAGGAATTGCGTGAGGTTGGCATCATCGAGACCCATCGCGGCAAGTTTGGCGGCTATTCCTTGGCCACGCCTGCCAACCAGATTGGCATTGGTCAGCTGGTGCGGCTCATGGATGGCCGTTTGGCGCCAATTTGTTGTGCGAGTGAAAACGCCTATCAGCGCTGCACCTGTCCCGATGAGGATCATTGCGGCTTGCGCATGCTGATGATTGATGTCCGCAATGCGATTGCCAACATTCTCGATCGCTACACCCTAGCGCAAGTGGTGGAAGTCACCCTGCGCAAGATGCGGCGCGATGGCATTGTGCCGCCGTTCACCAATTTAGACAGCATCAAGAGCAAAGCCGCCGCGACCAAGCTCAAGGCTGATCCGGCGGATGGTTTCCTCGCAAGTCTCACCGAAATTGTTAGCAACCCCGCCTCTGCCGTGGCAGCGGAAAATCTCTCGCAAGATTGATGACCCTGACCGCACTTCCGCTATGACAGCCCTCGCGGCACGATCGCCACGTGCGCGTTTGTGCGCCCCGGAGCAACCTCAGCAACCCCAGCATTGAATCCAATCATGACCTTCCGATCTTTTTCTACCGCCGCATCCGTTCTCGCCCTAGGCCTCTTGGCAGGTGGCCTCAGCCAGTGCAAGGACAAGGCATCCGGCAGCAGCGGCGCGAGTTCGAAAGGCGAAAAGACCTTGTTGAACGTGTCCTACGACCCGACCCGTGAGTTCTACAGCGAGTTCAACCAAGCCTTCGCCAAGCACTGGCTGGAGAGCAAAGGCGAGTCGGTGAAAATCCAGCAATCCCACGGCGGCTCGGGCAAACAAGCGCGTTCCGTGGCCGATGGCTTGGCGGCCGATGTGGTGACGCTGGCTCTCGCGGGTGACATCGACATGCTAGCGCAGTCTCAATTACTCGAAGCGGATTGGCAGACGAAATTTGAGCACAACAGCGCGCCCTACACCTCGACCATCGTGTTCGTGGTGCACAAGGGCAATCCCAAGGCGATCAAGGACTGGAGCGATTTGGTAACTGGCGAGGTGCAGGTGATCACGCCCAACCCCAAGACCTCGGGCGGTGCGCGGTGGAATTACCTCGCGGCGTGGGCATGGGCAGAAAAGCAGTTTCCGCAGCAACCGGAGCGCGTGCAGGCTTACATGAAGCAATTATTCAGCCATGTGCCGGTGCTCGATGCCGGTGCGCGGGCCTCGACGACCACGTTTGCGCAGCGCAAGATTGGCGATGTGCTGATTTCTTGGGAAAACGAGGCGTATCTGATCCAAAAGGAGTTTCCGGATCAATTCGACATCGTGTTGCCGTCCTTGAGCATTCTGGCGCAGCCTCCCGTGGCGGTGGTGACGCACAATGCGGAGCGCAACGGCAACCTGGAACTGGCACAGGGCTACCTCAGTTACCTTTACAGTCCCGAGGGGCAGACCATCATCGCCAAGCATCATTTTCGCAATCATCAGGGACAATGGCCTGCGGGCAGCGCGCACGCTGCGGATCGCATGGAGCTGGTGAACATTGATCAGCACTTTGGTGGCTGGGTTAAGGCTCAGGAGCAACACTTTCGCGACGGCGGCACTTTCGACCAAATTTACGGCGCAAAATAACGATACCACCCCATGCCAACACGTCGCGTCATCCCTGGATTTGGCCTCACCATGGGCTTCACCCTCGCCTACTTGGGGGTTATCATCTTGATTCCGCTGATCGCGCTGTTTCTGAAAGCCGCCCATCTCGGTCCGGAGCAATGGATGAAAATCCTCGGCTCGACGCGGGTGATCGCGGCAGCGAAGCTCACCTTCGGGGCTTCCGCGGCGGCGGCGCTGCTGAGCACTTTCCTCGGCTTGCTGGTGACCTGGGTGCTGGTGCGTTACGAGTTTCCAGGAAAACGGCTGTTCGATGCGATGATTGATTTGCCCTTCGCCCTTCCCACGGCGGTGGCGGGTATCACCCTCACCGAACTCTACGCGCCGACGGGCATGCTGGGATCGATCTTCATGAAATGGGGCATCAAGACCGCTTACTCGCCGATTGGTGTTTTCATTGCCTTGACCTTCATTGGTTTTCCCTTTGTGGTGCGCACCTTGCAACCCGTGATGGAGGACCTGGGTAAGGATGTGGAAGAGGCAGCGGCCATCCTTGGAGCCGGCCGCTGGACGGTGTTTCGCCGTGTGATCCTACCAATGCTGTTTCCCGCGCTGATCACCGGCTTCACCCTCGCCTTTGCCCGGGCGATTGGCGAATATGGCTCGGTGATTTTCATCTCCGGCAACTTGCCATTGAAAACAGAAATCCTGCCGCTGTTGATCGTTGCCCAGCTGGAGCAGTTCAAATACGAAGCCGCTGCGGTGATCGCGGCGGGCATGCTGATTGTTTCCTTTGCTCTGCTCTTCCTCATCAACCTGCTGCAACGCCGCCTGAATTGGCAGAATCGTTAAACACACCATGCCGCACCGCTCTGTCACCACGGAATCCGCCATCGTCCGCTTCATCCTCATCGGTCTCGCGGTGGTGATTCTCATGCTTTTTTTGTTATTGCCCCTGTATGCAGTCTTCGCAGAAGCGCTGCGGCGCGGCTGGGAAGTGTTCATGGCGGCATTGGAGGACGAAGCCGCGCTCTCGGCGGTGAAGCTCACACTGACCGTGGCGGCGGTGGCGGTGCCACTCAACACACTCTTTGGCGTGGCGGCGGCGTGGTTGATCACGAAATTTCAATTTCGCGGACGCAGCTTGCTGCTCTCGATGATCGACCTGCCTTTTGCGGTGTCACCCGTGATCGCGGGGCTGGTGTGGATGTTGATTTTTGGCGCGAAGGGCTGGTTCGGTCCATGGCTGGATGCGCACGACATTAAAATCACCTTCGCCTTGCCAGGCATCATCATCGCGACGGTTTTTATCACTTTCCCCTTCGTGGCGCGAGAGTTGATCCCGTTGATGGAATCCCAAGGCACAGACCAAGAAGAAGCAGCCGTGACGCTTGGGGCTTCGGGCTGGCAAATTTTTTGGCGTGTGACCTTGCCTAACATCAAGTGGGGCTTGCTTTACGGCGTGCTGCTCTGCAACGCCCGCGCGATGGGCGAGTTCGGTGCCGTTTCGGTTGTTTCGGGGCATATTCGCGGCGAGACGGTGACGCTGCCGCTGCACATCGAGATCCTCTACAACGAGGTTCAATTCAGTGCTGCCTTTGCCTGTGCCACCTTGCTCGCCTTGCTGGCGCTGGTGACGCTCGGTCTCAAGAGCTTGATCGAACACTTTTCCGGCCATCATGCCGCTGGTCACAAATAATCATCATCATGTCCATCTCCATCCAATCCATTAGCAAATCCTTCGGCAGCTACAAAGCACTGGATTCCGTTTCACTGGACGTGCCCGATGGCTCCCTGACAGCCTTGCTCGGTCCTTCCGGTTCGGGAAAAACCACGCTGTTGCGCATTGTCGCCGGTCTGGAGTTCGCCGATTCCGGTGAAGGGCGCATTTTGTTCCATGGCGAGGACGTCAGTTCCGTGCCAGCGGGCGAGCGGGGGGTGGGTTTTGTGTTTCAGCATTACGCGCTGTTCCGGCACATGACCGTCGCGGAAAACATCGCGTTCGGACTGAGCGTGCTGCCGGGCAAGGAGCGACCCAACAAAGCCGCCATCGCGGATCGAGTCGCCGAGCTACTGAAGCTGGTTAAGCTCGATGGCTTGGATAAGCGCCGCCCGCACGAGCTCTCTGGCGGGCAGCGTCAACGTGTCGCTCTGGCGCGCGCCTTGGCCATTCAGCCTCGGGTTTTGTTGCTGGACGAACCTTTTGGCGCGCTCGATGCCCAGGTGCGCAAGGATTTGCGGCGCTGGTTGCGCCAGTTTCACGATGAAATTGGCCTGACCACCCTGTTTGTCACGCACGATCAGGAGGAGGCTTTGGAGTTGTCAGATCAGGTGGTGGTCATGCGCAACTCGCGCATTGAGCAAGTGGGCAAGCCACAGGAAATCTATGATCGCCCCCAAAGTCCTTTCGTTTATGAATTCCTCGGCAACGTCAACAAATGGCTCGATGCCGAACAACGCCTGCGCTATGTGCGGCCCCACGAGGTGCAGATCTTGTTTGCAGCGGAATGCGATTTGTCGCGCGATTTGTTGGTCACGGTGCATCATTTATTTTCCGCAGGACCCGTCGCGACGCTGACCGTTCGCCTGCGCGATGGCCAGTTTCTCGAAGTCGAGATCTCGCGCAAGGAGCTCGATGACCTAGGGATCGACCTCGGCGACGAAGTGGCGATTCGCTTGCCGGATGATCGCTAATCGGGCAAAGTCCCCTCGCACATCGCCACGGTGCTCAGTGGCTGCTGTCGGAAAAAAGCTGTGACAGCAGCGCATGGAAATGGCATGGTTATCATAACCAGCTAAGCATCAGGAAAATGCGCACAAATGTAGCACCTCCTCTACGCCATCAGCGGCGTCGCGACTGCGTGCGCAGATGGCAGCAATCTGTTGCGCGACCCTTCGTGCTGGGAAACGCGACAACAGCGCGTCTTGATCGCCCTTTCATGCCGCATTGCTCAAAAAAACATACCATCATGCAAAAAAAACCTGCTCGCTGCGTCGCTCTGGCGCTGCTGCTGCTGCCACTCGCCGCATCCGCTGTCGAACAGCGTAGCCTCACCCTCACGGCCGATACCTACATCCAGCGCGGCAGCTCGACCAATTTCGGCGCTGCCACGACCTTCCTCGTCAAGCGCGATTTCGCCACCAGCGCAGGCGGCACCGATCGCATCGGCTATGTCCGCTTCAACACCAACGCACCGCTGCCCACCGCAACCGCCGCGAGCCTGGTGCTCACCATCACCTCCTACTCCGGCGATAGCAACGGACCCTTCTCATTCGAAGTTTTCGGTCTCCCCGATGGTCATCCCGATGAGGCGTTCGATCCCGCCACACTCACTCACGCCACAGCTGCCAATGGCTCGACCACCGCCCCAGGCTCGTTTGCCCCAGCCGGTCTCGTCTCGCTGGGCAGCGTCGCCGCAGCGTCCTCTTCCACCCCGCAAACACTCACGCTGAGCACCACCGCCTTGCGGGATTTCATCACTCAAAATTCCAACACCTACCTCACTTTCGCCATCATGCGTCAGACCCCCAACACCGGTCTGCCGACGTTCTTCGCTTCTCGCGAGGCCACGACCTTCGCGCAGCGTCCCACCCTGCTGGTGCGCTTGCCAGATGGCGCACTAACTGCTACCGCCACGGCCAGCTCAACCCTCGGAACCGACTCGCCCACGCTGGCAGTGGATGGCGATTTTGCCACCCGCTGGATTGCCGCTGCCGATACCAATTCCTCCACCACGCGCTCATTGACGCTCGACCTCGGCAGCAACGTCACTGTCAACCGCTTTAGCTTCACAGTCTATCAACATGGACGCAGTTTGCGCCTCGAGCACTCCACCAACGGCACGTCTTGGTCCACCCTCACCTCCGGCTTTCGCACGGGCACCGATACCTCCATCAATAGCGCCCAGACCACCACCACCCGATTTTTCCAACCCGTGACCACCCGCTACCTGCGACTCTCTAGCCTCGGAGGTGTCTCGGGCACAAGCTTTTCCGTGCGCGAAGCCGCCGCCTACAACGACACCACCGCGGCCTCCACGCTCGCCCGACTCGCTAGTCTGTCGAGCTCCGTCACCGCCGTCACTGCGACCACCAATCACGAGCCATTGCGCCGCGTGGTGATGGACGTCGCCCTCGAGCGCGCTCAAGCCGCGCTGAATGCAGCTGACTTCTCCCTCGCCAACCAACACCTCGATGACGTGCAGTCCACCCTCACCGCTTCCGCCAGCACGCTCGCCACGCCGGCCAGTGGCGTGACAAATCTCGCCGTGTTGCGACCGCTGAATGACACGGCCGCGAGCACCACCACCAACCCCTACCTCGCCCGACTCGTCGCAGGTGTTGATCTATCCCTCGCCACCGCTGAAACCCGCGTGTGGGAGAAAAACATTTCAAGCTGGAATGAGTTCGCGGACTTCGGCTTTGCGCGCACCACTGCTGCTGAGATGGACACACTGTTCTGGCTCTTCGCCCACCCCGCGAGCCCACGTCGTCATCATCCCGAGATTCTTCGTCGCACCCTACGCCGCGCTTATGCGTATCTCGATGCCATCGCGTTCCATGGCGGCGATTTGACTTCCGCCCAGCTCGCGAGTTTTTACGATGATTTCGCCATCGCACCCGCATCTCAGGTGTTTCGCGAGCTGATCGCGCTGTATCCCGACCTCATTCCTGCCAATCAAAAAGCCCTGTGGCAGCAGTCGATCATCACCGCTGGGGATAAAATCTACGCCACCTACCGCGACCGCCCGGCCACGTGGGTGAATACCGATGTCGCGATCTCTTGTGAGCTCTACAATCTCGCCCTACCCCGCCCAGCCACCGACGCGCAGCGCTCTAACATGCTAGCTAAGGCCACATACTTCATGTCAGACGTGCTCACCAGTGGTCGCATGTTCGCTGATGGCGCGGTGGGCTACCACGACTCCCAGAACGAGGCCGGGGGGTATCAAAATGTCGTTTCCGAATACGTGAGCCGTTACTTCGAGATGACCAACGACAGCGACGCGGGTGAAATCCTGCGCCGCATGGAGTGGTATGGACCGGTGAATGGTCGCATCCACTCGTGGTGGACCTCTCCGGCGTGGAAACTGGCGTGGAACGACATCGATTCCTCCGATCACGCTGGCGAGGCCGTGGCTGGTCGCAACCCCTACGTCCGCGCCGAGCTCGATGCCGCGATGAACGTCACCGCCACGGCTTCCAACTGGGTCGGCACGCAGCGCTCCGCCGTCTGGTATCGCCCGGGCGTTACCCCTCTGACCCGTCCCGACTACACCACTTACGATCGCAACATCCTCGGTCCGCGCGCGTGGTATGGCTCATGGAACTACGCCGCAACACTGCGCCGCACCGCTGATCTCGACCCCGGGTTGCACACGCTCATGGGAGCTCAGGTCACCGATGCCTCGCCGTTCCGCGTCAATGCCTGCCTGATGGGGGTTTTTCCGCGCCTGCGCGTCTCGCCCGACAGCGGCACGGATAGCGATGGCACCTTTGCCGAGACCCGCCATGCCTGGCTCGCCACCGGTCTCAGCGGTGCGACACTCACGCGGCCCAATTTTTCCACCCTCGCCGCCTCGTATCGACTGGAAACCTACGCCAGCTCGTCGAAGGGCGCTGTCCAGCCGTGGACCGCGCGGCAGCTATGGCTCGGTTTGCCCGACCGCGTGGTGGGCTTGCTAACCCTCGCACCCGATGCCGATGCCACCGCCTACGAGGTTCAGGGTGCCCTGCGTCTCGGCTTCGGCGGCACAGCTTACAGCGCGACAAAAAGTCTCACACCTGTTGGAAATTCGGGCGACTCCTGGACCTATGGCGATCTTTTCATCCGCTTGCACGGCCATGACTACGCGGCTGTGACGACCGATACCTACGCGTTTCGTGTGGCCGCTGCTCCGATCACTGAGATCACGCTGCGCGATCAAACCAATGGCAAAACCAACACCACTGCCCGACAGATCCAAGCAGGGTCGCGACGCTTTTTCATCGCAGAGGTGCGACAAAATTCTGCCGTCGGAGCCATCACCGCCACTGAAGTCGCTGCCGGAAGTGGACTAATCGGCTTCGAGATCGAGCATCCGAGCGCTGGACGTCGTTTCCGCTTGGTTTACAACCCCACCACTGCCGCCGTCCGCTACACACCCACGCTCTCCTGGAGTGGCGCGGTGCGTCTCCACCTTGCCGTCGCTCAAGCGAACCAACTGCCCGCTTGGCAGCCAGCGCTGCCACAGTTTCGTCCCGATTGGTTGCCAGATGCCTCGGGCACTGCGCCGTCTGCTTACTGGAGCGCAGGCGCTGCGGTAGAGATTCCGCCCCAGGGGCACGTCGTGTTCGAGAGCGGCGGTGCGCCGACGCCCTCGGTGCGTTTCGTCGCCCCCGCTGCCGCACCGAGCCAGGTCACCGGCTCAAATCAGATTTTGACAGCGACGGCCGACGATGTCGATGGCGCGGTATCGTTCGCCTGGAGTCGCATCAGCGGCCCACAATCCGTCGTTTTCGCCTCTGATGCGGCATCCAGCACCTCCGCCCGTTTCCTCGCCCCCGGCGCCTATGAGCTTCAGGTGGCTGCACGTGTCGGACCCGTTCCCTATCAATACCAGAGCCTCGCGACGCGCACGGTGAACGTGGGCTTCGATCCCAGCTCGCTGAGCGACTGGCGTGTGCTGCACTGGCCCGGTGTGGAAAATGAGGCGATCATCGGTGATCGTGCTGACGCTGATGCCGATGGCTTGCCCAATCTCGTTGAGTTTGCTCTTGGCCGCAGCCCGACCACGCCAGAAACCACGCCGTGGCAGGCCGTGACCGTCAATTCCAACCAACTCTCACTGGTTTACCAACGTGCCAAAGCCACCGCCATCGCCTGTCCACTCAATCCGGAGTGGACCGATCAACTCGACTCGGGCACGTGGAGCCCGATCGGTTTCACCCTACATCTGCGAGAAGAAACGGAGACCAGTGAAACAATCGAAGCCGTGCTGCCTCTCCCTCCCAACGCAAGGTCGCGCTTCATCCGCCTGCGGGCGCAAACCCCTTGATCCTCGCCGCGCAATCCGCGTTCACACAGCGACAGCGGATTACGCCTGCTTGTCCACATGCGCTCGGAAGGGCTTACCGCGCAATTTGGCATGGCGCAAAGCCGCTAGGGTCCGCTCCACGCAATCTTCTGGAATCTCAACCAGCGTGTGACGCGGAAACAGCTTGATGTGCCCGAGCGAGCCATCGGGAACCTGACCCTCGCGATAGAACATGCCGACCAAATCCTTGGCGTTGATGCCGTGGGTTTTGCCCAGATTGATGAACACCTTGGCCATCGTGCCCGAGTCCACCTCGCGACGCTCCACCTGACGATCCGGACGCCGTGGTCGGGTTTCTGCCTTATCAAAGGAATCCCCGCGATCTTCGGCAATGCTCTGCCCCTCACGTCCCGTGGCCTCGCGCAACAGCGTGAACAAAGCACCGGCGATATCCGTTGCCACATGGCCTTGATCCAGCAAACGCTCCATGTAGGCCTCGTAACCCTTAAAACTCCCCGCCTCCAAGCGGTCGCGCACGGTATCAAACAGCGCATCGGCCCGGCGATCCTCGACTTCCTCCTGCGATGGCACCCGGTGCCGAGGAATTTTTTGCCGAATCATGCGCTCAATGTTTTGCAGACGAAACAAATCGCGTCCGAAAACAAAAGTAATCGCACGTCCGGAACGCCCTGCCCGCCCCGTGCGGCCAATGCGGTGAACGTAATCCTCCGGATCTTGCGGCACGTCGTAGTTGAAAACCACGTCGATTTCCTCAATATCGATCCCCCGCGCCGCCACGTCGGTTGCCACCAAGACCTCGACGGTGCCGTCCCGAAACCGTTGCAGCACGCGCTCGCGCATCTGCTGGGTCACATCTCCATGCAACCGATCCGCCGGATATCCCCGTGCCAACAACGCCTCGGTGCACTCATCCACAGCGCGCTTGGTGTTGCAAAAAACAATCGCCAAACGCGGATCCTCTAAGTCCAAAATCCGACACAGAACCTCCACCTTCGAGCGCTCACGCACCTCGTAGTGCCGTTGCTCGATCGATTCCACCGTCAGCGTCTTGCGCTCAATCTGCAAGGTTTGCGGATTCTTGCCAAATCGCTTGATCAGGGTTTCCACCGCCCGATTCATCGTCGCCGAGAAAAACAACGTCTGACGCTCGCTGGGCAATTGCGACAGCATTTCCTCCATTTCCTCGCGGAAACCCATGTCCAGCATGCGATCCGCTTCATCGAGAATCGTCATCTTGATGTCGGATGGATCAAACGATCCGCGGCGCAAGTGATCCAGCAAACGACCCGGCGTGCCAACAATCAAATGCGCACCATCCTGCAAGGCGCGAAACTGTCGGCCAATCGGTGCCCCACCATAGACCGGCACGGCATGCAGACCGTTCATTTTCGCACCCAGCCGGTGAATTTCCTCACACACCTGGATCGCCAGTTCGCGCGTCGGGCACAGCACCAGCACCTGCGGGCGTCGCTTACGCAAATCCAGACGCGATAGCGCTGGCAGCGCAAAAGCAGCAGTTTTTCCCGAGCCAGTCTGCGAGAGACCAATCACATCCTTGCCCTCCAGAGCGACCGGAATGGTCAGCGCCTGAATCGGCGATGGCCGCTCATAACCTAAGCTCTCAATGGCTTCTAATAACGCGGGCGGGAGTCCTAAAGACGAAAAAGGCGGTGTTTCCATACGTGAATTGCGTGACAGTCCTATAAAGTGACCGATCCAACATCGCAAACACGCAACGGAAGCCCCTTTTTAACTGGACGGAGAAACTAGGGAAGTGGCTAGAGCTTGGCAAGCAAGAAGTGTGGGAAAAGCAAACTAACGAGATTAGATGAGAAGGCAGTGACTGGCAGTTGAATTCGTGCCTCTCCCCCGCCGCCGGAAGAGCTAGACATTGCTATGACAGAAGGATGTCAAATGGCTGTAGTGATATTTTTCCATCATTGTTCTGATGGGCTAAGGGGTTCAAACAGCAGCGTTAAAACGAGCCGCGGGCGGGTTAGGGCAAGGCTCTTTCATCGGCAAGCACGCTGCCGCCACCTGGCCCGTGGTAAAGGGCATCGTCTCTGGTTCCACCGGTCGCATCGGACCAGTCGCATCGGCATTGGCAATTGTTTCCTTGTGGACGTCGAGTCCGATGTAGTAAGTGTTGGTCATGGCATGTTTGGATCATGACTTGCTGTTGGATAGACCGCAAAAACCATGTGTTGTTGCGGTAGCCCACAAACACCCGAAGCACGCCACTTTTAGTTTCCAAGCCTGCGTCTTCCAGGAGCTTCAGCTATAGAATCTCGGCCATGAAATTTCGCTCTGTATCACGCTGAGAATACTACAAACAAAAAAAATAATGAAAACGTATACTGCCATTATCTGTGCGCTATTTACATTTTATCAAATCGCATCTGCCCAGATTTCCTTAGATGTCATCGACATCAAATCAAACCAACTAACATTTAAACTCACAGGAACACCTAACTCTCGCGGCTTGCCAACTAGCGGTGGCGGGTTCGGTTCTTTCAATGCTCACCAACTGCGGATTTATTCCACAAATCAGTCTAATTGGATAACGGCAGGTGAATCTTACTCGGATAAATCTATGATTTCGGGTAACCCAATGAATACCTCTTCGAACATATCCATTATTCAAATTTGGGATGATACGCCATTCACTCTGGGTGCTGGCGGACAAATCAGCATTGTGTATGATGCCGATCTCCTCAGCACAGACACGGGCTCATCTAACCCAATTACCATCACTCTACCGAACGGATGGAATTTTGTGCCGGAAAATATTTCTTCATTGAGTTTGAGCTGGGGATATCTAACAGTAACCGAACCAGTCACCACTGGAGCTTTTCAAAGTTCCGACTCAATTAATCCCCAATTACAAATTGGTCAGGCCGTCTATATTCAATTTCAATCAACTCAAGGTAGTTCTTATGTTATCCAAGAATCGGTTGATTTAGTAAATTTTGAAGACGCGATCACAGGAATCGTTGGAGACGGCAAAGTTTTAAGATTCTATTTCCCAGTAGAAGAGCCGAGGCGGTTTTACAGACTAAAGCCTTCTTCAGAATGAATAAGCCGAACCAGACCGTGCTGAACAACGACATTATCGCACCGTGCCCAGACTTCGTGGTTGAGCGTTGTTCGCGTGAAATGAATGGCGATGTTACATTAGGATCGGCGGCAGCGAAGCGAGAGGTGTTTTTTGGGAAACTGGCGCTTTAGCTGCTGGTTAGCTTGCTGGTTAGCTTGCGCTGCTACTCGTGGCGGCAAATTACAGGATACTTCTGGTCGGGTTCCCAATCTGCGGTCTTCTCGCGACTATTTCGATTTTCGCCTGATAACACTGCCGATGCTGTTCCGTGGTGCTGCTCATTCTCTCCATACTGTTCTTTACCGCACTCGTTTTATATTCAGTTCACAATTACTGTTCATGGGCGATCTTTTAGATCCGACCGCAACGCCTAACGGGCGGTGGAGCTAATCCGATCCCTGCTCGCTTTTGGCACATCGCTTGCGGAGCAGGCTTGTGGTTTCGTATTCATCTGGACAGATTGTAGAGGTAGGGGATGCAAAAATCTAGCACATCTAGCGAAGGCGCGATGACTGTGCAGTGGACTTTCATTTTGTGGAGCAATCTGGCAATCCACATGCCGCACCCGCCTGCCTCGTAGCAAACGGCGACGGAAGTTTTTTCTTTATGGACGTCGAGTCCGATGTAGAATGCGGGTGTCGTGTCTGGTTCGTTTTCATCTTTTTTTGAACATTTGAATGTGGATAGGTTCCGCTCACGCGGAATAGCCCACGACTTGAACCAGACACGACACCGACCTTTCAACCTCAAATCGGCCGGAAGGCATCAGGCTGGGAACAGTCGCTGCCAGAAGGTCTGGGCGAAATAATCTCAATTATGTTTATGAAAATCCTACTTCTGACGATAATTACTGCTCTTATTTCAACCTCTGCTAGGAGCGATGGTCTCCCATTCGATCCAGAAACACAACGGGTTTCGGTGCCGTCTCTTCGACTCAAGCTAAATTCTGAGCAAATCAAAGAGATTTCATCGAAAGGCATCTTAACGTTTAACAGTGAGCAACTTCATTTTGTAAAACTTTATTATCCAGCAGCAACCAACACCACTCACGTGGTAGCGGCCACTTTTAACGATAACACTGAAGGATGGCAGACACCCTGTTTTTGGGTCGCGGCAGACGAAGTTGCTATAACACTAAATCATGAAAATTACCCTAAAGATAAATCGCCTTTTTCAGAGACCAACAGTCCATTATTCCCCTCAGATGAGGAGCTTAAAAAATCCTCGGAACGTTTCATTCGCCTCAGTCCCGAGGGGACCATTTTCTTCAGAGGTGAAGAAATCACTCTTTTGCAAGCCTTCCGACTTGTCGACGATCTTGCGAACTACATTGAATCTAAACCTACTTTGGGCGAAAATAAGAACAACGGGACACTTATCGTCACTATCCCACCGCCTCGCTCTAAGAACGAAGAAGAGCATGACTATGGTCAAGGGCGGTTATCTCCAAGACAAATTTTTGAAGCCTTAGTCGTTTATGGAAAATCGAAGTCGATTGGCGTCGGTAATTCTTGGTAAACTAAGCAGCCAAAACCGAACAAGATGAGATGGAAGGCAGTGACTGGCAGCGCGTGAGCGCTGTGATACAATCCTCACTGCC
>CAZREM010000046.1:0-17259 GCA_964599325.1 uncultured Verrucomicrobiales bacterium | reverse complement strand
AAGTTGACAACACCGACGATGACGTCGATGAGCCAAAATGCGATTTGATCAACCATCCACCCGCTGCCAAGGCAACGACAGAAGATAGGATGATGTATGGTTTGTTTTTACGAAGCGACATAGAGATAAAGATTGAGTTTTAGGTAGTAGAAATTCTTGAAGACACTAAATAGAGTATCAAATTTTTCTGAAATAAAGGGAGTAAAATTTAAAACAATTTGTTAACTCAAGGCGCAGGAAGAACACCTGCTGCACCATCAATGGCAGTTCCACCACCAACTGGAGTGATGAGCTCCGGCTGAGGAGAGCTATTGCTCGCCATGTCTTCGGCACGAAGATTGCGGCCGGTTGCATCAATGATTTGTGCAGTGACAAAAATGATCAAGTTGCTCTTGATGCGGTTTTCCGCTTTAGACTGGAACAAACGTCCCACCAGAGGAAGATCGCCAAGAATGGGCAGCTTGTCTTCAACGTTCTGCACATCTTCGCGCATCAGACCACCGACAGCAACCGTGTGACCGTCATAAATGGAAAGTGATGTGGATACGCGGCGCACCGAAAAGACTGGCATCTCAATACGGTTTTCCGTGATCGTGACAGTTGTAGGCTGACCAAGAGCATTCGTCGAAGGTGCCTGGATCGGACTACCGTAGTTGATGAAACCTTCAAACTCGACGATTTCTGGAGCCAAGCGCAAATCAATCACGGAATTATTACCAGCAAGCGTGGGTTCGATTTCCAGCGTAACCCCCGTGTTGCGAGGCTCGAAAGCTGTTGGCGTAGCAGGTGTGACAGGGAAACTGCCACCACCACCACCACCACCGCCGATGATGTTACCACCACCACCACCGAAGCCTTGGCCGATCTGCTGGGGAAGTTCGGGGGGCTCGTATTCTGTGGGATAAATGAATTCACGAATGATCTCAATCGTGGCTTTCTGGCCTGACTTCGCCATGATGCTAGGAGCTGTCATCATATCAGCGCCTTTCTTCTGAGAAAGCCCCCGCATGATCATTTGCACCTGACCGTCCGTAAACAAGCCGGTGAGACTCAAAATGCCAGGAGCAACCGAAGCATTTTGCGATGTTCTCGTAGGGTTGTTGAGCAATGCGCTGATGCTGTCACGAGTAATCGCTGTATTGCCTGAGCGATTCGCTGCGGTCATAATGTTCGTCACTTGCTGACCAGCGACAGTAGGAATGCCATTGATGGGTGTGCCAGCAACAGGATTGATAAAGTCCAGTGCTGAACGCGCCGCGCCACTACCCAGCGTTCCACCACCACCATATAGATCAGAACCCAGACCGAAGGGGGATACGATCCAATCGAATCCAAGCTCCTCGTTGTTCTCCTGGCTGATTTCGACGAACTTGGTCAAAATTTTGATTTGTTTCGGCGTGTCGCTTTGCATGGCATCGACGATTTGCTCAATCAAATCAAGATTCGTGGGCGTATTCCGCACAACAAGCGTGCTGTTCGCGGCAATGAAGTTTGCCGAAGATTTTTCGGGGAATGGAACTCCCTTGGCTTTGAGTAGTTCTTGCACATTGCCTCTCGGGCGAAGTCCACCGCCTCCTCCCGAGTCAGTTGATGTCGCGAACGGATCAGCGGAAGCCTCAGTGGTCGCATTTCCGTCACTGAGAGCATCGAGGAAATCAGGCGGCACCTGGAAAGAGCGGGTCACAATATCCTCTCCGTCTTCCGACGCAGGAACCAGAGTCACAGCAAAGTCATCGACCTTGTATTTCAACTTCGTGCTGTCGCAAATGTATTTCAGTGCTGTCGCCACAGGAACATTCGTCAAGCGCAATTCCTTGATGCGCAAGGCACCAGGGTCAGCCAACACAGCCAAGCCGCCGGCAGCGGCGTCCAAGGCATTGCCCTCAGCAGCTGGAGCAGCAGCGTTGTTAGGCTGCGGTTTGCGGACCACGAAGTTGATGCCTTTTTCAGCAGGATTGGTGGTCGTAGTATCGAGCTCACGTGCACGATTGCGAAGGAAATCAACAGCTTCTTCAACGGAAGTATCTTCAAACTCGATCACCGGAATAATGATCGTGCGCAATTTTTCCATCAACAGCGCGGAGCCGGATGTGAGGCGGGGATCGAGAACATTCCCGCCAGTGCCGGTAGGAGCATCACGTGGAATTGCCATTTCCCATGTGCTGTCAACTTCCATTAACAATTTGGCACGAGTTTGATCGTAAGCGGAGCGATAGTAGTCTGACTTGGCAACAGCAATTTTTTCCAACCAGCGACGCGCTGCTTTGTTGTAAGGGTCGATGCGGAGAACGTTATCGAACTCGCGACTCGCGTCGTCATATTTGCCGAGATTGTAATGTCCCTCACCCATGTAGAGAGCTCTTCTGACCTGATCCACATTTTGGGTATGCTCATAAGTCAGCGCGGGGTTGGTGCGGATAGGATCGTCCAGATAAGCCAGCTCCTGTTGAGCACGGGCGTTGGTGGGATCGACATCAGCGGACAATACGAAATCTAACAAAGCACGTGCTTCGGTGGATTTACCAACCTTGCGATGTTGCGCTGCAAGGGCAACCGATGCACTAACAAGATCTGATTTGATCGCGGCACGACGATCATCGAGGATCGGTGCTGGAGGAAGAGTGGCAAGAGCCTGCTTCAGTTTTGAAACCGCTTTATCGAAATCACTGATTTTATAAGCCTCGCGGCCTTCTAACAACAATTGATCAGCATCAGCAACGGCCTTCTGGCGGCGAATTGCCTCGCGCTCGGCAAGTCCGCTTCCGCCACTTGGAGCGGAGATGTCTTGAGCGTAGGCATTCATCACGGGCATTAATGCTGCTGCAGCAATCAAAGCAGCAGCAGTCCGGGAAGTGGTAAGCGCAGGTATTTTTTGCATGTGTCGGGAGTGGTTATGGGAAATTGGAGAGTAAATGAAAAGACAAATTTTTGTGGATGATGAAAAAATCGATCAGTTTTTCTTGATTTCAATGGTTTGGAGTTTGCCCTCTTGGTCTTTGTATTCCACAGAGACCGAGTTCGGGCTGATTTGGGCAAGCCGATACGCTTTTTCGGATCCGCCGTCAGGCAGCGAAAATGAGTTGCTTTCGGAGACTTTGAACTCTTTGTTTTGTTGGCCAATGGCATCTAACACAAAAATCGCCGTGCGATCGTAGCGCACTGTTGCCGGGCGATCTTTGCGACTGGGAGCCTTGGGAATCTCGAAGGTATCGCCTTTGTTGGGAGCCAAATCCTGAATCACGGCGAACTCGTTGCGACTCTTCAGATTGGTCGCCTCATTGACCACCTCTTTTTCAATCACACTTTTCAGAAGGTATCGTCCCTGGCAGAGTCCTTTATCGAAAATATTCGTGCCAGCATTGATGAAATCTTTCGTGCGGTTGTATTCCATGACTGACTCAGCAAGAAATTGCTCTTGTCGATCGCGAGGAGCCACTTCGAACGCCGTTGGCAACTCAGCAACCTTGAACTGATATTGTCCAGGGCCGAGTGAGCTGGAGAACCAGACAAAATATCCGACGGACTCATATTTGACAAACTTCAATTTATGAATCAGTGCAGGATATTTCTTGCCATCTCTGGGATCGGTTTTGGCTTCATATTCTTCGAGATTGGTGTAGCCATCGCCATCTTCGTCACGGCTGGGGGAGTCTCCAAAACCGGGGTCAATGCGATTTTCCACCCACCAGAGATTCTCGATTGGAGGATGAATGGGAGTTCCCACGAGCGGATCAACAGGCTTGGCGACCTTCTCTCCTGCTGTTGGCTTTTTGGCAAACAGAGCAATACCAACAAAGCTGTCCACCCGTCGATTGGAGGCGCCGATCATTGCCTGCTCAAGCTGCAATGGCTTTGCCACGCTGGCTAATGTGGAAGAAAGTTTTTCGGAACCTTCGATCGCAACTTCGCTTTTGCCGGATGCTTTCGCAAGAAATTCAAAGTCTGCTTCTACCGCGCCATTTTTGGAATAGCCGAGGTAAGCGAGTCCAATACCCGCGAGCGCACAGATGGCGAGAATGAGTTTTTCGTAGCTTTTTTTCATACAAGAAAAATGGAATTCGGTTAAAAATTACTTGGAGGTGGCTGCAGGAGCATCAAACAACAGCGCGTCGATACGAAGGAAAACCTGAACGTTTTCGGTGCCCAACACCTGTTGCAAGATCCGGCTCGTATCAGCCTTGGGAGCCGCGACCTCGGAAGCGGGAGCCTTCGTTTCCCCTTCCGCGGGTTTGGGGTCATCAGGCAGAACAAAAGCATCGGCCGAGTCAAAAACGCCACCAGCAGCAGCGCCATCTTTGCCCTTGTTCGCCTTGACATCAAACTCAACATCGGATGGCTTGGGCGCCTCCTGTTTTTCGTTGAGAATCCGCATCGAACGAATCACAAAAAAATGATCCTTGGAAGACTGCAGACCGTTGATGAAATCGCGGACGCTACTCTCCGGGCCGCTGAAAGCGATCTCAAATGGGAGAGCTCGATAAGGAGTGCCAGCGACCGGTGTGTAACTAGCCCCTTTTTCCTCCGCCAATTTCTCACGATGGAAATTCAACAACTTCGCGGGTTTGGCTGCTGCAAGGATGGCGTGAGCTTCACGAATCGCATTGAGTTCATAGGCAAGAATGCCCGTTGCTGCACCTTGGGCAGGCGTGCTAACGTAGTCTTCAAATCCGAGGTAAAAACCTTCAGGGAGTCCTCCTTTGTTGTCATCAGCGACCAGACCCACGGCCCCGTAGGCCTTCATCGTGGCCTCCGCCGTCTTGACCAGAGTATCGGTAAAAGTTTGCGGATCTGTATTGTCGATCGACTTCGGACGTTTTGCCTGCAGTTTGGCGGCAAGTTGTTCGGCATTGGTTTTGAAATCCGTGACCGCTTTTTGTTTGGCTTGTAAATTCTGCTGGCTCGGGAACAACGCAAGATTTTGCATACTGTTGATCTCGGATGCGAGCGTATCGTATTGCTGTTTAGCGGCATCATAACGCGATGTGCCCTTACCGGCAACCACGTAGAGTCCCCCCGCGCAGAGCACGGTCACGCCGACCAGAATGCCAGTGAATTTTTTTTCCTTAGGTGACATAAAAAAGTGATGGTGTTAGAATAACAAAGAGATTTTATCGCGAAGGCATGGGTTGAGCCAAGGGAATCACAATTTCAAATGGCCATGCATATTCTTCATCGGCATCTGCAATCGCTTGCAGGCTCTTGACAATCTGCTCGTCTTTCAGCGGTGTTTCCGTGCCGTCAGCAGCCTTCGTGGTGAAACGAAGGTAGGGACTACCACTCTCGCGCAGTGCCTTGACCATTTTGTTCACGACGTTTTGTTTGTCGTCGTTATCCCGCCACAAACCGCGGATGCGAATCGCGTTGGCCATCGGCACCGAGGGTGCAGGTGCCGCCACGACTTGTCCGGGACGTGGGCGAGGACCTGGTGCTGGTGTGGGTGTGGCGGCTGCTTCTGCTTTTACGGACTCCATTTGTGATTGACCATAATCGCCGTCAAACTCGTCTTTCACGAGCGATTTGCCATTATCAACCTTGTCATCGTTGGGCTTTGTGGGGTCGTAGTTGGCGATCGGTTCAAGGTCGGTAATCCAGGTATATTCGCTCGCGAAGTGCTTGCGCAGGTCAGTCAACACACCAGGCCAGAAATCTTGGCCATCCTTGGCGACAATGTATCCTGCCGCCATCGTTTTGATGGTGGACTCCTCGGAGAGCAGTCGCTTGATCGGATCGGCGGTGCTTTGGAGTTCAGCTTTTTTCGACTCCAGTTCAGCCAATTTTTCCTCGGCCTTGCCCGCAGCGCCATTGCTCAGCACGGCGAATCCTGCGCAGCCTGCGACCAGCACGGCGGCTGCAGAAATCAAAAACGGACGACGTTTGTCCGCGGCACGCTCGGCCTCCACACTGGAGGGCACGAGATCGATGTTGATCGAAGATTTACCGATTCCGCGCAAGCCCAGTCCCACCAATTCACCCATCATGTGGGCTTCTTTCTGAATGACCTCAGGGTTGACCGATTTGCTCACCATGACATTGCGCATGGGATTGAAATATTCCACGGGCAGACCAAGTTTTTCTTCGAAAAATTCCTTGGCGTAGGGGAGATTGGCACCGCCTCCCGCGAGGATGATACGGCGCGGGGCGTTACCGCCGTGATTGCTGCGATAGTAATTCGTGGTGCGGGCGATTTCCGTTGGCAGACGGGTCAGAGCATTGCGAATCACAGTGCCCAAGGCGGCGACAGCTTCATCGAGATGATTGCTATGACCGCCACCAAGAGTGACGATACCATTGGTTACTTTCTGACCTTCCGCTTCCGCAAAGTTGATGCCGTATTCCTTGGCGATGGCCGTAGTGAGAGAGGCTCCTCCCACGGGAATGCTACGGGTGAAAAAGCGCTTGCCCTCCATGTAGAGCAAGTTGCTCGTTTTCGCTCCCACATCAATGAGTAGAACTGGCTCTGTGACATCGGCATACGAATGCCGGAAAGCATTGAAAATCGCCATGGGAGCCACGTCAATTTCTGCGGTCGAGAGTCCGGCGCCAATCACGCAACTATTCAACTCATCGAGCGCGTCGGACTTGATCGCCACGAGAGCCACTTCCTGCTCTGCCGCTCCGACATCGAGTAATTCGTAGTCCCACACCACGGTTTCGATCGGGAAGGGAAGCTGCTGCTGGGCCTCGAAAGTCACCAGTTGTTCAATGTTATCACTACCGAGTGCCGGAAGTTTGACAAAACGGGTGAAGACCGATTGGCCGGATACGGCGTAGCGAACTTTGGCTTTGCCTACTTTCAACTTCTGCGCCAGTTCGATGATCGCCAACCGTGTTTGGGGCATGCGCACTGCCTCGGTGGCGGGATCGGCAAGTAGCGAGGATGAGTCAAATGCTTTGAGCACAAGCCCGCCGGACTTGGAAGTTTCAAACACAGCCATGCTGATGCGCTGTGAGCCGATGTTGAGTGTGACAGAGGTCTGGTTTTCAGCCATAATGATGAGGAAAGTTGTGAAATAGTCGAGGTTGCCGAGTCAGTCGAGAAGGAATTATTTTTCCTTTTTCTCGTCGGCATAGCGATCCCACCACATGGCGGCGAAGGGGGTCTCGCTCTTGGTCAAAAGTGGCACGCTGTCGTTGGCGGAAATTTTCTCGCTGGAGGATTTCCACCAACCAACCTGGCTTTTGTTGGTGTCCGAGGCTTCCACCTTGCCGTTCACCAAGATCTCGTAGCCCACTAGCTCCACTGCGTTTTTCCCATTGCGCGGGCTGCCTGTGAGGCGGGTCACGGACGCAGGGCTGAGATAGATCGAAGAATAAACATCTTCATTGAGTGGCACGTTGATATGAGTGATGGTCTTGGACAGCAAAAAGAAGTAGCCGGATTTTTCAGGATTCTTCACCGCGACATACCATTTGACAGTCACTTCCTCAGCGGTCTTCGATTTCGGCTCAGGGCTGAGTTCGACTTTGAACTTGGCTTCCACCTCCAGCCAATCTTTCGGCTTGAAAGCTTTTTGCTTATTTCCCCCGGGGAATTCAGGAGAGGGAAGATCGTCGAAGGTGGGCTTATCGGCAGTGACTTTGGACGTTTGGGCGAAGGCGTTAGAAGAACAAAGCATCGCCGCGCAAAGAATGAAAGATTTAAGGAAACGTTGGATTTTCATAATTTCTGTCAGAAAGTTTTCAACAACTAGAAAATCATCCACCCTTTGACCAGACAAAAACTCGGAGCGGAAAAAATATTTTGCATCGGTAAATACACAAAAAAATCATTTCGGTGGTTGACAACAGCGGCGACTTCACTGTGCCTTCAAGTGCATGAATCCCATCCATATCATCAATGAAGCAAAGCATCCGCTGGTCGTAGGGAGTTTCGGCAGTTTGCAGGATTTGTGCGAATGCCCTCGCGCTGAAGTGCTTACCGCCTGCGACGTGGTGGAAATCCGACTCGATGTGCTGGCACGCGATGGCTGGGAACCAGGACAAACTCCTTGGTCGCCATTGAAGGGAATCCCCCTTTTATTCACCGCTCGCTGCCGGTCCGAAGGCGGTGTCATCCCTTTGGATGCGCGGGAACGCTCGGCGATGATCCTCGCAGTGATCGATGATGCTGCGGCTGTGGATGTGGAAATGGCATCAGCGGAGGAAATGTCCGACACACTGGCACTGCTGCGTCAGAGTGGCATTCCTTGGGTCGCATCCCGTCACAACTTCGAAAAACTTCCCGACCTCGAATCCTGGCGTGAATGGAGAGAGCAGGCGCACGCAAAAAGGGCGGCCGTGGCGAAGTTCGCGGCCATGCTTCATGATGCACAAGACATCGTTACCTTGGAAAATTTCCAACAGGAAAAATCCACGATTGCTGTCTCCACCATGGGTATGGGCATACTCGCTCCTGCATCACGCGTGCGCTGCGCACTGGCGGGTTCGCGTCTCAATTACGGCTACCTTGGTGCCGCGCCGACCGCCCCCGGGCAATGGCCTGCAGCGCAATTGCGCGCCGCAATTCACGCGGGAAACATTCCGCCCTTATGACGGCTCCGCGCTTGCCCAAGCAACAGAATTTTGTCATCATCCCGGCGATGAAAGGATTGAGCGTGTTGCTTGCCCTGGTGTGGCCGTTCTGTCAGGCGCAGGACGCGCCGCCTAGCGTCGCTCAAGCGCCGCCCACGGTGACTACCGCCGCTGAGTTCCCCGACCTTGCGGTGGCAGGACATGCTGTCACCACCAGCGCGAGTCGACAATTTCGCATCAGCGGAGCCGAGCCTAACTTGCGCAGTTCGATCGCATTTCTTGCTGAAAATATCAAAGCAGACTTTCTGGAACTGGGTCAGGAAAAGGATCAATGGAAAGTGCCGATTTCTCTGATGTTGCACGGCAAACAAGGTGACCCGATTCCACGCCGAACTCTTGTAATCGACCTCCAATGGGGCGAGGACGGATTCAAGTTGAATTTGCACGCGCACCTGGCACAGGGCATTGATACGATCAGATTGCGCTCAGCCATTTTGGCGGCACTGGTGTATGAAAAATCACTTCGCACCATCACGCCTGGCCCCTTGGAAGAACGATTGCTGGTTCGGCCCTGGCTGATGGAAGGGCTATCGGAAATGATCGAGTGGCGTCGCGGCAACAGCGATCGAAGACTCTATCAATCCGTTTTCCAAGCCGGCGGTTTGTTTGATCTGGAGGAAATGCTTGATCTATCGCAAAAAGAATTCGATGAGTCCGACGGAGCCCTACGCACGGCATTCCGTGTATCCGCCTGTGGTCTGCTCATGGCATTGCTCGAACAACCATCGGGAGTCACGGGATTCCATGCATTTCTGAACGAAGCAGCGCAATTCGGCGGCGACATGCCAGTGCTGCTGCGCAAGCATTTCCCCGGATTGAATCTATCGAAAAAAAGTCTGGAAAAATGGTGGACACTGCAAATGGCCAACCAATCGCGCAATTCACTGACCGAAGTGATGTCCATCCGTGAGACCGAGATGGCATTGACCGAGGCGCTGAAACTTCGTTTCCGCGATGAGCAGGGCATCCCACGGGATCGGGAGTTGATCTCATGGCAGGAATTGTCCTCCTTGGATGAAGGCGCGAAAATGCTGGCAATCCGCCATGCCGAGGAATCACTCGTGCGGCTCAGCTATCGGTGTTTTCCCTCCTATCGGAAATTATTGCTGGATTATCAGGCGCTGCTGCAAACGATGGTCAAACCCAAGCCGAAAATCGATATTGCCGCGCGTCTGCGTGAACTCGAAGAAACGCGACTGCTGATGAGTCAGCGCGGCAAAAGAGCCATCGATTACCTGGATTGGTTCGAAATTACCCGGGCGCGTGAAACGAGCGGCCTCTTTGATGACTATATCAAGTTGAAACAGAGACTGGATCAGGGGCTGCTACAGCACGAAGATCATCTGTCACGTTATCTTGATCGCGCCGATCGACTCTATCAGCGCTAGTGTGTCAGCATGATCCTGCAGCCAGGCTTGGGCTTGCAGAATGAGATCAGCGGGCATCAAAAAATTTCCTCCCATCATTTTTGGCTGACGGCCGAGTCGAAAATGCACGACGCCGCGCCCAGCAATTCTTCATGTCGATCGGGATGGTAATGATGGCAATGAAATCCAAAGCGTCGCCCGGCTTCCACATTCGCAATGAGGTCATCGATGTAAAAAGTCTGCTCAGGAATCAATTGATACCGCTCGATGGCGGTTTGATAAAATCCGTCATGCGGTTTCATGCAACCGACCTGATAAGACATCACCGCGCCATGAAAATGACGGAAAACGGGAAACGCATCGAAGATCCAAGGATGGTGAATCGGGTTGATATTCGAAAATAAAATCAGTCGGTGACCCAGTTGAGCCCATTCTTCCACCAGTTTCCATGTGCCGGGAATGGGCGTGAATATCGATCGCCACGCAGCGGTGAATTCCTCAGCACTCGCCTCGCTTCCCAAGGTTTGCAGAGACCATGCAATGAAATCATCCGCGCCGATGCGACCGCTCTCAAGATCATCCCTCTTGACATCAAGCAGACGCAAACGTTCTTCCGCATTCCCTGATTGAGGTGGGATCAGGGCGTGAAGCGCCTCTTTGTAATCGAAACGCAACAATACATTGCCGATATCGAAAAGAATGGTCATGAGCTCACACTGCAACGTGTCATGCTTCTTGCAAAGGACAAAATGTGATTGTCTTTTCCCTCCTTGCGACTAGACTGCGCGCGTGACGAAACGACACTGGAAACACGTGCTTTTGCTGTTATGGACATGCATCACTGGAGTGGCATCCGCGCAAGAAGCATACATGGTGGTCGAGGCCCATTCAGGGAAAGTTTTTCTGGCGCAAAATTCGAACATCAAGCGACCGGTTGCCAGTCTCACGAAAATCTGCACGGGCGTCGTTGCGACGGACTGGGCCATTGCCACTGGGCAGGATTTGAAAAAAGTCATCGCCACCGTGCCCGAATCAATCACCCGCGTTGGCGGTCCCAATCCACTCAACTTACAACCCGGGCAACAAATCAGTTTGTCGGATGCCCTCTATGCCGCGTTGCTCGCCTCGGATAATCTCTCAGCCATGACCATAGCCGATCACATCGGACGTGACATGAACAACCGACGCGCGCGCCAGGAAGATCCCGTTTGGTCTTTTGTTAAAGAAATGAACGAGCTTGCCCGTGTGCTGGGCATGAGAAACACGCGGTTTCTCAATCCGCACGGTCTCGAGTTACCCAAGCAAGAAGGTTACTCCACCGCGGCAGACATGGCAAAACTCTCGATCTACGCGATGCGCCGACCAGCCTTCGCGTTTTTTGTTCGTCAAAAAAACCGAACCATCAGCGTTGATGGAAAATCTTACTCGCTGACAAATACAAACCAACTGGTCGGTGAAGCAGGCATTCTCGGCATCAAGACGGGTCAAACCATGGCCGC
This sequence comes from uncultured Verrucomicrobiales bacterium, assembly GCA_964599325.1. Classification (GTDB taxonomy): domain Bacteria; phylum Verrucomicrobiota; class Verrucomicrobiia; order Verrucomicrobiales; family Akkermansiaceae; genus UBA956. The sequence goes on along the minus strand of CAZREM010000046.1, from coordinate 5,822 downwards.
AGGTTCCTGTCTGGCTACCTCCATGGAAAAAGACCCCCTCGTCAGAACCAAGCCGGATGGCACCAAGGGCGCCACTCCGCGCAGAATGATCGTGGTGCTCCTCAATAGTAATGATCGTTTTGGCCGCACACGCGGACTTTTGCAAGCTGGCTGGAGCGGTTATGACCAATGGCTCGCAGCGGGGGGGCTGATTCAAGATCCCAAAAGAGAAATTTTACCAGTTCCCAAATTCTGATCTAGCACAAATCTTGCTTACAAACATTAAAACTTATGAAAATTGGTATACTCAATAGCGGCGGTGATTGTCCGGGACTCAATGCAGTGATTCACGGTGTGGTAGGCGCCGCCGCTGAACTAGGATGGGATGTCGTGGGTTTCCGCGATGGCTTCGAAGGACTCTTGCCGCCCGGAGATTTCATGATGCTGCGCCCGGAGGATACCGTGGGAATTTTGAAATTGGGTGGCACGATTCTCGGCACCACGAACAAAGGACATTTCGCTGCCAAGGTGGGCGTAGGTGAGGTCAGCGGTGTGCCGAAGGAAATCGTCGATAAGGCCAAGCGCACCATGGAGCAAATGGGCATCGGCGCGCTCGTGGTCGTGGGCGGCGATGGTTCGCTTACCACGGGACTCCAACTCTATCAAGAAGGTTGGCCGATTATCGGTGTGCCCAAAACCATCGACAATGACCTGCAAGCCACCGCCATGACCTTCGGCTTTGACAGCGCGGTCAGCGCCGTGGTCGATGGCCTGGACCGGTTGCATACGACCGCCGCCAGCCACAAGCGTGTCATGGTGCTCGAAGTAATGGGACGTCATGCCGGATGGATCGCCCTCTGGGGCGGCATGGCCGGCGGCGCCAACGTCGTGCTATTGCCGGAAATCCCCTTCGACATGGAAAAAGTCGCCGCGCACATTCGGGCCAGAGAGGCCGCCGGTTGCCACAGCACCCTGGTGGTCGTGGCCGAAGGCGCAAGATTACCCGATGGACATGTCATGAGCATCGATGCCAATGAAGGAGGAGAAGTTCGCTTGGGCGGCATGGGTGAATACGTCGCACACCAAATCGAAAAACTCACGGGCAAGGAAACCCGCGCCTGCACCTTGGGGCATTTGCAACGCGGCGGCGCACCCACCTCACTCGATCGGATTCTCGGCGTCCGCTTTGGTGTGATGGCAGTGAAACTTGCCGCAGAAGGGCGCTTCGGCCGCATGGTCAGCTACCAATCCTATCATGTGGATTCCGTTCCCATCGAGGAGGCCGTCAATCAACTGCGCCTGGTCAATCCGACCGGAGAAATGGTGCAAGCAGCACGTGCCATCGGCATTTGTTTCGGCGATTGATGGATGCGATCAACGTCGGAAATCAACGCAGAGTTTGTTTCAACTGCGTTTGAAAAGCCATGATGTCTTCCTGGCTGGGACGATAGCCCGCGGTGTCAGGATCAAGACCGAGTCGCCCGCTTTCATCGACATACCACAATGCTTTTTCACCATCGCTGAACTGCACTTTGCCACTGAACATCATTCCGGGAATCACGATTTCATCCCGGCTTACCCGCACCGCACCATCTGCAGCATCCGCAGCATCTGTATCAGCAGCGAGTGGTTGTTCTGGTTTGGGCTCCTCCTTGGCTTCTTGTTTCAGCGTGATGCCGAGATCGAGGATGAGAAAGCGCGTGTCCATGTAAGTCGCGCGGATCTGCCAGAGATCATTCATGCGCTTTTGAATCTCCGCCATTTGCGCACCTTCTTCGGCCCAGGCGCGGATGGCATTTTTTTGATCATCGCTGAGTTGGCTGGAGGAAAACATCGAGACACATCAAAGCGTAGGGTGGCGGAATCACAAGCCGAATCCGCCGCGTGCCAGTAAAATTTCACCTCACAAGCCTAACAGACGTCGGTCCTCGACTTGCAATTCACGCCATGTGCCTTGTGCCATTCCTTCCAAAAACAAGCCACCGATCGCGACACGCACCAGTCGCAAGGTTGGCAAACCCACTGCCGCGGTCATGCGCCTCACTTGGCGGTTTTTTCCCTCCGTCAAGGTCAGTTCCAGCCACGAAGTGGGAATGCTGGCACGATAACGAATGGGCGGCAAACGCGGCGCCAGCAGTGGTTCATTGGCAATTTGGCGGACCTTTGCCTTCGCCACGCGATGCCCTTGAATCACCAAGCTGCCGTTGCTCAAACGCTGCAGGGCATCGGCATCCGGCACACCCTCAACCTGCACCCAGTAGGTACGAGGATGTTCAAACCGCGGGTTCAGCAGGCGATCGACAAGGGACTTTTCATCACTCAAGAGCAGCAAGCCCTCGGAATCGCGATCAAGACGACCAATCGGATAAACATTCGGCGGAAAAGAAAAATCCGCCAATGTGTGGTGCTCCGGCAGCTCGCGGGTGAATTGCGAAAGCACATCAAAGGGCTTGTGAAAAGCGATGAGCATCCCCCATTCAATCAGGTATCAGACTCGGGGGCCTTGGGCCACACCAGTGAAGCCACCACGGAGATCACTAAAGCGCACAGCACCACGCCCAGCGAAAGATTCACCATGCTTTGCTGAAACTCGTGGTTCAGATAGCGTTTCAACAACAGATAGAAGCCGCTTTCGGCAGATCCATTGTGCAGCTTCATCACGCCCGCTGCCGCCAGAGGAAGAAGCATTTTCACGCCTATGAAGCTGAGAATGAATGCAAGACCAAACTTCAGAAAATGGAAGCGATCCGCCAGATCGGCCAGCAGGAAGAAAAAGGTCCGCAGGCCGAGAATCGCAAAGATGTTCGAGGTGTAGACGATAAACTTGTCGGTCGTAATACCGAAAATCGCAGGGATGGAATCGACCGCAAACATCACATCAGATAACTCCACCACGATCAATACCAGCAGCAATAAAGTGCCGGTGCGCTTGCCGTCTTGGATGACAGTGAAGCGGTTGCCGTCGTAATGCTTGGAAATTCGGATGAAACGCGTGACGAATGTGACCATCCGGCTGTCTTCCGGGTTGAAACCATCGTCATCGCTGCCAAACATTTTGAGGCCGGTCCACAGCAGGAAAGCGCCGAAGAGGTAGAGAATCCAATGAAAGCGCTCGACCAATTCCGCGCCGGTGAAAATCATAATCATCCGCATCGCGAGGGCACCCATGATTCCCCAAAACAAAACGCGGTGTTGATATTTTTTGGGCACCTTGAAGTAGCCGAAGATGAGCAAGAACACAAAAAGGTTGTCTACCGAGAGAGAGAGCTCGATCAGGTAGCCGGTAAGAAACTCTTTTGCCTTGAAAAATCCCATATCAGCGCCGGAAGAGTGGGTCACGGCACCATAGACAAAGGCATTGAACAACAATGCGAGGGAGATCCATACCGAGCTCCAGATGAATGTTTCACGACGAGAGGGCGCGTGATCGCGACGATTGGCGATGCCAAGGTCCACAAAAAGTGCGAGCAATACGACGACAAAAAATGTCACCCAACACCAAACAGGATAGTGGATTTCTTTCATAAACGGAAAAAATGAATCAACGGGAAAAGGGTCACTTGGTAAAGCACGAATCAAGAATCATCATGTATTCTCGCTGTCGCGCCGCATTTCTTCCAATGTTTCAGAAACATCTGGTAGAGAATTCCACAACTCCGTTACCACATACATGGGCGCGTGAACACGCACGGCAAGGGCGATGCAGTCACTGGGACGCGCATCGAGCTCCACGATTTTTTTCTCATGGATTTCGTTTTCCATCTGAAAGATCGCACGGGCGAAATACACCTCCCCTTTCATGCTGATGATCATCACCCGCAACAGCTTGGCGCCAAGGGCATCCAGAGTCATGAGAAACAAATCATGCGTGAGCGGGCGTTCCGGTTGCTGGCCTGCCAGCACGGCATTGATCGACGCACCGATCGCAGGGTCGATAAAAAACGAAATCACCTTCTGCCCATCACCAAGAAAGACCGCGCACCCGGCCTGTGTCGGCATCAAGGCGATGGGTTCTACGCGAGTCATATCAGGCATGTGCGACATTAGGCATGAGCCTGATCGATGACAAGGACGAATCCCGAGTCAGCACATCTCAACTCTTCTTCCAGAGGGGATGGAATGTTTGACACAACATGGATGAAGGTGATGCAAGTTTCGGAAAATCCAATCCCTGCCTCAGATTTCCCAGCATCCACGCTCAGACGCGGACAAGCCAACTTCGCCTGTAATTTTTTGAAAAGATTTTCTTGCCAAGTTCACTAAATTTTCTCTACAACTCCGCCCCGCGACGTAAGTCGCAAGGCATCTTTGCTCGGATGGCGGAATTGGTAGACGCGCTAGACTAAGGATCTAGTAGAGAAATCTGTGGGTGTTCGAGTCACCTTTCGAGCACTTTCCCTTATCAATCAAGGGGAAAGTCGTGTGAATGAGGCCATTGTTGACACGCCAAACTCGCTCATGAACGAGGGTGGCGACAAAATGGCGACAAACGAGGGAAGCACTTCCCCCAAGCAACGGGTCAAGAAGGCTGGGCCATACCATAAGGTCAAATCCGGCTCAGCCGTAGTTCCCATCTACCGCACGGAATCGAAAGGCCGAATCCGTTATACCCTCAGCTTCTACCGGGATGGCCGCAGAATGCGCAAAATGTTCAACGATCTGGAATCCGCCAAAAAGGAGGCCTTGTTCGTGGCGCAGCGAATTCAGTCAGGCATGCAGCATGTGACAGACCTCAAGCCGCATGAGCGCGATACGTTCAAAGCCGCAGAGGCACTTCTCGAAAAACTCGGAATCCCACTGTATGCAGCCGTGGAGGATTACGTGAGAGCCCGCAATGTCGTGGGTGATGAATCACTGTCCGTGATAGCCGCAGAATACAGCAAGATCTTCGGCAACATCGTCCGACGCGCCACTGTGCCCGAGGTGGTGGCAGAGTTGATCAAGATCAGGGAGCAGGATGGTGCGAGTGTGAAATATCTGGGCCAACTTCGCACCACCTTGAACCGCTTTGCTGCCAAGTTCACTGGACCGATCATGGAAATCACGGGTCCTGATGTCGATGCCTGGCTGCGCTCATTGCAGATCGCCCCCGTGACGCGCAATTCGATGCTGCGCTGCATCAAAGTGCTCTTCTCGTTCGCTAAAGCACAGAATTATCTGCCCCGCGAAAAAGCAACGGCGGTAGAACTCATCCATCAGGTGCGTGTGAAGTTGGACGATGTGGTTCTCTTCACGCCAGAGCAGATGACCACCCTACTCCATCACGCGTCGCCTGACCTTGTGCCCATTCTCGCCATCGGAGCGTTTGCGGGGATCCGCATGGCCGAGCTCAATCGACTGGATTGGAACGCTGTGGATTTGGATCGTGGGTTCATTGAAATCCGCGCAGGTCAGGCCAAGACAGCCTCTCGCCGTGTGATCCCCATCAGCGAAAACCTTGCCGCATGGCTCGCTCCCCTGCCGCGCCGAGGGAAAATTGTCCGCACGCCAGATTTGCTGACCTTTCTGCCAGCTCTCGCTCGTGCACTGCAAATTGATTGGCCACGCAACGTGCTGCGCGATTCATTCATCAGCTACCGCATCGCCATCGTGCAAAGCGCCGATCAGGTAGCCCTGGAAGCGGGTAACTCGCCATCCATCATCTTCAAACACTACCGTGAACTGACCACACCCGATGTGGCAGCGAAATGGTTCAGCATTCTGCCCAAGGACGGCCAGTGGAATAACACCCTGCGCTATGACCGCAAGAAGCGGCGTGTGATCCTCAACGGCGTCGAATACCGCTGATCCCGTTCAATCCGCGCGCCAACTCGTCTAACAAACGCGGAATGGTTTTTGATGGC
>CAZREM010000045.1:0-18162 GCA_964599325.1 uncultured Verrucomicrobiales bacterium | reverse complement strand
TAGTAGCCGTTTTCCATCTGAAAGTTTGATCCAAATAGACACCATCAGCATCATTCAAATTGTTGGGCATGCCATCTGCCCAGTTAACATAGGTGAAATCTGTGCCAATCGGATTACCACTTGCATCAAATGCCTTACCGCTAGCATCAACCCACTGAAACTTGCCCTCGCGGGAACCAGGTGCCAGTGAAGGTCCATCGCTATCGGTGCCACCAACCCACAATTCCAAACCAGCAATGCTTGAACGCAATTGTTTTCTGATTTTATCCATGTCAGCGCTATTCTTGATCACTGCAAGTTTACCACCCTTCAAAATGGCGTCTGTGCGAGCTGCTTCCCAATTATAATCACCGGTAACAATCCTATAAGGCTGAACTTCTTGTCCATCGGTCAGTCCATCATTATCCGAATCAGGATTTCTTGGATCCGTGCCAATTGCTTTCTCATCATTGTCAGTGAGACCATCGTTATCAGTATCTGTGTCAGCAACCAGTGGGTCGGTGACAGGCAGCTCAAGAATGTAACCCATCAGCTGAGTTCCACTGCTCAGCGAAGTCGTTGAAGTGACAGCTGTATTAAATTGAAATGTGCTTCCCACTGGCAAATAGACGCCTTCTGCAGCGTTTGCACGGTTTCCTGGCAAGTTGTTCGCCGTGTTCCAATCGATGTAATTGTCTGCGACTGGCGACATGATCCGAGTCTGCGGAAATACAATTCTTGCCGTAACAGGGTCAGCTACAACCTGCGCTGTGGCTGTTGCAGCAGTTGTAAAACCGCCTCCACTCAATTGCACTGTTGGCGCTGTCGTGTAACCAGAACCAGGATTCGTGAGAATGAAACCGGTTACTTGACCTGTTGTGCTATTAATCGTTGCAATAGCTGTGGCGGTAACTCCAGAACTTGGAGCGGAAATGGTCACAGTCGGAGCAGATGTGTAGCCAATGCCAGGACTAGAGACCGAAATGCCTGTCAGATGCGATGAATGGACAAGCGTTGCATTAGCAACCGCTGTTGTTGAAGCACCACCGCCAGTGAAAGTTACTGTAGGAGCCGTAGTGTATCCAGCACCGCTGTCAGTGATCGTTACGCCCGTAACAACGCCCGAATTGATGATCGCCACACCGGTGGCGACACGACCTCCACTGGTTGTTGGAGTTGAAGGAGCCGAGAAAGTAACTGTCGGAGCGGAAGTGTATCCAGCACCACCATTGCTCACCGTTGCCATCAACACACCACGCGCCACGCTACTGAGAGTAATCGTTGGCCGTGAGGTGTATCCAGCTCCAGGATTTTGGATTGCAACTCCAGTCAATACACCATTGATCACAGTGGCGGTTCCAACAGCCTGAGTGGTCGCGCCACCGCCACTGAATGTGACAGTCGGGGTTGAAATGTAGCCCGAACCACCGTCGCTTACAACAGCCTGACTCACCACACCGCTTGCAGCAGGTGTTAAAACCGCGGTCGCTGTTCCACCAGTGCCATTGCCTCCAGTTATGGTGATCGTGGGCGCTGTCGCTGTGTAGGTGCCATTATTCGTTAGGTTGATCGAGACAATCTTGCCACCTGAAATTTTCGCAACCGCTTCTGCACCTCCAGCAGAAAAAGTAACGACGGGTGGGACGGTATATCCAAAACCAGGATTAGTCACCACGATATTCGAAACACGACGATTTACAGACGAGGGGTTTGTCGCAGAATCAACATTCACATCCGTAACTCCATTCCACAACGTCAATGTTCTTGCTGAAGTATTAATGGATTTGATGAATGTGTTTGCAGGCAAGCCAGTAGCAACAAGCGGACGGCCAACTTGAAAAGCATTCACATCCACAACATTGGTGATGACATTGCTATTCGGAGTTAGTTGCCCGAAGCCAACTGCTCCAATTTCATCACCATTGAGATGACCAAAATTGTTGATCCACTGAAATTTACCGTCGGTAATTTTATCATGACCACCCACCCAAACTGGATTAGTAAGTGAATAGTTAGAAATGTAAGTGTTCGGCAGAGGAGTCGGCAGTGCTGTTGTGTTAAGTCCACGCTTGATGCGGTTCAGCTTATCAACTGAATCAATCACAGCTAATTTACCACCTCGAGCGATTGCATCCTCAAGAGCAGCTTCAAATGTGAAACCTGTTCCAGATGGAGCAATAAAACGATAGGGAAAAACTTCGTCGCGATCAGTAACACCATCGCCATCCGTATCGGAATCAAATGGGCTAGAGCCGATTGCAAGCTCCTCTGCATCTGACAATAAATCGCCATCCGTGTCTTGCGCGTGGACAAGACCAGATGCTGCGACTATCGCAGCCAGAGCGATGAGTCGTTTAAAATGGGAATTTTGATTCATAAAAGAAGCAGGAGGTATTGGAGATTGAGATCTTAGATCAAATACTTTCATTAAATAAGGACGCAAAATTAGTTATACAGAAACGCACAGGCATGCAAAGCCTGTGCTCGTCCTTTATTGAATCGCAGGCAACAACCCCTGTGCAGCATCGCTGCTCGGTGTGGTTGCCCCGGCTGGTGCTGTCGTGTCTTTCAACACACGACCCGTCGCATCAATAATCTGAGCAGTCACAAAAATAATCAGATTACTCTTAATGCGGTTTTCAGCCTTAGACTGGAACAGCCGACCGATGACCGGCAAGTCACCCAGAATAGGCACCTTGTCCTCAACATTTTGAACATCTTCCTTCATCAGACCACCAACAGCAACCGTGTGACCATCGTAAATCGACAGGCTCGTTGATACGCGGCGCACCGAAAACACTGGCATTTCAATGCGATTCTCCGTGATGGTCACCGTTGTCGGATTACCTAGCGCATCGGATCCAGGAGATTCGATCGGACTACCATAGTTAATAAATCCTTCAAACTCAGTGATTTCAGGCGCAAAACGCAGATCGATCACCGAATCATTTGCACCCAAGGTTGGCTCAATCTCCAGAGTCACACCTGTATTACGAGGCTCAAATGCAGTTGGTGTTGCAGGTGTCACAGGGAAACTGCCACCTTGTGTGCCACCACCTACGAGCGACGTTCCACCGCTCTGACCAACGCTGTTTGGAAGTTGAGGTGGTTCGTATTCTGTTGGATAAATAAACTCACGAATGATCTCAATCGTCGCTTTTTGACCCGACCGAGCCATGATGCTTGGTGCGGTCATCACATCTGCACCTTTTTTCTGACTCAACCCGCGCATGATCATTTGAACCTGACCATCGGAGAACAAGCCGGTCAGACTCATGATACCGGGAGCAACTGAGCTATTTTGAGCAGTGCGGTTCGGATTATTGAGCAAGGAGTCAATGCTGTCACGCGTGATCGCATAAGACCCAGAGCGGTTCGATCCAGTGACCAGATTTGTTGTATTTTGACCGTTTAAAGTCGGAATCCCTTGAATTGGAACTCCGTCAACAGGTGTGATAAAGTCAGAATTTGTCCTTGGAGTGCCGCTGCCCACGGTGCCACCTCCACCAAACAAATCGCTTCCGAGACCAAAAGGAGAAACAATCCAATCGAAACCGAGCTCATCGCTGTTTTCCTGGCTGATTTCAACAAACTTAGTCAGAATCTTAATTTGTTTTGGCTTTGCCGTCATGATCGCATTGATAATCTGCTCGATCAAGTCCATGTTCGTCGGCGTGTTGCGAACAACCAGCGTGCTGTTACCTGGGATAAACTGCGCCGAAGCCTTTTCAGGGAAAGGAATACCTTTGCTTTTCAGCAACTCCTGAACGCTGGCACGGGGCTTGAGACCCTCAACACCACCGCTGTTGCCGCCTGATGGATTGAAAGGATCTTCGCTGGTTTTTGTCGCTGCTGCGCCCTCACCATCGCCGAGCGATGTCAAAATATCTGGCGGAACCTGGAATGTCCGTGTAACGATGTCCTCATCTCCTTCACTGGATGGAACCAACGTTACCGCAAAATCATCGACCTTGAATTTCAAACGTGTCTGATCGCAGATGTATTTCAAAGCAGTGGAAATCGGCACGTTGCGCAAACGCAGTTCTTTGATGCGAAGCGAACCCGGTTCTGGCATTCCCAAACCCGCACCAGCGGCTGGCGCAGCCTCCAAACCACCCGCCGCAGGAGCTGCAGCCTCAACAGCCCGAGGCTTGCGCACCACAAAGTTGATGCCCTTGTTTGCTGGGTCATTTGTGGTGTTATCGAGTTCAACAGAGCGCTGACGCAAAAAATCGACAGCCTCCTCAACACTCGTATCATCAAAATCGATCACTGGAATGGTGATCGTGCGCAGCTTCTCAGTGATCAATGCTGAACCAGAAGTAACACCTTGATCAACCAACAAACCGCTTTTTTCGGACGGCGCATCAGCCGGGATTGTCAATTCCCATGCTTTATCGACCTCCATCAATAACTCTGAACGTGCTTGGTCGTAGGCTGACTTGTAATAGTCGGACTTGGTCGCTGCCACACGCTCCATCCAGCGACGCGCCGCTTTGTTATAAGGGTCAATGCGCAACACAGCTTCAAATTCACGCTTTGCATCATCAAATTTGCCTAAGTTGTAATTACCTTCACCAAGATACAACTTGCGCGTGACAGTCTCAACATTCTCAGTGTGCTCAGCTGTCAAGCCAGGATTAGTCCGAATTGGATCATTCAATTTCTCCAATTCATCTTTTGCGAGTGAGTTGTTTGGATCTACTTCTGGCGATAGCACATTGTCCAACAACGATTTTGCTTCGGCAAACTTTCCAATCGTGCGATAGCTACCTGCCAATGCAACAGAGCCATTAGCGAGATGCTGCTTGATCACCGCACGCCGTTCTTCCAAAATCGGCGCTTCGGGCAATGTTGCAAGAGCTTGCTTATACTTTGCGACAGCTTTTTCATAATCAGCAGCTGCATAAGCAGTCCGACCTTCATTTAACAGCTGCTCCGCTTCCGCGACAGCCTGTTGACGCCGCACAGCTTCACGAGCTGCAAGACCGCCGGTCAGAGTTGTTGCAGCGGAACCGCTAAGTGCAGATGAAGCATTGGGCGCTGGCGTTTCGCCTGCATGAACCATGACCACTGGCATGAACGCTGCAACAGCCATCAGTGCTGCGGCTGTGCGACTAGTATTAAATGCTGGTATTTTTTGCATGTGTCGGAGTTGTATTTATTCTGGAATCAGAATGATTGAAAAGATAAATGTGTGTCTGTGAGTGAAAATTATGCCGATTTCTTGATTTCTAGCTGCTGAGTTTTACCGTCAGCATCTTTCCATTCGACCGTGATCGATTCGGGACTAACAAGGATCAGTCGATACTTCTTGTCCCCTTTGTTGAACGGCAGAGAAAAACTGGTGTATTCCTCGACCTCGAATTCTTTGCCACCTTCGCCAATCGCTGCCAAATTGAGAACAGCGGTGCGATCATATTGATAGTATTTGTTCAGATCGGAGTCTCTGAGTCTGCGAGGAATTTCGTAAATCCGACCCACTTTATTCGGTCGCAAATCTTCAATGAAAGCCCATTCAATTGTTTCATTGATCCCTGTTTTTTCATTTTGCGTTGTTTTTGTCTCCACCTTTTTCAAACGAAACCGGTCTTTGCACGGCCCTTCGGTGAAAAGCGTTCCACCGTCACCAATGAATTCCTTGGTTCGATATGTTTTGCTCGCGTCAGTGGAATCTGCGTATTTAAACTGATACTGCTGAGGCCCGATTGAACTAGAAAATGAAAGCAAGAACTGAAGAGACTTGTCTTTGACATACTTCAGCTTCGTGACCAGCGATGGGAAGCTTTTGGGGTCGATCGGATTGGTCTTGGCATCGTATTCATCACGATTAGAAAAACCGTCATTGTCTTGGTCACGATCTGGCGAATCCGCGTAGCCTGGATCAATGCCGTATTCAATCCACCAAGTGTTCTTGATGCCAGCATGCACATCCGCATCATTGAGAAGATCGACCGGCTTAGCCTGTCCATTGCCCTCCGATTTTTTTGCAAAAAGAGGCACGCCAACAAACACATCCACAGAACGTGAGCCAACCGTCGCCTGAGGCAGTTCGTGAGCCTTGCCCAAATCAGCAACCACCTGTTTCAGAGTAGTAGCGGATTCAATCGCGGTATCATTGTTACCAGCGCCTTTGTTAGCTGATTGAAAATCCGCTTCCACTGATGACAGCGCGGAGTAGCCGACAAAACTAATGCCAGCAGCAACAATGAGGGCACCGCCCAGAAATGCTTTTTCGTAATTTTTTTGTATCCAAGACATGACTTTGAAAAATGGTTGCTACTTATGGGACTTTGACCGTGTCATCGAATAACAATTGATCGATGCGCAAGAAAACGTGAATTTTCTCACTGCCTAACACCTGTTTCAAAATTTGTTCTGAACTCTTCGCGGGTGCTGGAGCAGCTGGTGCTGGGGTAGCGGCAGCTGCGCCGCCATCAGTTGGCAACACAAAAGCGTCTCCCCCTGGCAGGCCAAAACCATCACCACCAGCCGGCGCCGCGGATTCCGGCTTAGAAAACTCTGCATCCTGCGCTTTCGGTCCTACCGTTTTTTCGTTGGTAATGCGCATGGTTCGCACCACAAAGTAGTATTTCTTCGAGTTGACGATGCTGGTTAAAAATTGCCGCAAGGACGACTCCTGGCATGTGAATGAAATTTCCACAGGCAGTGAACGAGCAATTGCATCAGCAGGCTTAGTGTAAACATCGCCCTTTTCTTCTTCGAGCGGAACTCGATAAAAATTATTGAGAGCGACTGGCTTGGCCGCCGCAAGCATCTGATGCAAGTCGCTAATCGCCGCTAACTGAAAGGACAGCAATCCAGTCGCGGATTGCTGCGCCAACCCACTGGTGTAAGACTCAAACCCAAGATAAAAAGACTTCGGCAACGCACCCTTCTCTTCGTCGATGGACAGCCCAGCAGCTGCATAAGCATCCTTCACCTCTTTAGCTGCTTTTTTAAGGGAATCAGTGAAAGTTTGAGGCTGAGTGTTAACCAGCTCTTTCGGGCGATAGCTTTTCAGGCGCGTCACTAATTCTTCTGTCGCACCCTTATATTCCAAAATGGCTTTGTTTTTCGCTGCTTGATTTTCCTCTGTCGGATACAATGGCAAACTCTCCATCTTTTGGATTTCTCCGACAACAGCATCAAACTGTTCCTTGGTCGCCGTGTATTTACCTCCAGCTGTGTATGCCCAAAAGCTCAAGCCTCCAACACAAACAGCAGTGACAGCACCTAGGACAATGCAAAAGGATTTTTCCTTAGAAGTCATGATCAATATTATTCGTTAAAGGTTTATCAGCGTGATGGAATCGGTCTCGCCAGTGGGATAATCAGTTCGAATGGCCAAGCGTAATTGCCATCATCATCCACACGAACTTGCAACAACTTGGTAATCTGCTCATCCTTGAGATCCACCATCGCATTGGCGTTGGTATTCTTTGAATTTTTGTCGGCAGGAGCCTTCACACTAAACGAAAAATATGGTGATTTGCTCTCCCTGAGAGACTTAATCAATTTGTTCACCGCGTTGTGGCTATCGGGATTCTCGCGCCAGAGTCCGCGAACACGAATGGCGTTAATCAACGGCACAGCCGACTCATCGGCAACCGGCTTTGCGGCAGCTTTAGGAGCGGGGGTTTTGCCTTTTTGAACAGCTGGTGAAGCCGACTTGATCGCAGCAAGCATGCTGACACCGTAGCTGGTGCTGCCAGTGAAAGATCCATTGACGACAGAGTCGCCATTCTTGGACTTTGGATCATTTGGCAACAACACATCATAATTGGCAAGCGGCTCCAAATCCGTCACCCAGACAAACTCGCTGGCGAAATGAGAACGCAGCGCATTGAGAATGCCGAGCCATTGAACTTGATCTTGTTCAGCGGAAACATATTGCAGAGAAACTTTTTGCAGAGCATTCTCATGGGAAAGCAATTGCTCGATCGGCTGTGCCGTTGCCTCTAGCTGTTGTTTTTGCTTGCTCAGATGATCCAATTCTTTCTCAGCAGCAGATGCAGCCGAATTTTTAAGCGCGGCAAACGCACCAAAGCCCAAAATCAAAACTGCCGCAGCTGCAATCAAAATCGGCTGTCGACGTTGCGAAGCGCGATCGGCCACAACGCTTGCTGGGACAAGATCGATCGAAATCTTCGCCTTGGCGACCGCACGAGTTGCCAGCCCGACCAACTCTCCCATCGTGTGCGCTTCCGCACTAATCGCCTCCGGAGAGACATTCTTGCCCAACGACACCTTGGCCAGCGGATTAAAGTAATCAACTGGCAACCCCAGCTTTTCAGCAAAAAATTCACGTGCGTAGGGCAAGTTCGCCCCCGAGCCAGCCAAATAAACGTGCCGCGGTGCGCCACCGCTGTGTTGACTGCGATAGTGAGTGGTGGTGCGAGCAATTTCAGACGGCAAGCGCGTCAGTGCCGTGCGAATGATGTTACCCAGAGCCGCAATCGACTCATCTAGCTGCTCCGCGTGCGCTCCATTCAGGGTCACTAGACCATTTCCAACCTTCTGCGCTTCCGCCTCTGCGAAGCTAATGTGGTATTCTTTCGCAATCGCCGTGGTGATGGAGGCACCACCGATAGGAATGCCACGTGTGAAGAAACGATCGCCTTCGATGTAGAGCAAGTTGCTTGTTTTCGCGCCCACATCAATCAACAACACTGGCTCCGTTGTTTCTCCATAAGCGTGACGAAACGCGTTGTAGAGCGCCATTGGAGCCGCATCCACCGACTCCGTTGCCATGCCAGAACTGATGACACAACTGTTAATTTCATCCAGAGAATCTGCCTTAATCGCCACCAGAGCAACCTCTTTCTCAAGGCTCGTTCCTTCCATCAATTGGTAATCCCAGACAACCGTCTCGATGGGGAATGGCAACTGCTGCTGAGCCTCGAACGTCACCATTTGCTCAATGTTATCGCTCTCGATGGGCGGCAATTTAACAAAGCGAATAAACACCGACTGACCTGACACGGCATACCGCACCTTATGCTTCGCAACTTTTAGTTTTTGCGCGAGCTCGATCACATGCGCGCGCAGCTGAGGCATGCGCATCGCTTCCGTTGCAGGGTCTGCCAAAATCGAAGTTGTTTCATAGGACTTGAGCGTCAGTCCACCAGACTTGCCGGGCTCAAAAACTGCCATGCTCACACGCTGAGACCCGATGTTCAGCGCCACAATACTCTGTTGATCAGCCATGATAGATAGGGAAATTAAATCAATTCAGGAATTCGCTCAGTTAGAGCCAAGGATAAGCTATTTTTATTTACGCTCCTGCTTCACTTCGGCGTAACGATCCCACCACATGTTAGCAAATGGCGTCTCGATTTTTGACAACAAAGGCACCGTGTCACTTTGCGAAATCTTATCGCTAGCCATCTTCCACCAACCAGGCTTGCCTTTGTTCGTCTCCGCCAGCTTAATCTCGCCGCCGACGCTCACTTCAAAACCCACATATTCGACCGCATTCTTGCCTCCACGATCCGAGCCAGTGATGCGCTTGATCGATGCGGGACTAAGATACACGGAAGAGTAAATTTCCTCACCCAATGGAACGTTGATGTGGGTGATCTCTTTGGTCAGCAACAGATATGTGCCAACTTTGTCTGGATTCTTAACCGCCACATACCACTTCACGACGACATCTTCCGCCGTTTTTGACTTCGGTTCTGGGCTAATGGCAATCTTCAATTTTGCCTCCACTTCCAGCCAATCCTTGGGTTTAAATGGCTTGTTCTTGCCACCACTAAATTCAGGCGACTGCAGATCGTCAAATTGAGGTTTTTCGCCCTCCACTTTCGCATCGATGGCAAATCCAACAGAACATAGACACAGCGAAGCAACGACTGTCGAAGCAAGATACTTAATAGGGAAAATCATGGGTGTTTTGAAAGATTGAGACACAACTAGGGGACACCCATGAATTTGGCGAGCCAAAAACACGTAATGCACAAAATAAATCGTGCGCGAATCCAGCATTTGCGTCGCCATGAAGATTGACATCCACCACGCGACGGTCATGATTTTTTCTCAAACCATGGCAGCGTTTTCCCTGACTCCACAGCACCCGTATTATGTCGGCAGTTTCGGCCGGCTTGATGACATCATATCATTTGATAGTCAAAAGATTCAGCAGGAATGCGACCTTGTCGAAATACGACTCGATCTCTTGCTCCAGCAAGGTTGGCAACCGGGTCAGACCCCTTGGGTCAATCTGAAACATGCTGGCACGCCACTGTTGTTCACGGCGCGCTGCCATAGCGAAGGTGGTGCCGGTCAGTTGTCGAATCATGACAGGGAAAATTTACTGTTACAGGTTGTTGACGATGCATCCCTGATCGATATCGAGCTGATCAATGCCCGTGACATGCCGACTTTGCGCCAGCATTGCCAGCAAACGCAGCTCCCGTGGATTGCCTCATTTCACGATTTCACGCGCTTGCCTGAAACCCCATCTCTCGTAGAGAAAACTACTGATTCTCAACAGCTAGGTGCTTCCGCGTTCAAAGTTGCCGCAACCCTGTTAGACAAAGACGACGTGCGTCGCTTGGCCGATTTTCAACGAAACTGGGACCAATATCCCGTCAGCAGCATGGGCATGGGACCGCATGCGCTAGAATCGCGCATTTGCTGTGGCCTCGCGGGTTCGGTTCTCAATTACGGCTTTTTGGGTCACAGCGCCACCGCACCCGGCCAATGTGGAGTGATCGACCTACGGGAGCAAATGTCGCAACGCAGGCAAATGACCGAGCAGTGAATGATGAGAAAACGCACGCGACGGCTATTCGAACTCAAAGTGGTTCCATTTTTGTGGATCATCCTCCCACTTGACTGCATGTGGGGGCAGTCTTCCACTACGATGCCAGCTCCCGAACCGAATGCGCCCACCGCGGCGCGTGAAGTCGAGTCTTCGCTGCGCCTGCAAGCGTCAACGCGCAGTGAGTCCCAGCAATTCACCGTTTGGGGTGGTGACGTGGCTCAGCGCGCAAGTGTGGCTTTCTTGGCTGAAGAACTCAAATCTGATTTTCTCAACATCACGGGAGACAAGGATCAATGGAAAATCCCTATTTCGCTGACCTTACACGGCTCTCCGGGAGATCCAGCACCAGCGCAGCGATTGGTGACGAGCATCCTGCACACGGAAGCGGGCTACAGCATTCGTCTCGACATCCACTTGGCTCATGGATTGGAACGCGAGCGTTTGCGCGAGCAACTCATTGCGGCATTGATCTATGAACTGAGCCTCAACAACCATGCCTCGGGCGATTTGGATCAAGCGCTCGTGGTCAAGCCGTGGCTCGCCCAAGGAATGAGCGAAGCGATGGCGATGCGAAAACAGGAAATTGACCGTCGCCTCTATCAAGCCGTCTTCCGAAGTGCTGGAACTTTTGCCATGGACGACTTGTTATCCTACTCACAAGCACAAATCGATGACTGTGACAGCGCGAGCCGCGCCGCCTTTCGCGTGTCGGCAGGGGCCTTGGTTGCGGCTCTCATTGAACAACCAGAGGGCGCTGAGCACTTTAGGCGCTTTCTCAACGAAGTCGCTCTGTTCAATGGCGATGCGACCATTTTACTGCGCAAGCACTTTCCTGGCATGAGCATCTCCCCCAAGAGCTTGGAAAAATGGTGGGCGCTGCAACTTGCCGTGACTGGACGCGAACCAATCGTCGAGGCAATGACAATTCCCCAAACCGAGCAAGCGCTTCAGCACGCTCTTCGCTTTCAGTGTCGCGATGACAAAGGCCAGCTCAGCTCGCACGAAATCAGTGACTGGCGGCTTTTGTCTGAAAAACCAGAAGCCGAGCGACGCCAGAGTCTCAATGCGGCCGATGACGCATTGGTGCGACTTAGTTACCGCTGTTTCCCCTCCTACCGACCGCTGCTTCTGGACTACCTGCGACAACTGCAAAACATCGCGAAAAAAAATGAAGCGGGAATCGATGCTGCACTTCAAGAGCTTCAGGAAAGAAGAAAGCGCATGATCGAACGCAGTCAGCGTGGACGCGATTACCTGGACTGGTTCGAGATCACCCGTGCAAAAGAAACCAGTGGTGTTTTTGCCGATTACATGGAATTAAAAAAACGCTTAGAGCAGGGTTCCTTGCGCCATCCAGATCACCTGAGTCGATACCTCGACAAAGCTCAAGCAATCTATGACCGTTAAAAACGGATTCCCCCACCCATGAACCCCACACATTTTCCCCATTTTAATCACGATCAAATCGTTGGCGCGCTGGAACTCGGCGGCACAAAAACCGTCGTTGCGATCGGCACACCATCGGGTCAGGTGATCGAAGAATGGCGTTTCCCAACCACCACACCTGAGGAAACCCTGCGGCAAGCCGTCGATTGGTGGCGAATGCGGGGCATGCCCAAGCGCATCGGCATTGGTTCATTTGGTCCGATTCGTCTCAATGCCACATCAGACGCGGAAGTTTGCCTACTCAACACACCCAAACAGGCCTGGCAGCATTTTCCACTTGGCTCATGTTTACGAGAAGCGGCTCCCGATTGCAGATTTCATTGGGAAACGGATGTCAACGTCGCTGTGCTGGCCGAGGTCTCACTTGGCGCCGCTCTTGGCTGCTCCCATGCGGTTTATTTAACCATCGGCACCGGCATTGGCGGTGGTGTGTGGTCAGAGCAACGCTTATGGCACGGAAATCTTCATCCAGAAATCGGTCACTTGCGGGTCACGCGTCACCCGAGCGATTCCTTTGCGGGAACGTGTCCTTTTCATGGCGATTGCTGGGAGGGTCTGGCCAGCGGACCGGCGATCGAAGCCCGTTGGCGCCAACGAGCGCAGGACTTGCCGGACAATCACCCCGCTTGGCAGCTGGAGAGCTACTATCTGGCGCAGGGCATTTACTCACTTCAAGCTGTTCTCGCCGCAGACGCATTCATCCTGGGCGGAGGAGTGTCACAAGCTCCAAATCTGATTGATTTGATCAAACACGAACTTGAACTCCTCAACAACGGCTATTTTGAACCCACGGCTCCGCGTGTCGCGCGCGCCGCGCTGAATCAACAAGCAGGCATCATCGGCTGCTTGTTGCTGTGTCGCTAAACGACCGGCACAAAAAACGCCCGATCATGCGATCGAGCGTTCATCCCAAGGAAGCCGCAGCGTTTTCGTGGGATCAATCTGCCTCAGCCAATCACATCCGGCCATTGCGTGTGGAAAAACTCACCACGTGGCTTGTCTGTGCGCTCGTAAGTGTGCGCGCCAAAGAAATCACGCTGAGCTTGCAACAAATTCGCTGGCAAAACCGCACTGCGATAACTGTCGTAATATCCCAAACTGGCACTGAAGGCTGGAACAGGGATGCCATTGATCGTCGCCAATGCCACCACCTCGCGCCAGTTTTGTTGGAAGTTGTTCAGCAAGTCCTTGAAAAATGGTGCCAGCATCAAATTGCTGAGTTCGGGATTGCTGCGATAGGCCTCGGTGATGCGATTGAGGAAACGCGCGCGGATGATGCACCCACCACGCCAGATTGCCGCAATTTTACCCAAATCCAAGCCCCACTGCTTCTCCGCACCCATGGCCGCAATCAAATCCAAGCCCTGGGCGTAACTAATGATCTTAGAGGCAAACAACGCATCGTGAACCTTGTTGACCAACTCCGCCTTGTCCGCGCTGATTTGAGCAACAGGTCCTTGCAGCTCAGCACTGGCCGACACCCGCTTGTCCTTCATCGATGACAAAATGCGCGCCTCCACCGCCGCGTTGATGGTGGAAATCACCACCGCGTTCTCCACCGCGTTCATGATGGTCCACTTGCCCGTGCCTTTTTGCCCCGCAGTGTCCAAAATCACATCCACCAAGGCCTTGCCCGTTTCAGGATCCTGTTGCTTGAAAATTTCCGCAGTGATCTGGATCAAGTAACTCTCCAAATCGCCCGCGTTCCAATCGGCAAAAACCGTCGCCAACTCCGCAGCGGTGAAGCCAGCCGCCTTGAAGATGTTATAGGCTTCACAAATCAATTGCATGTCACCGTATTCAATCCCGTTGTGGATCATTTTCACGTAGTGGCCAGCCCCACCAGGACCGATGTGCGTCACACAGGGCTCACCTTCCACCTTGGCGGAGATCGACTCAAAAATCGGCTTCATCACGTCCCACGTGGACAGCGGACCACCCGGCATGATCGATGGACCCTTGCGTGCGCCCTCTTCGCCACCCGAAACACCAGCGCCGATGAAACGCAAGCCTTTTTCCGACAAATAAGCGTCGCGACGCTCCGTGTCGGTGTAAAGCGAATTGCCGCCGTCAATGATGATGTCTCCCTGATCCAGCAACGGGATCAATTGCTCGATCACCGCATCCACCGGTCCGCCAGCCTTCACCATGATCTGAATCTTGCGCGGTGTCGCCAAGGAAGCGACAAATTCTTCCAGCGTCTCCGCACCGACCAATTTTTTTCCAGGATGGGCAGCGATGAACTCATGGGTCGTCGCCGTCGTGCGATTGTAAACCGAGACCTGAAAGCCTCGCGATTCCACATTGAGCACCAAATTTTGACCCATCACGGCCAAACCAATCAGTCCGAAGTCGCTTTTACTCATAACTTTAAGATGAACAAGGCGCATCATTAGGAGAAAATGCGGATGCATGCAACCCCTTGTTGCCTGATGTCATAGAAAATGCATCATGGCGAGGATGAATTTGCCAAACGCCATCACCCTTGCGCGCCTAGGGCTCACAGCGGTTTACCTCATTGCGGCCTGCAACAGCGGTGCTCATTACGCATTAGGAGCACTGATTGCTTTCACCGTGGCCGCCGCAACCGATTGGCTCGATGGCTACCTCGCTCGCAAATTGGGGCAAGTCACCGCGCTAGGCAAGCTGCTGGACCCCCTTGTGGATAAAATACTGGTGTGCAGTGCTTTCGTGCATCTCAGCACCTTGGGTCTGTGCCCGCTGTGGGTCACCACGATCATCATGGCTCGCGAGTTTTTAATCACCGGACTGCGACAGCTCGCCATGGAGCGCGGGGTGGTGATCGCCGCTGATCAATGGGGCAAACTCAAGACCATCGCGCAGATTTGCTTCATCGTGCTCGCTCTTCTCTGGCAAGTTCACGTCAGCCGCGCGGGGATTCACAACACAAGCCCAGATTCGCTATGGCACTGGTTAGCCCCTCACGCAGCGTTGTCGATGCTGCTGCTGTGGTCCGCCTTGTTGCTGACCCTGCTATCGGCGGTCAATTACCTCAGGCACGGTCGGGCGTTGTTTCAAGATCGTCACGATTAAGGCGTGTTCTAGCATTGCCAACGCAGCGAAACTGCTGTATCATGTCGGCATGACGACCTTGATTCGCAATGTTTGCGTTGTCTCGCCCGGGGTGCAGCGCATGAGCGTTTCGTTGTATCTGGAGAACGGCATCATCTCCCACATGGAGAAGACCAGTTCCCATGACCTCAAGGGACAAGCCGCCGCCGAAGTCATCGATGGCAGCGATCTGATTGCGGTTCCGGGTTTTATTGACATTCATGCTCACGGAGCTGCGGGTTGGGATGTCAGTGATGCGAGTGCCGAGGGCGTCGAGGCGATTGCTCGCAAAAAACTGGCCGAAGGCGTGACCACGTGGTTGCCCACAACGATGTCGTTGGCGCAGGAGCGGTTGGAAAAAGTCATGCTCGCTGTCGCGGCCTACCGCAGTCATCCGGTCGCGACGCGCTGTCCAGGGGTTCATTTGGAAGGACCGTTTCTCAATCCCGAATACGCTGGGGCACACGACCCGGCGACCATGCGCCCACCTTGCGCGATCGAGCTTGGCGCGCTCCAACGTCTGGCCCCGATTTCCCTGCTATCCCTTGCTCCCGAGTTGCCAGGGGCGATTGAGCTGGTTCAAGCCGCCAGCAGTGCGGGCACGATTTGCTCCGCCGCGCACAGCGCCGCCACCTACCAAGAAATTCAGGAAGCCATCCGATCCGGACTTCGCCACATCACACACTTCGGCAATGCCATGCGGGGCCTGCATCACCGCGAGATCGGCGTGCTCGGCGCGGGTCTGCTCGACGATCGTTTGCGTTTGGAAATCATTGCTGATGGTGAACATCTCTGCCCGGACATGCTTAGGCTGATCTTTGCCAGTGTGGGCATGGAGCGCCTGATGCTGGTAACCGACTCCGTGGCAGCTTCCTGGCTAGGAGAAATAGAATTAAGCGTCGGCAATCAAGCGGCACACAGCGATGGCACTTGCGTCCGCCACACCGCCACTGGTCAATTAGCCGGATCAACGCTGCGCTTCAACGAAGGTCTGCGCCGCACCGCTCACCTCACCCAACGCCCGCTGCAAGAAATCATTCAGACCAGCAGCTGGAATCAGGCGATAGCTCTGGGTCTGAGTGGTTTTGGTCGGATTGAGCCCGGTTATCACGCGGATATTACCCTGCTGCGTCAGGATTTCTCAGTCGCCCGCACCATCATTGCCGGTCGCAGTCGCTACGCAGCGGAAGAGACTGAGCCCGCAGCTTTGGCATCGGTCTGAGTGCCGCGAGGATTCGCGAAACTGTTCCCGCACGGCCTCGATCCCACCCCGTGGCCGAAAATCCAGACTTGCGCCCCAACCCCTTCGCCATGCAAGGTGCTGACCGAACCATGTCTTCCGTCGATCCTGCCACCCATGCCCTCGAGACCGCCCGCCGGCGCACTTTTGCGATCATTTCCCACCCCGATGCCGGTAAGACCACGCTGACCGAGAAGCTGCTCCTTTACGGTGGTGCCTTGCAGCTGGCCGGCAGCGTCACCGCCCGCGCCTCGCAACGCAGCACGGCAAGCGATTGGATGGAACTGGAAAAACAGCGCGGGATCTCCGTTTCCTCCACCGTGCTGCAATTCGAATACGGTGGCTGCTGTGTCAACTTGCTCGACACCCCCGGACACAAGGATTTCTCCGAGGACACCTACCGTGTGCTCACCGCGGTGGACTCCGCTGTCATGGTCGTGGATGCGGCCAAGGGCATCGAGTCACAAACGTTGAAGCTTTTCGAAGTTTGCCGCCAGCGCGGTGTGCCCATTTTTGTTTTCATCAATAAACTCGACCGACCTTCGCGTCCGCCACTGGAGCTGATCGATGAACTGGAGCGTGTGCTGGGGCTTGCTCCCGCACCCATTAACTGGCCACTCGGCGATGGCCCTCGGTTTCGCGGCATTTACGATCGCGGCGCGGGCGAGATTCATTTGTTCGAGCGCACCGCTCACGGAGCCTATCGCGCACCGGTGAAAACAGGCGGACTCGACGATGCCGCCTTGCTGGAAACCATCGATGAAGCGGTGCTGGAGCAAGCCAAGGCGGAAATCGAACTGCTCGATAGCGTGACCGAGGCCCTCGACATGGAGCTCGTGCTCGCAGGCAAACAGATGCCGATTTTTTTCGGCTCGGCGATGAATAACTTCGGTGTGCAATTCATGCTCGATGCCTTCCTCAAGCTGGCACCCTCGCCCACCGCCCGCCATGCCGAGGAGCGTGTGGTCAAACCCACCGAAAACCAATTTTCGGGCTTTGTTTTCAAAATCCAAGCCAACATGAATCCGAAGCACCGCGATCGCGCCACTTTCGTGCGCGTCGTTTCTGGTGCCTTTGAGCGCGACATGAATGTGATCCACACCCGCAGTGGCAAGCGCATCCGCTTATCCAATTCCCAGCGCCTCTTCGCCCAAGAACGCGAAACCGTGGACATTGGCTACCCCGGTGATGTGATTGCGCTGATTGGTAATTACGATTTCCACATTGGCGATACCATCGCTCACGAGCCCGCCCTGCACTTTCGGGAGATCCCCCGTTTCGCGCCGGAGTGCTTCTGCTATGTGCAATGCATTGGCACGGAAAAATTCAAACGCTTCCGCGAGGGGCTTGATCAATTGCTAAAAGAAGGCCTAGCCCAGCCGTTTGAGATCCACCAAAGCATGCAGCGCGTGCCCCTGCTGGGAGCCGTCGGCCCGCTGCAATTCGAGGTGCTACAGCACCGACTCGAAGGCGAATACGGCGCTCCCTGCCGCGTCGAGCCCGCGTCCTATCGCTGCCTGCGCTGGATTCGCCCCCGCGATGGCAGCGAAATCCGCGAAACCCCACGCGTTCAGGTCCCAAGCGGCGGCACGCTGGCACAAGACATCCTCGGACAATGGGTCGTTTTCTTGTCCGATGACTGGTTGCTTAAATT
>CAZREM010000044.1:0-18248 GCA_964599325.1 uncultured Verrucomicrobiales bacterium | reverse complement strand
CGGCGACAGCTGTTTCGAGGTCAAAAATACGTCTTTCCCATTCGCAAAACTGAGCGATGATGGTGCATGACCTCACCCACCACACCTCGTCCCGGGCTGACCCTGCGTCGTGCCGCCGAACGCGGCCATGCCGACCATGGCTGGCTCGATAGCTGGCATAGTTTCAGTTTTGCCGATTACCACGATCCCGCGCACATGGGTTTTCGCAGTCTGCGTGTGATCAACCAAGACCGCGTCGCCCCCGGCGGTGGTTTTCCGACGCATCCGCATCGCAACATGGAAATTTTCAGCTACGTGCTCGAAGGTGCGCTCGCGCATCGGGACAGCCTCGGCCATGAGCGTGTCTTGCACCCCGGCGAAATCCAGCTCATGAGCGCCGGCAGCGGCGTGACTCACAGCGAGTATAATCCCTCCGCCTCAGCGGCGCTGCATTTCCTGCAAATCTGGATTTTACCGCGTCAGGCGAATCTGACGCCGAATTACACCGAATGGCGTCCGCGCCCGGAACACGCAGACGCGGCGCAAGTCCTGCTCATTTCCCCCGATGGCCAAGCGGGCTCGGCAAAAATTCAACAGGACGCCTACGTTTATCGTCTCAAACTCCGTCCTGGACAGCGGCACACACTCGCACTCGATCCTCAGCGCGGAGCTTGGTTGCAGCTCATTCGCGGCAATCTGCAAATCGGCGAGCACCAGCTCTCGCCCGGTGATGCCGCATCGTGGAACGACAGCGCACCCCTCACCATCGAGGCACTAGATGAAGTTGAGGCGCTTTTCTTTGATCTTGCCTGAACCAAACAAGCGGCGGTGGCATCGGAATCCGCTGCCGCATCCTGCTGCGCAATTCTTTTGCATCACCATTCAATCTCCTCTAAAACAATCACGCTAATCCTTCATCCGATCATGACCCAACCAACATTATTTAGTCCCCTAGAACTCGGTGCCGTCAACGTGCCGAATCGCATTTTCATGGCGCCCTTGACCCGTTGTCGAGCCGATGCGGGCAATGTTCCTGGTCCATTGATGGCCGAATACTACAGCCAGCGCGCCTCTGCAGGCCTGATCATCGCTGAAGCCACCTCCGTTTCGCCGCGCGGTTATGGTTATCCCAACACGCCCGGCATTTTCACGCCTGAGCATGTGGCTGGCTGGAAAAATGTAACGGATGCGGTTCACGCTCAGGGTGGCAAGATGTTCTTGCAACTCTGGCATGTTGGACGCATTTCCCATGCCAGTTACCAACCGGATGGGGAAGCTCCGATCGCGCCTTCGGCCGTGCGTCCGCGCGGTCAAGTCTTTACCGGCACGGCCATGGAAGAGTTTCCCACGCCGCGGGCGCTGGAGCTAAACGAAATTCCTGGAATCATCGAGGAATACATCCACGGCGCGCGCTGCGCCCAGGAGGCGGGTTTCGATGGCGTAGAAATTCACAATGCCAACGGTTACTTGCTTGATCAATTCTTACGCGATGGCACCAACCAGCGTCAGGATCAGTATGGCGGCAGCATCGCCAATCGCGCCCGGCTATCGCTCGAGGTCACAGAAGCAGTAGTGAGCGTCTGGGGCGAAGGACGTGTGGGCATCCGCCTATCGCCGGGTGGTGTGTTCAATGACATGCACGATTCGACTCCCCGCGAGACCTTTGGTTACTTGCTGCGCGAACTCAGCCGCTTGCCGCTGGCCTACGCACACGTCACCACGATCACCGCGCAGGACATCGCACATGGTGCGACTGCTGGTGTGGGACCACGCGAATTGCGCCCCGAGTTCCAGGGCCGCTTGGTCACGGCGGGAGGGTTCACGCAAGAAACCGGCAATCAGGCTCTTGCCGAGGGCTGGGCGGATGCGATTGCCTTCGGGGTGCCGTTCCTCGCGAACCCCGATTTGCCAGAACGTTTCCGCCAACAGGCGGCGCTGAATCCGGCAGACGAATCCACTTTTTATGCGTCCGGACCCGTGGGTTACACCGATTACCCCGCTCTCGGTTGATTGGATCCGCTCAACGCCGCGCTAAACAACGCCGACCATTCGACCAGTAGTCGCTCGCAAAGATGATCGCGACTGCTGGGATTTGTGTGCGACTAGGTCAGGCTTTTTGATTGCCACCGCATCGGTCTTGCCTAGTGTTTGAGGCATGCCCAAAAGTTATTTCCCGTCGCCTGCCCTGCGAGGCGTCATCGCCATAGGCATTCTCGCCTTTTCAGCCACCGCGCAAGCAGCGCCGGAATGGCAATCACTATGGCCGCAGACCGCACCGGGAGCCCCCGCGCTCACAGTTCCAGAGTCCAGTGGCCCCGGGACACGGCTCACCAACATCTCGGTTCCACAGTTTCAATATTACCCAGCTCCCACTAGTGGCAAACCAGCTCCCGTTTGTGTGATTTTTCCCGGCGGAGGTTATGGGATCGTGTCCATGGAAAATGAGGGATTCCAAATGGCGGAATGGCTCAACGCGAGGGGCTTCGCAGCGATCGTCGTGAAATACCGGGTGACCAACCAAAACAACGGCGCCTACGCATTTCCCACCCCGTTTCTCGATGCTCGACGCGCGATCCGCACCGTCCGCGCTAAGGCGCAAGAATGGAACATTGATGCTCAAAAAATTGGTGTCATTGGTGCCTCAGCGGGCGGGCACTTGGCCAGTCTCTGTGCCACTCGCTTTGCCGATGTTTTCGCTGAAGAAACCAAAGACGCCATCGATTCCCAAGACTGCCGCCCCAACTTTGCGGTGCTGATTTATCCGGTGATTCGCATGGATCTCGCGCTCAGCCATCACGGCTCCCGCGCCAATTTGCTTGGAAAAGACGCAACTCCAGAAAAAGAGGCTCTGCTCTCCACCGATCTCTGTGTTTCCAGCAAAACTCCGCCCACTTTCTTGCTGACCACGTTTGACGACGTCGTGGACTGCCGCAACAGCCTTGCATTCGCCACCGCTTGCCGCGCCAACAACGTGCCAGTCACCTTGCACATGTTTGAGCGTGGCGGGCATGGTTACGGACTAAAGGGCAAGGGCGAACTCGCTGCATGGCCGACGCTGCTAGAACCCTGGATTCTGCGCATGGTCAGCACCAGCGCGGAGCCAGCAGCGAAGTAGCCGAGCAGTCCATGCTCCATGCTACTGCTCACTGGATTGGAAAAACTCTGTGTTCAGTAGCGCCGTCACCTCGCCCACCAGATACAAACTGCCCGCGACCAAGACATGGCGCGATTGCAATCGACACGCAACGATGGCAGCGGCAACACTGTCATGCTCGTTGATCGGCACGCTGATCTCTGGAAGTTGCAAGCGCAACTGCGCCACACTCATCGCACGCGGACTGCGCATCGCACAAAACCAGATTTCCGCCGCCAGTGGAGCTAAAATTTGCAACACACCAGCCACATCCTTTGTGTCAACTGCTGCAAACAACAAAATGGGTTTCACCTCCCCAAAAAACTCGCGCCAGCACTGCGCGAGGACACCCGCAGCATGAGGATTGTGCGCACCATCCAGCACCATCACTTGACCAGGAGCCAGTTCACGTTTTTCGAATCGTCCCGGCCAGTGCGTGTGCGACAATCCGTGCTGCACTGATTGATAGTGCAATGGCAGCTTCGCCGCATGCAACGCCGCCAGCGCCAGAGCAGCATTCCACGGCTGATGCGCTCCCAGCAGCGAAATCGAATAACCGCGCAATGGCTCCGTCACCTCAAGCCACTCACTTTTCCGCTGAGAGGCCGTCGCGCGCAATACTGCCATCGCCTCCGGTTGTTGCGGTGCCACGACAACAGGTTTGTGCTCGCAGATGATCCCCGCTTTCTCGGAAGCGATGGTGGCGATGTCATGACCCAACCACTCCTGATGATCGAGGTCGATCGGCGTGATCACCGCCACGTCCGCAGGCACCGCCGTCGTCGCGTCTAAGCGCCCGCCCATGCCGGTTTCCAGCACGATGAGCTCACATTCATTTTCATAAAAATGCCGCATTGCCAGCACCAGCACGATTTCAAAAAATGTTGGGTGCGTCGGGCGTGTTTCACACAAGCGCCTCAAGGCGCTCAGATGGCGCACGCAATCATCCGAGGAAATTTCAATGCCATTCACCTTGGCGCGTTCGCGAAAATCAACCAAATGCGGCGAGGTAAATAACCCAGTGCGCAAGCCGGAAGCCCGTGCAATCGAATCAATGAACGCGCAAGTCGAGCCCTTGCCATTGGTGCCAGCGACATGGATCACCTTGGAGCGATGCGAGGGATAAGCCAAGTAATCCCGCAACAGATCGCGCGCGCCATCCAAACCCATTTTGATGCCGAACATCTGGGTCGAATACAGCCACGCGATGGCTTCTTCTTGATTCATGCCATTTGATCGTTGCTAGTGATTTGCCCCTTGCATGTAGCCAAGCAATTGTGATAACCGCGCTCGCAGTTCCTTGCGCGGCACGATCGCATCAATCAAGCCGTGCTCCATCATGAATTCCGCTGTTTGGAATCCCGGCGGCAGATTTTGATGTGTCGTTTCCTTCACCACCCGTGGCCCGGCAAAACCAATCATGCACTGCGGCTCAGCCAAATTCACATCGCCAATCGTCGCAAATGAAGCCGTCACACCGCCGGTTGTTGGATGCGTCATCACGGAGATGTAAGGCAGCCCCGCATCGCTATGCCGCGCCAGCGCACCACACGTTTTCGCCATCTGCATCAAGGACAGCATGCCTTCCTGCATGCGCGCGCCCGACGAAGCGGATATGATGATGATTGCGCAACCCTGAGCTGTCGCCAACTCAATGGCGCGGGTGATTTTCTCGCCGACGACCGACCCCATCGAGCCCGCAAAAAACTTAAAGTCCATCACCGCGATCACAGCCGGCTGACCGTCAATTGTCAGTGAACCCGTCACCACCGCATCATTC
Source organism: uncultured Verrucomicrobiales bacterium (assembly GCA_964599325.1). Taxonomy (GTDB): domain Bacteria; phylum Verrucomicrobiota; class Verrucomicrobiia; order Verrucomicrobiales; family Akkermansiaceae; genus UBA956. The sequence goes on along the minus strand of CAZREM010000044.1, from coordinate 13,356 downwards.
AAGCCCGTGCTCGACCGCAGGGACTCGATTTTTTTTTCATATTGATTGAAATTCAGCGGATTCGCCGAAACCAATGCCGCGTCGATCTCGCAAAAGCTATCCGCGTCGGCGATGTTTTCTATGCGAGCCCGCGAACCCAGTAAAAAATGATGCTGGCATTGAGGACAGACATTGAGATTTTGGATCAAGTCCAACTGGTGCAACATCGCATCGCAGGCCGGACACTTGCTCCACTGTCCCTCAGGAATGTCTTCACGTTTTTCTTGAGGCCTTAAGCGTGGTTTGTCGAAAATACCCATGATGATGTGTTGTTGATGCGCATCTTAACCTCGAAGTGCCGTCACGACAACTATGTTTTCAGCACCTGCGCGACGCAACACGCTGGCACACTCCTGCACGGTCGAACCGGTGGTGTAAACGTCATCAACCAAAATCCATCCCGCAACCTCACCTCGCGCGAGCTGAGCCCTGCCGTGACGCGTCAATCGCATGGAGCCTGCTAAATTCCGCAACCGCTGCTGGCGGCTCAACCGCGTCTGCGTGGGCGTCGGGCGCACTCGTTTCAGAGCGAGACTGAGACGCATACCCAACAGCGAAGCCAAATGCCGAGCGATTTCCTCACATTGATTGTAATGTCGCTGACTCTGCCGCCGATGATGCAACGGCACTGGCACAAGCACCCAACCCTGCTCCCGCGCGAGCCGCAAACGCTGATCCTGCTCAAATGTTGCCGCCATCAACAGCGCGATGTCGCGCGCCAAATGAACGGCTCGGCGATACTTGAAGTCGTGGATCAAGCCACGCGTTTGCGGATGATTCAGCAATGTCGAACGCGCAAAGGCAAAGTCATAGGACGTGTCTCGGCATTGCGGGCACTCGAAGTCCCCCGCGATGTTTCCGTCAAAGACTTCACTGCATCGCGCGCAAAAGGGCGCAGACACACGCGGCAATTCTTGGCTACATTTCGTGCAAAGATTACTGCCATGCCGCAATGCCACCCCGCAACTCACACAGGCGCTCGGATAGAGGAAATCCAGCAACCATTCCCCTGTTGCACGCCATGGACTCATGCCGATCGCAGCTCAGATGTCCCCACGCTGCCGCCCTGCACACCTTTCACCAACAAGGCGAGCACGACAAATAACAGCACCGCCGTCACTTGCAAAATCGGATTCATGATCAGCATCATCGGCACCGGCACGAGCAACTCCGTATCGCGCGTCATCGTTGCTAACATCGCCAAACCCAGCGCCCAGCCCAAACGCAAGCCGATTGGCAACGCCAGCGAAGCCCCACGATAACGCAGCCATCCCAGCAACACCCCCGCCAACAGCAAGGTGGCGTGCACCGGCAGGGAGCCGATTTCCAATACTTGCTGCAACTGCCGCCCATGCCACTCGAATCCCGACCACCATGCACAGGCCAGCACCCGCTGCTCAGCGATGTGATAAAATCCCGCATGCGGCAGCGCGCCCAGCACCGCCACCAGGACAATCGCAAGCATCGGACGCATGTGCCTCAATAAAACACCCAACAACACACCCCGCAGCAATACTTCACTGATCACAACCCCGACAATCATCGCCAACAAACCCGGCCATCCCTGAGGATGCAACGCCATTTCATGCCAGACTAAAGGCATTGTTTGCATGGCCACGATGAACCAGATCAGAATCATCGCTCCCGCCAAACTCATGCCAACAATGACATGACCAATCATCATGGGATTCGGACGCAGCGCTTGCCCCTTCTGCATGACACCAACCCAGTCATGCGCGCCGCCTTGCCACCCACGCGCAGCAGAACCGCCACTCTGCAACCAACTCAACCCAATCAACACCAAGGCAATGAGCGATAACCATTCAGAACAAATAAGAAAATCCGACAATCGCCAGTGATCCAAATGAACACAGATCCCATGCAACAAAGCATTTGTCTGCTTATTGATCGCCAGATCAACGAGCGCTTGGCTGGCGTTGTAGCAATGCGGTGCCAGGAGAACTCCCAGCGTCCATGCCACCATGAGCAATCCCACCCACCTCGCCAATTCATGCCGATTTTGCGAATGCATGCTTTTTTCTCGCAAATTTAACCGCCTTTGAAAAGCTTCAATCCACGGCCAGACCGCAGCGCTGATTCCAACCATGGCATGCCTCCTGCTTGCGTCCATTCTGCGTTCTTCCTCCACCATGAACACTTTCGGCCTATTTTCCTCGTTTTCCCTTCCGCTCGATTGGCCGCAAGGGTCGCCACGACAAGCCCATCGAGTGCTAAATGGCCTCGCTGTGATTTTTTGGATCTTCGCGCCCGTGACAGTGGATGCGGACATCGCCAACCGATCCAGCTTGATCGCCACGATGCTCGAACAACATCGCATCGAGTGCTTTTCTGCCAAATACAAGGCGACAGCCACGGTTCAAGCAGTCATGCCGATGACTTTCGGATTTCATTGCACCGATGATTCGAACAACTCAGACATGACATGGATCAAGAACCGCGATGCTAGCTCAGGGGCATGGAATGAACCGCTAAGACTCACTCAACCACTGAATCTGATGTCACAGCTCAAGCTCACCGCCTTAAGCAGCAATGAGTTATCAACCGCCGCACTGGCATCGACCTGGCTTGGTGCCAAATCGCCATCGACGCTCGCCAGCGAACGCTAGCATGCGACATCACACCACGCATTTTTTGCTATTTTTTAATAAAATCTGCGCAGAAAGAAAGCTTGCTGTCAAAGTTGGCGTCAATTAATCTGTCGAACGTCAATTCAAGCATTGACGCAGCCAAATCTGCCATATGTCCAAACTACGCATTCCTTTCGCTCGTGTCAATTGGGTGACGAGCATCTTCTTATTCGGCACCCTGCTGATCACGCTCACCGCCGTTCCATGGTATATCATGACAGTAGAACAAACGTGGTTCCAGTGGGCAATGTTTGCCTTCATGGTGCCGGCAACAGCCATGAGCATCACCTTGGGTTATCACCGTCTTTTCTCACACTTGGCATTCAAAGCCAAATGGCCAGTTAAATTGTTCACTTTGATTTTTGGAGCATGCGCCTTCGAGAACTCATGTCTGGACTGGTGTGCCGACCATCGCAAGCACCACAAGCACGTGGATCATGACGAAGATCCTTACGATATTTCCAAAGGCTTCTTCTGGGCTCACATGGGCTGGTTGATTTTCAAGCTGAAGCCTGAGCAGCCTGTCGATAACGTGAACGATCTGTTGAAGGATCGCTTGGTGATGTGGCAGCACCGTTATGTGCAAGGCATCGCCGTGGTCGTGGGTTTGGTGTTGCCCAGCATTTTGGGAGCAATTTGGAATTACACCCATGGCATGAATGTCGCTGATGGCGCGCTCGGCGGGTTCTTGATCGCTGGAATTTTGCGTGTGGTCACGGTGCAGCACTCCACCTTTTTTATCAACTCCCTCTGTCACACGATTGGCCGTCGCCCTTACTCGACAAAGCATTCGGCTCGAGACAGCGTGATCATGGCCTTCTGCACCTTTGGTGAAGGCTACCACAATTACCACCACGAATTCCAACACGATTACCGCAATGGCGTGAAGCCTTGGCAGTGGGATCCGACCAAGTGGACCATTTGGTTGCTCTCGAAAGTCGGCATGACCAGCAACTTGCGCCGTGTTCCTGATAGTAAAATCTTACTGGCAGAGATGACAGAAGCACGCCGCCGCGCGGAGGAGCGCTTGGAGGCGTTGAAGCAGGTCAATCCTAGCATGACCGAGCGGACACACCGTGCCCTGCATGAGATGTATGAGAAAATGACGTCTAGTTACCATGAGCTGGAAAAAGCGGTTGCCGAGCGCGTCGATGTTTCCAAGCAAACTCTGCAAGCATTGCACGCGGACACCCAGCAACTGCTGCGCCTGATGAGCCGCACTCGCTTGATCAATGCCTGATTTTTCGCATAAATAGTCGAGGTAAGTTCCAAACAAGCACTCGGATTGCCGAGTGCTTGTTTGCGTTTCTGAGCTGGATCCGCCAGCTTGTCCGCACACTTCGAATTGTCCTAAAAATTGCCACCGTTTCCCTATAAGCCGGATTCTGTCCCTCAAGCTTGGCGCGCTTGATTCGACGATCATTTCTCTTCCCGCAACGCGGGATCTCGCAAGCGAGATGCGACTATTACCCGGAGATTAAGCGGGCCGCTCTCCCCTGTTCTGTCTTGCACCACGTGGGGTTTGCCCTGCCACCCTGGTTGCCCAGTGCGCGGTGGGCTCTTACTCCACCTTTTCACCCTTACCTGAGCTCTCACGAGCCATCGGCGGTATCTTCTCTGCGGCACTTTCCGTCAAAAGATCCTCGCGCATCTCCTGCCCTCACTTTTCACGAGGCACGTTGCCCTGCGGTGTCCGGACTTTCCTCTACCATGCAAGCATGACAGCGATCGTCCAGGAAACGGCTTGCCCACTGTGTGGCAGAATCCGACAGATGACCAGAAAAATCGCTGCGAGCGATCACGTGTGATGAATCAAAATTCAGCCCCATGGCCTGATAAATCCCTTACAAGCTCCACTCGCATCGATTAACCTGCAATAACCATGCGATGTGCGGCGTGTAGAGATGGGGCTCCAACAAAAAGGAATCATGACCCTTATCTGAATGCACCGTGATCTGAGTCGGCGCGATGCCTGCACGCTCCAACTGCAACGTTAAATCCGCCTGCTCCTCGGGATAAAAACAGAAATCCGAATCGATCGAGAAGATCAACCACTCGTGCCCCGCGGCTTGAGAACGCTGCAACAGCTCGCGTGGACTGCTTGCATTGCCTTCGGTTACCGCATCATACCGCGACCACATGTCAATGATGCGCAGGTAGGTGTTGGCGTCGAAACGTTTCACAAACTTTTTGCCTTGATGCAGCATGTAGGATTGAAACTGATCGCGCACCCGATACCACGATAAAGTGTCCTCATGTTGAACGATGTCCTGCCGCGCACGCCGCTCGATCGCATCCAAGTGCACAAAGGTTTTGTGCGAAATCATCCGCGCCAAGGCTAATCCGTAGGTGGGCGGTTGCCCATCGTAATAATCACCACGGTTAAAGTTTGAATCGTTTTCGATCGCGAGAATTTGCTCGAACAAAATCAACCGATTCAGAACCGTTGTTTTAAAGCCAGCGGCAATCGACACAATTTTCTGCACCCGCTGAGGATACAATGTCGCAAATGTCAATGCGAGCAAACCACCCACAGACGCGCCAATCACGGCGTGCAACTTGCTGATGCCCAAGGCATCCAACAAAGCCACCTGTGCGCGCACCAAATCATTGGCCGTCAAGTGCGGAAACGCCGAACCCCACGGGCGTCCCGTTGTCGGATTGATCGAGCTGGGTCCAGTGCTGCCATAACAACCACCAAGGTAGTTGGCACAAATCACAAAAAACTTATTGGTGTCCAGCGCCTTGCCAGGTCCGACCATCTCAGGCCACCAGCCATCGTGCAGTTCACTTTGCCACAGTTCACCTGCTTCAGGCAGCTCGGGATTCCAACCTGCGACATGATGCGAGCCCGACAACGCATGAAACAACAGCACCGCGTTCGAGCCCGAGTCATCGAGTTCACCCCAAGTCTCATACGCAAGGCACAACTCGGGCAAAACAGCGCCATCCTTCAGCACAAATGGTTGCGCATGATGATACAATTGAGTGATGACACGATCCGTCACGGGAACAAGAGATTGATGAGTTCAGGCCGTGGCTGTCAAATGTAAAACATGGTATCTCCTCCGGCACTCGCCATGCGCTCCAAAGTGATCGCGCTCAGAACTGCTGCGTTTTGCGAACTGACTTGCTGCCACACCAACGTCACTCCCGAACCCGATTCACCAGTATTCGTCACTGAACTCGTCAACAGCTCCGGGTCAATGGCCTCAACAATGTCCCGCAGGGTGATGGTGGCGGGCGGTTTCGCCAGCGAATACCCACCCACCTTGCCACGCTTGCTTTCCACCAAACCCGCGCGCCGCAAATCATTGAGAATTTGCACCAAAAAATTTGCCGACACGGCTTCTCGTTGCGCTAAGTCCTCAAGTCGTGTAAGCAATCGCGTGTCGTGCCGTTTCGCCAATTGCGCTAGGGCCCGGCAAGCGTATTCGAGCTTCTGTGAAATCCGCATGCCCATGATCATACACAGATTCCAAGACTGTGCGAGCAAGAAGGCAACAGGCGCGTGGGTTGCGGTTGCCGCATGCGTTGTTGATCAGTGATTCATCAATTGTTTATTAACCATTCAACCACCGCGATACCATGAACGAACTCGGCGATGTTTTTTTTCACATGCACCAAGCCACCGTTTGGCGAGGTGACACAGCGGCACTGCGCCACATCAGCTTGGAACTGCGCATGGGCGAAAGTGTGGCCGTTCTCGGTCCAAATGGCGCGGGAAAAAGCACCTTGCTGAAAGTGCTCACGGGCGAACTGCGCGCGGCGTGGAGCGAGGGCTCGGCATGTCGCTTGTTTGGGCAAAATCATTGGAGCTTGGAGTCGCTGCGTTCCAAGCTGGGGGTGGTGATGCCCGAAGAAATTGCCCGCTTTGAGCCCTCGGAACCTGCCTATGACGTGGTTCTCAGCGCCTGCCGCGGTGCCTATGGGCGGGTGCCAAGCATGCGTTTCCGCCGAGAAGAAATGGATCGCGCTCATTGGTGCATGGAGATCATGAGCGTGGCTCACTTGGCGGATCGACCCTTCGCTGCGCTCTCTTCTGGTGAGAAACGTCGATTGCTCGTGGCTCGCGCCTGCGTGCATGAGCCGGATGTTCTTGTGCTCGATGAACCCACAACCGCATTGGATTTTGGGGCGCGCACTCGACTTTCAGAGCTGCTGCGCGATCTCATGCAAGACGGTCAAACCCTCATCTGGGTCACGCACGATCCGGGAGAAATTCCGCCTGAATTAAACCGCGTGTTGTTGCTCCATGAAGGATCGATCATCGCCGATGGCCCAAAATACGACGTTCTAAAATCCAAAGGTCTCAGTGATCTCTTCGATCTCGACCTCCGAGTCCGCTGGAACCGTGGCTGGTGCGATGTTCGCCCGCGCTGATCCCTGCCCGACATCCCTCCCTGACACCCCCATTAACGCTTGTCTCCCACGCTTGTGCTCAAATCCACAGCCCCGGGCGTGGCGGGGTGACTCTCGGGAAGCTTGGGCACTTGCACCGGAGGTGTGTAACGCACCGCCTGAAATAATTTGTTATAATTGTGGCGGACAACCGCCGGAAATGTGACGCGGCCTGCTTCAACCAAATTTTCGCGCGACAATTTTTCAGTCAAGCTCGCCACCATGTCCCCGCCCATTTTCACCGCCGCACCAACCGTGCCAGCACCCTCACCCAAGGAAGCACCACTGCGAATCACATCGCTTGTGATTTTTTTGCCCTGAATCGCGATGCTGCTCTGCGTGCTCGCTAACTGACCTGTCGAGGAAAACGTCATTTCCAACGTCGCACAGTCATTGCTCGCCAAAAACCCGCGCAAGTAATCGATGCGCACCGATACAAAAATGCCTCCTTCCGGTGTTGGCGTGATTTCAGGTCGGTAGGTGCGATACTCACTACCCGAGAGCGCATAATCCGCAGCCCGTCCACCTTTGGCATTCCAACCTCCGAGACTTTTGCCCAGTAAGTCAAAATCCATCTGCACTTCCGCATGCGCCGTCGCCATCACCCAGCATGCCGCCATCCCCACCCCGCAGCGAGTGGCATGCCAGACAACCATTCGAAAAAGAGGGAGTGACGCGCGCATGACGGAAAAACCTTACTAAAAATCGACGAAAAAGCCATGCGAATTATTCGAGCAAATTTGCCCATCGTTCCGCCCACTCCTTTGGCAGCCGCTGCGGCTTTCCGGCAGGCATTTGCACCAAGGCCAGCTCTTGCTTTGCCAACACCAGCTCCACTTCGTCAGCACAGCGCACCATCCGAAATCCACATTGAAAGCGAGCCCCACGCAAGCTCAGCAAGCAGCCATCAATGCGCAACCAATCGCCCAACATCGCCGTGCGCCGATAATCCACCTCGGTGCGCACAACGACCGGATAAACCTGCGTTTTCGCCATTGTCGGCAAATCCATGCCCATCAACCGCGCTAAGCGCGTGCGACACGTTTCGATCATCCGCAAATACGCCAAATTATGCACCACCCCTCCGCAATCCGTGTCAAAAAACATCACTTCTTCTTCCGTGGACCAACGTGGCAGATCAAGCGGTAACATCTCAGGCATGGCTGATCCTGACAGTGAACCAACTTTTTTGCAAGATTGGCGCTTTTTTGTGCGTAGTTTTATCACTCGGAGGTCCCTTCATGAAACCAACAAACATCTGGCTGAAGCTGCTTGCGCTCGCTGTCACCGCTACGCTGCCATCGGCGCAGGCCAAGTTCGTTCCGCCGTCAGACGTGTTAGTTTTCCGTCGCGATCTTCTGCCTGTCGATGTGGCCACGATGTCCCTGATGTCCACACAGCTCACCGAGCTCGCCAGTGGCATTGATTCCACCAACCCAGAATCGCTTCGCACCGGCGTGCAGCTGCTCGCTCTGGCGCGCGCGCTTGATCCGCTCAACTCGGAAGTGCCACTTCTGCTCGAATCATGGAAAAACTCGGTGCCGCTGGTCGTGCGTCCCAACCCAGAACAACGCGCGAAGCTCATTCCACTGCTCTGGCGCACGCAGTCTTGGCTCAGCAGCAAAGAAGCAGGTGAATGCGGCCAGCGTTTTGCGGCATGCCTGGGTGACGTCCTCGCCAAATTGGACCCAACGCATCCGACAGCGAGCCTGCACGCATCAGAACTGGGCGCGTGGCAAGGTTGGGTTGCTCCGGCCGCCGATTTCACCGACTCACCAAGCTCCCAGACAACCTCCCTCTCAGCAGCTGAGTCTGCAACACCCACCCCTCCCCCGCTTGCCGACTCACCGGACAAGTCATTGCCACTAGATTCGAAAAACACGATCCTTTCAGCCCCCAAGATCACATTGCCACAATGCCGAGTCGCCACGCCGTTGTGGGTGCAGGACATCAATCTGCAAAAAGTCGTGCTCGCCATCACCATGATCGAGCTCAATGCCAAAAGCCCCGATCCGTCAGTCGGACAAACAGCCCGGTTTCGCTTGGAGCCCGTCATGAATCAACAACAGCAAACGCTTGGCAATGAGCTAGAAAAGCTCGTGCTGCCCGCTTGCACCGATGCGATTGGTCCCTCACCCAACAATACCAGCTACCATTTCATTCTGACAAATAGCCAGGAATACGATTACTCAAAAAACGGCGCCGCCGTCTCCGCTGCCTGTGTGGTCTTGCAAGCGGCGGCGATCACAGGCAACAAACCAACGGGGGTGCTGCTCGGACAACTCACCGCACAGGGCGAGCTGAAGTTGCCTGCTGACTCCTGGTCCATGCTGCTGGAGATGCGCGACCATGAGGCGAGCCGCTTGGTCGTGCCCGCCGAAGCTGCCAAACTCCTACCCGGCCTGCTGACGATGGATCAAAGCGATTTTTTCCTCCGTCACGATGTGTTCTATGCGAAAAACGCCAAAGAACTGATCGCCTTCAGCGCCGCAACTCCAGAGCCTCGCATCGCCCGCGCGCTGGATGCCTTTGCCGAAATCAGGGCGAAGGCACCAGCTGCCCTGGGGCCATTTCTGACAAATCCTTTCGTAATCAAGCGATTGGAATCGATCATTGAGTCCGTGCCAGAATTCGCATCGGCGCAGTGGCTGCTGGTTCAAGCACGCGGCAATCGCCCCGTTGAGTTCAGCAGCACCATCGCCTCGCTGGCGATTCATCGCGCACTGCAACCACTCATGTGGCTGGTCAGTGCCGACTATTCACGCACCGAGCCGCAGACGGTTGATTTAGAACACGTGCAGCAAAGCCACGAACAATGCCGCGAAACCCTCGATGCCATGAACAAATGGATCGCTTCCAGCGATCGCAAAAACTACGATCGAGCCATCGAATTCGCCAACTCCGCTCGCACCTATGCGCGTGCATGCAAAAGCATCCAAGCCGGTGTGATCAATAATGAAGCGGCAACCCGCAAGAATGCCAATGACATCATTCGGATCTTGCGCAACGATCTGCCACCCATGATGCGCAGGTGGGCACGCATCACGAGCGATAACTAAGGATACGACCGCTCATGCCTTGACCCGGCGTTCTGATGCCATGATGCGATTGATTGGTGAGGAAATTGCAGCAAAATCACAACAAATATTGCCCCTGCTGGCGTTTTATGCTTACTGACTTTTAGCACCATTCCATGAAAGCACCCATTTTCCCGCTCCAGAGCAATGCACCAGTCGCACGTCGGCACGACCACGCGGCTCTCTCGCTCTTGACTCCACTCTCCGCCATCGCTGCGCTTGCTCTCTCGTCATGCGCAAATTTTTCTGAAAACACCAATTACACAGGCGATAACCCCACTGGTCACGGTCCTTTTGCGTCGAATGGCGATTACCGCGAAGACCTCGCTGATAGTCCAGAAAAATGGAAGTCGGGTTTATTCAGCCGATCCAAGGCTCCATTGCCCATTCCTGAAGAAGAACAAGCAAAAATCGCTGGCAATGATCATCCACCCGATCAATTAAGCCCACTTTCGCCGTCAGTTGCCGATGCCACACCCAGTGTCGATACCGAGGTTGCCCGTGTGCGTCCCAGCAGTTCAGCCAGCAACGAGAAAGCCAAAAGCACGATTTCGGCCAACGCCAAGCCAACGTCCGCTGTGAAGAACTCGGCGAAAAGCACTGCAAAAACCTCTCCCAAAGCCCCCAGCACGGTGGCTAAAGAGGTGACACCTGCCACTTCTAAGCCCAAATCCAAAACAGCCAGCACTTCAACCGTCAAGGGACCAAAGCGTGTGGTCGTGAAAAAGGGTGACACACTTTACGATCTCGCGATCACTTATAAATCCAGTGTCGCAGCGATTCAAAAGGCGAATGGAATCTCAGGTTCCAATCTGCGCATCGGCCAGTCCTTGATCATTCCACGCTACTAAGGCAACACACCCCTAGAGTGGCGGTGCATCACAATCGCACTCCTGTTTTGGCTGGCGACCGCGATGCCCCAGCAGCATCGCGCCGCCAGCAATCATCATGAAAAGAGAAAAAAACTGTCCCTTTGTCATCACACTAAAAACCAAACTGGAATCCGGTTCACGGAATTGCTCAACCGCGATGCGGAAAAGCGCGTAAGAGATGAAAAATATGCCGCTAACGGCTCCCGCGCGCGCCACGGAAATTTTCTGACGTGCCACCCAAACAATCACAAACAGAAGCACCCCTTCCAGCATTGCTTCATAAAGCTGCGAAGGATGACGCACACTCAAGTATTGCTGCGCAATCGCATGGATCTCGTGCGATTGTCGCACAGCTGCTGCAAAAGTGTCCGGACCCGACATCGCCCACTGGCCCAATTCACCCAATTGATCGCAAGCCTGAGCAATGCGCCACTGCACCTCCTCCGATTCATTGGCCAAGCTCATCGGAAACTGCACCCCCCACGGCAAATTCACAGCAACACGCCCATACAGCTCACCATTGATGAAATTCGCACAGCGTCCAAAAAACAAACCCAAAGGCGCCACCACGCAAATGCCGTCTCCCACCGCCAGCCAGCTCAGCTGATGCTTGCGCGCATAATACAAGGCACACAGCGCAACTCCCAATATGCCCCCATGGCTGGCCATCCCCCCTTGCCACACTTTCACCAACATCAACGGCTCCTCCCACAGCAGATGCCACCCTTTGCTCGGTAATAAATACAATAACACATAACCCAACCTTCCACCCAAAAATACCCCAAAAATCGCCAACAACGCCATGAAATCACCAACCTGCGACTCCGCCACCACCCACTGCCCGCGACGACTCATTCGCCGCAATAACGCATAACCCACCAAAAATGCCAGCATGTAGGCCAGCCCATACCAGCGCACCTTCAATGGTCCGACAATGTCCCACAGCACCGGATTCAGATCATGCACATAGCCCAGCATGCGACATGCTGAGCTAACACCCCGTGAGGGTCAAGCTCAGAGGCGTGACATCGAGGCCAAAAATACAGGAATCCGAATCGTCAAGAAAAATAAATTTTTTTGTGGAACAATGCATCGAACATGCTACGGTTTTCTTAACAAAGTCCTCGTCTATGCCACAATCTCCGGAATTTCGCCACCCTCTGAACATGCGGGGCTCGCAACAGAGTCTCCCTGCTCTTGCCAGCCGTCAGGTTCCGGCGATGCAGGAAGATTTTGATAAAAAAATCCGCGAGCACAAGGAACACATGCAGCGCTTGGAAGCCGAGCGCGAATCCATTGAGCGCGCCAACCGCGAGCTTGAACAAATCAACGCGAGCAAAAAGCAGTTCATTCATCAAAATGGAGAGCTATGCGAGAAATTGTCCAATGCTCTCACGCTGATGACGCGTCACCTCGTCGAGTCGCGCAATGAGCTAGCCGCCCTGGAGGATTACCAGAGCAGCTTCACCGCTTGTCTGAATAAAATTAACAACATCAATCCCGATCACTGGCCGACGGAGGAATTGAAAGGCCGACTCGAAAAGGCTCTCACATTGCTGGAGGCGGTTCAAGATGAGTATGATTCAGCGGCGAATTACTTTCAAAACAGCACCCACGCCGAGATTTTTGGAATCACAGCTGCTGCGAAAAAAACGCGGCTGGATTCCACTAGCGGATTCTGGATGCAAGTGCGCGCTGGTTTTGCGCATCATCTTGCGCTGATTGTTTTTTTAATCCTTGCTGTGGCCGTGCTGTGGTTTAAGTAATCGTGCCTTCAGGCCATGAAACCAAATGAGAATTCCTCTGATTACTCGAAAGCCCTGCGTGCCAAGAGCCAGGAGCTAGAGCGTCGCATTGCCGAAGAAGCCAAAAAAGCCGAATTGCTTCAAAAACAACAGCGCGAGCTCGAGTTCACACTGCCACCGTCTGCTTATGCCAAAACACGCGAACAGGAAGTGGAGAAAGAATCCCTCATCACACGTTACGAACTCGACAATGCCTGCCGAGAATACACGCGCAGCAAGATGCTGTGCCTTCTGACGCTAATGCTGCTCGTTTCAGCCATGGTGGTGTTGCTGATTCAGTTGCGCTCCCATGGCATCATTTGAAGCTCTTGCCATTCCCGCAACGGGCCAGAATCCCACACCGACGTGCTGGTGCTCTGAGGTCGCAAGAATTTTTCCTTGATTCCCCCCCTTCAACAAGCTTGTATTCACTCCACGCCACCGAGGCATTCCAATCCGGCCGCTGTAGCTCAGGGGTAGAGCAGCTCATTCGTAATGAGCAGGTCGTCGGTTCAAATCCGACCAGCGGCTCCAG
>CAZREM010000043.1:8550-19443 GCA_964599325.1 uncultured Verrucomicrobiales bacterium | reverse complement strand
GCTGTGTCAGCGATGAGTGCTGCAGGAGCCAAAGCGGCTGCGAGCAACAGAGTTTGTAGTGATTTCGATTTCATATTGAGGATTGATTGAATGCGATTTTGGATTTTGCAATAAAAAGACCCGAATGAATCACTTCTAACTGAACAGCAACGGCTAATCACAACTGACTGGATGCAACACAACCGCGCAGCGCTGTTTAGAATGAAATTCACTCACGTGTCGAACATAAAAAACAACAAAACGCGGCCAGCGGCAAGAAAAAACTCTAAATATTCGCCAAAAAATGCGTCAGTGATCGGTTGCTTTTTTTGTGTTTTTTCAAAAAACAATTGATCATCAACATTTTACTAAAATCCCCCAAATGGGGGAGCGACATCTTTTTTTTCACATGAAAATTCGCCAAAAATTAATTCTCCATGGGGGAACAGCATCTCCCCCAAATGGGGGAAGCTCAAGGCGACCCAAAAGTCCGAGCACGCCACATCACGAAACAGCCACGATGGCACGATAAAAAAGCTCACGATGGGCACAAAAAATAGCTGCTTAATCCATCGCTGCACCGAGCAATGCCGCGGCTGCTGCGGCAATGTCCTCCACCGTTGCAAGGCGCCCAATGCCCTCATCGCCACAAGCCAGGAGTCCGCTACCGGGCTCGATCACCGTGCAGCCATCTGCCCGCAACTGCGCGAGATTGCGCTGTGTGGCGGGGTGGCTCCACATTTTGCTATTCATGGCCGGCGCCAACAGCACCGGCGTGCCACGCGGCAGCGCCAGATAAGTTGCCATCAAGGGATCGGGAGCCAGCCCATGCGCCAACTGGGCCAGCGCATGCGCCGTTGCCGGAGCGATCAGCAGCAAATCCGCGGCCTGCGCCAGCGCGATGTGCCCCGGCTGCCAGCCACGCGACTCGTCCTCCCACGAGCAAATCACCGGCTGGCGCGTCATGGTCTGCATGGTCAGAGGCGTCACAAACGCCGCCGCGCCATGCGTGAGCAAAGCGTTCACCCGGTGCCCAGCCTTGACCAGCAGCGAAGCCAGATCAGCGGCCTTGTAAGCCGCGATCGAACCCGTCACGCCGAGCACGATGGTTTTCCCGCTCGCAGTGGCGTTGTTTTTCTCGAAGCAATCGTCCTCGGACTGCGCGATGCTGGTGGAATCGGAGTTCATGGGGCGGGATCGGAGTTCGGCAACAAGCGGCTCACGCGCAGGCGCTCGGCGCGCAACAGGGACACGAACTGAAGATAATCCTGCTCCCGCGTGGTCGAAATCAGCAAAAACTGATACTGCGGCCACGCGCTCATTTCCCGCCGAGCGTTCTCCAGGCGCAAGCGAATCACCTCCGCGGCATCGGTGGCACGGTGATTCAGGCGTTGCTCCAGCTCCTCCGCCGTTGCGGGCATGACGAACAAATCCACCAGTGACGCCAGGATCGACGCATCCGCGCAGTGGCGCACCTGGGTCGCGCCCTGCACATCGATATCCATCACCACATCCGTGCCTGCGGCGAGATGGCTCAGCACCTCGGAGCGCAGCGTGCCGTAGCAGTGACCATGCACCTCGGCGTGTTCCAGAAACGCTCCCGCCGCGATCTGTTCAGCGAATTGCTCCGGCGTGAGAAAAAAATAATCCACGCCATCGCGTTCACCCGGGCGCGGGGCACGCGTCGTGCACGAAATCGAATAACGCGCCAACCCCTCCTCGGCGAGACGACGGCACAGCGTGGTTTTCCCCGAACCCGATGGCCCAGAGACGAGAAACAAAATGCCGCGACGGTTCATGACGAGGAATCAAAAAACAAAACCCGCCAACGTGCAACGCAAAAACAGCCCGCTTAGTCGCCGTTTCGGCT
This sequence comes from uncultured Verrucomicrobiales bacterium, assembly GCA_964599325.1. Classification (GTDB taxonomy): domain Bacteria; phylum Verrucomicrobiota; class Verrucomicrobiia; order Verrucomicrobiales; family Akkermansiaceae; genus UBA956. The sequence goes on along the minus strand of CAZREM010000043.1, from coordinate 17,594 downwards.
GCGCCAGCGGTCTCAAGCCTCCGCCGCGCCGAAATCATCCAAACGCATGCGGTAGCTCTCGACCGCACGGCACCACGAAGGATGCATCTGATCAAAGGGCAGCGACCACACACTGCGGTGCATCGCCAACATGGCCGCCGGGCTATACATCACCGTGGTCAACTCCTTTTTCTCCAGCGCATCTGGCCCCTCCAACAGCAGCCGCTCCACCAGCGACACCGGATGCTCCTCCTGAGTGACATCGAGCAAAGACACATGCACACTATTCACATAAGGATCGACCATTGCCGCCACCACCCCCGCGCGGTGTTGGGAACGAGCGGAGAGCGACGGATCCACCGCCGCGTGGGCGGCATCGGCCAAGCGCATGACCTCGGGCGGAGCCAATTCCTCCGGCGTGGCGAGAATTTTATGGCGTTGCAAGGCTTGGCCGTAGCGCGAGCGACTGGTCCACACCGACACCGGCACCGCCAACAACAAACCCGCGAGGATCGGGCTCATCCACAACAAAAACGTCTCGCTAATCCGGTAAGCCACCAAGGTCCAAATCACGCCAAGAATGAAAGCCCAGCCATGGAAGCGCATCGCATCCCACCACGGCGTGCCATCGGTTTCCCGCGTTTGATTGCCCCACTTCACCGAATGACCAAACACCATGCCCAACACCATCAGCGTGTGCGACACCATCACCGAGGGCGCCAGCAGCGCCGACAGCACAATCTCCATCACCACCCCGATCGTCAGCGACACGCAATTGCCAAAACCGCGCCGCAGTCGCGGATGCAGCAGCGCCCCGAGATACGCAAGAATTTTTGGCGCGAACAGTAGACTGAAAACCATCAACGTCAGATACAGCGCCTGTTGACTCGTCGTCAGACCCAAATAACGGCCCACATAGCCATCGAGACTCAGCGCGCTGAGATCGCTATGACTGCGATCCCACGCCACCCAGGTGCTGACCGCCAAAAACACAAACCACACCGGACTGCCGAGATAAGCCATGATGCCCATGAACAAATGCATTCGCGACGGAAACGGAAAATGCCGTGCAAACACCAACCACATGTGCTGAAGGTTCCCCTGGCACCAGCGACGGTCGCGTTTCAAGTGATCGATCAACGTCGGCGGTGCCTCCTCGTAAGTGCCCTCAATGTCCCACGCCAGCCACACCTCCCAGCCCGCCTTCACCATCAGCGCGGCCTCGACAAAATCATGACTGAGAATTTTTCCGCCAAACGGCTCCTTGCCCGGTAAGTCGGGCAGCTCACAGAACTCGGAAAACGGCTTAACCCGGATCATCGCATTATGCCCCCAGTAACTGCCCTGCCCGAGTTGCCAGAAATTGAGTCCGCGCACGAATAGTGGCCCGTATAGGCGCATCGCAAACTGCTGCAAGCGCGTGAACACGGACGCCCCACGGATGAGCTTCGGCGGTGTCTGCAAAATACCCAAACGGGGATGTGCCTCCAGCACCCGCGCCATGCGCACGATGTCATGCCCATCCATCAAGCTATCCGCATCCAGCACCAGCATGCCCTCGTAACGCCCGCCCCAGGTGCGCACAAAATCGCCGATGTTGCCCGCCTTGCGGTTCTCATTGATGCGGCGACGACGATAAAACACGCGCCCAAAGGCCTGGAGCTTGCGGCACAGGTTTGTCCACGCCACCTCCTCCTCCACCCACAATGGCAACTGCGTGGTGTCACTGAGCAAGAAAAAATCGAAGGACGCCAGCTGTCCCGAGCTTTCGATCGAGCGGTAAATCGCTTCCACCCGCGAGCACACTTTAACGATGTCCTCGTTGTAAACCGGCATCACCACCGCAAACCGATGCTGCAACGCCTGATCCGCATGACTCTCCGCCAAACGCGTCGGGCGCACCGAACGCCAGAAAAACAGCTTATCCCACAAACCCGCAAGCGCATGGAGTGAACCCAACACCAACAACCCATTGAGCAGCGCAAAAATGCCTAATAGCACAATGTGCGACTTGTGGAAACCGAGTCGATCAAACAAATCCGCGAGCCACAACACCGCCACCAAATCCACTAGCAGCACCAAGCCAAAAAAACAGAAACGCCGGAACCAGCGCCGAAAGCGACCACACAGCACAGGTCCCGAATCCGGAGGTGCCACCGAGAGAGCTGCCGTCGCTGCCGGACTCATGGGACTGGTCTTGACTGCAGGCGGCGGCACCGCATCGGCCATCGCTGCCGGTGTTTTGATCGCATTGGTAAAGTTAGCCGACTCCACCGCCGAACTCCCAGCTGCCAACACCTGCTCATCCCTGCGGCGCACGTCAAACGGCTGCGACTCGGGCAGCGGGCTCGGATTTTCCTCATTCATCGCCATGTATTCCGCTTTCGATTTTCCCACCGCATCAGCCCTTCCACAACACAAACCACACAAAAGCTCCTAATCCCGCCAACAAGAACAGCCCAAAGATTTTTTTCAAAAATGGCCGACGCTCCATCATGTCAAACCACTGCGCCGCACCGCTGCCCAGCGCATTCAGCTCCAGCGGGCGCGGGGTCATCGTCAACGCCGCAAACTGCGGTCCAGCCGCGAGGTAAGACGAGCGCATTTGCTGCACGAACGGCTCCGGCCACGGCGAAGCCGCGAGAAACACCGGCTGCCACTTGCCAGGCATGTCTGTAAGCAGCAGCGACAAACGTCCGCGCGCCGCCAAACGATTATCCTCCAACTGCACATCCAGCACCTGCTGCGTCCAATCGGCCACGGCCTTCAATGTCTCCTCCATCGCCAGCACCCGCGGGGTCTTGTGCGGCTCAACCGCTTGACGATCCGAGGCACGAAACAAAATCGCCCGCACCATGTCGGCCACCAGCAAACGATTCCGCAGCTGCAGAGCGCGCAGGTAACACTCCACCGAAATGTAAGCCTCCTCCCACTCCGCCAGCTCGCCCTCGCTCAGCGGCCGCAGCGACTTCATGGCTGAATCCGATAGATCCATGTCTCAGTTAAAAAGTTTTCGCCTTGCTTCAAACAAACGCGCAATTCTGCCGCTCCACACTGGCTTAGGGTCTGCCCCGCCGTCGCTGGAGCAAATTGGAAACTCACCCTCCAGCGCTTGCCCTCGATTTGCTGCACATTTGAATGCAACACCTTGAGCTTGCCCCCTGCCGGACCACCGATTTCGATGACTGGCTGCAAGCTCGCCGCATCCGTGATCTCATCCAATTTCCCCCCCGCATACTCCACAATCATCGTGCGCTGCTCCGGCTGCCACTCATGAACCCCCGTGCGCGTGGCCACCACCAAGCCACCCGATTGCGCCACATCCTCCGCCAAGGTCCAATGCTGGCGGTAGCTGAACTCCACCCGCTGCCCCGGCTGTGGTGTTGCATCCGGAACCCAAGTCGCGACGATGTTATCATCCAGCTCCCGCGTGGTTGGGATCTCCATCAGCATTACCTTGCCCGCGCCCCAATCATTGGTGGGCTCAATCCACACCGACGGACGCAAGTGATACGCAGCCTCGCCATCTTCATAAGCGCTGAAACGTCGATCTCTCTGCAACAAGCCAAAACCCGCCACGTGATCCGCCGCTAGGAAACTGAATTCGAGACGTCCGGTATCGTTGGTCAACGGACGCCACAATTTCTCGCCGTTGGCCATTTTCACCAACAAACCATCGGAATCATGAACCTCGGGGCGGAAGTCATCGAAGCGACGCTTCGAGTTCTCGCCGAACCAATACATGCTCGACAGCGGCGCCACGCCGAACCGTTTCACTTCCTTGCGCGGAAACACCACCGCTTTCACGTCCAGCACCGTGTCATCGCCAGGCGTGATCTCAAATTGATAAGCTCCCGCCACCGACGGGCTATCGAGCAAGGCATAAAAACGCACACTCTTGGACCCCGCCTCTGGCTTGCCCAGCCAAAACTCGCGGAACCGGGGAAACTCCTCCGTCACGCCCTCAGCTCCGGTATCGATCGCTAACCCGCGCGCTGACAGGCCATAACGCTGCTGCTTGCCCAGGGCACGCCAGTAGCTCGCGCCCTGAAACACCACAAGCTCATCGACCGGACTGCCACTTTGCAAATCGGTGTAGAGCTTAAAGCCCGCATAACCAGCATCCCCACGCATTTCCGCATGATCTCCGACCAGCGGGCCGTAATCGAAGTATTCCTGCGCAAATGGCACCTCTTGCTGATGCGTCTGCGTGAACTCATGCAAAGTCACCGGCTCACGAAACAAATAACCCGGATGAAAAAACTGCGCGCGAAATGGCAACTTTTCACTCGCCCACAGCGAACGATCATTGCGGAAACGAATGTCGCGATACTGATCGTAGCTCAATTGCTTCATCCATTGAGGCAAGGCCTCGCGATCAGGTGCCACATAAGCAGCTGCCGAGAGTTGCTGCGCTTTGCTCTCAATTTCAGCAAAACTGACCTCCTTTCTCTCCCAAGCCATAGCAGAAATAGGCAAAGCGACACCGAGAACCGTGAGCCATCCGGACGTTCCATTTATCATATGTGTGTGTTGATTGGGTAGCAGAACTTGAAACGACGTCAAGCTTCAGCGTTAGTCCGACGCGGAAACGCGGGAAATATTCGATCAACACGCCCTTTTTCTCGAAGGATTTTCTCCACCGCACTACAATCGCGGACGCGGCGCTGCTGCCACCGGCAGCCATGGCTGAGTCGCCACCAACTGCGTTGGCCGAGCATACAACTCCGCTCCACATGCCACCACCAGCCACTTGCCCTCGGGCCCCCCCAGGGCTAATCGCTGCGGCAGTAAGGCTTCTGGCGGCATCGGGATGATCAAATTCACCCGTCCCGGCTGATCACAACACTGCACCCCCATCGCCGTTGCCACCAATAACAAACCCTGCTGGGTCATGGCCATGCTCGTGGCCTGACTCCCCACCTCCAATGCCGCTGGTGGCACATGCAGATGATGATAAGGCTGCATGAATGCGAGACCCGTTTCGCCCAGTTGCGCCGACCACACATAGCGCCCGCTGGCATCGCTGAGTTCGATTCGACTCTGATCCGGCACCACCGTCACACCACTGGCGCAGGGCACAGATTCGGCTTGTGCGGCTTTCCCCTCACGCAGACGCCACAAGCGCAGCGAGCTGGGATCGGTAAGCAGAGCTTGGCCATTTTTCATGAAGACCAAGTCCTGCCCCTGAACTTGCTCCGCCCAGCGACTGGGTTGCTGCGGCTGCTGGAGCGACCACGCCCACACACACCGCTGATGCGGAGAGCAGGCGTAAAGACGCTGATCTGGACCAAACGCAAGCGCTTGCACCGGATCTTGCGGCTTCGCCCAGGGCTCCGATTTTCCGCTCACATCAACCTTTGCTATGCCTGTCGGCCCCGCCACACTGACGTAAAAGGCGCCATCCGGCCCGGCCGCCAAACCACTGATTCGCTGTGGCAACGTCGCAATCTTGCGCCAAGGCTGATCGGAGACCAACCAATCCTTCGCCTTGCCCTGCGCCTTTTGCCAATCCACCCGCACTGGCTGCTTGCCCGCATCCGCCCAAATCCACCGCAACGCTTGCTCTAAGATCGCGCCACCCATTTCATGCGAGTGCGTGCCTTGATCCCACTGATGCTCAACCTCATTGCCAGCAAATTGAAGGGAACGCTCCATCATCTGATTCGCCATCCACCAATCGCCACAGTAGATGTTGTTATCGCGCGCCCCGTCCTGCAAAAAAACCCGTAGTGGTTTCGGCTCAGTTTTGCGGATCAAAGTGCTCAATTCATCACCACCACGCAACCCAACATAGGTGCCGATCATCGAATAAACCCGCCGGAACGCGTCCGGACGCTCCCACGCCGCAGTAAACGCCGCCATGGCCCCCGACGATGCCCCGCAAATGCCCCGCAAGTTGGGGTCCGATGTCAGTTTGTAACGCAGCTGCACCTGTGGCAGCAGCTCATCCAATAAAAACTGCGCGTGCCGGGCATTGAGGGCATCGTATTCGAAACTGCGATTAAACCGCGGCAAGGCACCTTCCGCTGCTGCCGGCACCTCCCCAGGGTTGACAAAAACCCCAATCGTCACCGGCATTTCCCCACGATGAATCAGGGCGTCCATCACCGCAGGCGCCTTGCTGGCTCCATTTTCGTTCACGTAGGCCTCGCCGTCCTCAAAAATCATCACCGCTGCCTCATGAGTGCCATCATACTGAGCAGGAACGTAGATCCAGTAATCGCGACGTGTGCCAGGATACACAGTGCTCTCCGTGAGCTGCGCCCGCTCCACTCGCCCCTTGGGAATTGCCGCGACTGCATTTGCCGTTGCGGGCAACGCAGTAGCGGCCGCTTCTTGACCCATGACCCATGCCTCGCCCACAGCCATGCCCGCCATGATGCCCACCAATCGCGCCCAACATTTCATCAAGCCTTCTACGTCGAGTTTCCCCGGGATCTTGCAGATGATTGGATCCTTCCAAATGAATGCCATCTCGACAAAAGGCAATTTTTTGTTCAATCGAACATCTTTTTGTTTGACTTTGTCCGCTTAACGAGTGATTTTGATGTTGAAACTGATTACGACGATGGCAGCTAAAACAAGCAACAATGACGATACGAGTGCATTTGATAAAATGACTGAGGCCCGAAAGCGCAATCTGGATGCCGCCATCTCGCACATCCAGAAAGAGTTTGGAGAGGCAGCAATCATGCGCATGGGCGATGAGCGCCGCATGGACGTGGAGGTGATCCCCACCGGCAATCTTCTGATCGATCGCTCGCTTGGAGTGGGCGGCTTTCCACGCGGCCGGATCATCGAAGTTTTCGGGCCGGAGTCTTCTGGAAAGACAACACTCACGCTCACTGTCATCGCCCAAGCACAAAAACGTGGTGGATTGGCCGCTTTCATCGACGTCGAGCACGCGCTGGACCCTCAGTATGCGCGCAAGCTCGGGGTAAACCTCGATGATCTGCTGGTTTCGCAACCATCTTCCGGTGAGGAGGCGTTGCAAATTTGCGAAACCTTGGTGCGCTCCAACGCGATCGATGTCGTGGTGCTGGACTCGGTCGCGGCACTGGTGACCAAGCAGGAGCTGGACGGAGAAATCGGCGATTCCACCGTCGGCGCCCAGGCGCGTTTGATGAGTGCCGCCATGCGCAAACTAACGAGTTTCATCTCCAAGGCGAAGACCGTGTGCATTTTCACCAATCAGATTCGCGAGAAAATTGGCGTCATGTTTGGCAATCCCGAAACCACACCGGGCGGACGGGCGCTCAAGTTTTTCTCATCGGTTCGCCTCGATATCCGCCGCGTGGGTCAGATCAAATCCTCCGACGGCACCGTGATCGGCAACCGCACCAAATTGAAGTGCGTCAAAAACAAGGTGGCTCCGCCTTTTGCCGAGGCGGAGTTCGATATCATGTTCAATGAAGGAATTTCCTCGACTGGTTCGCTCCTCGATTTGGCTCTGGAGCTAGAAATCGTGCAAAAACGCGGCAGCTGGTTCAGTCACAACGGCGTGCAAATGGCGCAAGGACGCGATTCCGCCAAAGACATGCTCAAGGCTGATCCCGCACTCTACGCTGAAATTGAGGCCAAGGTGTTAGAGAAGCTCAACGGAACCAACAATCCATCCACGCACTAGCACTCAACGGCGCTGCCGCAGCCGCTCATTCCCTGATCTGAGCCTGCATGAGGCGTCCGCCATGAAAAGCACGCATCCATGCGGTTTTACTCTCGCATTTGACCATGCAACCTACTAGCAAACTGGCATGTTCGCGCTGATCGACAACCTAACTTCACCTGTTGTATTGTGTTTCGTTCTCGGTTTGGCCGCGCGCTTGATCAAGAGCGATCTGGCGTTGCCAGAAGCTCTCTATCAAGGTGTTTCGATCTATCTACTGCTGGCGATTGGGCTCAAAGGAGGTGCCGCACTGGCTGCCACACCGTTTGCAACGATGGCGATTCCAAGTCTTGCGACCTTGCTGCTGGGCTTGGTGACACCGGTGATTGCGTTTTGGGCGATGCGACGCATGGCGCGCTTGCAGGTCGAAGACGCCGCAGCGGTGGCAGCTCATTACGGCTCGGTGTCTGTGGTCACTTTTTTGGCCGCCATGGAAGCATCGAAACGGGCAGGGTTAGCGCCAGAGGGCTATCTGCCCGCCTTGGTCGCGTTGCTGGAGGTTCCGGGCATCATTGTGGCTTTGCTGTTCGCACGCTCCAGCAGTCGTAGCGGCTGGACGAAAGCGCTACACGAGGTCATTACGGGCAAAAGCATTGTGCTGCTGTGTGGTGGCTTGCTGATTGGTGCCTGTTGCGGCGCGGAAAAACTTCAGGATGTGAAACCCTTTTTCACGGACTGCTTCAAGGGTGCTCTGTGCTTGTTCATGCTGGAGCTAGGTTTGGTGGCGGGCAAGCGTCTGCGCGACGCGGGCCGTGCGGGATGGCGGTTGTTGAGCTTAGGGGTGCTGCTGCCGCCTTTACTGGGCAGTCTCGGTGTTCTCGCAGGGGTGCTGAGTCACATGTCAATCGGTGGTTGCGCGGTGCTGGGCGCCATGGCAGCGAGCGCGTCTTACATCGCCGCACCGGCCGCTGTGCGAATCGCCCTGCCTAAGGCCAATCCCGCTTATTATCTGACGCTGTCACTTGGCATCACTTTTCCCTTCAATCTCGCTCTCGGCATTCCACTCTACCTCAGTCTTGCTCACCTCTTCTCATCATGGCTGTAACAACTCGATTAAAAAAAGTCACGGTCATCGCCGAACGCGTTCTGCGCGATGATGTTTTGAATTTGCTCAAGCGTCACCACGCCAGCGGCTGGACATTGACCGAGGTCACGGGCGAAGGCTCACGCGGGCTGCGGGCATCCGAGTGGGAGGGCAGTAATGTGAAAATTCACAGCCTTGTCTCGCCCGCCAAAGCTCAAGCAATCATGGAGGACATCGCCGCCCAGTTTTTTGCCGATTGGTCACTCGTGGTTTACTCCTCAGATGTGGAAGTGTTGCGCGGAGAAAAATATCTTGATGGGGAATAACCTGATCGCAATGGGCGCATCCCGCCATCGGTGATCAAAACCCATC
>CAZREM010000043.1:0-8450 GCA_964599325.1 uncultured Verrucomicrobiales bacterium | reverse complement strand
CCATCGGTGATCAAAACCCATCATGGTTGCACTGGCACGCGCACCTCACTGTCCACCGAGAGTGTTGCGTCTGGGGCGACGGTTCCCGTCCATCCATTAACCCTGAGCAGCCACTCGGGCGTCGTGCGATGTTCGGCAGCGATTTGATTCAACGTCATTTCTTTTTGCAGCGTGATCAAGCGAAAATCAACGTTATTGGAAGTCGTGTCTGCGGTTGACTGCTGACCATGTTGCGTCTTGGCCGCATCGGCAGCGACAGGCGCCGCCTGCGCGACATCTTCGGGAACATGGGAAACCGCCGCCGACGCACCAGCGGTAGAATTGTCATGCTGCGCGGGCTTTTCTGTGCCACCCGATACCGCTCCTGTGGCTCCCGTGCCTTTCGTGGATGGAGTTTTTTCAGATGAATTCACCTCGTCATGCTTGGTCTCGACAGCTTTTGCTGGGGACTTGACCACCTGTGACGCTTTCGGCTCCCGCGACGCGCGCCCGACACGGATGTGCTCTCCCGCGCGCATGCGTTCGGGCTTCAAACTGGGATTCAACGCCATCAATTCCTTCACGCTCACCCCGTGAGACTTCGCGATCTTTGTCAATGTGTCTCCCGGCAACACCTCGTATTCACCCTCAGTCAACTCTTTTTTCGCCGGGGCGACTGTTCCTTTCGCGACAGGATCTGGCAGTTGCAATACCGTGCCAATGGTTAATTTGCCCGGTGCCACTTTGGGGTTAGCCGCTTGTAACTCTTTGGTCGTTAAACCATTTGATTTAGCAATGGCATACATGGTATCGCCCGATTTCACCACATACTGCCCCGCGAATAGAGATGGGCACATCCACAACAAGCACAGGTTCGTCACCACCGCGGTCATTCTCATGAGACACGCTTTGCGAAAAAAAGATGGCATGACAAGTGAAAAATCAACTTTTGCAAAATACATTCCGCATTCCTGATTCATCATGCTTGCCATCGACACTAAGGACCGGTGGTGACGCGGTAAAACTCCTTGATGGGCCTAGCGTTGCCACTAAAGTCAGCACTCAGGGAATTGCTAGAACCGTATTGAGTGACCAAACGGCGCAGCTGCCATGAATTCGCCAACAAGGTGGTGGAGGATTCCACCGCGTAGGGCGCGAAGCGTGATGAAGAAAAACTCAGGCGTCGATTGCTCGCCGTGTAGCTGGCGGTCATAGGCCCGCTGGTTGATGACAGTGGGTTGGTGCCCAAGTAAAATTCCGTTCGATTGCTCAAGCCATCCAGATCGGGGTCGTCCTGCGGCCGTTTTCCAGAACCAGCGGAGCCGACAGCATTCGAGCCGAAGTAAGAGGTCATGAACGCATTCGGCAAGCCGTCGCTGGGCGTGCTATCGTTGGCAAAACCCACCACCGCGCAATTTAAGACACGACTCACATTCACTCCATCGCTGCATTGCACCAGAGCGCGATCATAATAAGTGCCGGCTTCAATCTGAGCATCGCTGAGCCGAGCATCACCAAAATTTCCTGCAGGAGTATAAGTCAGCACATCGCCATTGAGCGCGAATGACCCATTGTTGCTACTACTTGAAACCAAACTGAGGGACAACGCCGCGCCCTCGCGATCCAAGGCGCGCAGCTTGAGCCGGTTTACCCCTAATTCAGCGGGCAACTGCGATGGGTTGGCGGTTGTGATGGCTTGAAACGTGCGATCAATCCCATAGGGTGGCATGTTACTCGCCGGATAACCATAAGCAATGCGATCCGCATCATACGCATTAATCGTCGCACCGGCGGCACCAGTGCTCGCCGCATAATACATGGTGGCTGCGCTCAGCAAAGGAGTTGTTTCAGCCGGATCATTGCTCGAATGCTCTAGTCCGAGCGCGTGGCCAATCTCATGAGTGAGCACCCGTTTGAATTGATTGGCATTCTGCAAAAAGGTCGCATTGGTCGTGCTTTCCATCACCACATAGCCATAGCGACGTTCCTGAAACCCCTGTGAACCGACTTTTCCACCCGAGTAGATCACCGATGCTGAAGAAAAAGCGCCACCGCCAATGCCTAACACACCAGAAGTGGAAATCACATTGTATGAGTCGTGCAATTGAATCCGCAAGCGTCGGTCTTCAATGCTGATGGACGAAGCGGCAGCTCCGAAAGAGACGCTGCCGTCGTAACGAAATTTCAACCCCGAAGCCGCCGACCACGCCGCCAACGCCTGTTGCACGGCTTCCAGCGCGCCAGCCGCATTCATGCCAGTCGGCAGCTTAGACGCATCCACATCCACCAAGTAACCAATCGGCTCATCGCCATCGCAGGTGGTGAATCGCGTCGGCTGCCCAGATGTTTCGGTGTAACCCGTTGTCGTGACCTTCGAGCCCGGCACTCCACTATTTTCTTGCTCGACAACGCTACCCGGCGCGGCAACAGCTGCGAGCGGGTTCACCGGACGCGGACCTCGAGCCTGAGCGCGATAATATTGTCGCTGTGCCGTTGCCTGACGTGGGCGCAGTTTCTCCGTGTGATGAACACGCGGCTGCAACTTGGCCCCAGCACCCGGAGTCGATAAAAACGGCACAACGTAGCGCTGGCCAACCTCCCAGCTCCCAGCATCCGAGCGCCACTCGCAGCGCCCGTCCAATTCACCGCCCGGCTCCACTAGCTCAAACTCAGCCGGCAACTGCCCCCGAAAAACCTCGATGACTCGCACCCGCACTTTTGTCTGCAAATGCCCGTCCTCCGCGCAATGAACTTGCGCCGATACCACCTCCACCTCCGCCACCGCGGCGCTCGATGCCACCACCGCAGCATCACTCTCCACCACCACACAACCAGCATTCACCGGCGCAACCACCCCCGCCCATGCCAAACAAAATCCAGCGAACCAACGTGCAAATCCCACGCTCCAACCGTGACCCTTTTTCATCGTTTCACCATGCCAGTTGCAGGACAAAATCCAAGCCGGAAATCTAGATTCCGAATGGATCTAAAATAAAGCTAAAAAGGAAGTAAGAAGGAATTAAGACAGGCAGCTGCGATCGCTGAAACGGCGCTTCAGCCACCAACAAACACTTTAACCGTAAAAACCGACCCAGTGCGCGAAAAAACCCTGCCGACATTAAGGAAAACTTAAACATCAACAGGGTTTTAATCCCCAAAATTAAATGAAACAAGACAAACACTAAGATAAACGTGATGTTTAATCCAGAACTGCCTGACGAATTTGTAACAAAAAAAAGCACGACGGCAAGCCTAAAATGGATAAGTGCCAAATTTTTTTGAAAAAACAACCGATTCCCCTCTTCCCAAACGATCGCAAACGGCGTAAGGGATTGATGCATGTCCATTGAAGAACGTCCGCATTCAACCGAAGATGATTTGATCGCGATTCGCCGAGACAAGCTGGCGAAACTACGGGAACTGGGGCTCGATCCCTACGGCGCACGATTTGACATCAGCACCACCCCTGCGGAGCTGCGCGCGGACTTCAGCGAAGGACGGCAGGTCACCGTCGCGGGAAGGCTGTTGGCCATTCGCGACATGGGGAAATCGATTTTTTTCCAGCTCGGAGACATCCACGGCAGCATTCAAGGTTATCTCGGTCTGAAAGGGCTGGACGAAGTGAACACCGCCGCATGGCATTGCTTGGATCGAGGGGACTGGATCGGCATCACTGGCGAAACCTTTCTCACACGCACCGGAGAACCGACCATCAAGGTCGAGTCCTTCATCGTTTTATCGAAATCCCTGCGTCCCATGCCCGACAAATGGCACGGGGTGGCTGATCGCGAGATCAAATACCGCAAACGCCACCTCGACCTCATGGGCAATGCTGACAGCGCCGCCCTGTTCGTGAAACGCAGTCAAATGATTGCGGAAATTCGTCGATTTTTTCAAGATCGCGGATTTCTCGAAGTCGAAACCCCCATGTTGCACGATGTCGCGGGCGGTGCCGCGGCGCGACCCTTCGAGACCTACCACAACGCCCTCGCGATGCCACTGACCTTGCGCATTGCGCCGGAGCTTCACCTCAAGCGCTTGCTGGTGGGCGGCTTCACCAAAATTTTCGAACTCAACCGCAACTTCCGCAATGAGGGCATATCCCGCCGTCACAATCCCGAGTTCACGATGCTGGAGGCCTACTGGGCGTTCTCGGACTTTGAACAAATGGCGGAGCTGGTGGAAGAATTGACATGCCACTTGGCGGAAACGTTCTGCGGCGGTTTGCAAATTGAACACAAAAATGAAGATGGCGAGCTGCTGCGCACGATCAATCTCCAACGTCCGTGGCGTCGTGCGGCGTATCACGAGCTGATCGAAGGCGCGGCAGGAGCTGATTTTTTTACGATTGATGCGGTGGCGCGGCGTCAGCGCTGTGCCGAGCTGGGAGTGGAAATTTCCGCCGCAATGGAAGATCATGAGGTGGTGCAACAGGTTTTTGAAAAACTCGTGGAAGAAAAAACCTTTGACCCCTGCTTCGTCACCCGGGTGTCGTCTGAGCTGGTGCCCTTGGCAAAATTGAGCCCTGGCGGACGCACGGTCGAGGTTTACGAACTCATCATCAACGGCCAAGAAATCTCCCCCGGCTACTCCGAGCTCAACGATCCCGACATTCAGCGTCAGCGTCTGGAAGCTCAATCCGGCGACGAAACTCAAAAAGTGGACTACGATTTCATCGAGACCCTCGAGCACGGCATGCCGCCGGCCGGGGGGATCGGCATCGGCATCGACCGCCTGATCATGATGCTCACGGGAGCCGCAACGATCCGCGATGTGGTGCTGTTTCCGCAGCTCAAGCGCAAGGATTAGTGCGGAAGCTTTTAATTTTTTTTGATAAAAAACCGCCGTTTTCACGTAGAATGCGACGATGACGCGCGGTTTTTTTCCCCATCTATCCTTGCCACTGTTATTGTTGGCGGCTCGTCCGTGTGCTGCCGTGGACTTCGTGCACGATGTGGCTCCGTTGCTGAAAAAACACTGCTCGGAGTGTCACATGGGAGACAAGCACAAAGGCGGCTACGCGATGAACACGCGCGAGGAAATGCTCACACCCAATGATGACGGCCCGATGGTCATTGCGGGAAAATCTGCGGAGAGCCACATCATCCGATTAATCACCTCTGAGGATGAAGACGAGCGCATGCCCCCCAAGGGAGCTGGCTTGCAGGCGGAAGAAGTAGCGATCATCCGTGCCTGGATCGATGCCGGAGTGCCGTGGGAAAAGGGTTTCACTTTCAAGAAAAATAGCTACGAAGCGCCGCTCAAGCTGAAACGAGCACCTCTGCCAGTGGCCAGCAAGTCCTCCAGAACGCATCCGATCGATCGCATCATCGATGCCTATTTCGTTGCGAAAAACCAACCATTGCCAGCGGAACTCGATGACCGCGCATTTTTTCGGCGTTTGCACCTCGATCTGATTGGCACCTTGCCGGCACCGGCGGATCTCGAGGCTTTTCTAGGAGACTCGCAGCCCAATAAACGCCAGCAGCTGATCCAGAGATTGCTTGATGATCGAGAAGCCTACACCGCGCATTGGCTAAGCTTTTGGAATGACTTGCTCCGCAATGATTACGCCGGCACTGGCTACATTGATGGCGGACGCCGATCGATCAGCAATTGGCTCTACCTTTCGCTCTTCGATAACAAGCCCTACGATGTGATGGCACGCGAGCTGATCGCCCCTACCGCCGAGAGCGATGGTTTTTCCAAAGGCATCAAATGGCGTGGGCAAATCAGTGCCGGGCAAACCATTCCGATCCAATTCGCTCAGTCTGTCGGACAAGCATTTCTCGGAATCAATCTCAAATGCGCGTCCTGCCATGACTCGTTCACCGACCGCTGGAAGCTCACGGACTCCTATGGCCTCGCTGCGGCGTTTTCCGCGCAACCCATCGAAATCGCCCGCTGCGACAAACCCACAGGCGTGACGGCGCAACCTTATTATCTCTTTCCCGAACTCGGCAGCATCGATGCCTCCAAGCCGCCCGCTGAACGGCTGAAGCAAATCGCGCAACTCACCACTCATCCGGACAATGGGCACTTCAGCCGCACGATTGTCAATCGCCTGTGGTTCCGCCTGATGGGGCGCGGCATCGTTCACCCTGTCGATGCCATGACCAACCCACCGTGGAATGAAGCCCTGCTGGATCATCTCGCGGCCGAGTTGGTGGATCACCACTACGACCTCAAGCACCTGCTCGCTCACATCTGCAGCTCGCGGGCGTATCAATCGCAAGCCGAAGTCCGCCAAGCCAGTGACACCGCCCACTGGAGCTATCTCGGTCCTCAAGCCAAGCGCTTGACCGCCGAGCAGTTCATCGACGCGGTCTGGGATCTATGCGACGCGAAACCCGAGAAACCAGATTTTGAGCCCAAGCCCGTTGGCAATCAGCCTGCCCTGCCAAAGCAGCTGGTGGTCCGAGCTTCATTGATGAAATCTGATCTCTTCATGCGCTCGCTCGGACGCCCCAATCGCGAACAAATCGTTTGCTCCCGTCCCAATGAACTCACCACCCTCGAGGCGATGGATTTCAACAACGGTGAAATTTTGGACAAGCTGTTGCATCGCGGCGCGGATCATTGGATCGCGACCTCACCCAATCCAGTCGCCTTGGTTGAGCAGCTTTACCTGCGAGTGCTCACGCGCCGCCCCACCTCAACCGAGCTGAGCACGGCCCAGCAACTTCTCGGATCCAAGCCTCAAGTCGATGCCGTTCACGATCTGATGTGGAGTCTGCTGATGCTGCCTGAGTTTCAAATCATTCGTTAAGCACTCTTTCTTCCATCGCAGCCCGGAGCATCCACAACCCGCACCACCTTTCATCAACAATCCCAGACCAACATGAACTCGATGTCAACTCGTCGCGAATTCCTCCAAGCCTTGTCCGCGAGTGCCGCCGCCGCCGCCATGGCCGGCGCTCCGCGTTTGTGGGGCAGTGAAAGCATCAAACACCCGACAGCAACCGCCGATAGTTGCATCTTGTTATGGATGGCTGGCGGCATGGCCGCACCGGAAACCTTCGATCCAAAACGCTACCAGCCTTTCGAACTCGGCGTGCCGATGTCGCGCATTCTTAGCACATTTCCATCGATTCCAACCGCTTGCGATCACATTCGCTTTTGCGCCGGTTTGGAAAACATTGCCAGTGTGATGGATCGCGGCACGCTGATTCGCTCCGCCATTCAGCCCGACCTCGGCAGCATTTTGCACTCGCGCCACCAATACCACTGGCACACGGGCTACATTCCGCCGCAGACAGTGGCAGCACCGCACATCGGCGCTTGGATGGCCAAGGTGCTCGGACCTCGCAATCCGGTGATTCCAGCTTTTATCAACATTGGACAACGGCTCGAAGGCGTGGGCGAGAGCGAGGAGTTGAAGGCGTTCACCACTGGCGGCTTTTTCGGTAGCGAATTCGGACCGATGAACTTGCCTTATCCCGATCAAGCTGCCGCTTCGGTGCGCCCGCCCGCCGGCATGACGCCCGAACGCTTCCAGAGCCGCCGCGCCTTACTGGATCGCTTGTTGAAAAACTCACCCCACCGCGATGTGATGTCGGATTACCAAGAAGAATCGATGCTCCGCTCGCTCGATAAGGCTCACCAATTGCTCTCCTCAAAGGATCGCGAGGCCTTTGATCTGACGCTGGAAAAAAAAGAGAGCTTCGACGCCTACAACACCAGCCGCTTCGGCCAAGGGTGCTTGCTGGCACGACGTCTGGTCGAACGCGGCGCGCGCTTCATCGAAGTCACCACCGAATACGTGCCCTTTTTCCATTGGGACACCCACAATGACGGACACACCACAGCGGAACGCATGCATCGTGAAATCGATCGTCCAATTGCGCAATTGATCAAAGACTTGGAAACGCGTGGTCTGCTCGACCGCACCCTGGTCATCGTTGCTAGCGAATTTTCCCGCGATGCGCTCATGGAAGGCGGCCCGAATTCCAAGGCAGGAGATCAATCACGAGCAAAAGGCGACACCATCGCCACCCCCGCGCACTATGGACTGCATCGTCACTTCACCCAAGGCTCCAGCGTTCTCATGTTCGGCGGCGGCATCAAGCGTGGTCACTTGCATGGTGCCACGGCGGACGAACGCCCACTGGTGGCAATCAAGGATCCGGTGACGATTAGCGACTTGCATGCCACGATTTTCACCGCCATGGGCATCAGCCCAAAAACGGTGTTCGACGTCGAGCAACGCCCATTCTACGCCACCCTCGATGGCAAGGGTCAAGCTGTTCAATCTTTGTTTGCGTGATGGAATGTTAACATTTTTTCGGCAGAGAGTGATGTTGTGAATGATTCATGAGGGAATGGCTCGCTTTTTCACCAATATGAGCGCGATTCTCTTAATTTTTCTTCGCTCTCCGCGCTAATTTGTTAGCTTATTGCCATCTGATGCCAAATCAAACTCCTGAACAAATCGCCCGCGATCAGATCGATGCGCTGCTTCGCGCCGCGGG
>CAZREM010000042.1:0-23132 GCA_964599325.1 uncultured Verrucomicrobiales bacterium | reverse complement strand
CCCTGCTGACACGCCCGACAACCCGGCTGCCGCTAATCATTCGAAGTCGAAATCCACCACGGCGTGAAAGGGATTTCATGGCTCCCCCAATCGATTGCATCTGATTTTCGCGGTTAGCGGTAGCCTGCTCCCGCTCAACCGCTTTCCTGCTTGACAGCAACACCAGCACCGACTGATGGTTGCGGTGACGGGGGTGCAGCTGCATTAGTTGCTGAGAGATGGCCATCTAGCCATCAACCCTTAGAACCTGATGCGGGTCGCGCCGCCGGAGGGAGTCAACAAAAGATGCGCCCTTATTCTGAGGGGAATGCGGCTTTTTTGGCTATTCTGGTGGCAACCTGTGTCTGGCAACAACTAAACAGCCATTCACACCAACAGCCACACCTATGATTTCACCCGAAGATCATCATGCCGCCGAGGCAACATCCCACGACGCCTCCCGCGAAGCTCTGCCCGCATCGACTCGCGTGTATGTCGCGGGTCAGCTGCACCCACAAGTGCAAGTGCCGATGCGCGAAATCGCATTATCCCCGACGAAAACCATGCGTGGTGAAATCGAAGCGAATGAGCCGGTGCGCGTTTATGATTGTTCGGGTCCATGGGGAGACCCCGCTTTCACGGGAACGGTGGAGCAGGGCTTGCCGCCCTTGCGTCGGGAGTGGGTGCTGGGACGTGGAGACGTCGAGGAATACGCTGGCCGCGCGGTGCAGCCGCAGGACAATGGTTATTTGACGGAAAAACACGCCGAATTTGCCTCCAAATCTGAGCGGGCGAATCGCCTGCGCGAATTTCCGGGCCTCACCGCTGAGCGCCGCCGCCCTCTGCGCGCCAGCGTGGGGCAGCCAGTGACGCAATTGCATTACGCCCGCCAAGGTGTGATCACTCCAGAGATGGAATTTGTCGCGATACGGGAAAACATGCGTCGCGCCAACATTGCGGATCTGCAACAGGATCTCCTCCGCAACGACCTCAACAAGCAGCACAGTGGCGCCCAGCAATTACCGGACAGTGCCTACACGCCCAGCATTTTTCGACGTTTCCCGCAACGCATCCCCCAGGAAATCACACCGGAATTCGTGCGCAATGAAGTCGCCGCCGGACGCGCGATCATCCCGCTGAATGTGAATCACCCCGAGTGCGAGCCGATGATCATTGGGCGCAATTTTTTGGTGAAAATCAATGCCAACATCGGCAACAGCGCCGTGGCCTCTAGCATTGAGGAAGAAGTCGAAAAAATGCGCTGGGCCACGAAATGGGGAGCGGACACGGTGATGGATTTGTCCACGGGCAAGAATATCCATGCCACACGGGAGTGGATTTTGCGAAACTCCCCGGTGCCGATTGGCACGGTGCCAATTTATCAAGCGCTCGAAAAAGTGAATGGTCGGGCGGAAGATCTGACATGGGAGCTGTATCGCGACACGTTGATCGAACAAGCGGAGCAAGGGGTGGACTACTTCACGATTCACGCAGGCGTGCTATTGCGTTTCATTCCATGGACGGCAGCACGGATGACAGGAATTGTCAGTCGCGGCGGCTCGATCATGGCAAAGTGGTGTCTCGCGCACCATCGCGAAAATTTCCTTTACACACATTGGGATGAAATCTGTGACATCTGCGCGGCTTACGATGTGAGCTTCTCGATTGGCGACGGTCTGCGTCCCGGCAGTGTGGCGGATGCGAATGACCGCGCGCAGTTTGGTGAGCTGCAAGTCCAAGGTGAACTGACCGAACGGGCATGGGCGAAGGGCTGCCAGGTGATGAATGAGGGGCCAGGTCATGTGCCCATGCACATGATTGAGGAAAACATGGCGAAGCAATTGGAGTGGTGCCACGAGGCCCCATTTTACACGCTGGGGCCGTTGACCACAGACATCGCTCCCGGCTACGACCACATCACCTCGGGCATTGGAGCGGCGATGATTGGTTGGTATGGGTGCGCGATGCTTTGTTACGTGACTCCAAAGGAGCATCTCGGTCTGCCAAACAAAGACGACGTCAAAGCGGGCGTGATCACTTACAAGCTCGCAGCGCATGCGGCGGATTTAGCCAAGGGTCATCCAGGAGCGCAGTATCGCGATAACGCCTTGAGCAAGGCGCGCTTCGAGTTTCGCTGGGAGGATCAGTTCAATCTAGGACTCGATCCGGTGACAGCACGATCCTACCACGATGAAACATTGCCGCAGGATGGGGCCAAGACCGCGCACTTTTGCTCCATGTGTGGCCCTCATTTTTGCTCGATGAAAATCACTGAGGACGTGCGCAAGTATGCCGCTGAGCAGGCAATTTCTGAGGAAGAAGCGCTGCAACGCGGCATGGCAGAAAAGAGCAAGGAATTTGTTGAAACCGGGGCCGAGGTTTACCATTGATGAATCGATTCGAAACAGGGTGCGTGCTTCAGCTTGCGGTCACAAGCCTGATGGTCGGCGTGTTTTGGGTCGTGCAACTGGTGGTTTACCCGCAATTTTTGCAAGTGCCTGCGGCGGCGTTTGTTCGCTACCATCGCCAGCACATGTGGCGCATCAGCTCAGTTGTGATGGCGCCGATGTTGCTGGAAATGGTGTTAGTAGCTAGTTCCGTTGCTCTAATGCCGCGTGCCTGGTCGTGGTCAAACCTGCTATTATTGCTGGCGGGCTGGGCTTTGACCTTTGCGGGTGCGGTGCCGCTGCATCGTCATTTGGAACGTGGTCGCGATGAACAGGTGATTCGGCGCCTGATCGCGGTCAATGCTGGACGCACGCTGCTCTGGAGTGCGAGGTGGGCATTGCTGTTGTTCGTAATGCTGCGCGGCTGCAACGCTTGATTTTTGTCCGCTCATGCTCTCTAGCATTGCTTTTTGCGATGCCCAATGTTATGCACTGCCTGTGATGCAACGAATTTTTTTTGCAACGGTGGCACTGTGGATGACGCCATGGATCGCTGCGTGGGGGGCTCCTGCGGCAGCGGAGCCAGCTAAGGTCGCTGCGGGGTCATCCGGATCGCTGACTTTCATGCAAATGTTTGTCGTTGGCGGGCCTGTGATGTATGTGTTGGCTCTGCTATCAGTGATCGTTGCGGCCATGATTGTCTTTAATTTTGTCACGATTCGTCGCAACGCGATTGTGTCTGATCGCTTCATGGATCAAGCCGAATACATGATTCGCGCGCGCGATTTACAGGCGCTGGCGACTTATAGCCGCGGGCGCAATGAATCAATGGCGCGCATCACCCAACGCGTGACGGAGTTTATCATCGCGAATCCCACGGTGACATTGGCAGAGGTGCGGGAAATGACCGAATCGGAGGGCTCCCGGCAAGCAGGCTTGCTAACAAGCCGCGTGAGTCATTTGTCGGACATTGGCAACATCGTTCCGATGGTGGGACTGCTGGGAACGGTGCATGGGTTGATGAAAGCCTTTTACGCATTAGGAGAATCCCAAGTGCAAACAGCGGGCAAGCAGTTGGAGCTTTCGACAGGCATTTCCACCGCCTTGATTGCCACGGGGGGCGGGTTGTTGATCGCGATTCCAACCTTGTTCGCCTACTCAATTTTCCGCACCCGCGTGCAACGCTACATCGGTGAGCTGGAAGCGGCTTCGAGCCATTTAGTGGCGCTGCTGCAGGCACTGACCGTGCGCGCCAATCCCAATGCGGCGAAGTCAGAGGGCAAAATGACCCGAACCGAGGGCAAGACGGAGCGCCATCAGTCGTCATGAAATTTCAGCGCAAAGAACTGGAGCCGGTGGGCTTTCAGGTGACACCTCTCATCGATGTGGTGTTGTTTCTGTTGTCGTTTTTTGTGGTTACATGGAAGCTGACAAACTCGGAAACGGAATTGGACGTGGCGGTGCCGACCTCAGCGGAGGGTTCGGAGCCAAAAAATGTTCAAACAGAGCGCATCATCAACGTTCTCGCGAATGGCAAGGTGATCGTTGATCGCCGCGAGTTAAATACCGATGAGCTTTATCAAATGATGAAAAAACTGGCTGAGCTCTACAAAAACCAGCCGATTCGCTTGCGCGCGGACAAAGAAACCAAGTATGAGCATGTGATCAATGTGGTCTCAACCTGCACCAAGGCGGGCATTTGGAACATCTCATTTGCCACCGCGCGCCCCCAGCCAGAATGACGATCCAATGCTGATGAAAATGAACAAGTTATGTGCAGGGTGTGGCATCGCGTTCGCGATTAGCTTGGCGATGGGGCAGCCCACAGCAGCGCCGGTGACACCTTCAGATCAGTTGCAGTCGAATCCGGCAGAAGATTTGTTCGCACGCGGCAAAAATCTGTATGATGCGGCGCAGTCAACAACGGATCTGGATCAAAGGGTGCAGTATTTCCAGCGAGCTGAGGAAATTTTCAATCGCTATGCGCAAGATTTCCCCCAACACGCCAATGCCAAGCCTGCTCAGTATTACATGGCCTTGTGCTTGTATCACAGTGGCCGACTCGATGACGCCAAGCGGGCATTTTGGTCGATCCTCAATGCGCAAAACACGGGACCCTATGTGGCCGCGGCAGCCGCTGTTTTGGCGCAAGATGCCTTTCAGGCAAAGGACTACGTCAGCGCTGCCATGCTGTATCGGCGCGTGTCCGCTAACGCCGTGAGAGCGGCGGACCGTCAGCGTGGGTATTACTTCGAGGCGCTCAGCTACCATTACATCAACCGTGTCGATCAAGCCTTGGAGGCCTACATGAAGGTGCTCAATGATCCAGAGGCCGCGACGAGCTCTTACCTCGCCTACGCCAGACAAGCCGCAGCGGCCTTGCTGCTGCAAACGGGAAAACCAGAAGTGGCCTTGCCAATGTTCAAGGAGGTCATTGACTCCGCAGCACCGGAGAAATCGCGAGCAGAATCGACTTATTTGGCCGGTCTAGCGGCATTGCAGTTGAGTCAGTTCGACCTCGCTGAGAAATACCTCCAGAGCGTGCTCAGCGAGCTGAAGTCTGAGTGGAATGACTACCGTTCTCCAGCGCTGACAGCGTTATTGCAATTGCGCTTTAATCAAAAAAAATTCCGCGAAGTCGTGCAACTATTTGAACGCGAGTCCACCTCCGAAACCGGTGAGGCTCAGGCGCGTCGCAGTTTTTATGCCGGGCGCGCCTACATGCAATTGCAGGAGTTTCGCCAAGCCATCCCGCTGCTGTTGGCGGTGCAAAAAAACCTGCCGAATTCGGATTTGGCCTTCGATGCCGCGTATCAGCGCTTGCTGTGTTTTTATAAAATCGATGGCGCGCACGTCAGCGAACAGGTCGATGCTTTTCTTGAAATTTACGGCAAAACCTACGCTGATCATCCCAGCTTGCACGCGGCACTGATGATGAAGGCGGGTGCGCTGCAAAATCAAAAAAAATACAAGGAGGCAGCCGCCTGCTACCGCTCGATCGATGTAAGCCTGATCGCTACCGCAAACAAAGCCAATCTGCTCTACCAAAAAGGACTTTGCCTGGTGCAAGCCAAAGATGCAGAAGCGGCGAAGAGCTTGTCTCAGTTCATCAAGGATTACCCGAAGGACGAGCGCGTGCCGGAAGCCATCGCGCAGCGAGGTCAGGCACTGTTGGATAATGGAGATCGCAACGCGGCGTTGGCAGACTTTGAGTCGCTGATTGAACGCAAAGCAAGTCCAGAACTGCGAGCCTTTGCTTGGCAACAAGCGGCGGTGGTGAAAAAGCTCAACAACGATTTGCCCGGAATGGTGGAATGCTACCGCAAGCTATTGGCTGAATTTCCGGACTTGCCGGTATCAGCTCTAGCCAACGCGCATTTCTATCTCGGATACGGACTATCCAAGCAGCAGTCTGCCGAGGCGATCACACATTTGCAAAAAGCGCGTGAGCTTGATGCCAAGACTTATGGCTCGCGAGCGGGACTGTTGCTGATATCAAGCTACTTTTTGGCTGAAAAAATGGAACCTTTGGCCGAGGAGATCGACCAAGCGATTGAATCAGGTTACTCTGATCAAATCACACCTGCGCTGATCTCGTGGGCGGGAGCACAAGTTCTCGCTCAGGGCAAAGGCGAACAAGCGGCGCGCTTCCTCATGCTGATTGCCTCGCCCAACGAGCCTCGTAGCACGCCGCGGGAGGTCTGGCGTCATTTAGCCAAAGCCCTCATTCTGATGCGTGACTATCAACGGGCGCTGGTTTCGATCGAACACGTATTGGATGTCGAGGACCAGCCGATCGCACGCGCGGATGCGCTGCTGGATCAAGCGCGCTGCCATGCGGGATTAAAAAACTGGGCGGACGCGCGACGCTCGGTGGAATCATGTTTGAAACTGAGGCCACAGCATGCCTTGGAGGCGGAAGCAAATTTGTTGTTTGGCGACGTCTGCATGGCCGAAGGCAAACCCGAGGAAGCCAAGCAAAAGTATGCTTACATTGCCACCACGGTCGATGACCAACGCCTGCGCCCCTTGGCCCTGTTCAAAATCATCGCCGCCTTGGAGGCCAATCAGGAGCGAGATCTGGCAGAAAAATACCGCAAGGAATTGAAAGAACAATTCCCGCAGTGGCAAGCGCCATGATCGTTTTTTCTCAGCAATGAGCTTGAAACCACCATCGTGCGCCGCAACACGCTGTGATTTTTTCGCTGCATTTATTCTTGTCTGAAATAAAAAATTGCTTACAAAGACGGCAAGTGGCATCAAGGAAATCCAACACCAATGTGGAACATCGCGCGCGATCCCTGCGTTATCGTCGGCCAATTTTCCTCGCGGTCATGTGGTCAGCTCTGTATTACATGATGTTTTTAGCCACATGGGTTTGTTTCATCTGTTACTTGCTCAAACCCAGCATGTTCGCCTGCATGATGACGATTTCCTGCTTGGTGGTGGCGTTGTTTTTTTATGTCATTTCCTTGGTCGCACGACGCCACGCCCGCTGCCCTCTGTGCCGCGGCACGTCACTTTTGGACACCGGTGCCATCACCCATCAACGCTGTTTGCGCCTGCCGTTGCTCAATGCAAGCCACTCCGCCATTGTGGGCATTATTTTCACACAGCAATATCGCTGCATCTTCTGTGGCGCAAAGTTCGACCTATTAAAAAGCTCGATTCACGACAAGGACTGAGAGTCATGTGAGGGAGCATCCACGAGTTTTTCCCTGCGCTCGCGCAGCAATCGCAGCACGAGAGCGGTCCATCCGGTTTGATGTGAGGCACCCAAGCCCTCGCCTGTTTCCGCATGGAAATATTCATGGAACAACAACAGATCGCGCCAATGCTCGACATCGCTGTAGCGGTGCGCATCACCAAAACAGGGCCGATAACCGGCATCATTGGGCAGAAATAGCGAAATTAGCCGATCGCAGAGGTCAATGGCACAATCGCGCAGATTGCGCATCTCGCCCGAACCCGTGGGATACTCGATGAGGAAGGAATCGCCGTAAAAATAAAAATACCGCTCCAAGGCCTCGATCAGGAGATAATTCGTAGGAAACCAAATCGGTCCCCGCCAGTTGGAATTGCCACCAAACATGTCAGTATTGGATTCGCCCGGAGTGTAGCGCACCTCATTGCGCTGACCACAGTGCTCGAAAACAAATGGATGTTCTTCGTGAATCTTACTGAGAGAACGAATGCCAAAACGCGAGAGAAACTCTTGCGGGTCAAACATGCGTGCCAGGGTCTGACGCAATCGCGCTTCTGATGGGATCGCCAGCAAGCAGCGTCCCGGATTCTTCCCGCCGGGCACTCGCCGCACGGTGATGTATTTCAGCAGATCGGGACGATTCACCAAAAACCAATCGAGACGCTTACGGAACCCAGGCAGGGAATCGATGGTTTTTTGCTTCAACACCGTGACAGCGCAAATGGGCAGCAAGCCCACCAAGGAACGGATTCGCAGGGGCAACGGATTTTCATGATCAATGATCAACTGATCGTAATAAAAGCCATCAGCCGCGTCCCACAAACCAGTGCCGCCCAGCGAATTGATGGCGTCGGTGATGTTGACAAAATGCTCAAAAAACTTCGATGCGATGTCCTCGTAAGCGGGTTTCTCCGTTGCCAACTCCAGCGACATCGCCAACATGGTCAAACAAAAAAACGCCATCCACGCCGTGCCATCCGCCTGATGCAAGCGTCCCCCGCCGGGCAGGGCGTGCGAACGATCAAACACCCCAATGTTATCCAATCCGAGAAAGCCCCCGCCGAACACATGGCGCCCCTCCAGATCCTTGCGATTCACCCACCATGTGAAATTGAGCAGCAATTTCTGAAACGCGCGCTCCAGGAACAGCATGTCGCGATTGCCCTTGTGATCCGAGATTTTATATACCCGCCACACTGCCCAGGCATGAACCGGCGGATTGACGTCGGAAAAATTCCACTCGTAAGCCGGTAATTGGCCATTCGGGTGCATATACCACTCACGCAACAAAAGCAGCAGCTGGTCTTTAGCAAAATCTGGATCAATCGCCGCAAAAGGCAGCATGTGAAAAGCCGTGTCCCAAGCCGCAAACCACGGGTATTCCCATTTGTCCGGCATCGATAAAATGTCTCGTGCAAAAAAATGATGCCAATCGGCATTGCGCCCCTTCAACCTCGCCGCCGAGGGCGGGTGGTCAGGCGAGTCACCTTTGAGCCAATCCTCTACGACGTAATGAAAGAACTGTTTGGTCCACAGCAACCCAGCATAACCCTGGCGACAGATGAGTTGCTCATTAGCATTGAGGTTCGGGGGCAGCACGTGCTGATAGAAGGCATCACACTCAGCACGACGCTGCGCGAGCGTCTCTGCAAAACCCTCGAAGCCTTCAGGCGCATCAGGTTCATCCAAAGCATGCAAGCGACACCGCACCGTGATGGTTTTTCCAGCTGGGACGGTGAAATAGCACAAAGCCGCGCACTTCGTGCCTTTGTGTTCGGGATTCACCGCATTGAAGTCGCCGTGGATCAAGTAGCGGTGGAAGGCATCTTTGACGTAAGGACAGGCGTTCTCGCGGCCCGACAGGCTTTGCTCATTTGTTTCATTTTCCGTGAACAGCCACGGCATCGCGGCAGGACTATCGGGTGAGTCAACCATCAATCGATAACTGCCCAGCGTTTCGTGAGTCGCGATCACAGTGTTGCCATCCCGCTGCAAGTGAGGCTTCACCATGGGATTCTCACGTTGATTCCCCCAGCTCCATGTGTTGCGAAACCACAGTGTCGGTAACACGCACAGTTGAGCGGGCTCTGGTCCATGATTGGTGACGGTGATCAACCACAGCATGTCTTCTGGACTGCGCTTGGCGACTTCCTGCATGACATCGAAGTAGCGTCCTTCGTTAAAAATCCCCATATCGGCGAGTTCAAGCTCGGGACCCGTGCGCCCGATGCGCTGATTTTCCTCCCGCAGCGCCGTGTAGGGATAGGCAGCGTGGGGATATTTATACAGCGCACGGGTGTATGAATGGGTGGGGGTGGCATCGAGATAATAATAGCATTCCTTCACATCCTCGCCGTGATTGCCCTCGTTGCCGCCAAGCCCAAAGAGGCGTTCCTTGAGAATCGTATCGCGCCCATTCCACAACGCAGGAGCGAAGCACAGGCGGCACTGCCTGTCGCACCAACCCTGCAACCCGTCTTCGCCCCAGCGGTAAGCACGGCGACGCGCATGATCATGAGGAAATGTCACCCAACTGTTGCCATGATCCGAATAATCCTCACGCACCGTGCCCCATTGGCGCTCGCTCAAATATGAGCCCCAGCGCCTCCAGTTGCGCACCCGTTCGCGGTCTTCGTTCAGGCGTTGATGTTCCTTGGTCATGCTACCCCACATAAGCAGATCATGTGCAGTTTTGCCAGAAAGTCTTGCAACTGAGCTAAAATGCCGCGACTTGCCTGCATGGCCATCATCACGGCGATGGTTCATCGATGTGCGCCAACTGCCAATGTTAGCGCGAGATGCCTCGAAACGTCCGGCGTGGGTCCTTGCTAGGCGGAATGTCATCACCGTCTTGGTAGCGCAAAATGCCGTGTTGACGCAAATTGCTGATCAAGTGCTTTGCGTCACTGGCAACCTCCGCATCTTCGGTGAGCATGCCGATGAGACCCTTGCCTTGCTGGATTTTTTGTAACGTGTGATCGGCTTGAACCGCAGCACGCCCAAATGCCGCGGTGGTTTTGGGCAACTCTTGAAAGAAGGGTTTCAGCTCTGCCATGCGCTCGTCCACTTGCCGCATGGTGTTCTGCGCGCTGCGTGCGGCAGATTCCACCGAAGCGATCGCCTGCTGCGCCTGCTTGATGGTCGGCTGCAGCTCCGCGCTCGCGGTCTCAAAGTGCTCGCTCGTTTTCGCCACATGGGACAGGGTGTCATTCACATGAGTCAGATTGGTGCTCGACAGGATCGATTGATTCACCTTTTCCAAGGTCTGTGACAAATTACTGGAAGCGAGACGAATGTTGTCCATGGCCTCATCGACTTTTTTCAAGGTTCCCGCCGCGTTTTCCATCAGTTGACGCGCGTCATTGCTGACAATCTCCGCATTGCTTTGAATCGCATCCAATCCCGATGGGCCCGCGCCAATCATCTCCGCGCCTGCGGGGATACTTTCCTTCGTTAGCGTTTTCGGCACCGTGACCACGATCATTTTGTCACCCATGATTGAAGCCGAATCGATGCCAAAGGTTGATCCGACAGGGATTTTGATCCGATCCTCAATCTTCAACGCAATCCTGACCTTCGCGTTGTCGATCAACTCAGGCAGCGCTGCCACCTTGCCAATCTTCGCTCCGCCCATGCGCACATCAGAACCCTTGATGATGCCCGCCGCATCATCAACGATCATGGTGAGCGAGTAAAAATCGCGAAAACGATCACCGAAACGCCCAAACTGAACGATGAGAGCGCCCAACATGATCGCACCGATGAGAAGAAAAGCTCCCATCTTGATTTCCGAGCGTTGCGTCATTTCAACCACGAGGCAACAGTGCGGCATCGAACGCTGATATCAAGCAAGAAAACACCGTCGAAATCCGCGTGCCGCATTTTCAAACAAACACGCCCCGCTTGGATTCCAAACGAGGCGAGTCCTCCGCACCATTGATGCGACCTGGATGCGAACGGCGATCAAGCGCGCACCGCATCCAACACAGCGTCTTTGGTCATATTAAACTCCGTCATTGCCAAATGGCCTGGAGCCGAAATTCCAAAACGATCAATCCCAACCACCTTGCCACCCAAGCCCACATACTTCCACCACAAACCCGAGACTCCGGCCTCAATCGCGATGCGGTGTGTGCAGGCAACCGGCAACACGGCCTCACGATACGCCTCGCTCTGGCGATCAAAACGCTCGAAGCACGGCACCGAGACCACACGCACGCCCTCACCTAATTCAGCGGCAGCAGCCAACGCGTGCTGCAACTCAGAACCCGTTGCCAAAATGATGGTTTTGAGCACCCCAATCTCCTGTCTAGCGATATAGGCCCCGCGCAACACGCCATCACGTCGCGTTTCGACGCTCAGCTCATTCATCAACGGAATCGTCTGACGGGTCAAAATCAGCGCTGTCGGACCATCACTTCGGCTCATCGCGGCCACAAAAGCACCCGCCGTTTCCTCCGCATCCGCAGGGCGAATCACATCCAAGCCTGGAATCACACGCAAACCACTCACCGTTTCAACCGGCTGGTGCGTGGGTCCGTCTTCACCGACACCAATGGAATCGTGGGTAAAAATGTAAGTGACCGGCAACTTCGCCAGTGCTGCGATGCGAATCGATGGGCGGAGATAATCCGCAAAAACCAAAAATGTGGCACCGGAAGGACGAAACAAGCCATCATACGCCATGCCATTGCAAATCGCCCCCATCGCATGCTCGCGAATACCGAACCAAATGTTGCGACCCAGCGGATTCTGCACCGAGAAATCACCGCCGTCCTTGATGTAATTTTTCGTCGAACCAAACAAATCCGCGCTGCCAGTGAGAAAATGCGGCATGGCCTTCGCCACAGCATTGATCACCACACCACCAGCGGAGCGCGTCGCGTCTTTGTAATCCGCGGCAAACGCCGGAATGTGCGAAGTCAGATCGCTCGGAGCCTGCTGGGCGAGTCCCGCATTCAATTCCTCCGCTAGTGCGGGGTTAGCTTCTGCCCAAGCCGCATAAACATCCTGCCAAGCAGAAAAGTCGCCTGCTGCCGCAGCGTTGCGCGCAGCAAAGAAAGCCTGAACTTCCTCGGAAACATAAAACGAACCATCGGGCAAACCGAGGCTGCGGCGCGCCGTTTCCACAAACTTTGCGCCACCCTCACCGTGTGCCTTGGCCGTGCCCTGAACCTCCGCAATGCCTTTGCCGATGATGGTGCGAGCAATGATCACCTTGGGCTTGCCATTATCGTTCGCTTTCGCCTGTTGCAACGCCGCTGCAATCGCCTCCAAATCATGGCCATCAATCACAACAACATCCCAGCGCTGCGACTCAAAATAAGCAACTGCGTCCTCCCCCTGAGTGACCTCCGCCATCGCATCAAGCGTCACATCATTGGAATCATAAATCAGCACCAAGTTGTCCAACCCATTGTGACCCGCAAAAGCAATCGCCTCTTTCGCCACACCCTCCTGCAAACAACCATCGCCGAACAACGCAAAGACGTGGTGATCAAACAACGTGTGTTCCGCCGTGTTGAACCGAGCCGCAGCACGCTTGCCCGACAACGCGATGCCAACAGCATTGGCAATCCCCTGACCCAACGGTCCCGTGGTGGCCTCAACGCCAGGGGTTTCATGAAACTCCGGATGACCCGGCGTGATCGAATGCAACTGCCGGAATCGCTTCACTTGCTCCAACGGCAAATCATATCCCGCAAGATGCAACCAAGCGTAGATAAACATCGAACCATGCCCAGCCGAGAGCACGAAACGATCTCGATTCAGCCAACGCGGCGCAGACGGATGATATCGCAACGCCTCACCAAATAAAACAGCCCCAATTTCGGCACATCCGAGAGGCAACCCGAGGTGGCCTGATGAGCAAGCGTGAACAGCATCCATGGCGAGCCCACGTGCTTGATTGGCAGCAGCAGATAAAACAGCAGTATTCATGTGTAATTGTTGATGATCTTGGGGAAATTCGAGACTAGTGTGATAAAACGCTCTTGGCAAGCCACGTTTGTGCGAAACCGTGGCATGCGAAATAGCAAGCACGCAGGGGATTCCGCCCAATGGACGCGAAATAACAGATCACCCTCAAATGCGCGAAAAAACGCACTGCTTCACAAAGAACACGAGTTTTTTTGAAAAAAATCACCGCAAGCTTGACATTGATATAAAAAAAACCATGATCCACAGCCCTGCGCGTTGGAACCGCGTGGCACTCGATTCCATGAAAGAAAATCTTCATCCCAAATACAATCCTGTGGTGTTCGTTGACATGACCACAGGGGCACGCTTTGTGACGCGCTCAACAAAGTCATCCGATCGCAAAGAAATCATCGACGGCGTGGAATACTCCGTGATCTCTGTGGGCATCACCTCGGATTCCCACCCCTTCTTCACCGGACAGAAGCAATTCGTTGACACGGAAGGTCGCATTGACAAGTTCCAAAAACGTTTCGGCGCCCCTGTGCGTCGTGCGACGAAGCCAAAGCTTTGATGCGACGTTGATGCGCATGCGCGGCTCCATGCCGCCTGTTTGCATCGATTTTCACTTGCCGCGAAACCAAGCATACCGCTTCGCCCCACACCTGTCTTTGCTCTCGCAAGGACGGGTGTTGTTGTTTTTGGCGTGATGACATTTCATGCTGGCACCAATGTGACGAATTTGACACATGAGTGTGATGGGTATCGATCAAAACTTATGTAAGATTTCATTTCAACCTTGTTTCCACCGGCTTACGAATCAGCATCCATGACTGCCAATCTTTCGACAAATCCTGTGCCTGCCGAGATCGCCATATCGATCAGCGGCTTGGATTTTTGCTACGGAGACCGCAAGTCTCTCAGTGGCATCAACCTGGAATTACCGCGCAATCAAGTAACGGCGTTTATCGGGCCTTCCGGTTGTGGGAAATCGACCTTATTGCGCTGCATCAACCGCATGAATGACGAAATCCCGCGTGCGCGGGTCACCAGCGGCACGATTGCAGTTCATGGGGTTGACATCAACGATCCCTCGGTGGATGTGGTGAAATTGCGTCGCGAAGTCGGGATGGTTTTCCAGAAGTCCAACCCGTTTCCACAGACCATTCATGAGAACGTGGCTTTTGGGCTCAGGCTGCAAGGTGAGCGGCGCTCTGATGTGATTGACCAAGTGGTGGAGGAATCACTGCGCGCAGCGGCGCTGTGGGATGAAGTGAAGGATCGATTACAAAGCTCAGCACTCGGTCTTTCTGGCGGTCAGCAACAGCGCCTTTGCATCGCCCGCGCCATTGCAGTGAAACCGCGCATCGTTTTGATGGACGAGCCTTGTAGCGCGTTAGACCCCATCGCGACTGCGAAAGTGGAAGAATTGGTATGGAATCTGCGCTCCGAATACACTTTTGTGATTGTCACCCATAACATGCAGCAAGCAACGCGCGTATCAAATCATACAGCATTTTTTTACATGGGGGAATTGATTGAATTTGGCGCGACAGCCAAACTTTTCAATCACCCGCGTGTGAAAAAAACGGAGGAATACATCTCTGGACGATTTGGTTGATGTGTGACCCTGATGATGTTAAGAACCCCACCCCATTAATCGATGCAAAATACGCATATTTTTCGTGATTTCGACAACGCCATTCGTGTGATGAAGGACGAAGTTTTGTCCATGGCGAGCATGACCAAGCAAAATTTAGAGCGCGCCATGCGAGCCCTGCTGGAGCGTGACCTCGATTTAGCGCGCGCTGTCATCGCGGACGACTCCGATGTCGATGACTCCGAGGTGCGAGTGGATCAACTGGGCATGGGCATCTTGGTGCGTTTTCACCCCGTCGCTAGTGATTTGCGCATGGTCATTGCCTCCATGAAAATCGCGAACAACCTCGAACGCATGTCTGATCACGCGGTCGCGATTGCCAAGCGTGCAAAAAAAATCAGCAAAGGCGTTGAATTGGTGGAGTCTGCGATGTGCGAACCGCTCTACACCCTGGCTGCGGGAATGCTGCGCGACGCTCTGCGCGCCTACACAGACGGCAACAGCGCGCTGGGCGAAAGCCTGGCGTTGCGAGACAAAGACCTGAATCGCATGCACAAGAAACTGATCGCCACCCTCAGCGCTCGACTAGAAGAAGGCGCTGGACGAACCGAGCAGCTCTTGCACTTGATTTTCGTCGTGCGTTCGCTCGAGCGCGTTGGCGATTTGGCTGTCAACATCGGAGAAGACGCGGTTTTCTTGGAGCAGGCAAGGGATATCCGCCACGAAGGTCGCGACATGGATTGAGAATGAAACATTTTCGTCACATGAGATTTCTTTATTTATCCTCGGTGTTAGTCTGAATCGCACTGTGCAGACTATCTTAGTCATCGAGGACGAAGCGGATATTGCCGATTTGGTCGCTTTTAACTTAGAGCGTCATGACTTTCGCGTGTTGAAGGCCCACGACGGCAAAGAGGGGCTCGATCTCGCCATGCGCGAACGACCAGATTTGATCGTGTTGGATCTCATGTTGCCCACACTAAATGGCTTGGGGGTGTTGAAGGGCTTGCGTCGCGACACGCGCACACAGCGCATCCCGGTGATTTTGCTGACCGCACGCGCGCAGACAGAAGATCGCATTCAGGGACTGACCGCAGGAGCGGATGATTACGTGACCAAGCCGTTTTCTCCCAAGGAACTCGTGCTGCGCGTGCAAGCCGTGCTAAAACGCTCCCAAGTGAACAATTCTGGTTCGGAGTTTTCGATCGGGGGGTTCACTTTTGATAAAAACTCGCTCAAATTTTACATCAACAATGAGGCGATTGACCTGACATCGACGGAATTTAAGCTGTTGTTGTTTTTATGCGAGCGGGCGGGGCACCCGCAGCATCGCAATGAGGTGTTGCGCAATGTCTGGGGTTACAGTGATGAAGTCATGAGCCGGACGCTCGACACTCACATGAAGCGCTTGCGTCAAAAGCTAGGCGAACACGCTGAACATGTTGAAACCCTGCGCGGGATCGGTTATCGTTTTGTTGCACCAGACTCATGAATTTAACCGAAATCATAGCGATGACACTCCCAGCTGCAGTGGGAGTGACTGCTATGGCCGTGCTAAATCAGCAAAACCTTCGCCGCGAGCGCCAACGCTGCAAAACATTGCTCTCTTCTCTTGAAATGAGTCACAACGCCACAATCGAAACGGAAACAAGACGACACGAACTACTACTCGATGGTTTGTCAGACGCGTTGCTGCTGGTGCGGCATGATGGGATCATTTGTTACGCCAACCACGCTGCGAGCGAAATTTTTGCTGAGCGATCGTTGATCGGCTTGACCCCGCAAGAGGTGTTTCCGGATTCGCGTTTCATGGAGGCCATTCGCGAGTGCGAACGAAAAAACGCCCCCGTTGTGACGCGGATTATTCTGCCCCAGCAATCGTCTCCACTGGGTTTGAACGAACAGCGTGGCAACAACGCCTGGCTGCTGGACGTGGCACCACTTCCGGTGGAATCTTATCCTCAAGCCAAAACGCGAATCCTGCTGCGCGATCTCACGGCGGAGTATCAAAGCGAGCAAGTGCGCAAGGACTTTGTCGCCAATGCATCACACGAGCTCCGCACACCGCTGGCGATCATTCAGGGTTATTTGGAAAATCTGCTGGAGGACGACGGACTGAATGATCGTCAGATGGTGTCGCGATTCCTCAGCATCATGGCCAAGCACACTGATCGGGTGTCGCGGATTGTCGAAGACATGTTGGTGATTTCACGATTGGAGTCAGGTGAGGCAGCAGCGCTGAGCATCGAACCCTTCGCGCTAAACTCATGCATTCACGATGTGGTGGAGCGTCTGGAGCACTTAATTCAGAGCCAACAAGCCCAAGTGATCGTCACCATGCAGGATGAAAACGTGAGCATCCAGGGTGATCGTTTTTACTGGACGCAGGTGTTGTTCAATTTGGTCGAAAACGCGTTGAAGCAAAATCCGCGTCCAGGTCTCAGGGTCAAGGTGGAGGTGAAATGCGGAGCCAATGGCCTAGAATTATCTGTCATCGACAACGGCATCGGCATTCCTTCTGCTCACTTGCCTTTCGTGTTTAAGCGTTTTTATCGGGTTGATCAAAATCACACCAATTCTGCCATCAAGGGCACAGGACTTGGCCTTTCCATCGTGAAGCGCGCCATCGAAGCACATGGCGGGACGATTTCCGTATCGTCGGTTCCCGGCTTGCAGACCTGTTTTGTGATTCATCTGCCCAGCGAGCGCGTGATCCCTGATCCGATGAACCCGATCTAAAGCGCAGCCCATTGCGATTCAAACGCAGTAGATTAATGAATATCGTCGTTTTCGATCAAATTTGGAATAACAATAAGAATCATTCTTGATTTTTTTGTCTTACTGGCTATATTGTCCCACCCATGCGTGACCGCGAGCCAAATGAAAACTCAAAGAGTGATTTCCCCAGTGAAATCAACGGCTTGCGCATGACCAAACAACGGGCTGAGGTTTATCGCACGCTGATGAGCAACCGTGTTCATCCCACAGCGCAAGATGTGTTCATGACGGTGAAGGAACATTTGCCGCAAATTTCGCTTGCGACGGTTTACAACTGCTTGGAGGCACTGACGCAGCACGGCATCATCAAGCAAGTGCATTTTGATCGTGAACCTTGCCGTTACTGTCCGAATTTGCATGAGCACGGGCATTTCCATGATCAAGTTAGCGGCAAGATCATGGATGTGGGATTCAAGCCCGGAACCAAGCTAAGCGACTGGCTGGACATCCCTGAGGGCGCTTTGGTTTCTCATGTTGAGCTTACCTTGCGCGGTCAATGGAATGCAGCGGAACAGGATTAACTTTTTATCATCATGTCATTACTCATTCAAAATCTACATGCGACTCTGGAAGACGGCACACCGATCTTGCGCGGGGTGAATTTGGAAATCCCAGCAGGGGAGGTTCACGCCATCATGGGTCCAAACGGCTCGGGCAAGTCCACTTTATCCAAGGTTTTAGCAGGTCACGAGGGCTACTTGGTGACCGAAGGACAGGTGCGCATGGATGGCGAAGATTTGCTCGAATTGGACATCGACCAGCGTTCGCGCGCGGGGATTTTTTTGGCTTTTCAATACCCGGCTGAGGTTCCGGGGGTTTCCAATGCCAATTTTATTCGGGCCGCCTTGCAAGCACGCTTGCCTCAGGGCGAGGAACTGGATGCGGTGGCGTATTACAAGAACTTATACGCGAAGATGGATTTACTGGAAATGGATCGCAAATTCACGGCTCGTGCGGTCAACGAGGGTTTTTCCGGCGGTGAAAAAAAACGCAATGAGATTTTGCAGATGATGATGCTCGAGCCACGTTATGGCATTTTAGATGAAACGGATTCGGGCTTGGACATCGATGCCCTAAAGATCGTGGCGCGCGGCGTCAATGCAATGCGGTCGGCAGACCGCGGCTTTTTGCTGATCACCCACTATCAGCGTTTGTTGGATTACATCCAGCCCGATGCTGTGCACGTGATGGCGGCGGGTCAAATTGTGCGCAGTGGCGGGCCTGAGCTCGCTCTGGAACTCGAGCAAACGGGCTACGATTTCCTCAAAGACGAGCTAGCGAGCCACTCGAACCACTAGAATGACCGGTGACTTGCCGCATCAATCACGTTAACTCCGCTCATCATTATTCATTGACATGTCATACGAAAATTCTCCCGCCTTGGACCAAGAAACCGTGGAAGCGATCGCCATCGATCGTTCGATTGGTGATTTCACCTTTCCTGAGCGCAACAAATTAGACGCAGGACGCGGTTTGACAGATAAAACTGTGGATTACATCTGCGATGTCAAAAACGACCCGCCGTGGCTGCGCGAGTTTCGTCATCGTGCGCTGAAAGTGTTTCGTGACAAACCCATGCCCACCAACTGGGCGACGCGCGATTTGGATGCGATTGATTTTGACGTCATCCGCTATTATTTATCCGATGGCGAGAAGCCTAAACGCTCGTGGGATGACGTGCCAGATGACATCAAACGCACTTTTGAGCGCTTGGGCATTCCCGAACAGGAGCGCGCCTTTTTGGCAGGGGTGGAGGCGCAATATGACTCCGAGGCAGCTTACTCCAATGTCAAAGAAGAACTCACCAAGCAGGGAGTGATTTTTGTCAACTCCACCGAGGGACTGCATCAGCATGAAGAAATTTTCCGCCCGTGGTTCGGCAAGGTGATCCCAACCGGCGACAACAAGTTCTCAGCATTAAATTCCGCGGTTTTTTCGGGTGGGTCCTTCATTTACATCCCCAAGGGTGTGAAACTCAAGCAACCGTTGCAGGCGTATTTTCGCATCAACTCCGAGAATTTCGGCCAATTTGAGCGCACACTTATCATCGCGGATGAGGACAGTGAGGTGATGTATATGGAAGGCTGCACTGCTCCGAAGTTTGAGACATCGACGCTACACTCAGCGGTGGTGGAGCTGGTGGCGCTAAAAAACGCTAAAATTCAATACGTCACGGTGCAAAATTGGTCTTCAAACGTCTTCAATCTCGTCACCAAACGTGGATTGGCGATGGAAAATGCAGAGGTCCGCTGGATCGATTGCAACATTGGCTCCCGGTTGACAATGAAGTATCCGGGTGTGATCATGAAAGGGCGCAAGGCACGCGGGGAAGTCATTTCCATCGCGCTCGCCAATACGGGTCAGCACCAGGACACGGGAGCGAAAATGATTCATGCTGCGGACGAAACCACTTCCAATGTGGTATCTAAATCGATTTCCGTGGGAACTGGGCGTTCGACGTATCGAGGGCAAGTTCATATTCCAAAGCACTTGAAAGGCTGTAAAAATAACACGGAATGCGACGCCCTACTGATCAATACCCGCAGTCGCACAGACACCTATCCTGCGATCACGGTGAAGGGCAATCAGCACGTCACCCAGCATGAGGCCTCGGTGTCGCAGGTATCGCAAGAAATGCTTTTTTATCTGATGCAGCGTGGCATCAGCGAGGGAGCTGCGATGTCTCTGGCTGTCAATGGCTTCATCAACGATCTGGTGCGCGAGTTCCCGATGGAGTATTCGGTGGAGTTAAAGCGTCTGATTGACCTCGAGATGGAAGGGTCGGTGGGTTAATTTTTGGATTTTTTGAGTTATGTCGATGGTTATGTCTATGCCTTCCGTGATGTTACAGCCGAGGGAAAACTCGGTGTCAGTGCCGCAGTGGTTTGCGGATCGCCAGCGCAGCGCTTGGCAACGATTCTTATCCCTACCTACTCCGCGCCGGGGAGATGAGGCTTGGCGTTTTGCCAATGTGTCCGAGCTGGATTTCTCCGCATTTCATCTCGCTTCCGCAGACGCGCGAGTGGACGATTCCGATCTAATTGAGCGCTCGCAGGCGATCTCAAATCCGCTGGCCAAGCTCGTTTTTTTTAATGATGGCCTGATTTTTGAGCAGTCACGTTTGCCGGCAGAGGTGGTGCTGCTCCCATTGGCGGCGGCCTTGCAATCCCATGGCGAGTTGGTGCAACAGCACTTCATGACACAACCGGCTGAGCTGGGCTCGGCCAAGTATGCCGCATTGCACGAAGCGCAGTGTTGCAATGGTGTGTTTCTGTGGGTTCCCGAGGGCGTGGTGCTGGATGGCTGCATTGAGATCGACCATTGGCTCGGAGGCGAGGGATCGAGCATCTTCCCGCACAGCTTGTTGATTGTCGCTGCGGGAGCAAAAGTGAAAGTGCTCGAGCGTTATGCTTCGTTGGACGAGCACTCCCCCGGCTTGGTGATTGCGGTCAACGATGTGCGTGTGCAAGATGGCGGGGCTCTCGATTACATCGGCATTCAATCGCTCAACGAGCAATCCAAGATGCTGATGTTGAATCACAGCGAAACTCTCGCACAGGGCAGCAGCACGCATTTTTGCTTGCACACGGGCTGCTCGTGGGTTCGAACAGAAACCATGTCCTGCTTGCGCGGTTCTGGTGCACGCAGCAACATGTTGGCGGTAACGTTGCCGCATGCTGACCAAGAGATGGACCAACGAACCTACCAGCACCATGCGTCACCCGGAACTTTCTCAGATTTGCTGCATAAGAATACGCTGCATGATGAATCGCGCACGGTCTTTTCCGGTTTGATCGATGTCGATGAGGGCGCGCACCAAACGGACGCTTATCAAACATGTCGCAATCTTTTCATGTCGGATGACGCTGAAGCGCACTCCATGCCGGGATTGGAAATCAATGCCGATGATGTGAAGTGCTCGCATGGCAGCACATCAGCACAAATTAGCGACGAGGAGATCCTTTATCTGCGCGCGCGCGGAATCCCATCA
The DNA here is from genome assembly GCA_964599325.1 of uncultured Verrucomicrobiales bacterium. Lineage (GTDB taxonomy): Bacteria > Verrucomicrobiota > Verrucomicrobiia > Verrucomicrobiales > Akkermansiaceae > UBA956. The sequence continues at coordinate 1,776 of CAZREM010000042.1, read as the reverse complement.
CAACAAGCACGCGAACTGATTGCTCGGGGCTTCGCAGCTGAGGCCATCGAGAGGATCCATGACGAAGCTCTGGAGCAGGTCGTGTGGAGCCATGTTGATGCCAAATGGCAACGCATTCTCGCGAAAGCCTGATCGCTGGATCCAAGCCTTCACCAACTGACGCACCAGGCAGCCGACACGACAAGACAGGTATTGGCTAATCGAGCGCGGAGTGCCATTCACTCTGCGTTTTTTTTGCACATCAAGTTGATGAAACACAGTGCATTTCTGTGGTTTGATGCCTGTTTTTTAATGTGTCTTCTCGAAGACCACGCCACCTTCCGAGCGAATTCTCGTCGAGTTGAACATGGACACAATCACGCAACTCAACAATCAGGGTCTGAGCACAGGGGCCTAACACCAAAGCCTAAGAAAAAGTCCAAAAACCACTAATCACATCTGTCTGTGACCATCTAATTTTGATGGCACTTAAGTGCATTTTCACACAGGTCAACAAGTGACAGAATCCTCACAAAAAACTCAGTGCTTCTGAAACAGAAACATTGATGATTGCACAAACGAATGGCGGAGCGGACGGGGCTCGAACCCGCGACCTCCAACGTGACAGGCTGGCGCTCTAACCAACTGAGCTACCGCTCCCCGTTCACTTGGGCGGGGAGAAGCTAGGTAAATTGACAAGCTCATGCAACTCATTTCTGCAAAAAATGCATTTTTTTTTGCTGGATCAACATCAATTGATCCTGAAAGCAGATTAAATCCGTTGATGTTAAATCACTTTTACAAAAAACACCCCTTCACCCAAAGCACGTGAGATGGAGCAAGTTGACAAAATCTGATCATTTACTGCTCCCTTTTTCCACGTAAAGTCAGCGGGGAAGACAACGAACAAAGACTAATGCGGTCACTTTGCGTGCACCTCCAGGCAAACCACAAATATTTTATTCAATTGTCAGTTAATTCATCAATTATTGCTTTGAACGAAATAAAAAATTGATCAATGTCGGTCATGGCGGAAACGGAAATGATTCCGAGCGAGACAGGGGTGAAATTGCCACTGGGCGAACGATGGATGGGAACACACCCTTGGGTGCTGGCGCTGATGACCGTGTTCTGTCTGCTCGGGACAGCGACCGTCTCGATCTGGTCCGTTTATCACAGTGCGGTGGACAACACCAAAGACGCGATGAAGCAAAGCTTATTGCAGTGCGTCAAAGGCATTGTTCTCTGGATTAACGTGGAACAGCACGGCACGTTTCGCTCGCCTGATCAAGAAAGCTCACCTGAATATCTACAAGCGATTGATCGATTACAACGCGCCAAGGACGCCATTGAAACTCAGACCAAATTCAAATTTGTTTACACCTGCATTCTGGACGAGCAGGGCGCGATTCGATTTGTGCTAGATCCCACACCAGCTGGTGACGCTGACGGTGACGGGGTAGAGGACAAAGCGCACATTTATGACACTTATGACGAAGCAAATCCCTACTTGCTAGAAGCACTCAAAACAGGCATTGCCACCACCAATGCAGAGCCGGTTTCGGATCGTTGGGGCACGTTTTTGAGTGGATACGCGCCTTTTTTTGATCAACATGGGAAAATCGCTGGTGTGGTGGGTCTCGACATGGAACTAAAAGTCTATGAGGCTCAAATAGCTGAAATGCGCCGCTTGTCTTACTTCGGATTTGCACTGTCAACGATGATCTCGCTCATTGCTGGAACCGCGGTGTGGGTCTATCAATCACGCCTGCAAGCATCACTGCGCGAGGTATGGCG
>CAZREM010000041.1:0-24265 GCA_964599325.1 uncultured Verrucomicrobiales bacterium | reverse complement strand
ACATTGCCTCGCCGACTTTCAGTCAATCCGATCGTCCCCGGACTGTCAATCGCGCTTCATGGATTCTGAAAAATATGTGACAGAATAAGATAAGTCCAAGTCAGAAAAGGCCGACGCTAGGCCGAGTTTTCCAGAACTGTTGGGATTGACCTTCACGCCACACGAACGGACACACGACAGTCGCGTAGCAGGGGACTGCGCTGTAGTCTGACAGAGCGGGCTTGCGGGTTTTTTTTAATTCTGAGCTGGTTGCGAATGAACCAACTGTGGAATTTCGGATTAGTGAGCAGCGGGGTTTTCACCGGAGGCGTTGCCGAGGTTTTGCATCTCGGGCGGCAAGTATTTTTTGAAGCGAGTTTTATCAATCGCTTTCATGTATGCCTCTTGCGGCGAGATGATTCCATCACGCAGTTTTGACCAGATCGATTCATCCATGAACTGCATGCCCTCGCTCTTACCACCGGTGATCACATCGGAAAGTTTTTGTGTCGCGCCTTCACGAATGATCGCCGAGACAGCAGCGGTGGCGAACATGATCTCGTGGACGGCGGTGCGGCCGGGTTTATCGCAGCGGCGGCAGAGCAACTGAGCCAACACACCGCGCAGCGAAGCGGCGAGCATCGTGCGCACCTGTGATTGTTGATCAGCGGGGAAAACGTCGATAATCCGGTCCACAGTCTTACGTGCATTGTTCGTGTGCAGGGTGCCAAACACCAACAGACCCGTTTCCGCAGCGGTAAGCGCCAAAGAAATGGTTTCCAAATCGCGCATCTCGCCCACGAGCACAATGTCCGCGTCCTCGCGCAGAGCCGCGCGCAGGCCATCGGCAAAGGATGGGGTTTGAATGGGAACCTCGCGCTGCGTGAGAATGGAGCGCTTATTGCGATGCACGAACTCGATGGGTTCCTCAATGGTGATGATGTGGCGATGGAAGTTCGTATTGATGTAATCCAGCAGGGCTGCCAGCGTTGTCGATTTGCCCGAACCTGTGGGACCGGTGACCAGCACCAAGCCCGAGCGCATGTGACCAAACTCCTTCACCACCGCCGGCACGCCAAGGCTATCGAGCGAAGCGATTTCTGTGGGGATCAAACGAAAAACCGCTGCTAAGCCATTTTTTTGTTTGAGATAATTGCAACGGAAGCGCGAGGCCTCATCCATGGCGTAAGCGAAGTCAAGGTCACCCGTCTGGAGGTAGCGCGCAAAGGCATCTGGATCGCAGATTTCAGCAAGCAAGTCGCGGAAGTCCTCGCCGCTGAGCACAGGTTCATCGGGAATCGCCGTGATGCCACCGTGCATGCGTATTTTTGGTGGTTGTCCCTCAGACAAATGCAAGTCGGAACCTTTTGAACTAACGAGATAGCGGAAATAGTTGTCAATGCGAGCCATGGTAGGAAAAGAAAATGGAATCAGTAAATCAAGGAGCGGTAGCAGGCAGGTGTCCGGCGGCTAACCAAGAGTGGGTGGACAGTGAAGAGACAGAATCACGATTGAAAGAACGCGCGCATTTGAATCTTATCCTCACAACGATAGAGGCATTCCTCGCGGCTGATGATGCCCTGAACGTAGAGTTTGCGCAGGGATTCATCCATGGTGATCATGCCGACATTTTTACCGGTTTGCATCACACCGGGCAGCATGTAGGTTTTACCCTCGCGAATGCAGTTGGCCACCGCGGGAGTGTTCACGAGCAACTCCAGCGCCAGAACACGGCCCGAGCCATCGGCGCGTGGGACGAGTTGCTGGGAAAGAATGCCGCGAAGGGACTCCGAAACCATGATGCGAATTTGCTCGCGCTGATCGGTCGGGAACACATCGAGCACACGATCAAGTGTCCGCGGAGCATTGCCCGTGTGCAGAGTGCCTAGCACTAAGTGGCCGGTTTCGGCGGCGGTGAGTGCCAGCTGAATGGTCTCCAGGTCGCGCATCTCGCCCACCATGATCACATCGGGGTCCTCCCGCAGAGCACCGCGCAAGGCCTTGGCGAAGGAGTCTGTGTGTGAGTGAACCTCGCGCTGATTGACATGGCAGCTTTGTGAATCGAAAACGTATTCAATCGGATCTTCGAGTGTCAGAATGTGATCCTCGCGGTCGCGATTGATGAAATCGATCAACGCCGCAAGAGTCGTGGATTTGCCCGAACCGACCGACCCGGTGACAAGCACCAGACCATTGTGGTAGCGCGTGAGTGGAGTGATGTGATCTAGTGGCAGGCCAATTTCCTCCATTGTGCGGATTCTGGTGTTGATGATGCGGAACACCATGTCGAGACCCAAGCGCTGCTTTACCACCGAAGCGCGGAAGCGGCCTTCGCCGTTATCGTAGGCAAAATCCACATCGCCCTTCTCATCAAGACGGTTCCACTCCTTTTCGGTGAGAAAGGATCTTGCCAACATGTCCGCTTGCTCGGCTGTCAACACATCGTGGTCATCCCAAATTGGCAGCAACTGGCCATTGCGACGCCATGCAGGCGGAAATGAAGTGGCAAGGTGAACATCCGAGGCCCCATACTCTTGGCCTAAGCGCAGATATTGATCAACGTGATCGAGAACTTGATGAGCTGACATGAGCCTTAGATATAGGGAATGTCACCGGAATTGAAAAGTCAAAATCCTGACATTCAGCGTGAGCCTGCGCGCTGCGACAGGTGTTTTTCGAGTCGCTGCCGCACTTGTTGCCCCACCCATGCGGTGGCGGCTGGTTGAACGAGTTTTAATCCGCTACGAAACAATTTCTTGGATAGAGAGTCTGATCCGCGACTTGGCACGGACGAAGCCATTGCGGCATGAGGCGCGGATTTGCGACGGAACAAGCGCGACAAGGTCAACCCCGAAAGCAGCGAGCCCATGAACCAAGCACTGGGGTGCCGATGAACAGATTGTTTCAACTGATGGGACAAGCTCCATTGTTCGCGCCAAGAGTGAGCTTGGCGTTCCAACACCAAGCGGGCGTGGGAGCTGCGTCGGCTTAGGGCTTCGAGCGTGGCTGCGTCAGATTGAGGATCCATGTGCGATCTTTTTCGAATTCGTTGCGGGTGTGTGGGTAGTAGTTGCAGGTTTTGGACTTCAAACGATGCAACAACAGCAAGCCAAGAATGGCGTGGCAGAGAGCGGTCGCGTAGCCGATCAGCCACCAAGGAAGCTGCGAGATCGCGCTGAGGTGGGCGATCAGCGCCGCCATGGCGATGAGCCAGCCCAGCAGCGTTAGCCCAGTCGCGAGTGTTGCCAACACCAAGCGAGAGATGAGATCGCGCAGTGCTTGGCGGGATTCAATGCCCACCATCGTGCAGCGATCGGTGAATAAATCGTGCAATGCTTGTTGCCACGACAGCGGAGTGGCTGGCGGTGCGGACGCGGTGGAGTTCGTGTCAGGATGAGATGGTTGATTTGGCATAGCGGCATGCGGCAGGACTGAGCATGAGCCTGCAACCAGATGGCATGGCTTCTGGTTGCAGTGTGGAGCACGCACTAGCGGCGCACAATCAGTCCAATGATGAAACCAATGGCCAACGCGCCAACAACCGCTTTGGTGGGGTTTTCGCGCACGTATTCCTCGCTGGTCTGGTGCAGCTCGCGGGCGCGATCACGGGTCTCGTGCCACTGGTGTTCGGCCAAATGACGCAGATGATGCGCTTTTTCCTCCGCCGTGTGTTTCAATTCTTCTGCCTTCTCAGCCGTCAAATCACGCAGGTGATGTGCTTTTTCCAGCGCCCGCTCCTTCAGGTCATGCGCGCGGTGACCGAGAGCGGCCATTTTTTCCTCAGCGGCGGCGCGTAAATCAGCGGCGGCACTGGCATCAGTGGTCACGTCCGGGATGAATCCGCTGGTGGGTTCCATGGATGAAAGAGTATCGGAGTTAGTCATCTTGACAAGTAGGTTGGTTGATGCACCGCGTGGTGCTTGACAGACAATGGCATGACTTTGCGTGCAACGCAATAGGTGATTCCATCTCCCCGAAATGGCCACGGGCAGGCACGTCATCAAGCTTGGGGTGGGCGGTGTGGTTCAAAGGTCAGCGCGCGTTCATGATCGCGTGCCTTCGCGCTGCGTTTGGCTTCGCGATGAAAAAACTGTTGAACGCGAAAGGGTTTCTGCCCCTTGGCAACAGGGATTGGCTGCGATGAACCATCGGGCATGATCCGGTGCGCATGGGTGTTGTCTTGAAAAAAAGCCTCCAACATGCGCAGGACGCGCCGCTTCAGATACCGATCTTCGATCGGCACCATCAGTTCGATGCGTCGATCCAAATTGCGAGACATCCAATCCGCCGAGGAAAAATAAACAGCGGGATTGCCACCGTGGTGAAAGCTGAAAACCCGCGCGTGCTCGAGATAGCGATCGATCACGGAGATGACCTCGATGTTTTTCGAAAACTTCTTATCCCCCGGTTTCAGGCAGCAGACCCCACGGACATTGAGGCGAATTTTGACTCCGGCCTGCGAGGCTTCGTAAAGTGCCGCGATGATGTCAGGGTCTTGCAGGGAATTGATTTTAGCGGTAATCAACGCGGCCTCGCCCAAACGCGCGCGGTCGGCCTCAAAGGCGATGAGCTCCAGCAATCGCGGCTTGATCTGAGTTGGCGCAGGCAACAAGCGGCGGAAGCGCAGCAGCTTCGAGCGTCCGGTGACCGCATTGAAGAACATCGAGGCATCGTTGCCGAAATCTGGGCGACAAGTCAGCAGTGAGAGATCGGTGTAGAGTCGCGCCGTGCTTTCGTTGTAGTTGCCGGTGCCAAGATGAACGTAGCGCCGGATCATGCCGGACTCGCGGCGCACCACCATGGTGATTTTCGCGTGCGTTTTGAGATCCTTCACACCGTAAACAATGGAGACTCCGGCGTTTTGTAGCTCGTCGGCTCGCAACAGATTGCGCGCTTCATCGAACCGAGCTTTGAGTTCCACCAACACCGTGACTTGTTTGCCGCTCTTTGCCGCGTGGATCAGAGCATCGATGATCCGTGATTTCCGCGCGGTGCGGTAGAGCACTTGCTTGATGGCCAACACATTGGGGTCAGTGGCGGCTTCTTCAATGAAACGCAGAACGGGATCAAAGGACTGATAGGGATGGTGGAGCAGCAAATCTTTCTGAGCGATCGACTCAAAAATCGAGGTCCCCGGTGCGACGTCGGGCGAGTGCTGTGGTGCCCATTCTTCATCGCGGAGGTGGTCGAAACCCGCGATGCTGGCCAGTTCAAATAAGCTGGCTAAACCCACAGGACCACGCGCGATCGCATAGGTTTCTTCCCGACTCGAACCCGTGGCTTGTCGGATCACATGCAGGAGATCGCGGGGGCAGGAGATGTGATGCTCGATGCGCACGGTGTCCGCAAAGCGCCGTGCGTTGATCACGTCTGCCATTTCATCGGCCAGATCGACTATGTTGTCCTCCTCCACCGTGATGTCGCCGTTGCGGGTCAGACGGAAAACAGTCGTCGCCGTCACCGTTGCCCCCGGAAACAGCGAGCTGGCGTGCAGAGCCACCAGATCCTCGATCATCATGAACGTCGATGGCGCGGCAGGCAAGAAAATGCGGCGGCCCAGCGCATCTGGCAGAGGAATGAAAGCATAGCGTGGCGCTTGACCCTCGCCATCCTCGACCCGACAAGCCAGAATCGGTGTGAGCGCCGGCAGTTGCACATTTGGCTCATCCGGAGCGTAAGCCAGCGGCGTTAGCACGGGGTGAATGTTGTTCTCGTAAAGTGCCTGAAAGGTGCTGGCATGACTCACTTGCAGCGATTTTGCCTCCAAGCATTCGATGTCATGCTGCAGCAATAAGGGCTGCAATTCCTGATTAAAAAGCTGATACTGCTCATCGACAAAACGGTGAATGCGCTCGCGCAAGATCTCAAGTTGCTTTGCTGCAGACAGTCCATCGCTTGAGGTGCTGCGGATCCCCGCACGGCGCATCAGCATGAGGCCACCGATCCGCACTTGAAAAAATTCATCGAGATTCGCCGCCGTGATCGCCAGAAATTTCACTCGTTCCAGCAACGGCAACTCGGGGCGTTTCGCTTGGAAGAGGACACGCTGGTTGAATTCTAACCAAGAGAGTTCGCGGTTGAGCAAGGGACCCGTCATGGGTTTGCAATAGCATGCAACCCCAATTTTGCCAAGTTGGATCGTGTCACGAAATGATGGATCCGGCGCAGATGTCCGATTCCTTGACCGATGGCGTGTTGTCGGATAAGTTGTATTTCTTAAAAAACGCGAATTACTCTGCTTTTTGCTGTCTGATTCGGGCAATAAGATAGCTTTTTGCAATTTTTGCTGATTTTCTCTTGTCAAAGTAATCACGAATTCGCAACAACATTGCTGCCATGAACAAAGCCGAATTAATTGAATCCGTTCAAAAATCCTTGGGCAAAGATACCACCAAGCGCGCCGCTGAGGACGCCGTTAAGGCAGTATTAGACGCAATCGCAGAAGGTGTAAGCCAAGACAAAAAAGTGCAAATCATTGGATTTGGCACTTTTGCTGTCAAAGAGCGTGCAGCACGCTTGGGACGCAACCCAAAGACTGGAGAATCCATGCAGATTGCAGCATCCAAGTCTGTGACCTTCAAGGCTTCGACAGCATTCAAATCTGATCTTTGATTCTCGCTACACCCCAAAATTAGTCAGGAAAAGATAACATTTGAATCGCATGCAGTTCCTCCGGGAGCTGCATGTTTTTTTGTGTCGCAGATGAAATTCGTTTGGCATTGCCCGTGGGTGATCTATGCTGGAGATCAATGACGCCCGAAGCGCAGCAGAATTTCGCTTTCGCATTTTTGAGCATGTTGCTCGAGGGTGCCCCGTTTATTGTGTTGGGCACGTTGTTGAGTGGAGTCATTGCGGTTTACTTGCCCGCCAAATCATTGGAACGCTGGTTGCCGCGCCAAGCGTTGCCGGCAATCCTGATGGCTGCGTTGTTTGGAGCTGTGATGCCAGTGTGTGAGTGCGCAGTGGTTCCGGTGATTCGCCGCTTGGTGCGCAAGGGGTTGCCCGTGTCCGCGGCCTTCGCCTACATGCTGGCGGCTCCGATCGTTAACCCCATCACTGCTCTGAGCACGTGGAAGGCATTCACGGGGCCAGAATTCATGATCGGCAGTCAGGTGCTCTCGGCGAGTTGGGTCATGACGGTGTCGCGCCTGCTGCTGGGTTATCTGATGGCGGTGGTGCTGGCGTTGTTGGTCGATCGTCTGCCCTTGAAAAAAATCCTTTCAGCGCGGCTGTTGCAACAAATGGAGGTGGATGAGCGGCGGCGCGAACACGCCACCCACACGCAGGCGGTAGCAAGCTCGCATCGATTGATCGCAGCATTGCGTGCGGCGCTGAAAGATTTCATCGACGTCGGTGCCTACTTTATCATGGGCATTGCGATCACTGCTCTCTTCAACACCGGCATTGCACCGGGTGCGCAGTGGCTGGACTCCTTGGCGACGCATGCGTGGGCTTCCCCCTTGGTGTTGATGGCTTTTGCTTATGGCTTGAGCTTGTGCAGCACCTCGGATGCCTTCATCGCGGCATCGCTGGATCGCTTTTCTTACGGCGCGAAGTTGGCGTTCTTGGTGTTTGGTCCCATGTTGGATCTCAAGCTCACCTTCATGTATCAATCGCTGCTGCGGCGGTCTGCGTTGTTGGTCATGGCGCTGCTGATGTTGGTGTTGATTGGCATCGCCGCGATGGTGTTTCAGGGAATGGTTCAGCCTCTGCATTACTGATGAAAATTGTTCGACGTTGGGCTCAAGCGTTAGCCGCATTGGTGTGGGGAGTGGTGTTGTTGTATTTTTACGACAGTGGCCGTCTGAGCAAATACCTAGCGGAAGATTTTCGTCCCTACACGCTGTGGGGTGGGTTAGCGTTGTTGGTTCTCGGAGTGTTTGTGGCCGTGACCGCGCGGCAACAAGTCGGATGTGGTCATGAGCCAGGTGAGTGTGATGCCAACGACCACGAGCATGATCACGAGCACAGCGACATGCCGTTGCCGGTGGCCTTGTCATGCCTACTGGCTCCGGTGTTGTTTTCTGTGGCCGTGACCAAGGATTCTTACTCGGCTGAGGTGCTGGAGCGCAAGATGATGACATCGGCAAGCCAAGCCGGTCAACGGTGGATGCGTGCGAGTTTGCCAGACATGACCCTGGACGATTTGGCAAAAACCTACGCGCGCAACGAGCGGGGAGCCTGGGAGATTGGGTTGCTGGAGTTGTTTTTTGTCACGCGAGATGAACGCATCATGACCCTACTCAAAGGCCAACGGGTGCGCACGGAAGGCAAGTTGCTGTGGGAGCAGAATGCGGCTGAACCGCGCCGCCGCGCCAAACTCTACCGCCTGTTCATCACTTGCTGCGCAGCGGACGCACGCACGGTGCCCGTGTGGCTCGACTTTCCGCAAGCGGGTCCAGAGGTTGCGGATCAATCGTGGTTTGCTGCCGAGGGTGAATTGGATTTTGTGACGCAAAATGGTCAGGCGCAGGTGCGGATTCTCGTGGATCAAGGCGCTGCCATTGCGGCGCCGTGGGAGGAAAACATTCAGCGCAAACGCTAGACCACGGCTGGACTCCCGCGTTGCGAGAGTTTCCATGCTTCAAGCGATGCCACCGCGCGCGTCATTGCGTCCAGCCCGAGCGTTCAACTCCACGTGCAGAGAGATTGCAAGAAATCGGCGGAGCCATCACGCAGCCAGCCATCGAGCTGAGCTTGATCCTTGAGCTGCTGACCGCGCCAGCGCGACACCACGGCGAAACGCGTGTCGATCTCGGGCAGGGCAGACATGTCACCCCAGAGTTTTTCGAATTGCGCGACGGGGAAAATATCTTCCTGCCCGTGACCCCAGCGTTTTTTCACATCCTTCAGCGTCACGTAAGTGGGCATTCGCAACGCTTGATCGCGTATCGCTTGATTGACCAATTCCGCCTGTTTGAGCTGGGCTCGATCCAAGCCAAAATGCTGCAACAGGGAATCGATGTGAATCCACGTTGTCATGGAATTGTAATAGCGCAGCTTGAACTCATCCTGTTCGCGTGGCATGGCCAACCCCTCCACCAAGCGGGCGCGGCCATTGACGCGCGCCAAGCCACCACCGCGATCCTCGAGCCGACGTGGGATGACCTCAAAGGCGAGTGCCGCGTGGCTTGCCGCAAACCAACCGAGCAACTCGGGATCCACATCCGCGCCGAGCGTATCGATGTTATGCAGCATCAAGTATTGCAACTGCGGACGCTCTTCAATCATCAACGCCAGTGTGCCATTGCGCAGCATGTTGGGCAGCTCATACCAATGCCCAACGGGATGCAGGCACTGCGAGGGCAAGTTATCGGTGTAATCACTGGACTCGCCGGTTTTTTGTGCCCACTGAATGAGAGCCGAACGCACACTTTCACGCATTTTTTGCTGCTGCTCATCCAACACCTGCTGCGGCATTTCTTCCCACTGGAAGCGCAAATCGCGCACCATCGGCACCATTCGCAAACCGATCGATTTACCGGGCGAGAGAATCACCGGGCCTGGGTAATCGTATTGATTCACCTGGGCAAGGTAACGCTCGATCCCCGCGTGGGTGAGATAGCTCGTGGTGAAAACATGCGGAATCGGCATCTGGCATTGCTCACTGCGACGCCGACTCTTCGCCAAGTGGGTTTCGATAAACGTGCGATGACGTCCGGAAAACTTACAGAAAGGGTGCAGCGATTTCGCCACGCCAGCGCCCTGGGTCCAGCGACTGCCCGCACCAGCCGCGAGGGTAACGACCGCCACTTCGCCGTTGCGCATCAATTGCTGGCCGAGGTGCAGGTGGATTTGATCCGCATCTTGCCATTGCTCCGGCATCACGACATCGCTCTCCCGCACATCCTCAATCCGCGAAGCGGCGGGGAGTCGGTTCTGAGCCAAACCAATCAGACCATTGCGCAGGTCGGAACGGATTTGCTCGTGTTGCAAGCGATCGAAGCCATGCGCATTGAGCAAGTTCCAAATATCACTGCGCTCATTGGCACTGGTTTTTCCCTTGGGCAGAAGGGCATCAAACAGCAATTGCACCACCCCGCTCAGTTCTGGGCGAGTGCGACAAGCGACACCAAAGCGATCGAGCTCGGCGCGGCGCAGCAGCGACAGCTCACGGCGATCCTGACGCAGCAGCTGCGGCAAGATGAGGGTATAATAGCCAACCGGCAATAATGCGTCTGGACCATCGAGAAGCTCGGCCACCGTGCCATGTTCATTGATCGCGAAATCATACACCACCGGCTCCATCGCGAAGGGCAGGGAATTCTGCAATTCTAACTTCGTCTCGCTCATCAACTGCTGCAAGCGCGCTTGAGCGGCAATTTTTTTCTCCGGAGCAAAAATGAAGCCCATGCCACCGCCGCTCATGCCACCGAGCATCCAAAACCCCCAGAAGTCGTTGCCAAATTCAGCGCGGACTTTTTTGATCACGCTTTCGGTGAAGAAATTGCTGGCCCAGGGGATGATGGTTTGCAGGGGTTCCTCGAAATTATTGGTGGTGATTTTGCCCAGCTCGCGAATGTCACCGTGCTTGAGTGCCTCGATGAGTCGATCGAGAAACGAGAGAGCCTGTTGGCGGCCTTGCCACTCTGCAGCGCTGCGCAGCAGGTATTTCTCGGTGACCATTTCGAGAATGGGTCCGACATTCTGCGCCATCCCACCGTGAACCAGCACCAAGCTGTCTTGCAAGCGTCGCCGCGTTTCCTCGGAGATCAGCTCGCGCGAGAACACGGTGTGACGGGGCAGCAAGCAACCGCGACTGATCCCGTGTTCCGGATCCTGTGGCCCACAAATCGCGCCCTCGATCAACTTCATGCCCGGCCAAATGCCACCGCTGTCCTGCCAGCCACCACCCGAGCCGCCCAACCACTCGCCCAAGATCGCTCGCGCCGCGACCACCCGCCGCTCCTCCTCCCGCAGCTCCCCCTGCAAGTTCTCGGTTTGCCGTGTCGCTCGCATGCACAACGCGATCAAGCCACCGAGCAAATTTGTCGAAACCGCCAAGCGGGAGCCCTTGGGAATGCCGCGCACGTTGGTGGCAATTTCCAGACCCTTGCCCGGAGCGATCAAGCGTTCCAGCACGTCCTCGAGTCGTTGACCCGAGCCCTCCAAGCCCGGTGGAATGATGCCCGCGGCAATGACGCCCGCCTTGAGCAAGCCCAGGTGATCACGCGCAAAATCAAACACCGTGGCCAACTCCGTGATCTCGGTCGTTGCCCCCAAATCCACACTGGTGAGACGCAAGATCGGTTCATCAATCACACGCAAATACGCCTCCACCGGCGGCTGCGGACTGGAGTCTCGACCCCGCACCCCGAGATCCACCGAGATGTTGAGCACGCGTGCGCCCTCGGGGTAATCCATGCCGAGGAAGAAAATATCGCTCCACGCACTGTGCGTGAGATCCATCCGCACCGGAGTTTGCTCATGCAAGATCGGATATGAGCCATCTGTTCCCGCTTGCAGGAGTTGACGGTGAAGCCGCAGGGGATGATCGCTCGGGTGGCCCATGCGGAACATCCATTGGTTTCCCTTCACCGAGCGGACACTGCGCCGCACTTGATTGGCAAGGGTCTGAAACGCGAGGCGATGATACGCCGTCGCCAACGCACTGAGAATGCCGTCGTTCGTGCCGTGCTTGCGCTGAATTTGCAGAAAACAGTCAATCGCTTCCTCAAAACGACGTTGCAGCAAGTGTTCGTAGCCCTCGAAGGGGATCAACTCGGAGCCGAGATTGAGATTCGCGGTCGCGTTTTCCAATTTCGGTGGCAGCTGAAACCGACAAATGGAGTAGAGAAAAAAAAGCGCACGCACGCGGCGATACAGGTTTTCTTCTCGATGCCGATAGGCTTCTAAGGCCGCACATTGCTCGAGTAGTTCCACTGCGCTCAGGGGAGCACAGCAGTCCGCCAAAGCCAAATCGCGTGTTTGCGGCTCCTCGGCTAAAATCAGATCAATCAAATTCATGCGGCGCGTGATTTAGGCTAAGTGCTGATGAGCAAGCAGTTCCACCAAATTGGATAACACCACTTCGCGATCCCGACCCGCCAGCGCCAGCGCCAGCTGCGCCGTGAGTAGGCCATATTTTTCACCAATGTCGTAGCGCTTGCCACTCAGTTCGTAAGCGAGGTAACGCTCGCGGCGCGCCACGCCGTTGAGCACATCAGACAAATGCACGCGGCGGTCACCGGCTTTGGCGATTTCCTGACTCAGCAGCTCCATGATTTGTGGGGTTAACACGTGCATGCCGAAAAAGCACAAATAGTGCCCCGCGCGCAGTCCCGGCACGATGAGATGCTGCTCCGCTTGCGTGGGTGTCGGTTTTTCCAGCACCTGCTCGATTTCATAAAGTCCTTTCAAGCCGCCGACCAAGTGACCACCAATCGCGCCGTAGTAAGGCAGCTTGCTCTCATGCGTGGACATCACTGCCGAAACCGCACAGCCCTCGCGCTGCGCGCATGCGACCAACTGGCTGGCGCAGCTTTCAGTGACACCGCTGACGTAAAGGTGATCGCCCACCATCAGCAAAAATGGCTGGTTGTCCACAAATTCCTTGGCGCAACTGATGGCGTGTCCGTAGCCGCGCGCTTCGATTTGATCGATAAATGTCACCCGTGAGCGCAGCTCGCCCGCCGCCTCGCTGTAGGCCTCACGGTCTGTTGGATCAATGATGACCGCGATGTCATCCACTCCCGCCGCGATGGCTTCTTCGAGAATAATCGCCAACGCCGCATTGGGCTGACCGTTACGGTCAACGAGGGTTTGCAATGGCAGTGATCGCTGGTTACGCCCGGCGCAGGTAATGACAGCTTTGTTGATGTCCATAATCGCGCAAGGGGTGTCGCAGAAGTCAAGCTGAGGGTCAAGCTTGGAATGCCATGGGGGTGTGTAAAGTGGTTGAGTTTGGAATCACCGGATGAACCCTACGGCGCTGTGTGCAGGATGATCTTTTGGTTTCTGCGATCGATCCTGCGATCAGATGATGCCGGTGAATCCGCCATTGATGGCAGCGGGCGTCCTTGGCTTTCGGATCTCTTTGGCTTTCCATGGGTGGCCTGGCCGTCTAGTTAGGGGACTTAGGCGCAGGTGTTTCGATGTTATTGCGACTGAATTCCGCGCTGCTGCTGAGATACCATAAGCCAGCGGCAGTGACAATCACACTCAGCAGGATCAATAAAGCGAGGGCGGTCCAAAAGTGTCTCATGGCACTAGAATTTGCGGATTTGTGTGCTTTGTGCGAGCTTGGGCTTGGTGCTGGGATAATCGAGGGTAAAATGCAAGCCGCGCGATTCCTTGCGACGCACGGCACAGTCCACGATCAACGACGCCACCGCCACCAAATTGCGCAGCTCGAGGATGTCCGCATTGATGCGGTGACCCCAGTAAAACTCCCGCACTTCTTTCTTCAAATTGCGCAGGCGTGTCGCCGCACGTCGGAGTCGATTGTCCGTGCGGACGATGGACACATAGTCCCACATCAAACGGCGGATTTCATCCCAGTTGTGATATATCACCACCAGCTCATCCGGTGCGGCCGTGTCGCCGTGCTCCCATTCCGGAATCGGCGGGGCGAGCGGCACCGGCTTGCCGGGGTGATGATGCTTGAGCATGTGTTGCAGCGCCCGCCGCGCAATCACGTGCGCTTCCAGTAGGGAATTCGAAGCCAGGCGGTTCGCCCCGTGCAAGCCTGTGCAAGCCACCTCACCGATCGCATAGAGTCCCGAGAGGGTGCTGTGCCCATAACCGTCCGTGACCACTCCGCCGCATTGATAATGAGCGGCGGGAACGACCGGGATGGGCTGTTTCTCGCAGTCAAGCCCATACTTCAGCAGGGTTTGGTAAATGAAGGGAAAGCGCTCGGCCATGAAACCCGCTGGCTTATGGCGGACATCGAGGAACACACACGGAGCACCGGTGCGCTTGAGTTCGTGGTCAATCGCGCGGGCAACGATGTCGCGCGGTGCGAGCGAGCCGCGAGGATCGTGTTTCAGTGTGAAATCCTCACCCTGCGAGTTGATCAAAATCGCGCCCTCGCCCCGCACTGCCTCGGACACCAAAAACGAGCGCGCTTCCGCGCCGTTAGCCGCAGGGTTGTAAAAGCAGGTGGGGTGGAACTGAATGAATTCCATGTTGGCAATCGTCGCCCCCGCCCGCCATGCCATCGCCACGCCATCACCCGTTGCCGAGTCGGGGTTGGTGGTGTAGAGATAGACCTTGCCGCACCCGCCTGTCGATAAAATCACCCGATCGGAGCGAAAGATGTGCACCTCGCCGGTTTTGCGATTCAGTGCGTAAGCTCCCAGCACGCGATCATCTGTGACCATGCCCAGACGCCCCGTGGTGATCAGGTCAATCGCGACGTGATGCTCCAACAGCAACAAATTCGGGGTCTTGCGGGCTTTGGATAGCAGCGCATCGGCGATGACTCGCCCCGTCGTGTCACGCGCGTGCAGGATGCGTCGTTTCGAATGGCCACCTTCTTTGCCGAGTTCAAAATGATCGTGATCCCGCAGTTCGTGATCGAACGCCACCCCATCCGCGACCAATTCGGCAATCGTGTCGCCGCCTTCGGTTAAAATCGAGCGCACGGCCTGCTCATCACACAAACCCGCACCGGCATCGAGCGTGTCGGCAATGTGCAGATCGATCGAATCCCCCTCAGCACGCAAATGCTCCGGCAACACCGCCGCAATGCCACCCTGCGCCCAGGCCGTGTTGGAGTCGAGAACATCGCCCTTGGCCAAGCAAATGACTCGACCATGCTCAGCCGCGCGTATCGCGAAACTCAAGCCCGCAATGCCACAACCAATGATGAGGAAGTCCGCTTCTATCGTCGCTTCAGCCACGTGGCTCAATCCTCCTCAAACTTGCGATTGACCAAATTCTCCAAGGCGTCGAGCGCCGCTGTCTCGTCCGCACCATCTGTCTGCACGGTGATCACCGAGCCATGACCCGCTGCTAGCATCATCAATCCCATGATGCTTTTGCCATCCACTTCTTCTCCATCTTTCTCCACGCGAATGTCACAATTGAAGCGACTCGCAATCTTGACAAACTGGGCTGCGGGCCGGGCGTGAATGCCGAGCTTGTTCTGAATCGTTAAATCACGTGAAATAGCCATGTGCGTGAGCAGCAATCTAGTCAATGACATCGAGCATGGAAAGCAAAAATTACGCATCACGTTTGGATCATGGATTTGCTGAATTGACTGCGTTGATCGTCGAGTCCGGACGCGCCCGTGTGCTGGACATCGCGACGTTGGTGGGCTTGGTTTGTTGCTGTTGTTTTCGACGATGATTGATCTTACTTGCATCGTTGTTTGACTTTTCGGGGCGGTGTGACACGCTGTTGCTGCGCATTGTGTTGTGATCGGGTGTTTTAACCTACGGCAACAAAGATTTTTTTGGGCGATGAAAGCGTTGTTTTGTCAAAGAGGTTGTCGGGTTGGGGAGTCCATGCGTGCTGTGATGGCGCTGGTGCTCATGGTGTGTGCGGCATCTTGCCACAAAAAATCGGAGCCAGCGGGTTCGCAGATGCCGCCGCCAACAGCAGTGACGGTGGCGATGCCGGAGCCTGTCGAGCGGTTTGACTGGGAGGAAATGACCGGCACCACGGCGGCACGGCAAAGTGTGGAGATTCGCCCACGGGTGTCGGGTTATTTGTCAGAGGTTTGCTATCAACCGGGCCAGTGGATCAAGGCAGGCGAGGTGATGTTTGTGATCGACCGTCGTCCCGCCAAGGCGCAATTGGATTTGGCGGAGGCGCAGTTGCAGCGTGCCGAGGCGGTGGCGGTGGCCGCGCAGCGCGAAGCCGCGCGTGCGGATGCGCTGCTGAATCAAAAAGCCATTTCCACTGAAGAGGCGGATCAGCGCCGTAGCGCTGGGGCACAAGCACAAGCAGCGGTGTTAGCCGCGCAGGCAAGTCGCGACGCGGCGGCGCTCGATTATGAGTTCACGCTGGTGAAATCGCCGATCGAAGGACGCGCTAGCCGGGAGTTGGTTTCGGTGGGCAATTTCGTCAGTGGTGTGGCGGGGTTCACCACTCTGTTGAGCACCGTCGTTGGGGGAGGGGATGTTGACGTCATAGCGAGCATGGACGAAGCCGCGTATCTGCGGCATCAGAGCATGGTGAAGGCAAAAAGCCTGCCGCTCGATGACAAAGGGCGGGTGCTGGTGGAGATGGAATTGATGGACGAACAGGGGTTTCCGCATCGCGGTTATGTTGAGTCCTTGGACAATCGCCTTGCGGCGGGTTCGGGGCGCATTGGGTTGCGCGCGGTGTTTGCGAATCCGGATGAACGCTTGATTCCTGGCTTGTATGTGCGCTTGCGCGTGCCGGGTTCGCCGCGGTATGCGGCGCTGCTGGTGGCCGAGGAGGCGATTCAGACCAATCAGAGTCTGAAATTTGTTTACGTTGTTGACGCGCAGAACATCGCTCAGGTGCGCATGGTGCAAGTTGGTCCGGTGGTGAATGGCAAGCGGGTGATTCGCGCGGGGTTGCAGCCGAATGAGCGGGTGATTGTCAATGGCACGAAGAAAGTGATCCCTTCCATGCCAGTGCAGCCGCAGTCCGCCACTGCTCCTGAAAAGCCTTGAACCTCTGCGCTAGCGATTCATGAACATCAGCTTTTTTTTCATCAAGCGTCCCATCTTTGCATCAGTCTTGTCGCTACTGTTGGTGATCGTTGGGGTCTTGTCCCTGCGCGAGTTGCCGGTCAGCGAATATCCTGAAGTGGTGCCGCCGACGGTGGTGGTGACGGCGGCGTATCCCGGCGCGAACCCAACGACGATTGCGGAAACGGTTTCGAGCCCGATTGAGCAGGCGATCAACGGGGTGGAGAACAGTCTTTACATGTTTTCTCAAGCCACAAGTGATGGCATGATGAATCTGACCGTGACCTTCAAGCTGGGAACGGATCTGAATCAGGCCCAGGTGGACGTGCAAAATCGGGTGAATCTGGCGTTGCCCAAGTTGCCAGAGGAAACGCGTCGCATCGGCGTGACAACTCTGAAAAGTTCGCCCGATCTGAGCATGGTGGTGCACCTGATCAGCACCGATGGGCGTTATGACGATATTTTCGTGCGCAATTACGCCACCTTGCAGGTGAAAGATCTCATCGCCCGGGTGCCTGGAGTGGGGCAGGTGGTGGTGTTTGGCTCGGGGGATTACTCGATGCGTCTATGGCTCGACCCGCATAAAATGGCGGCACGGGGTCTGGTGCCGAGCGATGTGGTGCAGGCGGTGCAACAGCAGAACGCTCAAGTGGCGGCAGGCGCGGTGGGTCAGCCTCCGCTTCCGAACCCTGGAACCTTTGAATTTACCATCAATGCGAAGGGGCGTTTGGTGGAGGAAAAGGAGTTCGAAAACATTGTGATCAAGACCGATGCCGATGGCCAACAGGTGCTGTTGCGCGATGTCGCACGGGTGGAGCTGGGGGCCTCGAAGTATTCCCTGCGCAGTCAGTTGAATAATCGCTCGGCGGTGGCGCTGCCGATTTTCCAGCAACCGGGCTCGAACGCGATTCAGTTGTCCAAGGACGTGCGCGCGAAGATGGAGGAGCTCAAGCGGTCGTTTCCCGAGGGGCTCGATTACGCTGTGGTTTACGATCCAACCGTGTTCGTGAATCAATCCATTGAGGCGGTGATTCACACGTTGCTGGAGGCAATTGTGTTGGTGGTGATTGTGGTGTTGCTATTTTTGCAAACGTGGCGGGCGTCGTTGATCCCTCTCGCGGCGGTGCCGGTGTCGCTGATCGGCACGTTTGCGATCATGCACGGGCTCGGGTTTTCGATCAACGCGTTGTCGTTGTTCGGCTTGGTGTTGGCGATTGGCATTGTTGTCGATGACGCGATCGTTGTGGTGGAAAATGTGGAGCGCAACATCGCGCGTGGACTGGCACCCCTAGCGGCCACGCGACTCGCCATGCAGGAGGTGACTGGTCCCATCATCGCCACGGCGTTGGTGCTGTGCGCGGTGTTCGTTCCTACGGCGTTCATCAGCGGTCTAACCGGCCAGTTTTATAAGCAGTTTGCCCTGACGATTGCGATTTCAACGGTGATCAGCGCGTTCAATTCCCTCACGCTGAGCCCGGCATTATGCGCGGTGTTGCTCAAATCCCATCACGCGCCGAAGGATGCGCTCTCGCGTTTGATCCAGCGATTGTTTGGCTGGTTGTTCGTGACGTTTAATTATTTCTTTGAGGCCTTGTCCAATGCCTACTCGCGCACGGTGTCGGTGTTGCTACGGCGCGTGGCGATCGCGCTGGTCGTTTATGTCGGGCTGCTCGTGGCTACGTATCGGGTGTTCGAAACCACGCCAACCGGCTTTGTGCCGATGCAGGATAAGCAGTATTTGGTGGCGATTGCGCAGCTGCCCGATGCCGCTTCGCTGGATAAAACCGATGCGGTGGTCAAGCGCATGGCTGACATCATGCTGCAGCAGCCCGGGGTGAAGAGCGCGGTGCAGTTTCCTGGACTTTCGATCGCGGGTTTTTCAAACAGCAGCAATGCGGGGATTATTTTCGTGTGTCTGTCACCGTTTGAGGAACGCCGCTCGCCCGAGCTGAGTGGACGCGCCATCGCCAAGCAGTTGAATCAAAAGCTGTCGGTGATCCAAGATGCGTTCATCGCAGTGTTTCCGCCGCCGCCGGTGAACGGGTTGGGCACGATCGGTGGCTTTAAGTTGCAGGTGGAGGATCGCAGCAACCTGGGCTTCGCGGCGCTTAATGATGTGACACAGGAGATTCTCAAACAAGCGCGTCAGACTCCGGGGCTCGATCCCTTTAGCACGTTTTCTAGCTTCAACGTCAATGTGCCGCAGATCGATGCCGATATCGATGTGCAGAAGTGTGAGAGTCTCGGCTTATCCAAGCAGGATGTCTCGCAGGCGATGCAGGTGTTTCTCGGCTCTCTCTACATCAATGATTTTAATCGCTACGGTCGCACGTTTCAGGTGATCGCTCAGGCCGATGCGCCGTTTCGACGCAACCTGGAGGACATCTTGCGTCTGAAAGTGCGTAATCGCAGCGGCGAGATGATCCCGATTGGCGCGGTGCTGAAGGTCAGCGAAAGCGCCGGTGCGGAGCGCGCCATGCACTACAACACTTATTTGTGCGCGGACATTAACAGCGGTCCAGCTCCGGGTTACAGCAGTGGTCAAGCGGAGAAAATCATGCAGAACCTCGTGGAAGCGAACTTGCCGAAGGGCATGGGCTTTGAGTGGACGGATCTCACTTATCAGAAAATTCTCGCCGGCAATACGGCTGTGTATGTTTTTCCGCTGTGCATTCTATTGGTGTTCATGGTGCTAGCCGCGCAATACGAGAGTCTGCGCTTACCGCTGGCAATTGTGTTGATCGTGCCGCTGTGCTTGTTGTTCGCGCTGCTGGGCGTGCAGATTGATGACAGCGATAACAACATTTTCACCCAGATCGGGCTGATCGTGCTGATGGGGCTGGCCTGCAAGAACGCCATTCTGATCGTGGAGTTTGCAAAAATGCGTCAGGATCAGGGCGCCTCAGCGCGCGAGGCGGCTCTCGAAGCGTGCCGCTTGCGCTTGCGTCCGATTTTGATGACTTCCATCGCGTTCATCGCCGGGGTTTGGCCGTTGGTCGCCAGCGAGGGCGCGGGTGCAGAAATGCGCAAGGCGATGGGCGTGGCGGTGTTCAGTGGCATGATCGGCGTGACGATTCTGGGCTTGTTTTTCACGCCAGTGTTTTATCAGTTGTTGAGCAAAAAACCTCGCGATGCTGCCAGTAATGACGAATCGCCGGCCTCGCTGCCACAGCTTGAGGAAGAAAAATTGAGTTGATTTAATGCAATTTGATTGCGGTAACGCAGGGTTGCGTGCAGATTGTGGCATGAAAAACATTTGGCATTGGGTGTGCGTGGGCGCACTGGTCATGAGCTTGCGAGCGGAGTTGGTGGTGGTGAGTGTGCATCCCTTGCTGACGGATGCGTTGCGGCAGATTGGTGGCGATGCGGTGAAAGTGGTGGATTTGATCGGAACGCATGGTGACCCGCATCACTTCGAGCCGAGTCCGGATCAGTTGGCGCAGGTGCAGGAAGCGCGTTTGTATTTTGTCTCAGGCAAGGGGCTGGAGAGCTACCTGCCATCGCTGCGCTCCATGTTAGCTGAGCGTGCCGAGGTGGTGGAGGTGGGGAAGTCTTTGCCGAGTTTGCAGGGAAGGTGCGAGCACGACGCGGCAGAGGAGCACCATCATCACGAAATCGATCCGCATTGGTGGCACGATGTGATGTTGTTTGCGCGGGCTTCGCGGGTGATTGAGGAGAAGCTGGCCCAAGCCGCGCCACAGCAGGCGGATGGCTTTGCGCAGCGCGGTTTGCGCTATCGCCAGGAGCTGGAGTCGCTGGATCGTTGGGTGCGCAAGGAATTGCTGAAGGTCCCGCGCGAGCACCGCGTGCTGGCCTCGACCCATGCGGCATTCGAGTATTTCTGCAAAGCGTATCAGTTCGAATCCCTGCCCGTGCAAGGTGTTAATCGCGAGCAGGTGCCAAGCGCGGTGGCGATGTCTGGTTTGATTGCGCAGTTGAAAACGCGAAAAATCCGTGCGCTGTTTCCGGAAAAAGAATCGAACCCCAAGGTCTTGGAGACGATACGCGATGCCACGGGCCTGCGCATGGGCGAGCCGCTGATCGCCGATGGCGTGGGGGTCAGCTCCTACGCGGACATGGTGCGTCACAATGTCCATGCGATCGCCGCGGGTCTCACGAATCCTTAATCAACGGGGGCTTAATCAACGGGGGTTGTGGAGCAGTCGTGCGGGAGCTGCGGTGACGGCTCAGTTGTTGTTCTGATGTTTCATAGTTGCCCAAATGCGCCCGCATCAGCATCTTCCACAGCTTGCCATGATTCGGCACGGTGAAGTGGAGCAGTTCGTGGACAATGACGTAGTCGCCAAGCTCCGTGTCCATATCGAGTAGTTCATCGTTGAAGCTCAGCGTGCCAGCCGTGGAGCAGGATGCCCACTTGCGGCGCATGGGTCGCACGTAGATCGCCTGTGCCTGCACATCGAGCTTTGCGGCCCATTCGCGCACGCGGGTTTTGAACTCGTCTCTGTTGCGCCAGTGTTTCATGCCTTGTAGCTCCTTTGCAGCAGGGTGAAGAGCGCATCCACCGTTGCGGTCACTTTGTTCAGGTCATCCTCCTCGGAGAAAATCGCGAAGGTCACCTGCTTCCGGGCTTCGCGCAGTTCGGCCTCGCTGGTCTTCCAGTTCGGGTGCTGCTCGAAGGCTTTGCGCACTTTCCCCGCCACCTTCTCGGGGTTCGGGATGCCTTCGTCCGTGAACTTGGACATCATGAAGTGGGTGAAGCTATCCAGTCCCTTGGCTGCCTGCTCCTTCTTGCGTGCCTCGTTCTTGGCGAGCTCCGAGAGCAAGTTCTCGAGCGCCTGCTGCGTGCTGTCCTGCCGCGCCTCAAAGGCTTCTTGCACGGCGCGGGCGCGGTCGGCCATGGCGAGCAGGAAAGGATCGTCGCTCTTTGCCTCAGCTTCTTTTTCGATGGCCTTGATCAGGTTGATCACCTTGGTGGCATTGCCTTCGTCCATGAGCTTGATCGCCTCGATGGTGCTGCGGTCGATCACCACATACTCCGCAGCGGGGTCGAACACGGATGCTCCGATGTGTTTTTGCACCAGCGCGTTCGTTTTCCGCTGGAAATCCCGGTCCACCATCACTCGCTTCGTGTAGGCCTTGCGGACGACGTCGTAGATCGCGGTGAGCGTGAGGTAGTCGTCAATGAACGGCCGCAGGAAGGCATCCGGGGAGATGATCTCGTAGAGCATCTCGATCTCTTTGTATTCCTTGAAGAACTCCTTCCGCCGCTCGGGATCGCGGAAGTGCTCGATGAGCGTGTCCACGCCCTTGTCGTTGAACTCGAATGGAGCGCGGGTTTTCCAACCCGCGTCTTTTCCTGCCAAACGGACTGGAAAGTCCGTTCTCCCTTGAAACGCCACCATTTTGTTTTGGAAGAGCACCTTTAGCAGCTTCAGGTCCTTGACGATGGCGTTGATCTCGTCGCTGTCGAAGGCGAGGGCCTTTTCGAGCTTGTCGAAGATGCCGACGAAATCGAGGACGAAGCCGTGGGGCTTCACCATCTCCTGCGCCTCGTTCTCGTAGGGGCGGTTCACCCGCGCGATGGCCTGGAGCAAGGTGTGGTCGCGCATCGGCTTGTCGAGATACATGGCGTAAAGCACGGGCGCGTCGAAGCCGGTGAGCAGTTTCTCGGTGACGATGAGAATCTTCGGCATCTGGTCGAGCTTGCCGAAGCTCTTGCGGATCTGTCGCTCCTTCTTCGGGTCGAGATGGAATTCCTTGAGCAGCGCGGAGTCGTTGTTGCTGCCAGTATAGACGACTTCCGAATACTCGGGCGGGAGAAACTGGTCGAGGGCGTGCTTGTAGTGGGCGCAGGCTTCGCGGTCCACGCCGACGAGGAAGGCCTTGTAGCCGAGCGGCTCGACGTTCTCGCGGTAGTGGTCGGCGACGAACTTCGCCACTTTCTGGATGCGTTCCTTGCCCTTGAGGAAGTTTTTCAGGTTCACCGCCCGCTCGAGGATCTTGTTCAGCTCCTCGATGTCGGCCACGCCCTCGGCTTCGGCGAGGGAGAGGAACTCCTTGTCCAGCGTCTCGTGCGGCACGAGCATTTCATTCGGCGCGAGCTGGTAGTAGAGCGGCAGCGTGGTGCCGTCCTCGATGCTGTCGGCGATGGAATACTTGTGCAGGTAACCCTGGTCGTCCTCGCAGCCGAAGGTCTTGAAGGTGCCCTTGCCGTAAACGGTCTTGTCCACCGGGGTGCCGGTGAAGCCGATGAAGGTCGCATTTGGCAACCCGGCCATGAGGAAGTTGCCGAGATCGCCGCCGGTGGTGCGGTGGGCTTCGTCGATCAGGACGTAGATGTTCTTCCTCAGGTTCAGGTTCGCCGGCATGTCGCGGAACTTGTGGATCATCGTAACGATGATGCCCCGGTAGTCGTCGCGCAGGAGTTGGTTGAGCCGGGCGATGCTGCTGGCGTGTTCCAGATTGCCCAGACCGAGCGCGGCAAGGTTCTTGAGCATCTGATCTTCCAGCTCGTTGCGGTCGATCATCAGCAGCACGGTCGGCTTGTCCGCCTCGGGTGCGCGGAAGAGCCGCTCCGCCGCCTTGATCATGGTGAAGGTCTTGCCGCTGCCCTGCGTGTGCCAGACGAGGCCGCGCGTGCGCTTGGGATCGAGGGCGCGGCTCACGGTCGCGTCTACCGCCCCCGTCTGATGCTGGCGCAGGATGTATTTGTTCAGCTCCTCGTCCTTCTCGGCAAAGACGATGTAGTCCTTCAGGAAGGCGAGCACCTGCGGGATGGCACAGAAGGTTTTGACCTTGGTCTCCAAACGACCGGGGAACGGGTTTTCCCACCCGTTATCTTCCTCTTCAAAAGTGTTATGAAGATTTCTTTGCGTGACCACATCACTTTCATAAACGGGTTGGAAAACCCGTTCTCCCGGATTCTCCCGAATATACTCCGCCACCTTGAAGAAGTGCCGCTCGCTCCGAATCAACCGATCCCAATACTCATCCTGCCAAAGCGCTCCTGTCTTTCCGATCCGCTTGTTGATCTCCCGCGCCGTAAACCCCTTCCACGACTTCACGATTTCCGGCAACGCATGCTCTCCCAGCGGACGAAACAGCACATGCACGTGGTTCGGCATCACCACAAAGGAGGCCAGCTCGTAGCGCTCCCCATCGAAGTGTCGCAGCGCATCGGCGACGATCTTCGCGTTGGCGGGATCCTTCAGCACACACGATCCGCTTCCCTGATCCAGCCACTCGTCGATCTGGTGGGAAAAGCGCTCGTGATACTCGGACTCGGTCTTTTCGTCCCAAGGCTCGGGGTGGTGATTCATCCACGTTTCCCGCTCGTGCTTCCACTGGTCTAACTTCGCTTTTGGTAGGGCGTCTCCCAGCCGCCAGGTTACGAACATCCACGCCTCGCCTTGCTGCCAGTGGGGGAGATTCCGGCGGTGTTTGGTGGTCTCGGCGTCGGAGGAGTAGAAAGGAGCACGGGCATTCCTGCCCGTGGTTTGTCCAAAATCAACGGGTTGGAAAACCCGTTCTCCCTTCCAATTAAAGATATTCCGCCGCACCGTGTTCCAGGTCACGCCGTAGGAAAAGCCGATGGCGTCGGTCGCGGTGAAAAGCTGCTGCGACACGAACAGCTCGGGCGTCTCGCGGTGGTAACGGCGGATCTGGTCCACCCCTAGGGCAATCGCCTCGTCCTTGTTGGCGTTCTTGCACTC
>CAZREM010000040.1:0-25443 GCA_964599325.1 uncultured Verrucomicrobiales bacterium | reverse complement strand
CGGGGCTTGTCAGCATTCAAATGATGAAGATTGTCAATTAAGCCAAAGGAGTTAGACGGGCGTTGCGAACGTCGATGTGGGGATTAAAAACCCGACGCATCAGAGTTCTCGCGTGCAGGATGTTGATTGCCCTCTGCGGGTCTGCATCATTGGTTGCATGGCAACTGATAGGGAGAACAGGGGATTTATCAACGCAATTCACCCGGTGATCCGAGGTCGAAACACCGGGTGAATGTCAAGTTCTGGGGATGGGCATCAAAGACCGCCACCGACGGTTGTTGGCTTGTAACCCTTGTTTTTTGAGCCAGAGCCAAAGTCAAAACCGAAGATCAGCCAGCATTCGGTTTGGGGTGAGGCGTGATTGAGTCCGCCCATTGTGACCAAATCCAGATGAGTGTTTTCTGAGGGCAACCATTGGATAGAAGGTCCGAGAATAAATTCGTTAGCTTCCCCGCGTGGATGAGTCCATTTGCCCTCGAGCCCAACAGAGAGTTTGCTGTCAACGATCGTGCGAGACACTCCAGAAGCGATCGCCCACTCGGTGCTTTTTTCTCCCCACAATTCCTGTTCCCAAATAAGATTGATGCCCCAATGCCAGCCCTTGTAGTCATCCCCGAAAAGCAACTTGCTTTCCAGCACATCTGGACCTTCGGCGGTGAAGGCGTATTCCTCGTAAACAGTTGGGTTCCCCCAGATTTTACCCCAATCTGCAAAGGCGTAGCGCAACTCCACGGCGAATTCATCCTGCTTCCAGCCTTCAGGATCTTGGTTGTCATTGATGACTTTTTCGTAGAGATCAAGCTGCATTCGATAGGGCAAGCCGATCTCGAACTCTTGTTGAAAGCGTTGCGTGACACGACCTCCCTCATATGTGCGGACACGATACCATTCTTCGATGCCCATTTCCCATGGGTCTTTCTGGATGTAGATGCGTGTGGTGCTGAAACGACGGTGTCCCACCCACTCGGGCTCGCCGTAAACACCATCTTGTTTCTCTTCATTGAGAGCGTTGGCGCTGACGACGAGATCACTGAGAGTGCTGGCAGTTGTTGATGCGGCACGAGAACTAGTCGTTGAAGCCGATAGGGCGATGACAACAAAGGCGGTTGATTTTATCCAATTCATGGCATCATAGTAACGATTGAATCGGCAATTCTTTGGATAGTTTCTCAAAATAAAACTGTTAAGACGCGCGAAGCTGCAATGATGATGGATTGGATGACGAATGAAAGCAATCGTTCTGCTTCATGATGGTTTGAAGTTAGGCAGCCTGAACTAGTTGAGGTGTCATGAAGTTTGATCAAGGCGAGCTACAGCAATGGGGGGAGTTCGCCTTGATCGGCGTAGGTGTTTTAGTCAAAGAGACTCTCCCAGGTGCATTGCAGACGGCGAGGAACTGAGTATGATTCGCGGTGACAGCGGGGTTCATCGTTGACCGGGTGGCGATGCTGTCTCACGGGGCGGTAGGCCCACATGGGGCGTCCGCAGTGGCTGTAGCCGATGAAGTAGCGTTCGGTGTAGTTCGGACGTCCGCAATAGCAATAGCTGCTGATGTAGATCCGGCTCGGGGGTTCACTGTGGCAATGCGGTCGGGCGTCGCAATGTCCCATGGATAGCCACGATGTGACGGTGATTAAGCAGGTGGTGACGATGCTTCTAACGGTGTTTGTTTTCATGTGATGTAGGTCCTCGGACCCATCAGCTATGACGTGGCCGGTGCGCGGCTATTCAGCAGAATGTTTGAAAAAATTCTTCAGGGCTGCATCGCCTGCTGCGAGGGGGTGCATGTGTGGAATGGATGCAAAAAAAACAGCGAATTTGCATCACAAATTCGCCGCTGGGAGCAATGGTTGCTAGGAGTTGGCTGCGTGGTTTATGAAATCACTTTCACCACGTCCGCCAGCGCGTAGCGAGCTTTGGGTTTGGACGCGTATTTGTCGTCCTCGGCACGGAAACCGAGCGCGCAAACCACCAAGGTGCGGTAGCCGCTGCCCTGAAGCTGCAGGATTTCGTCGTAGGCGGCGGGGTTGATGCCCTCGATGGGGCAGCTATCGATGCCGAGCACGGCGGCAGCGGTCATCAGCTGGCCCAATGCGATGTAAACTTGGCGCGAGTTCCATTGCAGGCTATCCGCGGCGCTCATGTTGTTGACAAAACCCAGCATCATCTGCTCCAGCGGGGCCAGGGCTTCGAGTGGGGTGGATTGCACCGTGGCGAGGTGCTGCACCCAGCGGCTAACGTCGGCGGCGCTGAGCTGCTCCTTGACCGTGAGCACGACCAAATGCGAGGCGTCCGTGATCTGGGCTTGACCCCAAGATTGCTCGCGCAATTTGGCTCGCAGATCGGCGTTCTCGATGATGAGAAACTGCCAGGGCTGGAGTCCGAAGGATGACGGCGCGAGCTGAAGGGCTTGGCTGAGCGTTTGCAGCTGATCGGCATCGAGGCGGCGTGAGGCATCGAATGACTTCGTGGCGTAGCGCCAGTTGAGTGCTTGGAGTAGGGTCGTGTTATTCATGAGGTATGATGGTCGGTCGTTCAATTTGATAGCGGGGGAGAGAGGGGTCGATTTCGCGGCTCCAGGCATCGATGCCGCCACGCAGCACCTTGGTGTCCTTGAGGCCGTGGCCGATGAACCACGCGCAGGTGTCGAGGGCGTGTTGGCCGAGATGATCGTAGAGGATGACTGCGGGAGCTGGCTGGCTGGCGAACAGTTGTTGTTGCAGTGTTTCATCCAGAAACTCACTACCGGGCAGGCAAACGGCGTCGTGTTCCTCGCGCGTGCGGCAATCGATCAAGCGTGGGGCATCGGCTTGGCTCAAAGCCTGTTGCGCTGCAGCGGGAGAGATCAAGCACGCATCATCGGACAGCTGCGCGTGGAGCAAACAATCGATCATGTCCTGGGGATCGATGCCGCCATTGCGAGCGCAGAGCGCGGCGATGGTCTCGCTGGGCGAAAACCCACAGGACGCACAGCCACCCAAATGAAAGCGCGCGAACAGGGCACGGCGGCCGCTAGCGACCTCGTTCAGGGCGATGCCAATGGGTGTGTCGGGAGTCAGTGTGGTCATCGGTGGTCATCATACCGCATCAAAGCGAATTTTCCACTGTTGATTCGCGCGGAAATGTGGCAATTTTGGTTCGCGATGCAAGACGACGAAGAATTGAAGATTCCATTTCTGCCGAATTTGATGACGGCGGGGAATCTGAGCTGTGGTTTCTTGGCCGTGTTATCGGTGTTTTACGGCGTGATGGAGGCCTCGAAGTCGGGTCAATATGAATTCCTAGAAGCAAAGAAATTCTATGAAACCGCCATTTTGCTGATTTTTGGTTCGTGTTTGTTTGACCTACTCGATGGTCGCATGGCGCGCCTGACGGGTCAGGACTCGCCCTTTGGTCGCGAGTTCGATTCATTGGCGGACATTGTTTCCTTCGGCATGGCCCCGGCGTTGTTGATGGCGAAGGCGGTGTTGTTTCCGCTGCCAAACAATGTGGGCTGGGGAATTGCGTTGTTGTATTTGCTCTGCGGTGCGATGCGCTTGGCGCGGTTCAACTGCATCGCGGCTCTGCCCAAAAAACCCGGGGATAACGGGGATTTTCGCGGCATTCCGATTCCGATGGCGGCGGGCTTCATCGCGTCGCTGACGATTTTGATCATCAATAGCAAGCAAAACGACCATGAGATTGATAGCTGGAAGTATGTGCTTGCCGCCGCGATGGTGGGTTTGTCGTTTCTGATGATGAGTCAGGTGCGCTATCCAAGTTTCAAGAAAATTGATTTCAAGACCAAGGGCTCGATGTGGGCGGTTTTGGCCACGGCCCTGGGTGGGTTATTGTTGGTGGTGTATCGCTACTCTGGCCCGGTGGCGCTGTTTTCGGCCTATTTGTTGTATGGCTTGGTGCGTCCGTGGGTATCGAAACGGTGGCGCCGCGACATTGAGTGGGAGGATGAAGAGGAGGAGAAATCGGAGCCGAGCGCTGTGAGCGTCGTCCTTCCCAGTCACGGTGCCAGTGCGGCAGCGTCCAGCACGAACGAAAATGAATCAGGAAAATCCTAACGCAGCAGTGACGCCCTCAGCCTTGCCCGTGCGCGTGGTCGTCGGGCTTGGTAATCCAGGAGCCCGTTATGAGGGCACGCGGCACAATGTCGGATTCATGGCCTTGGATCGCTTCGCGCTGATGCAGCGGGCCAGTTGGCAGTTGCGCCCCAAATGGGAAAGCGCGGTGGCAAAGCTTCCCGACAGTGAGGTGCTTTTGGTCAAGCCTCAGTGCTTCATGAATTTAAGCGGTCGCCCGCTGGCCAAGATTTTGCGCGAGCAGGGTTGGAAGCCATCGCAGCTAATGGTGCTGCATGATGACGTTGCGTTGGACATGGGGCGACTGCGACTGCGCGAAAAGGGTTCGCATGGGGGGCATAACGGCATTCGCTCAATGATCGAGTGTCTGGGCACGGATGAGTTTGCGCGACTCAAGCTTGGAGTTGGGGCACCGGGTGAGGAGATTTTATCGGATTACGTCTTGGCGCGGTTTTCGCTCGATCAACAAGAAAGTTTGCAAAACATGCTTGCCATGGCCGTGGATGCTGTGCAAGATGCGCTCTCCCGAGGCGTGACAAACGCAGCGACGCATGTTAACACACTCAGCAATTCAACATTCAAGAAGCCAAATGAGCAGAAAATATGAAGGAATTATTGTTCTCAACACCAAAGGCAGCGATGGTGGCGTGGACGAATTGGTTACCGCCGTTTCCAAGGAAATGATCAACGAAGGAGCTTCGGTCAGCGAAACCTTGGATTTGGGCCGTCGCAAGTTCGCTTACAACGCTCAGCATTTGGAGTCGGGCCATTACATTCAGTATCATTTTTCGGCCGAGCCGAGTGCGATTGATAAAATCAAGTCGCGCTTGAAATTGAATCAGCACGTTTTCTTGCAATACTACACACGCAAGTCGTGATTATGTTCTTTTGAACAAAAAGAACGCTTGTCTTGCCCACAAGCATGTGGCATGGATGTTGTGGTTTTTTTGTTCTTCTGTAATTTGTTGATACTAACTGTTCATTGATCCGATGGCCAATCTAAATAAAGTCTTGTTGCTCGGCAATTTAACGCGCGATCCCGAGGTGCGCTACACGCCTAAGGGAACCGCTGTGGCTGACATTGGTCTGGCCATCAATCGCGTCTGGAACAATGAGCAAAATCAGCGTCAGGAGGAGACGACCTTTGTGGACATCACGCTGTGGGGGCGTCAGGCGGAGTTGGCTCAGCAGTATTTGGGCAAGGGGCGAGGTGTGTTCATCGAGGGTCGCTTGCAAATGGACACGTGGGAGGACAAGGCTTCTGGTCAAAAGCGCAGCAAGTTAAAGGTTGTGGCTGAGAATTTGCAATTTTTGCCCGACGGCAAAGGTGGCTCAGGTGGAGGTTTTCAATCCGCGCAGGGTGGCTCGAACTACGGTGGCGCAGGTGGTGGTGCGCCCCGCTCAGCTCCCCGCTCGGCGCCATCAGCTTCTTCTTCAGCCATGGATGATGGCCCATTTCCAGATGAAATGGATGACATTCCTTTCTGATTGCTTCTTCTAGTTGTATCTTCCGGATAGGCTCGGCAGAATGGCTCGGTTAATCGGTGCTACGCTGCCGGCAGTAAAGGCAAAACATCATCAACGGCCATCGATGAGTTGCCAGTTGCCGTATTTATGCTTTATTGCAGTGTGCAAGCGGCCATGCGAGTGACGATCAGGAAGTGTGATGTGTCGGGCTCACGCCATGGTGGTGAGCTTCGGCGGTTGAATGTCGAAGACAAATTGGCGGCGTGGCTCGCGATCGCGCTGGGCGGAATGTTGCTGGTGCAATGCGAGAAAAAAGCAGCGCCTGTTGCGACGCCGAATCCCACAGAGCAGGCTTGCGCGGTGGCGGCGTGCTTGGGAAGGATTGAACCCCAGACGCGCCTGCGCAAGGTGGCACCGCCTGATTTTCTCACCAATCCACGCCTGGAGGCTCTCAGTGTGGGTCAAGGCGAGCACGTGGAGCAGGGGCAGCTGCTCGGCTGGTTTGCTGGGCGCGGCAAAGCGATCGCGGATGCAGCAGTGGCGCAGGCCAATGTGGCGCAGGCGGAAGCCGCGTTGCGCTTGGTGCAAGCTGGCACTAAACCGACAACCCTTGCTGCGATGCAAGAACAGTTAACGGCGGCGCGCATGGAATCGAGCTGGGCCAGCGATGAGTGGACGCGTGCCCAGATTTTGTTTCAAGACAAGGCGACGACCCAGGAAGATGTCGCGTCGCGACGGCATGCGGCGGAGCAGGCGCAACAAGCGGTTTTGCGTCTGGAGCAGGAATATCGGGCAGCGGCGGAGGTGCGAGCTGAGGACATAGCGGTGGCTCAATCGGCACTGCAATTGGCTCAAGCCCAGCGGGCGCGGGCGGAGGCCGAGGTGCAATTACAGGAAATTCGGGCACCGATCAGCGGAACAGTCTTGGACATTCGGGTCTGGCCGGGCGAGGCGGCAGATGCCACGGGGGTGCTGGATTTGGCTGATTTGAGTGCCATGGATGTGGTGGCTGAGGTGTTTGAAACAGAAGCCGCAGCTGTCGAACTCGGGCAGCGTGCCGAGGTGTTGGTGCCGGGGTTGCCGCAGCGCTTGAGCGGTAAGGTCACATTGCTGGGGCACATGGTGAAGAAAAAAGCTTACATTGAACGAGATCCGGTTGCGGACATCGACTCTCGCGTGGTGGAGGTGCGTGTGACCTTGGACGAAACCAGTGCTGCGCAGGTGCGCCGCATGGTTCACCAGCAAGTGCAAGTGGTCATCGCACCACCAGCCTCAGTCAGTCGAAAGCCATGAAACTGGCATTTCAACTCGCTTGGAAGCAGTTGTCCAGTCACCGGGTCAAATTGATCACGGGGGTGACGGGGGTGGTGTTTGCCTGTGTGTTGATTTTTGCGCAATTGGGTTTCAAGGGCGCCTTATTTGATAGCGCCACGGCGGTGCAATCAGGCATGTCCGGGGATTTGTTCTTATTGCATCACAACACCAATACCTTGATGCAGCCACACCTGTTTGCGCGGGCGCGCTTGCAGCAGGCATTGATGGCACCGGCTGTCACCGCTGCCAGTGGCATCTATGTGGGCATGGCTTCCTGGAAAAATCCATGGAATCACACGCGGCGCATGATCTACGCCTTTGGGGTGGATCCGGTGTCGGTGCCGATCGATTTTCAAGGACTGCGTGAGCAATTACCCAAGTTGCGTCAAGATGATGTGGCGTTGTTTGATGCGCGCTCGCGACCCGAGTTTGGTGACGTGGCAGCGGGGCTGCAACAGCAGCCTGAGGTGCAGGTGGAAGTGAATGATCGTCAATTGCAAGTCAGGGGCACCTTTGCCCTCGGTGTGGGATTTGCAGCGGATGGCAACATGATGGTGAGTGCCAACACGTTCATGCGACTGTTTCCAGATCGAGGTTTTCACGCGGTGGACATTGGTGTGCTGTCATTGCGGCCTGGTGCTGACCCGGTGCTCACGCAGCAGCAGTTGGCAACCCTCCTCGCTCCGGAGATTCGTGTTCTCACCCATGCCGAATTCGTGAAGATTGAGCGTGATTATTGGGAGCAAGCCACCCCGATTGGAGCGATTTTTTCGCTGGGGGTGGTGATGGGGTTGATTGTCGGGGTGGTGGTTGTTTATCAAGTTCTCTACACTGAGATCGCGAATCACTTGAGTGAATATGCGACGCTAAAAGCGATTGGGTATTCCAATGGTTTTTTAGTGAAAGTGGTGCTGGCTGCTGGGTTGATCTTAGCGGTTTTAGGTTACATTCCGAGTCTGCTTGCGGCATTGAGCCTGTATGCGGTGGTGGAGCATGTGGCTTTTTTGAAAATCGCGATGCCATGGGCTCGGGTGTCGGGAGTGCTGATTCTCACCATTGCAATGTGCATGGTCTCGGCATTCTTGGCGGTCAGGCGTTTGCGCGCTGCTGATCCAGCGGATGTGTTTTGAATAAAAAATAGAATAAAGTTCGGGATGAGTGCGATTGTTGAGGCTCAGCATGTTTGTTTCACCTTTGGAGAGGCGCAGACAGCGCGGATGGTGATTCGAGGGGTGGATTTGTCCTTGCTCGCGGGGGAGATCGTCTTGCTCTCGGGACCATCGGGTTCGGGGAAAACGACCCTATTGACCCTGATTGGAGCCTTGCGCACGATGCAGCAGGGCAGTCTTAAGGTGCTGGGACGCGAGTTAAGTGGAGCGAGTGAGTCGTTGCGCTTGGAAGTGCGTCGTGATGTTGGGTATATTTTTCAGTTGCACAATTTATTGCCCTTTTTGACCGTGGCGGAAAATGTGATGATGGCGTTCGGCGAGCAGCGACGTCTGAACCCTGCCTTGCAGCGCGAGAAAGCCATCGCCATGCTGGCGGCGGTGGGGCTGGCTGAACGCGCCGATGACCTGCCAGCTCAATTATCTGGCGGGCAAAAACAGCGGGTGGCAATTGCGCGGGCCTTGGTGCATCAGCCACGGTTGATTTTAGCCGATGAGCCGACATCGGCGTTGGATCGTCAGACGGGGCACGATGCGGTGCAATTGCTGCGTCAACTCGCGCGTGAGCAGGGCAGCGCGATTCTACTGGTCACGCATGACAGTCGTATTCGCGAGATGGCGGATCGGGTGGTTGGCTTCGAAGATGGTGTGATCGTCGGCCTATAGCCGATTATCGATTCATTGCGCATTCGCCCCCTGCGCGCGCCCGCGGGAGAGACGAGTCAGACCACGACTGCGCAAATTCCGATCCACTTGGTCGCTGAGGTTGGGATCGAGGTAGAGCGTGAGGTTTTCATCGTCGAACTCCACCGTGTGAAATGATTGCCCGAGAGTGGGTTGAGCAAATGCTTTAATGGCATCATCCATGTTGCGGATGTCCTTGCCGTTGATGCGTTTGACAATCAGATTGCGCAACGTTTCGTAGCCAACCGTGGCGGGCGTGGGAATGATCGCGGTGAGGCAGACAATGCGATCGTAGCGGTCTTGGTAGGACTCTGGATCATTGAGCGCATCCAGAAAATTCAGTGGCGCGCGCGAGTGCCATTCCTCGCCATAGGCTTCGAGCAGTGGACGGCTGAGCTCTTGAAGAATGAGCCCGCCCTTCACGAGGAATGGCGGAGCGGTGCCAAAGGTGTATTGAGGCACCAGGCGCGTGCTCTCGTCCTGCCGCGTCAATGTCGCGCGCAAGTTCAGTGGCGAGCCTTGTCGCAACACGGACAGATCCAGCGCATCACCAACCGACTTCGTGCCACGCACCAATTGCACCCAAAACAGCGAGCCATATTGGGCGTCTTGATAATAACCACGGCGATCAATGGCATGGCCATCAATCGCGAGAATCACGTCACCTTGCTGTAGTTTCGCGCTATCGGCGGCAGATCCCTTGCGCACCTTGCTGACGTAAAGCCCGCCGCTCTCTTCGGGCAGCTTGAGCCACTGGCGAAACAGCGAGTCCTCGGTGTTGCTCGCTGCGATGCCGAGATTGGGAAAGCCCTGATAATTTTCCTTTTGCGCGTCGCTGATGAATCGCTGCAACAAGGGGGTCGAAATCACCTCCGAGACCTGCTCTTTGTTGTCATAGGAGGTCAAAACCCCCACCAACTCGCCATTTTTCAGCACAGGCAGGGTGTAGGAAGACTTCGCCGATTGCAGCGAGGCCTTCAGCAGGTAGGTCAGAAACATCTGGCCTTCGAGGAAAGTTGAACGGACATCGACAGATTGCAGCGTTGCTGGCGTCACGATGCAATGGCCACTTTCCTCGATCTGAACCATGTCCAGCACCGCGTTGATGCCTGGCGCTGCTGCCAGATTGAGCGGTTTGAGGTCAGCGAAAAAACTTTTGCCCGGCTCCGCATCGCCCACGCCCACCAGCGCGAGGTTGGCTTCGTAATCAACGACTTTGACCTGTGCGGGGCAGCGGCGTGTTCCGTCGGTTGACTCCAACTCGATGAATGTGGCATCCGCGACGATTTCCGCGGTGGTCAGGACGAGCTGCGGTGCCACCACTGCGGCCAGGGCCTTGCGCTCCTGCGGCTGGTTTTTTTCCCATGGCTGACCGGCATTCCACGATTGAATGGTGGAATTGATCCGAACAACCGAGTGCTTGCAGGCCTCGATTGATGAACCAGTGCTAGAAACAGGCGACGGAGGATTCGGCTTTTTCTGGAAATCGCATGAATGCAAGCTCAGGCAAGCGACAAGACAAAAGCTGGAACGCAGAAGTGCGGACATCGGAGTGGACATGAAGTTCATGGTTGCAGGCGTTCGAGTTGCTCAATGTTGTATTGTGCCTGAATGCGTTGATTCGCGGCCTCAACCCCAGCGGCTGGGAGCACCAACGGACGATTCAAACCATGGAGTTCGATCACAGCCGAGCCATCCTTTGGCACTTGCTGTAGGATATCGTGGGCTTGTTGCAGGGATGAAATCGAAATGCCATTGATGCTCTTGACCACCAAGCCGTCACATTCGGGGAGAGAACTAGTGAAGGTGTCTGGAATGACTCGCGTGAGCACGACAACATCTTCCATTTTCTGAAAAAGCCCCTTGCTCACGTAATCCGCATAAAAACGCCGCAAGGTCACATCCGTGAACTGTGAGGCGGCGTAAAGATTGGTATCGAGCGGTTGCATCACCAGCCCCCCGTGGATCAAATAGCGTGGTTTTTTCTCGTATTGAATGGAATACATCTGCGCTGGGGGTAAGGTCTTCAGGACAATCGTTTGGGTGAGGGTTTTTCCCGCTCGAATCAATTGAATGTCAACGCTATTACCGACAAACTTGCGCTCGACGATTTCATTCATATTGACCTTCTCGCCATCGATCAAAACCGCGCCCGAGGCATCGATGGGGTGGGAGTCGATGCCGATCAGCACATCGCCGGGCTTGATTTGGGGGTCGCAGCTACTGCCGGGGGTGACGTTGGTCACTAGGACACCGAGGTCGCGGCGCGGCAGCTGCAGAGCTGTTCGCATGGCGGGGTTGATCAACGGAAAAATGCTAGTGCCGAGTTCGGTGTAGCAGTCGTAACTGCCATCCTCAATGTCTTTGAGAAAACGGGAAATGACCGGCGTGGGAATGATGTAGCCCGTGTTGTCCGCTTGGCGCAGACCTTGGAAAGCGACGCCGATCACGGCATCATTTTGCAGCACCGGTCCGCCAGAGTTGCCCGGATTGATCGCGGCATCGATCTGCACAATCAAATGCGAATCGGAGCGTGAGTGCGAGTATGCTTGAAAATCGATGCGCGACACCACACCGCGCGTGACCGAGAGCCGATCCCCACCGACGGGATAACCGATGACCCGGACTTGGGATTCCAGTTGCGGCACCGCGTCACCGATCTTGAAAACGGGAAGAGTCGCAAAGTCGGAAAAATCTTCCACCTCCAGCAGGGCCAGATCACAATCATGCGCCACATGTTTCACCTTAGCTGGATACTTGGTTGCCGAGCCATAGATCGTGAGCAACACCCGCTGGGCATTGGAAATGACATGGGCATTCGTGAGAAATTGGTTTTTCCCAATCAAAAAACCGGTGCCAATGCTGCCACTAAAACGTCCGCTGTTCCATGGCGTGGTGTAATCGGCGTTTTGAGTCGAAACCTCGATGCGCACCACTGAGCGATACATCTCATTGGCGCTGACACTGGAAACCGCAGGTTGCGCCAGGACCGCGATGGGGTTGGCTAAAACAAGCATGATGCCACTGATAACAATGACAAAACGAGGCGAATGGGAAGCCATGCGAGTGATGGTGTTGGTCGTGATCGAACGTGAAAGGAGTAAGGTATCGTGCGTGATTGGCATGATCAGACATTGAAGCGAAACTCCATCACATCTCCGTCTTTGACCACGTATTCTTTGCCCTCAATTCGCAATTTTCCAGCATCGCGAGCCGCAGACTTCGATCCGAGTGTCGCTAGGTCATCAAAGTGAACGACTTCTGCAGCAATGAAGCCCCGCTCAAAGTCGGTGTGGATCACGCCAGCTGCAGCCGGTGCTTTATCGCCTTCGTTGATTGTCCAGGCGCGAGTTTCTTTCTCGCCTGTGGTCAAATAAGTGCGCAGTCCCAGCAAGTGGTAAACCCCGCGAATCAAGGTCGAAACACCCGAATCACTCACACCCATGTCGGTCAAAAACGATTGCGCTTCCTCGGGATCGAGATCAATGAGTTCTTCCTCAATGCGAGCCGAGATCACCACGGCTTCCGCTCCGAAGTGTTCCCGCGCAAAGGCGCGCACTTTGGCCACTAATGGTTGCGAATCAGGATCAGCGGTCGCGGTGGCCAGCTCGTCTTCCGCGACATTGCAAGCATAAATCGTGCGCTTGGAGGAAAGCAGGAAAAAGTCTTTCACCACGGGAATGTCCTCCGCACTGAAATTCAACGTGATCGCCGGTTTGCCCTCGTAGAGATGCGGTAACAGCTGGTCGATCAATTCCACTTCTTTCTTTGATTCTTTGTCACCGGATTTGGCTTTTTTCTCGCGGGATTGACGGCGTTTTTCTAAGGAAGTAATATCAGCTAGAATCAGCTCAGAGTTGATGATCTCAATGTCGCGCACTGGATCGACAGAGCCGAGTTCGTGAATGATGTCGTCGTTTTCAAAGCAACGCACCACCTGCACGATGGCATCCGTTTCGCGGATGTTTGCCAAGAACTGGTTGCCCAAGCCCGCGCCCTCGGACGCCCCCTTGACCAAGCCTGCGATGTCCACAAATTCGATCGCAGCCGGAATCAATTTGCTGGAACCTGATATGCGCGATAGCACCGCCAAGCGTGGATCTGGCACGGTCACCACCCCAACGTTGGGGTCGATGGTGCAAAAAGGATAATTGGCCGCCTCAGCCTTGCGACTGCGGGTAACGGCGTTAAATAGTGTGGATTTTCCCACATTGGGCAGACCGACGATTCCAGCTTTAAGCATAACGCCAGTCATCGTGCATGGTTGGGCATAGCGGGGCAATCTGAAATGCGTAATTTTTTCGTGTTTCGTCGTGATGTGGCTTTTGAATGAATGATTGATCCATCCCATTTGATTTTTCAGCATGATTTCAATCTTAATTGAACAAAAAATGAAATTTGATATTGACAGATGTTGTTTGGTCGCCTAGCAATTTGATCACGCAGTGCACAAATGAAGAAATCATGACGATTGGCTTCGAGTTGCGTTATTAAGTTCTGATTTTGTGTCACGTGTGTGATTGATTAATGTTTTTGATTCGCTGATTCTGATAATTCCTCCTATTAATGAAAACTTCCTCCTTAATCGTAGCCGCCATGTGCTTGACCATGGCGAAGGGCGCGCAATTGACCTACACGGGCACTGTGACTGCAACGGGTTTGCTAACCTCGCCAATCTCTGTGCTGCAGTTCAATCCGGCGCTCGGCACTCTGTTGTCGGTTGACATCAGCATCAACTCACAATCACAGGCGAATGTTTCTGCAGATAGTGAGTCGGCGACTGCTGGCTTCATGGTGGCAACCATGTCGGGGACGACTCGCATGGATTTTCCTAATTCTGGATTTCGTGCTCAAGTCAACTTCACCGGTGATTTGGATTCCAATTACTCAATCGGTGCTGACAGCGATGGCGTTGCTGATTTTACAGGTAGCGACTTCTATGACTTTGGTTTAATTCAAGGCAGTGGATCGGATACAAAGTCAAAAACGACGGGGTTAAGTCCTTACATTGGCACGGGTTCGATCGCAGGGTCGATTCGCCAGGGTGCAACTTGGACTGTGTCTGGCAGTGGCGCGGCGCAGACGGCGACTTCGAATGTTCTTTCGGTTTCCGATTGGACTGTGACC
This sequence comes from uncultured Verrucomicrobiales bacterium, assembly GCA_964599325.1. Classification (GTDB taxonomy): domain Bacteria; phylum Verrucomicrobiota; class Verrucomicrobiia; order Verrucomicrobiales; family Akkermansiaceae; genus UBA956. The sequence goes on along the minus strand of CAZREM010000040.1, from coordinate 11,612 downwards.
TATAACTACACGCCAACTCCCGTGCCAGAGGCTAGTTCGGCATTGCTTGGCTTGGCCGGTGCGGTGGCTCTTGTCGCACGCCGCAAACGTGTGAATGCTTAAATCCAGCATAACCATATTTGGTTGACTAACTCGCTTCATTCGAAGCGAGTTTTTTTCTGGTGGCTTTTATTGCTCTTGTAGTTGACGCTAAATTTCGAGTTGCCGAATTGGCTATTAACCAGCAAACTTTTTTAGTGCCGTTCAGTGTAAAAAATTCATTTTTTTATGAACAATTTGTTTGACTTGATGCGGCACAGTGGTATGAATGCGCTCGCAACGCATTATGAAATCAATAATTAATTTATCTGTAGTAGCGTCATTGTTGGCAACAGCAGGAGCGACGGTGATACAATACACGGGTTCTGTCAGCTCAACTGGTCTGTCAACTCAGAGTGTCTCCGCTCCGAAGTTCGACCCATCACTTGGCACATTGACATCAGTGTTCATCTCGATCAACGCTAATTCCAGCGCATCGGTGATTGGGGACAGCGAGTCGAACATCGCTGGAACGTTGAGCGCCATCATGAGTGGCAGCACACGCTTCGATTTTCCAAATTCTTCGTTCCGAGTCACTGCTTTATTTGATGAGAGCCTCGATAGCTCTGGTGTGGTAGCTGCCGACAACGAGGATGCGGGTGGTTCTGCTGACTTTATTGGAACCGACTCTTATGATTTCGGAACAATCCAAGGCTTAGCCTCTGACAGCGCAACCTACACCAGCAATCTTTCAGGTTTCATCGGCACAGGTAATGTCAATGGCTCCGTGCGCTTGGGCGCTAGCTGGTCGGTTAGCGGCAGCGGTGCTGCTGTGGTTTCGACGAGCAACATCGACTCGCAAGCAAATTGGTTGGTGGAATACACCTACACTCCAACTCCAGTTCCTGAGCCAAGCGCTGCTTTGTTGAGCGTGGCGGGCATCGCGGCTCTGGGCTTCCGTCGCAACCGTCGCGCCTAATGGCGCATTCCGGTATCGATGATTTTATTAAAATCCGCTCGGTTGACCGAGCGGATTTTTTTATGGGTCACGCGATCTGGGATTGAATCGAACCATGGTTCGGTTTAGCCTCAGAAATGATTGACATGTTGGTGCGTCTCTATGACTTACCGCCACGCATTACAGCCGATGATCGGGGGTGGCAGGTGCGGCGTGCACGGGCTTTTGAGCTTCATACCGTGTGCGAATTCGTGAGGCAGAATTTCTCTGCGAAGTGGGTGAGTGAAGTGACAGTGGCGATGTCACGGCAGCCAATCAGTTGCTTCATTGCCACGCAGAACCGACAAATCATTGGTTTTTCGTGCTACGAGACCACCCAGCGCGGTTTTTTTGGTCCGATGGGTGTGCATCCCGATGCGCGCAAGCTCGGCTTAGGCCAGGAATTATTGATGGTTGCTCTGGAATCCATGCGTGAGATGGGCTACGCTTATGCGATTATCGGGGGTGTTGGACCCCGTGAATTTTATGAAAAAACCTGTGGCGCGGTGGCGATTGCAGGCAGTGATCCAGGCATTTACACGGATTTGTTGCCTTAAAGTTGGGGCCTGGCTGTTGTTTGGTTTGCGTCGGGACCGAAAGCATGCGTTGTTGCGTGCGATGCCGTAGTGACTTTAGTGGGGCTTCGCAGTTGCAAATGACCTGTTGCTGGGTTACAGCTGCTGCGTGCCCGATGCTGACTATGTGAGAAACGCCTTTGCGCGCATTGCCGACCGTTATGTTTTGGCTAACCACGTGATGAGCGTGGGCATGGATTGGTGGTGGCGTTGGCGCGTTGGGCGCACCATTCGGCGCATGCAGCCCCAGCGCTTGCTAGACATTGCCAGCGGCACTGGCGATTTGGCATTAGAAATTCAGAAACAGTGTCCTTCGGTTGAAATCGTTGCCACCGATTTTTGCGCTGAAATGCTTCAGCACGCCGCACAGCGTGGGGTAAAGCGCACCATGGTGGCAGATGCGTTGGCCTTGCCGTTTGACAGCGCGGACTTCGACATGATCACCGTCGCATTCGGGCTGCGCAACATGGCAGATTACCCCCTGGCGCTGCGAGAAATGCATCGCGTGCTGGCAGCGGAGGGTCACTTGCTGATTTTGGACTTTTCGATTCCGACCGGTTGCTTGCGTTCTCTCTATCGCTGGTATTTGCACCGGATTTTGCCGCATGTCGCTGGCTGGATCACGCGCGAGAAAGACGCCTATCAGTATCTCGGAGCCTCGATTGAACAATTCCCGCAGGGTGAGGCGATGGCCGCCTTGTTGAAAGATCAAGGGTTTGCGACCGTGAGGTGGCAGACGTTTTCGTTTGGCGTTGTCAGCTTCTACATCGCGAAAAAATCAACCACCAGCGGCGAGGGTCACGATCTCGATCTCAGCGTGATCAGGAATGATCGTATCAGCGAAGTCACGCGGAAATAGAGCCAGTCGATTCAGCTCCACGACAACGGGTTTGTTGGCCAAGTTGAGCGTTTGAAGCAGATCCAGCACAGAGAGATCAGCCGCGATCTCGCTTACTTGTCCGTTAATGGTGATGGTCATGGCGGTGTGATTGCATGGGTTACGATGTGACAAGTGGCGGAGCCGTCGGAAGGGACTGTGCCAAAATGGCCTCGTCCCAATCCTTCCACACTGGATCCAGACCTTGCTGCTGGAGCATCATCGCGATCTCAGCAGCGCTGCGTTGGTCATCGATTTGAAACTGTTCTGTCGCTTTCTCGCAGCCCTTGCGTTCGGTGAGTTCGACACGCCTGCCCTTGAGTGTGAGGTGCAAATCATCATGGCCAGCTCCTGTGTAGCCACCCGGCTCCGTGCGCGCGCCAGCAGACATGTGAGTGACCCCCAAGGCCGCGAGCGCGTTGCGCAAGGGCGCGGGTTCTCGGGTGGAAAGCACAATGCCAACTTGTGGAAAGCAGAGGCGGAAGGCGATGATCAGTTGCAGCAAATGTGAATCCGATAGATAAAGCTGCGGGTCGGCCTGATACTGGTAATTCCCCGCATGAGGTCGCATGCGGGGAAACGCCACGGTCCACTGGCTTTTCCAGCAGTGTTTCATCAGGTATTCCAGATGTGTCGCCAAAGCAATGGCTTCCTCGCGCCAGGGAGCCAGTCCGAATAACGCCCCGATGCCGATGCGCCGAAAGCCTCCAGCGTAAGCCCGTTCGGGACAATCCAAGCGCCAGCTGTAGTTTTTCTTCGGTCCTGCCGTGTGTAGTTGCTGATAGATCGTGCGGTGGTAGGTTTCTTGGTAAACGACAAGCCCTTCCGCACCGTGATCCACGATTTGAGCGTATTGCTCGTCTTCCATTGGTCCGACCTCGATGGCAAGTGTCGGGATCAAGAGCCTCAAGGCATCCAAACAGGCTTGCAAGTAACCATCGGAGACAAACTTCGGGTGTTCACCGGCCACCAAGAGCAGATTGCGGAAACCACGCTGGTGAAGATACTCGGCTTCCCTGCGCACTTGGTCGGGGCTCAAGGTGCAACGAAGAATGGGATTATCGCGAGAAAATCCGCAGTAACTGCAATTATTCACACACTCATTGGACAAATAAAGAGGAGCAAACAGGCGCATCGTTCGACCAAAGTGACGACGCGTGGCGCTAGCGCTGCGATGTGCGAGTTGCTCCAGAGCGTGCGGAGGCTGGGGCGATAGCAGGCGTTTGAACTCCCGCAGCAGTGGGCTGGGATGCGCGAGCAGGTGATCAATTTGTTGGGAAAAACTCACGAGGAATGTGCGGAATGAGTGGGATGTTGTCGAGACGATGCAGGGAAAATTCACAAAGCTAGGCTTGCAATGCAAGCGACATCTGCTTGGATACGCTCGAATTTCATGCAAAACACCGATTTGATCATTTGTAAGCCGACACAGTGGTTTATCTCGCGAGCCGCGATGATGTTGGCCATGTTCACCTTTTTAGGTGGTTGGTTTTACAAAGATGCCAAGACGGGATATCGCCAGAAAAATGAAGTTTTTTTGATGGAGCGTGCTTTCCAACAGGCCGCACAGACGTATGACCGCGTGAGCAAGGAGCCGGGCTTCACGGAGAATCGATGGAAAGAATTTGCGGCGAAGCAAGTTGTTGACTTTGGCGCGGATCGCCAGTTACTGCCCGATCACTTACCGGAGCAGGTGAGCTGGCCGGAGGAACTCCAGCAGGTGGAACTGATCAAGCAGGGTCCGGCGGTGCCGTGGAACGCGTTCACAGCGCGACTGAAGTGGGACAGCAACGCTCCAGAAAAATTGCACGATCAACGTTCCATCAATGAGCAATGGTATTTTGCGATTGGCATGGGCGTGCTTGCGGTGGTGACGTTAGTCGTGCTGCTGCGAACGATTCGGAGGCAGGTCCGCATTGACCATGAAAAAATCATCAGCCAAACGGGCGAGGTCGTGTATTTTCATCAACTCAAGCAGTTGGATTTGCGCAAGTGGGGCAATAAGGGGCTGGCATTTGGCACTTACGTCACGGATCGTGGCGTTACGCGTCGGTTGCGCTTCGATGGACTGACTTACGGCGGTTTCAAAAAGCAGGATGGAGAGCCAGCAGAAGCCATGATGCAGCGCATTCGGGAGCATTTTTCTGGTGAAATATTGGAATATGCGGATGAATCGTCGGCATCGACCGAGCCAGGTGCGACCGCTGCGCCGCTCGCGACGCAGACGCAGCCCGATTCTGCTGCTGAATCGGCGTTTTCTGCTGTCCCGTGCGCATCCTCATTGAGTTCGGCCCCGCTGCCAGCGGAAACGAGTCGCAGTGCTCCAGAGTCAGTGCAGCCGGATCGTTCAGTGAATTAATTCCGACTCAAGCGACCCAATCTAACGAAGTGACCAGCGGAAGAATCGTCTTACTGGCACAACGCGGCATGGGTGATGTTGTCGATTTTTCTAGCTGAAGTCACTGCTGATCAGGCTCAGTGGAGTCCTGCATTTCTTCTTTGTTCATTTCTTCCTTGGACATCTCCTCCTCGGTGTCGGCTTTGGGTTTTTCTTGACGGTTTTGCGGGGCTGGCATGGCGCCCGGTTCTGGTCTTTTGCCCATCATGCGCAGCCCCTTTGTCAGTTCTTCAGTGCTGAGACGATGATCTTTATCGGTGTCCATTTGCTGGAAGCGATCCTCTTGTGTATCTTCGTCAAAACGTGAAACGAGAGGCGACTGGCGAAATTCGGTGAAATCGACGTTGCCATCGTGATTGAGATCCATCTTGGCGATTACGGCACCATTGACGGGCATGCCTCTGGGAGCATCGATGCCGCCGTCGCGCGCGGACATGCCGGGCTTGTTTTTGCGATTGTTGCGTCGCTGTGGATCCTCGCCTTGCTCGCCTGGCGGACCATTGGGGCGATCTTGTGGCGTCAGTTTGCCGTCGCCATCGTGATCCATCATCCTAAAAATCGCCTCTTGACGCTCGGGCGGTAATTTCTCGATCATGGGCGATTGAACGAACTCCTCGTGGCTGATCGCCATGTCGTGATTGAGATCCAGTTCACGCAAATGCGGAATAATCTTGCGGTGCACCATGTCGCGGTCACCCCCCTTGGGCGGGAATTCGTTTGGCTGCAGCAGTTGATCCTTATTTTTGTCCATTCGCTCAAACAGCTTGTCTTGCTTGTCCGCGGGCAAACGAGCAATCCGCTCCAGCGTGATGAATTCGCTCTTGTCGAGCACGCCGTCTTGATTGCGGTCCGCTTTCTTGATGGCAGACATCATTTGCTGCTTGATTTTTTGCCATCCTGCCTCGCCGGGATTTGGTTCGGCGGGGGGGCCTTGTGCCACAGCCAGTCCAACGCAGAGGGGCGTGAGAGCGAGCCAAGCGCGATGGCGCTGTGCGAACATTGATGATGGTTTCATGGCGGTAAAAATAGAAATATCGCGCAAGGCGATCAGATCAATCAGATGAACCCACGGCGTTCGTGAAAGTTGCGCGCGAAGGTGAATAACCCTTTCATTCTGGCGAATTTCTTGTCAGGTTCAAGCATCCGATGCACATCAACGAGATTTTGAAACAAGGGCAACCGTCTTTTTCGTTCGAATTTTTTCCTGCGCGCACGGAAGCCAGTGCGGAGGATTTGTTTGAAACGATTCGCGATTTGCAGCCGCTCAACCCATCATTTGTGTCGATCACCTACGGAGCGGGCGGCGGAACTCGGGAATTGACGCATCAATTGGTCGCGCGGATCAAGGAAACGACTGCGATTCCGCCGATTCCTCATCTGACGTGTGTCGGGCATCGGCGCGAGGAGGTTGAGCAGATTTTGCAGCGTTACGCGGCATTGGGTGTTTGCAATATTTTGGCGCTGCGCGGTGATCCGCCGCGTGACGAGCCGAATTACGATTGGTCTGCGGGGGATTTTCGTCATGCAGCGGATTTGGTGCGTTTCATTCGTGAGTTCAATGAAGCCGGCAGGCATCCAGGTGGTGGTTTTGGGATTGGTGTAGCGGGTTTTCCGGAAGGGCACCCAGCAACGCCGAATCGCTTGCTCGAGATGGATCATCTCAAGGCAAAGGTGGATGAGGGCGCTGATTATATCTGCACGCAGTTGTTTTTTGATAATCACGATTTCTTCGATTTTCGCGATCGCTGTGAGCTAGCGGGCATCCGAGTGCCGATCGTGGCGGGCATCATGCCGGTGCAGTCGATTGCCTCGATGCGGCGGATGGCGGAGTTGGCGGCTGGTGCGCGTTTTTCCGCAAAATTGCTCAAGGCTTTGGCTCGCGCTCAGGACGATGCTACCGCGGTGGAAAAAGTAGGCATTCACTATGCCGCGCAGCAGTGCGCTGAGTTGCTGGATCAAGGGGTGGCGGGGATTCATTTTTACACGCTGAACAAAAGCAAAGCAACGCGCGAAATTTATCAGTCGCTCGGCATGTTGCGCGCTTCGGCGGATTCGTGATCATCGGTGGTTGGCTCTGGCGTGGCGAGAGCCTCTGGCGTGGCGAGACCAAAGCCACGGGGCCAGAGCCGCTGCAGCCAACGTTGGGGGTAGAGTGCTTGGGCCGTTGTCGCGATGACTAATGGCAGCACGAATGGGCGCAAGGGCAAGAATAAGATCCAACTCGCCACAGCGATGCCAAGCATGACCATGCCGATGAGATGAGCACGAGTTGGCAGTTCGCTCAGCAGAGCCAACATCCACGCCATCACCGCGAGAAAAGCGACCTCGATCAGCTCGGGCATGGGCATCCAATCGATGTATCGAACGTTGGCGCTGAGAGAGCGCAGTTGCTGGTAAGCCAGCAGCTGTTTCTGAGTCGTGACATGGCTGTGCAGCTCAGGAACGATCCAGGTTGCGCCCATGTGCTCATGAAACATTTGAGCCAGAGCGGGTTGTGGTCGAATCAACGCAGTAATCGCACAGGTGGCGGGTGTGATTGGAGCGCTTGGCAGCGCGATGGTGCCAAATTCATCGATGGGCAATCGTAGCTGCTTTTTTGGTAAAAAAATAGAATGTCCCGGCGTGATTTCGAGGTCATCCACCAGCGACTGTTCGCTGGCCAACCAATGGAGCAGTGCGACGGAGAAAATCACGCGATGATGCCAAATGGCAATCAAACAGGCCCGTCCTGGGTCGGTGGGAGAGCTTTCAATGTCACTAAAGCCTGCCCAGGTGCGCTCGAGTCCGGTAAACGATCCAGGTAAAGCGAGTTGGTTCACCCGAGGCAACGCGGCAACCGAACCGTTCAATCGCGTGAGCGGCAGCGAACTGCGCTGAAAAGCAGCTGGTAGATCCTGGTCCACGCTTCCTCGTGTCACGGCAGCAGCAATGATGATGGGCTCAAAACGATGCGCTTGGCCTTCCAAAGCCTTGATGGCAAAGGGGTCGGGCTCTTTCCAGCTCATGGGGTGTAGCAGACACAGCTGACGCACGCCTAGATCGTTCAAACTGGATAACAGCACCGCGTTATCGGAGGCAGAAGGGGGATTTTGATCAAAAATTTGATCTGGATCGGTTCCCACTTCGCTAATCAGAGGCGGCGGCGCCAGTGGTCGCGTCTGACTCTGCAGCCGGTAATCAGGCCAACACAGTTGCAACAGTGGCGCAGTGGGGAGTTGTTCCACCTGCCATGGGCGTGGTAGCCATTGGCAAACCAGCAGGCTGGGCAGCGCAAATACAAAGATCCAAGCGGCGCGGTATCCAGTGGTTTTTGGGCGCATGTCAGGCGGAAGCTAGCGCAGCGGCGCTCAAGAAGGGCTCAAGCTCACGCGCGAGTGGGGTGTCGCGCAACACATCACGCAGCAAGCGTGCGGCGGAAGGGATATGCTGAGCATACCACGCATCACCTTTGTTGCAGGTGAGATGCCCATAGGCACCGAGGGCCTGCATCAGCCGCTGGGTGGCGCAGTCACGCAGCATGCTCTCAGCCGGGCGCTCTTCTGAAATGCTTTCCCATAGGACGAGTAGCTGCTCGCGCTCGTCGGCATTGTGATTGAGATAGGGATCGTAAATCAGCGAAGCCAGATCGTATTCTTGGCGGCCGCGTCGCAGGCCTTGGAAGTCGATCAACCACGCCGATTGATTGTGAATCAAGATGTTTTGTGATTGAAAATCCCGATGCACCAAGTGCTTGGCACTGCTGCCGAGGCGCCGCGCGAGATCGTGCAGTTGGGAGCTTTGGCGCAGCGGAGTGGCGTCCATTTTCAGAAAATCTTCCACCAAATGCTCACAAAAATAATCCTGCTCCCAGCGGTAGAGTTTTTCATCAAAAGCGGGCATGAGTTCCAATTCCTTGGGTGGGCGCGCGTAGAACAAGCGATCGATTTGTTCCAGCGCGGAACGGTAGAGAGGCAATCGCTCTGCAAACGGACGGGATTTGTGAGACAATAAGTCCTCGTCGCCTAAATCCTGCACCAAAGCGACCCGTTTGTTGCGGTTTTCGTAAAAAATCTCGGGAACTTGGATCTTGGATTTCTTCAAAAAACGACCAACAGGCACAAAATGATCGTTCTCCGGACGCTCTGGTTTCCAGTGAATCCCAATGAATGGTGGATCGCCTTGACGCACCACGCGCACCACTGTCCGCCCCGATGCGCCTTTTTTGATCGGCGTAAGGGTGATGGAAACGGTGGGGTCAACTCCGAGGTATAGTCGAGAGCAAGCGAGGATGGCGTCAGTGGGCATGGCTAGGCTGGGCGACGCATGGTTCCCTAAAAATGGGCCGCCTGCCAAGCTCAAAATCTGTCGAATCTAGGTCCGCCACGAGTGCCGCCACGGCGGCGGAGCTCCCTGCGGGTCAGTGTCCCGCTGCGATCGCGCCCAGACGATTGCCGTAGCCAATGATCACAGTTGAAAGCACTAAAATCAGCAATCCGAGGAACAGCAGGTTTTTTGCCTTTGGGCTAGAGCCCTTCCACTCCTTCAAGGCCAATCCCCAAATGGAACTGAAAATGATGATCGACGCCATGTGCAGCGTCCACGAGCTAAACTTGTAATCGCCCATCTGAGTTTCGCCCATGGAATAGAAGAAAAACTGGAAATACCATGTTGTGCCAGCGAGAGCGCAGAAAATGAAATTGCGCAACAGCGGCACTGGAGTGGGATCGAGACGGCCATCAATCTCACCACCGTGGCTGGCAGGGGCACCTTCACCGCCAGCGGCAATCGTGGTTGCTGGTGGCGATGCCGCGCGCGGTGCGGCGGAGAAATACTGATAACCCGTGCCGTTTTTGATGTTGAGGATCACACACCAAATGAAATTGGTGGTGAAACCGCCGGCCAAAATCACAATCAAAACGGGCAAGCCCGACCACAGTTTGTCAGTTCCGTGCGCCACGGACAGATCGCCGATCGGACCGCCAGCGGCCAGTCCAAACGCAAAACACGCGCTCATCACACCAGAAAAAGTGGCGATCAGCACACCTTTCTTAAAATCGAAGTCCTTGACTGTTTCGCGTTTCTGCTCCTCGGACATTTCGTTTTCCTTGGTTTTTCCTGCCAAACCGCAGATGACGATGCCAACGACGCAAACGGCCAAACCACCAAGAATCCATTGACCGCTCTCGATTTTTAGCAGTTTATCGACAAATTCCCCTTTGTAAATCGGTGGGATCAAGGTGCCGAACACTGTGCAGTATCCCAAAGCCACCGCCATGCCGAGCGACATGCCAAGGTAGCGCATAGTCAGCCCGAAGGTCAAACCACCCAGACCCCACAGCGCGCCGAAGAGATAGGTGTAACCCAGTGTGGGCAATGGTGATTCCTGCAAGACCAGCACCACGTCCTTGGTGTTCAACAGAGCGAAAAACCACGGAGCGATGATCCAGGAAAAAATGCCAGCGGCGAGCCAAGAGGTTTCCCAAGACCAACGCTTTACGCCGCGAAATGGAACATAGAACGATCCCGAAGCCAAGCCGCCCAGCCAGTGATAGATAACGCCAATGAAAGGATTCATATGAAACGCTACTTGTAGAAGAAACGCGCGCTTTGGCAAGAAGTTATCGTGTCTGGATTTGTATTGTCATTTGGTCGCAATTGCTTAGACAGGTGCCATCCATTTGATGATTTTTGAGCAATTCATGGTTTGGCTGGTGAAAAAACAGTGTGTGATGTTGATGGAAAAACCATGGTCGTGCGTGGTGGTGGCGCGTGATGTGCTGGCCCAAATGAGGGGAGATCGCCACCGCTGCGAGAAGGGAGGCGGGTTATGCGCCTGAAATTAACTCTCGCTTACGATGGTCGCCCCTTCGCGGGGTCGCAGTCGCAAGCCAGTGGCAATACGATCCAAGATTTGCTGGAATCAGCGATCGAGGTCACGGCCAAGCAGCCGGTGCGGGTGCATTTCTCGGGTCGCACTGATGCGGGGGTGCATGCGTTAGAACAGATTGCGCACTTCGATGCTCCAGCGTCATTGAGCATGAATCCCTACAACTGGGTGCCTGCGCTCAACAGCAAATTGCCAGCGACCATTCGCGTCATGGCTTGTGAGGAAGTGGCGGATGACTTTCATGCGCGGTTTCAATCGTTTGGCAAAACGTATCAATATCGCCTGTGTGTGTTGCCGATTTTGCCTCCGATGCTGGCCGGCGTGGCGTGGCATTTGCCCAAATCCCTGGATGTTGCGGTCTTACAAGAGGTGCTCGATGCGATGTGTGGCTGGCATGATTTCCGTTGGTTTGCGGCGATTCGGGGCAATGAGAAGGAAGACACCGATTTTTTTCGTTACCTGTGGCAAGCGCAAGTGCAGGCAACGGACGATGGCTATGTCTTGGAATGGAGCGGCACGGGTTTTTTTTACAAAATGGTGCGCTTGATGACCGGTGCGGCGGTGCATGTGGCGCAAGGAAAAATGTTGATCGCGGATTTGCTGACGCAGTTGAACCACCCGGCACCGAGTTTTCGCGAAACATGCCCGCATTGCGCTCCCGCCGATGGCTTAACCCTGCTGCGGGTGCATTACCAGCCGCCGTTGGGCGTGGTGATTCCGCCACGCTGTTAGCGGGTCGCAGGTGTGTCTTCCGAAAATGATTTGCCTAGAATTATGACTTCTTGGTGTTCTTACCTTGCAAGCTCACGCATCTCTCACTAGTTTTCACTTCGCGCGCGCATGAAAGCCATTTTAGCATTAGAGGACGGACGTATCTTTGA
>CAZREM010000039.1:0-25954 GCA_964599325.1 uncultured Verrucomicrobiales bacterium | reverse complement strand
AAACTTCTTCAGAAGTGTGTTGGTGTTGTCGTTGGTGAAGAATCGAGTGGACATCTTGTTAGTTGGGATTCTAGGCGAACGCTGAATAGAAACAATCAAGTTTTGAGATGTTAAGCGAACGCGGCATGGAGCGAATCTTTTTTCGCTCTTGGGAAGAACAGTCAACTGGATACCAAGACCCCAAGTGCTGGTTCCGAGTTCCAAATCAAATCTGACATCCTGGATCCAAGCCTAAAAGTAGCAGCTGCCTCACATTTCCTAGGGGGAACGGTAGCAACGGAGTCCGACCTACGGTTGATTCCAGGCAGATGAAACCAAGAATAGGCGCAAGGAGCCTTGCAAAAATGATCAGAGCGGGTTCGCTTCCCTTCTCCGCTGCGAATCTTCTTATCCAAGCGGCGAATAAAAAAAGCTCGTTCAATCATTTTCGGCTTCACCTTCGTTCTGTGAATCGTTAGCTAAGTGAACAGGATCGTGGACATGTTTGCAACCTTCTCGCCTTCGCACATCGGGGTGCTCATTTGCGGGGCTCTGCTGACGGCTGCTGGCGTCAGCGCAGCAAGAAAATCCCCAAAAATATTGACGCACATGACGCGGGCGGTTGGCGTTGCTTGCTTGTTGTCCGTGCCATTTTCCCAGTGGGCCTGGCGCAGCTCGGGGGTGGCGATGTCGATCGAAAACCGCTTGCCCCTGCAATTGTGCGACTTATCCGTCATCATTGCCGGTCTTGCTCTGCTGACTCAACGCGAAACCCTCAGACAGATTGGCTATTTTTGGGGACTTGCCGCTGCGCCACAGGCCTTGCTAACACCAGCGCTCACCTACGACTTTCCGCATCCCACATTTATTGCGTTTTTTGTCCACCACTGGCTGATGATCGCAGCCGCGCTGCACATTCTAGTGGTCCAACAATGGCGTCCACGAGTTCATCCGCTGAAAGCGGCACTGCGGGCTTATCTTTTTGCCTTGCTGTATGTCAGTCTAGCAATGGTGATCAATCGCGTCTTGGGCAGCAATTTTGGATTCTTGGCCCATCCGCCGCCGAATCCATCGTTACTGGATCTGCTCGGGCCTTGGCCATGGTATATCCTCGCGATGCAGGCGATTGCTCTGGGTTGTTTTGCCTTGTTGGCATGGCCACTTTCCAAAAAATCTTCTCATTTTTGAATCCTGAGTTGATCTTTGTTTCATTTCAGTCGATGCTTGCGCGCGAATATGGCGATGACATCTAACCGACCTGTGGCAAAAAAAGTGCTCCTGATGGGAACTTGCCTGTGCGATGCCTTTTTTGATGACGTAGCGCGGGCGACCGTTCAAGTATTGGAACACTTTGGCGTTGAAGTGGTTTATCCGGAAAACCAAACATGCTGTGGCCAGCCCGCATTCAATTCCGGCGATTGGAACGCATCGCGCAAAGTCGCACAGCATTGTGCAAGCGTCTTCGCGGGTGAGTTACCGGTGATCGTGCCTTCGGGATCGTGCGCGGCGATGAATTTTCATGGCAATGTGTTGCAGTTTGAAGAAGCACCAGACGCCAGCATCGACTCCCTCGCTCAGCGCACCTGGGAAGTGATGGACTTTTTGGTTCATGGGCTAGGCATTCGCGAAATTGCTGGAGAAATGCCACAACCCACGAAGGCGGCCTTCCACCGATCCTGTCACTCACGCGGCACCTGCTCGGGCGAAGCGACCCTCACACTGCTAGCGTCAATCAAGAATCTCAGCATTCTGCCCTTTGGACAAGCGGAGCAATGCTGTGGCTTCGGAGGCACGTTTTCGGTGACTTTTCCGCATATTTCTGGAAAAATGGGCACATTGAAGCTCGATCACGTGCTCGCAGACCAGCCGGATTTGCTCCTTAGTGGCGATATGTCGTGCCTCATGCATTTATCTGGACTTGCGAGCAATCAGGGCCGGCCCATTCCGATCAAGCATGCCATTCAAGTCGTGCGCGATAGCTTGAAGCTATAACGCCTCTGCATTCTCAATTTGGTTTTTCTTAACTGTTGTCATGTTTCAAACCCTTGCCGATTCCCTCGATTCCACTTTCCGCCATTTGCGCGGTGTGGCCAAAATTTCTGAATCGAACATCAGTGACGCCCTGCGCGAAATCCGCTTGGCGCTGCTGGAGGCCGATGTGGAATTCTCGGTGGCGCGCGATTTCATCGCTCGAGTCAAGGAGCGCGCTGTCGGAGCCGAGGTGTTGAAATCCGTCAAGCCCGGCGAACAGCTGGTCAAAATCTTTCACGATGAGCTCGGGGCCTTGCTCGGCGGCGAGGCTGTGGGGCTAAATCTCAATCCACCCGCACGAATATTACTCTGCGGGCTCAACGGCGCTGGCAAGACCACCACTTGTGGCAAACTGGCCTATCGACTCAAGAAGGAGGGACGCCGCCCGGCGCTGATCGCTCTCGATCTCTACCGCCCGGCTGCGATAGAGCAGTTGGCAACGCTGGCGCGTCAGGTCGATGTCCCATGCTTCATTCCTGAGCCAGGCGAGACCGATGTGCTCAAAGTCGCGAAACAAGCGCTGGCGTGGTTAGAAAAAACCGATCACACACTAGCGATTTTTGACACCGCCGGACGCCAGGAGCTGGATCGGCATTTGATCGAGGAGCTGCAAAGCCTGCACCGTTTTCTGGAACCACGAGAAACACTGCTCGTCGCCGACGCCGCCACGGGCCAGCAAGCGGTGTCGGTTGCCACCCACTTCAACGATGCGATTGGCATCACTGGCATTATTCTAACCAAGCTCGATGGCGATGCCCGCGGAGGTGCCGCGCTATCGATGCGCACGGCCACGGGGCGTCCGATCAAATACATTGGCGAAGGCGAAAAAATCGATCAACTGGGCGAGTTTCACCCCACGCGCATGGCCGATCGCATCCTCGGCATGGGCGACATCGTGGGAATGGTCGAGCAGGTCGCCGATAAGATCAATCAGGCCGATGCGATGAAATCCGCGCAGCGCTTGTCCGAGGGCAAGTTCGATTTCAACGACTTTTTGGATCAGATGAAAATGATTCAAAACCTCGGTCCTCTGGATGGGTTACTCGGCTTGTTACCCGGTTTTAGTAAAATCAAAAAACAGTTGCCCAGCAATGCTTTTGATAACAAACGGATCAAGCGCACCGAGGCCATTGTGCTATCCATGACCAAGGACGAGCGACGCCGCCCCGAAATCATTCGCGGCGGACGACGCAAGCGCATCGCCAAGGGCTCCGGCACGTCGATGAGCGAAGTCGATGCCCTGCTGAAGCAATTCGGGCAAATGCGCGAAATGATGCGCTCTCCGCACAAGATGCGCAACATGATGAAAAACATGGCCGGCGGCGCGGATAACATGGGCGATCTTGCTCAGATGATGCGCGGATTTGGCAAAAAATAAACCAGTCAGTGTTCAACCGAAATCGTCAGGACTGAGACACCTCTAGCTGACGCATGCCCTCAAATAACACAATGGCCACCGCAGTGGCTAAGTTCAAACTGCGCGTGCTGCCCTCCACCATGGGGATCCGAATCGCTCGGTCTGCGGCAGCAGTGATCATATCTGAAGGTAAGCCCTTGCTCTCGCTACCAAAAACCAAGTAATCGCCCCGCCGAAACGGCACTTGCCACAGACCACGGCTGCCCTTTGTGCTCAACAACCAAAACGCGGCCTCAGGCCCCGCAGCCGCTTGCAAATCCGCAAAGTTTTCCCACACGCGCAGCTCCACGTCCGCCCAGTAATCCAGACCCGTGCGCCGCACATGCTTATCCTCGAGGGAAAAACCGAGAGGTTTGACCAAATGCAACACCGACCCCGTGGCCAGTGCCAATCTCCCAGCCGCCCCCGTGTTGTGGGGGATTTCGGGAGCGTGCATGACGATGTTGAACATGTCACTGAATGCCCAAATTCAAAAAAATCACCGCAGTAGCAGCGTATGCCCCGTCATCGCCGCAGGTGCCGCAATTCCCATCATGTCCAGCAACGTCGGAGCCACGTCCGCCAATATGCCATTGCTCACTTTCACCTGATCGGCATCCGCGGCAACATAAATGGCCTGAACGAGATTGGTGGTGTGGGCGGTATTCGGCGAACCGTCCAGATTGCGCATCTGCTCGCAATTTCCGTGATCCGCCGTTAACAACAGCTTACCCCCCAATGCCAAAGTCGCCTCGACAATGCGTTGCGCACACGCATCGATGGTTTCCACGGCCAAGATCGCCGCTTCCACCACGCCAGTGTGCCCCACCATGTCCGGATTGGCGAAATTGAGAATCACCATATCATACGCCGCCAACCGCGCTATCACCGTGTCCGTAATCTCCACTGCGCTCATCTGCGGCTTCAAATCATAAGTCGCCACATCCTTGGGCGAAGGCACAATCGCACGATCTTCGCCCGCAAACGGCTGCTCGGCACCGCCGTTGAAAAAATAGGTCACGTGCGGGTATTTTTCCGTCTCAGCAATGCGCAGCTGCGTCTTGCCATGCGCCGCCACGACAGCACCCAGAACATCGCTCAAGCTGTCGGGACCGAAAACCACCGAGCAGTCATAGGTTTCATCATACTCTGTGAGTGTGACATAGTGAACCTGCGGGCGGTGCCGAGGCTGAAAACCCTTGAAATCGGGACGCAAAAACACCTCGGAGAGCTGTCGAGCCCGATCCGCGCGGAAGTTGAACCACAGAACAACATCGCCATCGCGCACACGCTGCTCATCCGCTGCGGCGAAAACCATCGCCGGCATGAATTCATCCGTCGTGCCCTCAGCATAACAAGCCTGCACTGCCGCTGCCGGATCAACAGATTGCAGGGCGCCAACACCATCGACAATCGCGTTCCAAGCCAGCTCCGTGCGTTCCCAGCGCTTGTCGCGATCCATCGCAAAGTATCGCCCCACAACCGTGGCAATCTGAGCACCCGTGCCTGCAATTCCCGCCTGAACATGCTGCAAGTATGCCACACCGCCTGTCGGCGAGGTGTCGCGACCATCCGTGATGGCGTGAATCATGATATCCCGCACACCGGCTTGATGAGCCAAATGAACCAAGGCCAGCAAATGATCCTGATGACTGTGCACTCCGCCATCTGACACCAAGCCGATAAAATGCAGCCTTGCCGTTTGCGCTTGAGCGAAAGCCTCTTTTAGCACGGGATTCGTGGCCAAGGAGCCATCGCTGACCGCCTTGTTGATGCGCGTCAAATCCTGATAAACAATGCGACCGGCACCGAGATTTAAGTGTCCGACCTCCGAGTTACCCATCTGCCCCTCCGGCAAACCCACGTCCAGACCCGAGGCACTCAGATAACCCACCGGATAACGCTCAAGCAGTTGATCATGAAAGGGAGTCCGCGCCAGCAACGTGGCATTACCATCGCGCTCAGCCGTCGCTTCCCCCCCAGGGTTAACCCCCCAGCCATCGCGAATCATCAGAACCACTGGTTGTTTCGACATGGGGCGATGCTACCCAGCGGATGCGCGATGTCCATTGCAAAGCTCGTCTGCAGCAGAATTCATCTGTCCCGTCGATCGTTCACTTAACCATCTCTTAACAAACTTTCCCTAGTTCAACATCGATCTTTAACGCAGCGGGCGCATGTTGAATCTGCATTCAACGAGGATGCACTTGAAACAAACCTGAAAAATGAAAACAAACCCAAAAATCCATCCCCTATTCACCCTCGGCGCGAGCCTGATTCTTGCCACAGCCTCAGGGCAACCACCCCATAGCGGACAGCCTGGCGCGCGCTCCCTGCACTCCGCCGTGCGCCACCATTTCCCGCCACGAGCACCGAGCATCGCTCCAGGCGGCACGACACTCGGCGATCCCTTGCCCGGACTCACCACGGCTCAATTAGCTGATTTCGGTGCCGGACTCGATGAATTTGAGAACGAGGAGGACGTCGAGGGCGGTCTTGGTCCCGTTTTCAATCACATTTCCTGCGTTTCCTGCCACAATGCGGGAGGCACCGGCGGCGCGAGCGCGGTGTTGGTCACTCGCTTTGGACGTCGCGAGGGCTCAAGCTTCGACCCCCTCGCCAGCTTGGGCGGGTCGCTGTTGCAAGATCAGGCCATTGATGCCAGCATTTTGGAACAAATCCCAGCTCAGGCCAATGTCATCGCTCACCGGCAATCGACGCCCCTGTTCGGGCTCGGTTTGATCGAAGCGATTCCCGATGCTGTGCTGATTCGGCTGGAGCAGCAATCCAATCGCGACGGGGTGAGCGGACGCGCCGCACGGATTTACGATATTGCGGATCAACGTCAACGCATTGGACGCTTTGGATGGAAAAGTCAACTCGCCACCCTCCTGAGTTTTGCTGGAGATGCTTATGTGAATGAAATGGGCGTGACCAATCGACTATTCCCCGAGGAAAACGCTCCGAACGGTCAGGCTGACCTGCTGGCAAAATTCGACAAAGTCGCCGATCCCGAGGACACGGTCGATCCCGTTACCGGTAAAGGTGACATCGACGCCGCCGCGGATTTCATGCGTCTCGTCGCCCCGCCAAGCCCCCTGCCCCTGAGCGCCAGCGCCAAACGCGGAAAATTGGTCTTCGAGCAAGTGCAATGCGCGATTTGCCACACACCAAGTCTCCGAACTGGGCCAAGTCCGATCGCGGCGCTAAGCCACAAACCGGTAAATCTCTATTCCGATCTGTTGTTGCACGACATGGGCACCTTGGGCGATGGCATCGTGCAAGGCGACGCCCAGGCCAACGAGATGCGCACACCGCCGCTGTGGGGACTGCGGGTCAGCGCCCCCTACTTGCATGACGGCCGCGCCTCAAACATCGAACAAGCCATCCGTGCCCACGATGGCGAAGCTCTGAACGCACGGCGACGTTTCGAGAATCTGCCAGCTGCGCAGCGTCAGCAGCTGATCGACTTCCTGAAATCGATCTAATCAGGCACTTGTCTGCCTGATCACTCCCCCCTGCCCCACGCCCCATGACCTAGATGCGCTATGGGGCGTTTCCGATCAGACGATTTCCTCATGGTCAGCGCGTTTGCATTTGCCCCATCACGCAGCATTCGCTAAGCAATGCCCGTGCAAGTGCTCTTTCAGCAGGCCATTGATCGCCGAGTAAACCTCATCGCCACGCAAAGCAATGCCGTGCGCCTGATCGATGGCGAGGGCGATGCTCTGCCTGGCATCGTTCTCGAAAGCTTTGCTGACCGCTGGCTGCTCTCGACTCCGCAATCATCGATTCCCCGCGCATTCAGTCATTGGCTTCAGCAACAACAACGCAGTGTCTATCATAAACGACTGGACCAGCACCAGAAGGACTCCCCACAGCATCTTTGCGGTCCGCTCCAACCAGAAGCATTTCTCATCAGCGAGCATGGCTTGAAATACGAAATCTCATTCCAAAGCGGCTATTCCCAGGGCATCTTTCTCGATCAACGTGACAACCGTTTGCGGGTCAAGCAGCGTTGCCGTCCTGGAATGACAGTGCTCAACACCTTTGCTTACACGGGAGCCTTCTCCATCGCTGCGGCCTCTGCTGGCGCTATGACGACAACCTTGGATCTTTCCGCCATTTATCTGAACTGGGCAAAACGCAATTTCATGCACAATGGGCTCAACCCAGACGCTCACCACTTTTGCAAAGGCGACACCTTTCACTGGCTGCAACGCTTTGCACGCCAGGGGAGACGCTTTGATGGGATCATTCTCGACCCGCCAACCTTCTCACGCGATGACAAAGGCCAAGTTTTTCGTGTCGAGTCCGACTATCTGCGTTTGCTCAAATCCGCGCTCGCGTGCCTCAATCCCGGCGGTTGGATGCTCTGCTCGACTAATTGTTATCAAATGACAATGCCACAGTTCAAAAAACAATTAGCTCCTGCCATACATAAAACATTCCAACTCGATTGCCCGGAGATGCCCATTGATTTTGTCAATCGCTCATATCTAAAATCATTATGGATCAACACGTAAACGATGACGGTTCCATAAATAGAAACAGAGCATGAGCTGCCCCACCAACTGAGCCATTTTCACGGGATAATTCATCGCCACATCCTCGCCACCAAAGCAGCCACAGCTGAGATTCAGTCCACGCATCCACGCCGATCCCACGGCAATCAAAAACACCAAACTGCACGCTGTCGCCAGCAACAAAGCGCCACTCACCGCCAATTGAATCAACAACAAGCTGCCAATTCCGATTTCAAGCCAAGGCAAAATCTGAGCCACATGCGAAACCCAAGCCGCAGGCAACATGTCATACCTGGCCACATCACGCGCAAATACTTCCGTGCCACTCCCCCATAGTTTAACGGCACCTGCGTATAAAAAGACACAACCAACAACGAGTTGGAACAGCAAACAGAGGAAATTTTTTATATCCTTTTCTTTCATGGAAAATTATCTATTATGCAATATATTTTATCATTTGATTAAAATGTATTTGTTATGTGACAACAAAGCAATAAAGCTGGCCTTGCCTCGCTGCTGCGATTGTTGAATGATGAACACACTGACTAGCCAAGCATACGAAATACTCAAAGAAAGACTCATCACTGGAGCATTCGCACCGGGAGAACGCTTACAGTTGTCGAAATTAGCGGTGGAGTTGAAGATGTCAACCACTCCCGTTCGCGAAGCGATCATGCAGCTAGCCAGTGATGGGTATTTGACGCTCAATGCCGGGCGCGGAGCATATGCCATGAGATTGGAAGCAGATAACATCGCGCAAATGTATGAGCTGCGCGAGGCGTTAGAATGCTACGCCTTGAAACGACTCATCCAGCATCATGACACCGCTTATCTCACCGCTCTGCGCGAACACCACCAAACCATGCTCGATGTAATCCAGGGTCAAACGGGCAGTGTCACCATCGCACAATTGGAAAAATTTTCTCAAGCCGACGAGATGTTTCACCAAACACTGATCAAATCGGCACAATCACCGATGATCTATAAGCACGCACAAGAGTGCCTGAGTCAATTGAGGCTCACACTATTGCAGCAGCAAGAGGTGATGGTCTCAACCCTCCTGACGGTTTGCGATGAGCACGAGCAGATTCTCATCGCACTCGACAAGGGCGATCCCTCGCGCATGCAAGAAGCGCTGTCGCATCACATCAATCAGTCAAAGCTAAGGGCACTAGCGAAACTCTGAACGCACCGTTTTTTCCAATTTAGACTTTGCAAGACTCCTGAATCCCGCTTTGATTTTGTCGGTCACTAGGGAGTTGACATCATTTTCATGGAATTGGACACCAGCAGCGTTCATTACGACCTCAATCGCTTTCGTCAGCATGAACTCGAAGAGGCTCTCGAGGATCCCTTCGGGTTGCGGTTTTTACCAGACCATGAACTCAGTGCCGAACAAGCACGCTATTTTGCCATCGGACGCACGTTAACGGGACGAGGGTTGTTCGTTTGTTTTTGGACAGACGGCAAGAGCATGCGCATTCATGCGGTGCGTGACATGAGCACTTCAGAATCTCACTTTTACGATCGCAACTACGCTAGTTTCAAATAGTCACCGCAACCACAACGCATGAACACCATCACATCATGGAACCAGATTCCGCGTTTTGCGAGTCACGCAGAAGAGTCGTCTTTCTGGAACGAGCATGAGCTTGACTGCAAATTATTGCAAGCCAGTTTGCTTGAGCCTGACTCACGCGAGTCCTCGACCATCACCTTGCGTTTTGACCCGCGCATGCTTTCACGCATCAAGCGTGTGGCGCGCTCGCGCTACCTCAATTATCAATCCATGATCAAGCATTGGCTGGCGGAGCGCTTGGAGCAGGAGGTGATGCAACAGCGATTCTCAGCTCAAGCGGCGCAAGACACCCCAGAACAATCATCCACAAACAGCAACCTGCCCCGCTAAAACCATGGCACGAGCTACTGACTCCACCCTGGTGTCAAGTTTTGCCCCCAACACTCTCACAACATCGAATCCAACCAACCAATGAAAACAATCGTCACCGCACTCACATCACTCATGATCGCCAACTGGTCTGCCAGCCAAGCCGCAGATGCTCCCAAACCACTGAAAGTGTTACTGGTTCTGGGTGGCTGCTGCCACGATTACGCCAAGCAGCAATACCTCCTCAGTGATGGTTTAGCCGCGCGCATCAATGCAGAATTTGTGATCGAATACAGCTCGGTCACCACCACGAAACCGGAGTTTTCCATTTACAAAAATCCGGATTGGGCTAAGGGCTATGACGTGGTGATTCATGACGAGTGCGCCGCTGACATCAATGATGCCACCACGATTGATAACATTGTCAATGCACATAAAAATGGCGTCCCTGCGGTGAATTTGCACTGCGCAATGCACTCCTACCGTAGTGGTGATTACAAAAAACCCATGTCCCCCACGGATGCAGAAGCAAAATGGTTCAACATGCTTGGACTCCAATCCTGCAGCCATGGAGCACAAATGCCGATCACCGTGGAATACACGGACCCTCAACACCCGATCACCAAAGGTCTGCAAAATTGGGTCACGGATAACGAAGAACTTTACAACAATGTTCAAGGAATCGAGGGTAACTTCAAAACATGGCCAGACGCCCATCCGCTCGCGACTGGCAAACAAGGCGAGGGAGATAAACCCGGTAGCAACCACACAGTCATCGCTTGGACTAACAATTACGGTCCAAACAAAACGCGCATCTTTAGCACCACACTGGCTCACAACAACAACACCATCAGCGATGCCCGCTATCTCGACCTCGTGGCTCGTGGTCTGTTGTGGGCTGTGAATCGATTGGATGCCAATGGCCAACCAATGCCAGGTTACGCCTCTAAACGCGCCAAGTGAGCCAGTTTTCGTCAGAATTTTACTCAAAAAACGCCTCACTGCTGCAGTGAGGCGTTTTCGTTGGCACCGTTATGGTTTTGATAATCTGATCATTTCCTCCGCGCCACGCCACGCCAGAGCAAGAATCGTCAGAGTGGGATTCTTAAACGGATTGGAGCAAAACACCCCACCATCCGCGACCATCACATTCGGACAATCCCATAACTGGCCAAAGCCATTCGTTACCCCATCTTCGGGTTTCGCACTCATGCGTGTCACGCCAATTTCGTGATTCACGGACCCGCCAGCCGTCATCGCCTTCGTCCCATCTTTCTGAGGTGATGAGCACAACACCCCGCCGGCGGCTTCTATCAATTCCGCGAAACTCTGCTGTTGATGCGCGACTTGACGAATTTCGTGCTCACTCCAGCGGAAATGAAATTTCGGCACAGGGATGCCATACCGATCTTTCTTCTCCGGATCCAGCTCCATGTAAGACTCCGCATTCGGAATCATTTCACCGCGAGCATGCAAGTCAACGAAACTACCAAAATAACGCCGTGCCTCTTGCTTGAATCCTGTCCCAAAGGGATGTTCCACCAGCGGTGCGATCTCACTCACCGTCCCGAGATCAGGCATGCTACGCCCTCCACTCCAAGCCATGTAGTAGCCACGCGGAACCCCTAACTTGGTTGCAGCCTTCTGGCGATCAACAGTCCATGGCGCATAAGTGTGCATGGTCGATGTGCCGTCTTCATTCATCAATGGCAAATTCTCCAACGCTGGAATGCGCCCCGACAGACTCGAACCTGTTGAATCCGTTAGCCAGCGTCCCAAGTGCCCGCTGCTATTGCCCAGTCCCTGAGGAAACCGATTGGACTTCGAGTTCAATAAAATGCGTGCCGATTCACATGCGCTTGCGCCCAAAATCACCACAGCGGCCGCAACGTGCTCCTCTTTGCCGGTTTCTTTGTCAATGTAGTGAACGCCCGTTGCCTTGCCCGAAGCATCGACCGTGACTTCGCGCACCATCGCGTTGGTCAAAATATCCAAATTTCCTGTTTGCAACGCGGGCGGAATCAAAACGGTCGTCGATTGAAAATTGGCACCAATCGAGCATCCGCGCCCACATGCCGTCGCGTAAAAACAGGCCGGACGTCCGTGGATCGGCTTGGTTAAAATCGCCATGCGCGCCGGAATGATCGATAATCCCAATTTTTTGCCACCTGACTGCAGCAATCGCTCATAAACACGTGCAGGCGGTGGGGGCTGGAAAAAGTCACTGTCGGGGTTGTTGAAAAGATTTTCCTTGGACCCATAAACTCCAATCAACTGATCGACACGGTCATACCAAGGTGCCACATCATCATAGCCAATCGGCCAGTCAAACCCCAAGCCATCGGCTGTCCGAGGCTTGAAATCCAATGGCCCCATGCGCAAAGAAACACGACCCCAGTGATTGGTGCGACCACCAAGCATGCGCGCACGCCACCACATGAAATTTTGCTGTGTCTTCACCCGATTATCCACCGCGCCATCTTGCCACGCACCACTGTCTTTGTTTTGGACTCGATACGGCTCTCCTTCAACTGTCCAGCCCCCAATCGTCGCGTCATAAAAGCCATTGGGTTTTTCAGGATAAGATGCTCCACGCAACGGTGCATCCGCAAAGCTCTGAAACATCGGCGTTTCCTTCACCGGCTCGTAATTTCGCCCCGCTTCAACCATCAACACTTTTACCCCTCGTTTCGCAAGCGCCCACGCCGCCATGCCACCAGCAGCGCCACTCCCAACAACAATCGCATCATAGCTTGATGCCCGCATCTTCGATGTTATGATTTGTGTCATTTGCTTATTCTGCTGAAGATAAACCCACGTGCTTTAGTGCTGCTTCCGTTGGTGCGGGAAAAGCACCGGCGACCGGGACATTTCCGATGTAACCAATGGCCTTCCACCCCTCGGTGGTGGTGAAGTAGGCACCAGCTGCCCGATCACGCACAAGCCGCAAAAACGCATGTCCCTCGCGATACTCGACCGTTTTTTCTGTGAAACCTGCCGCAATCAGAGCCACTTGTTGTTCCAGCGTGATGTCAGAAAAAACGTTCTGATGCAACAACTGCGCCCGGCCATTCAGCCACTTCAACCCCTCGCGCAACACCTTGGCATCCTTCTGCTGCGCGGGATATGGTGCACTGATCCACTCATCGAGGAAATCAACAACACCGAGATCAGTCGCTGCTGGTCCGAAATCATCTTTCGGCAATAACACATCCACTAAGCCAGCGAGGCATTTTTTTTCTATGTCGGTAAGAACTCGTGGCCAAGGAATATCCTTTTTCAACAAATCAGGATCGGCACCCAGTCCACGTTGAACGCTCGATTCAGCAAACAGCAGTGACCGCGATGTCGCAAATCCTGTGGCGGCCATGATAAGCTGCAAAGCTTGACGTCTTGTCAGATGAAGCATGACATAGCAAAGGACATCCACCTTCTCATAGCAAGCGCCTTTGCCTAACCCGTATGGGTAAAGTCATTGGAATGAAGATCAAAACACTCCAAAAAAAACGCGCCTAGGAATGAATCCACGGCGCATCATCATTCATGGCACACGCAAACATCAAGCCGACTGTGCGTGTTGCCAAGTTGAGTATAAAATACTTGAGTCATGAAACCAGCAGAGGCAATTCAACCCAGCCACTCGGTTATCACAGTGCGTCAACTTGAAGAACCTTGCGATCCTTATAATAACCGCAAGATGGGCAAGCAATGTGCGAAGGAATCTTCGTCTCGCACTCTGGACAAGTTTTCAAAATCGGTGCACGCCAGCGCTTTGCGCCACGGCGCATTTTTTGACGGCTCTTGGATTGACGGCGTTTTGGTACGGCCATAGCAGTAGTTCGTTTGTTTAATGGTTGTCTTTAAGGTCTTGGAGGGCATCGAGAGCCGACCAGCGAAAATCCGCAGCAGGCGCGGGCGGGAATTTTATGTCAGATTCATTTGCTTTGTCCACAACTAAATATGGAGAATCCATCTGACAAGCCATTGGTTCATCCGCTTGATCACAGCGCGGCGACATGGGCAGCTCAATGACAAGCTCCTCCCGCATGGCCTCGGTCACATCCACGAGGCTTGTATCACCAATTTCTACAGCAATCGCACAATCATCGAGATGAATGGTTTGAACAAAACGCTGTAAGGTGACCACACAAATAAAAGAAAAACTCGCCCACAAATGCCCACGCAATAAAAGCTCAGAATCAAAACGCTGAACATCGAGATCGTAATTCAAACCCGTCACGGGAGTGGCTTCATCGTGCTCAGGGAAAGCAAAAATATCCGCTTCGAGCATTCCTGAGAATGAAGCACCACATTCGGGCAGTGTGTTAAGATCAATGATGAGCTGTTGCATGGCAGGATAAAACAAGGTTTGCAGGCCTGATTCGCACTGCAAACCTAGTGCATTGGCGACAAGATTAAGGCACTTGCGTCTTAATTAGCGTTTGAATCTTCGCGTCAGTGACATTGGCTGGTGTCACAAGTGTTGCACCCGTGTCAATCACAGCTTGAGGGGACTCCCCTTTCAGCTTCGCAAATGCAGATTTCACGCCCAAATACCCCATATTGACAGGATCCTGGAGAACTGTTCCATCAAGCTGACCACTTTTCAAAGCCTCAAGGAAACTCGCATCGCAATCAAATCCGACAAACTTTACTTTTCCAGCAAATCCTTTTCCTTGAAGCGCCTGCAACATGCCGTATGTCGTCGTCTGATTGGGGCAATAGATGCCCTGAACGCTCAAACCATCGGCCACCACTAAGCTCTGTAACAAATTCATCGCAGTGTCTTGCGCTTGGCTTGCAGTCGCGCCGCCATACTGATTTTCGCTCACAACTTCAATGCTAGGTGTTTTTTTGATTTCCTCTAAAAAGCCTTCCTCGCGCTCAAGGGTCGAAGCGCTGCCTTGCATGTAACGCAACATCGCGACCTTGCCTTTTCCTCCTAAAATAGAAGCCAAATGCCGCGCAGCGATCCGTCCACCCTCGCGATTGTCTGTAGCAACGTAGCTGGTGATAAATGTTGAGCTATCCGCAAGCGCCGAATCGATAATGACCACTGGTTTATGATCGCGCTCAGCCGTTTCCTTGACGACATCGCGCAACGCCACAGCATCCAATGGCGCTAATACAATGGCATCATGCTGAAGAGCCTGAGTGCGCACCAAATCAATTTGCTGCGTGCGGTCGTCTTCCTTCTGCGGACCGATGAATGTCACATCAATGCCAAGTTCTGTCGCCGCTTTCTTGGCACCTGCTTCCACCGATTTCCAATAAATATGGGTCGTGCCCTTTGGAATCACAGCGATGCGTGTTTTTTGTGAACCAGAGTTTTTCTGGCAAGAGCTAAATGCCACAGCACACGCGCTCAAAGAAAGCAGCAGAAAATAACGCAATTTCATGTTTTTTTAATAGTTGATATGGGTTTGCCACGCTAGGCTAAACAGTTTTGTTTTAAACTGCAAAGCCATAAAATCAATTTATCCAACAAAAGCATGCGTGGCAGCAGCGCGAACTCCCAAACCACGCACGACCCAAAGACGCCCAGCATCAGCTTCGACCACCGTGCGATGCACCCCCGTGGTGACAAATAAATCGTCACCATCATCGCCACCAATCCAACAAGCCGTCGTTTCGAGACAAGGGATTTCGATCCGTCGCAATTGTTCACCTGTGCGCGGGTCAAAGCAACACACACATCCACCATGACAAAAAGCCACCCAGAGATTGCCATCCGCATCAATGCACATGCCATCTGGCGATGCATCAATGTGCCTCGTCTTGACAACCTCACGCTCTTCACTCAGCTCACCCCTGGCGTAATCAAACGCCAAGATCGACCGCCGCGGTGTGTCGATGTAGTAACACGTCTCGCCATCCGCACTCCAAGCAATGCCGTTGGAATTTGTCACTCCGCTCAAGACCCGCACCACCGAACCGTCGGCCGCTAAACGATACAACGCCGCATCTCCTGTCTGCTTGACTAAACTGATGCTACCAGCAAAAAAATAACCATCGGGCGAACACTTGCCGTCGTTGAAACGATTATTCGGACGATCGAACTCGGGATCTGCAATTGCTGAAACAATGCCCGTATGTTCATCAAAATAAAAAAAACCATGATCGCCTGCCGCTACAAAACCACCATTGGCGCGTGGCACAATTGTTCCGACACGCTGCCCGACGTTCCAAGAATGCTCAGCTCCTGTTGCCGGCGTGTAACGATTGATCGCGTGACCTTCAATGTCCACGTAATACAATGAACCCTGCCACCAGATTGGCCCTTCTCCCCACTGACTGCGATGCGTCGCCACTGTCTCAATGATCATCGCCATCAGCCATAGCTCGCGCTCGACTGGCTGTCAATCCAACCATGAACCAGCTGATGTCATCGATCATATCATCCATGCAAATCAACTACCAAGACCACCGAGCCTAAGTAACTTTCACGGATAAAACATTTCATCAGAAATAACTAAATGAGTGCTTAAGCAGCAGTTGGTTACGAGTGGTTGCCTCAATACCAATAAAAAAAGCACAACTAAACTTCAATAGAATCTTTGCCCCAATCAAAGAGCAGCCTCGCTAGGACTCGAACCCAGAAATACGGTACCAAAAACCGCTGTGTTACCATTACACCACGAGGCTCTGTGAGCCGTTCGGCGGGGGAAATGGTAATTGATTTCGACAGCTGCACAAGAATTATTTTGCATTTCAGATCAAAAAAACAAATCTTGATTGAAGGTCAATCGCTTTTGAAAGCGATTGTTATTTTCGATTGCGACAATTCTCGCATCATTTACACTGTGTCCATGCCTGTTTTGTTCTACTTGCTAAACCGCACTCGTGTCATGATGTTGATGGTTTTAGCGATCCAGCTGCTTGCGGCGCAAACGCCCAGTCCAACCGATCAAACCGCAAATGCCATTCCTGCGGAGTCGATCACAGATCAACACGAACTGGAAGACGGCGTGCGAGTCGCGATACTCGGCTATCATGATTTTTCCACGACAGCTGCCGAAACAGAAATGCGCATCAACACGGGGAAATTTCGAAAACAAATGCAGGCACTCAAGGATCTCGGAATTTCCGTCATCAGCATGGAGCAATTCCTATCGTGGAAGCGAGGCGAGCAACGCATTCCACAGCGCAGCGCCGTGATTACCATCGATGATGGCTGGTTATCCGTTTATACCGATGCGTTCCCTGTATTAAAAGAATTTGGTTACCCATTCACTCTCTATCTCTACCAAAAATACGTCAACGTTCAGGGCAAGTCACTCAGCCTCGAGATGATCCGAGAGATGCAGAAACACGGAGCCAGCCTGGGTTCACACTCGGTCAGCCACCCTTTTCCCGCAACGGTTAAGGCCCAGAAGCGACGTGGTGCGGAAGCCTATGCCAAGTATCTGCAAACCGAATTTGGCGATTCAAAGCAATTTTTAGAAAAAAACTTCGGACAAGCCATCACCACCTACGCGTATCCAGGTGGATTTCACACCGAGGAAATGCAGCCGATTGCTACATCTCTCGGATATGTGGCACAGTTTACGGTCATTCCCGGCAAGATTCATCGCAATAGTCCCAATGCCACACTACCGCGCTACATTATTCTTGGGACTTATGATCGCATCTTCGAACTTGCCGTCGATTACCGAGGCACGAGCCCTACCGCCACCACTTTACTCGCTGCCAATGGTTCATCTCAGCCCACAGAGCATCCAGTCACTCCCGAGGCCAGTGCGATCGTCAACAGCCGATTGCCGCTGATCAGTGCGGATCTCAGCCAGGTCACGGATATTCGCCCCGAGACCTTGGTCATGAAAGTTGCAGGTTTTGGCGAAGTTCCTGCCATCTACGATCCGGTCAAAAAGTCATTTTCTTGGCAGGTCAATCGCCGCTTGCGCAGCGATGCTTGTGAAGTTTCAGTCGAATGGAAGAAACAGGACAACAAGTTGCACAGCCCTGCGCTACGCTGGACATTTCTGATCGATAAACTAGCCTCTTACCAACCCGATGGCTTGTAAATGCTGACGAGCCAGCTGAGCGAACCGGAAAAAGACGCCGATTTTCATCACTTTTGCATTTCAATTCGACACATTACTGATATTTTGCCGCTTCGCTGCGGTCTATTGTGGAACCTAATCTATGAATCTTGCTCTCGATGCCATGGGCGGCGATCACGCCCCAACTGTCAATATTCTCGGCGCGAAACAAGCGCTGGCGCTCCATTCATCCATCCGCCGCATTTTCCTTGTGGGTGATGCCCCACTGCTGGAGGCCGAGTGCCAAAAACACCAGCTCGAGCGCGATCGCATCACCATCGTTCACGCTGACGAAACCATCGGAATGGCGGAACCGGGAGCCAAATCGGTGCGACGCAAGAAGAATTCATCGATCAATATCGCCATGGATTTGGTAAAAAATGGTGATGCTCAAGCTTTTATCTCCGCCGGCAACACGGGTGCATGCGTCGCTTCCGCCACCATCAAGCTGCGCATGATCCCCGGAATCGAACGCGCTGGGATTGCCTCACCGTTGCCAAATGAGCACGGCATTTGCAACCTTCTCGATGCCGGAGCGAACCCAGAGGCAAAGCCGGAGCACCTTGTCGGCTACGCAATCATGGGCACCGCCTTTGCAAAATTGGTGCTGGGGATCGAAAAACCCATCGTTGGTCTGATGTCGAATGGTGAAGAAGACGAAAAAGGCACGACATTCACCAAAGAAACCTTCGCTTTGTTGAAAAACACCCAGGGCATTCATTTTGTTGGCAATGTGGAAGGTCACGATTTATTTGAAACCCCCTTGCACGTGGTTTTGTGCGATGGATTCACCGGTAACATTGTGCTAAAGTCCTGCGAGGCAACCGCCAAGGCGATGAGCAAGTGGCTAAAAGCAGAGCTAACGGCCAATCCCCTGCGCACGCTCGGCGCAGCCATGGCGAAGGGAGCGTTCAAGGCTCTTAAAAAAAAATCTTCCTATGAATCCTACGGCGGCTGTCCCTTGCTCGGCGTCAATGGGGTGGTGATCATTGCTCACGGCTCCTCATCGGCACTGGCGATTCAAAACGCCCTGCGCGTCGCAGCGGAAACGGTCCACGGACGGGTCAATGATTTGATTTCAGAAGCCATGCGCGATCTCAGCCATTCATCCGAATGAGTTGCGTGGCGCGACCCATCAATCCAACATCAGATCACTCAGGCGCAACCGGCTCGCTTCGTCCATGAATCCGTTACTCGATACCGTATTGCATCATCTGCGCCAATTGGAGGCACAGGGCCAGACCCATGTGCGACTGGACGATTCCGCGATTCAGTTGCTGCGCCATTTGCATCAGTTGCGCTCGCAACGCGCTAAAACCGCCCCCCCTTCGGTTGTGACGCGCGCTGTCCGTGCACCAACGGCCAGTC
The DNA here is from genome assembly GCA_964599325.1 of uncultured Verrucomicrobiales bacterium. Classification (GTDB taxonomy): domain Bacteria; phylum Verrucomicrobiota; class Verrucomicrobiia; order Verrucomicrobiales; family Akkermansiaceae; genus UBA956. Next base: position 6,724 of record CAZREM010000039.1, on the reverse strand, counting down.
ACGACGCGAAACCACCGGCGGAGCCCGCTCGGGTGGTGCCGCCAGAACTGGTGATTCACGGAACCGATAAACTTGCCAAACTCCAGTCCCTGCGCCAGCAAACCCTGAAATGGCCCGAGTCCCATCGACTGCGGACGCTGCGCCCCACTGTCATCCACGGCACCGGCTCCCCCGACGCGGAAATCGCGTTCATTTATCAAGCCCCTTCCTATCATGATGAAATCAAAAAAAATCCCCTCAGCGGTGAAACGGGATCAAAATTTGATGCGATCATCAAGGCCATGAACACAACGCGTGATCAGCAATACATCACCCCGATCTTGAAATTTCGCCCCAATAGTCCGGGCCAAATGACCAATACGCGCAACGCGCAGCCCGACGAAATCAGCGCTTTTTTGCCGATTTTGGCTGAGGAAATGCGCATCATTCAGCCCCGCGCGATCATTGTATTGGGCGCTCAAGCCGCTCAAGCTTTACTGAGCCAGGACCAACAATTTCGCGGCAGTTGGCATCAATTCGAGAACATCCCCCTGCGTGTCACGGACCACCCAAGCATGCTGCTGTCTGCCTCAAATGAGCTTAAGCGTCGTTTCTGGGAAGATATTCTGGAGGTCATGAACCATCTTGACTGGCCAATCACCGAGCTACAGCAACGTTTTTTTCTTCCCAAGCCCTCGTAGCGTGCGGTTGCCTAATTTTGTGCGTATTGCTTCGATCGTGTCACGTTTCCCCGTCATGCCTCACCGTATTAGCTCAAGTTGCCGCAGCGCCGCGATCGGGTCACTTGTGCTTCACCTGTGCCCCGTGGTGCTGTGCGCGGGCTTGCTGGTTCACGCCCAAACTCCCGAGCAGACCCCCAGTGAGACAAGTCCCCGCGTGATCATACCCACCCAGTCCACCGCCGCGGCGGCCGCACACCGTAGCGGCATCAGCACGCGTCCGAGCACTGGAAAGATCACTTATCCGTGGAAAATGAACATCACCACCACCGTGTTCTGGATCGGCGAGCAACCCACTGAAAACAATCCTGTGCCGAATGATGTTTCAGCCTGGGATAAACAATGGGTCAGTCACTTCGGTGGCTACGATGACCCAGCGCCCGAGTCGCGCATCGCCTCCCATGGCATGGGCGACTTCCGCCCTCGCAGCTTTGTGCCGAAACTCAACCCCTTTTACATCGCACTGCCCTACAACGACAAGGAATCCCAGGGTTATCGATCGGAGGCCGCTCGGGTGATTCCTTGGTTCAATCGCGTGCCCCGCGACAATCAGCAAACCAGCCTTAAGGGACGCTGGCTGCAAATCTTTGCCAATCGCCGCTCCTGCTATGCGCAGTGGGAGGATGTCGGCCCTTTCGAGACCGATGACTGGCCTTACGTTTTTGGCGATAAACCTCCCAAAAACCCCCACAATAACGCTGCTGGCTTGGACATCTCCCCCGCTGTGCGCGATTACCTCGGCATCAGCTCCGGTCAGAAAGTGCATTGGCGCTTTGTCGAGCCGCAGGACGTGCCCTATGGCCCATGGAAACGCTATGGCAGCAGCTCCAGCGTGCCAGGCGTCACCGAGCTCAGTCCCGAACAAATGCGCCGCTTCGAGCTCCTGCGCCAGCAGCGCGATGCTCTCTACCGCCAGAAAACGCGCTTCGATCTGCAAAACGGACAGTGACACAGACAGTGACAAAGCACCGCCGCACGGTGACGCCATGACGCATGAGGAACTGGAACTGTGTCATGGCCGCGCTGGCATCTGATCCGCACCAGCTCCACCCCCATCACTCCGCCATGAACCATGTGGGACTCAGAACTTCCTCAATCAGAAATTGATTGGCCTGCGTGCTGTTGTCGGGATAGCGAAAACGCACAATCAAAAATCGCTCCGTTTCATCCGAATTTAAACGCAAATCCGCATCCAGCGCGCTCGCCTTGGGAGCGTAACCATGCGCCACCGACGCGCCATCCGCGGAATAAATGCGATACGACTGCCACAAGTGTTCCTGATCCGGCGGGAAATCAAAATTATAATAAACTTCATTTTCCAAACGCAACCGCATCACAAACGAGCCCTTGAGCTGGCGCTTCATCACCTCTGCCAAATCCTGCGCCGACCACCCAACCCAGCTTTCCCAATCGATGAAAAAGCCTTCGGCGCGGCGCTCGGCAAATAGGGTTCTCGACAGATTATCACCATACAACGCCTGTAACTGATAAAAACGAGAACCATCACCGATCGGCTGGATCTCACTGATCTCATGCAGTTGCAGCGGTTCCAACGGATGCGTCGCGTAATAGCTACGAACACGCTGCTCCAGAGCCTGTCCGTGACGGATGTGCTTGAGCAAGACATCAACGGACTTCGCAGCCAGCGCATTGCGCAGCGCCTTTTCCAGATTCTGGGTTTCAACCAGTGTCAGCTCACCCGGCATGGATTTCTGTGCCGGCACCTCCGGCGCCACCGCTTCCTCCTGAGATAGCACAGGCGTATTTTTCGGCTCCAGCAAAAACACGGATAACATCAACCCACCCAAAACCACCACCGCCAGTGCCACCCACACATAGATTTTATGATTCGAACCAAATCGGATCACCTTTGCATCCTCGGCATTCTCCCAACCCAGCGAGCGATTCTCATTGCGTCGTCGATGCTTGCGCTTGCGCTTGTTGTTCGATCGCTCAGCCGCCTGAGTCTTCAGATCTTCAATCGACTGCAACTCCAGCGCTGCAATGCGCTCATGCGACGACTTCGCCATCTCCAGCTCAGATGACACGGCTGCATCGGCGGTCTCCGCGGGCGTCGACGTTGGTTCCGACGCAGGATCTTGCTGAGACAGCTCCACCAAGGGCGGCAACTGCTCGCGCCCATCCGGTAACCGCAATAACCGATCGCACACCGGACACACCACGGCCTTGCCCGCATGATGGCGCGGCACCCGAAACACCCCACGACAATCCTGACACACATACGGATTCCAGCTCACTGGAGCCGCAGCGCGTGTCACGTTGCCATCATTTGATGCTTGTTGATCCATAAAAACTATTCAGCCTCCAATTCAATTTCCAATCGCCGCGGACGCACCACATTGAGCCGCGCGGCGGCATCGCCGAGATCCAGCTCATTGCCCAAACGATCTTGGGACCGATAAAACGCCCCTTCCGCTTCCAATTTAATCGACTCATCGCTCTGCGTCATCGCCATTTCTGTCTGATAAGGATCGGCACCCAGCAGCACCGGTTGCTTCGCACGCACGGCTTCCGCATTCACCGCCGGAACCACCACCTGGGGCTTGGACGTCGGTGTGAGCGCCACATCACCACTCGAGTGCTTACCACACAGCGGCAATTTTTCTGTCCCCACTCGGAAAAACTCAAGCTGTCGCGCATCGTAGAGCTTGGGCATGCGTGTCTGCGGATCATCCTTCATTTCATAGCAATACTGGCCCGCCCGTTGACCACTGACACGACACACCTCCACCTCCGCGATCGATGATGGCTTGCGGATCTCCCCGCCCAACCAGTCGTCCGGCAGGGCATTCATCACCGCCTGCCACACCGGCAAGGCAATCTCCCGTCCAAAAGCGCCTTCATAAATCGCCGGACTATTGCCCTGTAAAAAACCACACCACACCCCACAGCTGACCCGCGCGCTATAACCCAAAGCCCAGCAACTGGAGAAATCATGCACAGTGCCGGTCTTGACCGCCCCACGAAACACGGGTTTGAGCTTCAGCGCACCACGCAAGTTGCCATTGTCCGCAACCCCGCGCATCAGCCGATGCACCTGATAAGCCGTCGCCTCATCCACCATCCGATCATGCCCCACCTTGAGATCGGGCGGATACCACCGCACCCGCCCATCCGCATCCTCGATCCGCGTGACCAGGCGCAAGGTCTTCGCTCCGCCCATCCCCGCCCGCCCAAAACACGCAACAGCCGCCACCGCTTGGCGCATCGATACCGCATCCCAGCCCACCAACAGGCGCGGCAGCACATCTGCCACTGGCACGTCAAATCCCATCGCTCGCGCCGTTTCCGCAACCGCATTTAAACCAACTTGATTGCCCAACCGCACCATCGCAGCCACCTTCGATTGCTCGAACGCGCGCCGCAGCGGAATCATCCCCCGCTCATAAACCGGACGCTCCACCTCTGCCCCCCATTCACCTAGAATGCCCTCACGGCCACCCACCATCACCAAGCGATTGTCCATTGGCTCATCTTCCACCTGTGTCGCGGGCGTGGCGTCACGCGACAAGCCAGCGGCCAACAAAAACGGAAAAAAACCCGTGCCCAAGGGCTTGCGGCCTTTGTCGATGAAATCATATTGCGACTGCGCGTAATCCCGCCCCCCCACGTATGCCAGCACATCACCATTTTCGTGATCGGTCAGCAACACCGCGCCTTGCAGGTAGGTGGGTGTCGTGCCCGTTTTACGAAAATCCGCCGCACGCTCTGCCTGATACTTCGGCTGCTGATAACGCGGATGCTGCTCTGCACGCGCCAGACTTTGCTTCAGCGCCTCCTGCGCCGCGTCTTGAGCCTCCTTAATGATCGTCGTGCGAATCACTAAACCTCCACGCGCAAACGCATCCTCCCCAATCGCCTGCCGCGATTCATTCGCGATCTGTTCATAAACGTGACTCGTGCCACGCTGGAGTGGACGCGGCTGCAGCACCACCGGCTCCGCTGCCATGCGCTGATACTCCGCCACACTCAGCATGCCCTCCTCGCTCATCCGCCAGAGCACGTGATTGCGCCCCTCACGATTTTTTTCAATGTTATTCAACGGACTGTGCTGGGTCGGATTGCGCAAAATGGTCACGATCGATGCTGCCTCCGCCGCCGTCAAATCCCGTGGCTCTTTGCCAAAATACCCCAACGACGCCGAGCGCAAGCCATAGAAACCCGAACCCAAGAAGCTGCGGTTGACAAAAAACGTCATGATCTGCTGCTTGTTGTAACGTTTCTCAATGCGCTGGGCCAAAAAAATCTCCACCAGCTTGCGATCAAAGCCCGTCTCACCGCGCTCACGCGCTTCGGTTTTCAAACCGTAAGCATCGCGCGCTAGCTGCTGCGTGATCGTGCTCGCTCCTTGCTTGATTTTTCCCCCACGCTTGAACACCTCCAGCACCGCACGCCCAATGCCAATGTAGTCAACCCCATGGTGTTGGTCAAACCGACTGTCCTCACCCGCCTTCAACGCGTTGATGAAGGTCAGTGGGATGTCGTCATACTCGATCACACTGCGATTTTCCACGAAAATACGCCCGATCTCCTTGCCGTTGCGGTCCAGAATCAGACTCGGCACTTCCAGCTCATTGATGCTACCCAAGTCATAGCGCTGCGCGCGCTCATGGTAGGGCTGCAACACACGCGTCAGCTGCAGCCAACCCAATAACCCGACCACAATAAAAAACGCAAAAAGCCCCACCCAAAAGCCTTTGCTCTTGTAGAATCGCTTTTTCCGGCGCTTGTATCGGGTGCTACTCCACGTCTGTGCCATGACTCGCGCCATTAACTACTCGGAATCAGAACGAAAATCAATCACCGGCTTAATGAATTTCATTCGCGCGCATGGACCTCTGAGTTTTCGCGATTACATGAGCCAGGCTCTCTACCATCCCGAATGGGGGTATTACTCGCAGAAACCCCATCGCGTGGGGAAAGCGGGCGATTTTTTTACCAGCGTCAGTGTTGGCTCGCTGTTCGGGCGCTTGCTCGCTCATCACTTGCTGAACTGGTGGCTGGAAGCGGCGCAACCCGCACGCTGGCGCCTGGTGGAACTCGGCCCCAACAACGCGGACTTGGCCTGTGATGTCCTCACGGCCTTGGCCCAACTCAATCCCTCCGCCCACGCGGCGCTGGAATACGTGGGCATCGATCCCCTGCCAATCCCGCGCGCGGCGCAGGCGCAGCAGCTCACGGAGCGAGGTCATGCCGGACGCTGCCTCGCCAGTGTCACCCCGCTCCACGCCGATCCCTTGCCGACCGTGATTTTGGCCAATGAGGTGCTCGATGCCTTACCATTTCAGTGGATCGAACGTCGCGAGACCGGCTGGATCGAGTGGGGCGTGCGCTGTGAGGCGGACGCATCTGAGCTAGCGCGCGGCGAAATAGGGCCCATCTCCCCTGCTGAACGGTTGCCACACGTTCCTTGGCATGACTTGCCGTGCGGTTACGCCACGGAAATCCGCGCCGATTTTGCCGATTTTCTCCAACCGCTCGTTGCGAGCATGACTCACGGGAGGATGATCTTTTTTGACTATGGTTTCGCCGCTCCCGAATACTACCACCCGCAGCGAAACAGCGGCACCCTGCGGGTGTTTCGCCAACACGTCGCGAGCGAGGATCCCCTGAGCGCCCCCGGTTGCCAAGACATCACCGCCCACGTGGATTTCACCGCCGTCGCGCTCGCCGCGGCCTCATGTCAGCTCGCGCCGGTTCGCTTCGAGCCCCAGGGCTTCTTCCTCTCGCGCCTCGCCGCTCAAGCATTCTCGCAAACCCCCGCCAGCCGCAGTGAAATCGCTCAATTCCAAACCCTCACCCATCCCGGACAACTCGGTAAAGCCTTCCAAGTCCTCGAACTCACCTACCCCGCTGCCACTCACGCTAACGCACAAGCTCTTCAACGCCTCGCCATCGACATTTAGACGTTCGCAATCCCCGCTTCGATGTTCGCAATCCCCGCATCGACGCTCGCAATCCCCGCATCGACGCTCGCAATCCCC
>CAZREM010000038.1:0-26329 GCA_964599325.1 uncultured Verrucomicrobiales bacterium | reverse complement strand
TGGGGTGACCGACGGGACTCGAACCCGCAACAACCAGAATCACAATCTGGGGCTCTACCATTGAACTACGGCCACCATCACGCTTGGGGGGAAAGGTTATGTCCAGCACATCACAATGACAAGACAAAAATACAACAAAATGCAGTTAAGCCTGAATCCAATGCGAATGACTTCCGTCAGATTCTTAAGAATCGACTTTTGCCAAAATGCTTTGTCATGTCGCATCGAATTCGTTGCGTGAAACTTGACCCATGTCAAAACACGATTTATGATCAAGTCCCATGAGACCATTCGCAGTATCTGCTGTTCTGACTTTGAGCTTGTTCCCGTGCCTCAATGCTGCGCCAATGTGGAAGGCGATTGCCAAAGATCTGCGTCTCCCCACTTGGGCAGGATTCGTGCCTGGTAAAACAAATCTACTGTGGGTCATTGAGCAAGATGGGGTTATCAATGAGATTGATTTGGGCAGTCAAGAGAAGAAAATCATTCTCGACATGCGCGATCGCGTCGAGCGCAAGGGCAGCGAAGAAGGTCTTCTGGGCTTGGCGTTCGAACCAACTTTTGCGACTTCTGGACGATTTTACATCAATTACGTCAACAAGAAGAAATGCACTAGCATTGAACGCCTAACTTATCGCAATCACCTAGTTAATGCAGACTCGCGCGAAACACTGTTAGAATACAAGCAAGATTTCGAGAATCACAATGGTGGCTGGCTTGATTTTGGCCCAGACAACATGTTATACATTGGCAACGGCGATGGAGGATCCGCGAATGATCCCAAACAGCGTGCGCAGGATTTGAGCACACCACTTGGCAAGATACTGCGCATTGATGTTTCCTCCGCGCGTGGCTATGAAATCCCGAAAGATAACCCCTTTGTGAATCAAGCCAATGCGCGTCCGGAAATCTGGTGCTACGGCCTGCGCAACCCATGGCGCTGCTCCTTTGACCCCAGCACGGGAGATTTTTGGATTGCGGATGTCGGTCAAAATCAATGGGAGGAAATCAATCACATCCATCACAAACAAGGTTTTGGCGCCAACTTCGGATGGCGTTTGCGTGAGGGTTTGATTGCGACTCCTGCAAAGCAAGTGGGTGGCGACGCACCAAAAGAGCACATCGAGCCAGTTTATGTTTACAAGCATGGCTCCGGTGCGTTCGAGGGGTTCTCAGTGACGGGAGGGCATGTTTATCGCGGACCGATTCGCGAGTTACAAGGACGCTATGTGTTTGCTGATTACCAAAATCCACGCGTCTGGTCATTCAAACTCGTGAACAACAAAGCCATCGACATACAAGACCACAGCAATGATTGGTCGAAATCGGGTGCGAAGCCTGCGAAGATTTCTGCTTTCACAGTCGATGTTGCCGGCAACCTCTACGCAGTCGATCATGTTGGAGTGATTTACCAACTAACGGATGACACTCTGCAATAAACCACTGCTCGCAGACGAGCTCGAGGAAAGTGTTCAGCGTATGTCGCTGCCCGTGGTGATGAGTATTGCTGGTGCCGACTGCTCAGCTGGCGCTGGCATTCAAGCTGACCTCAAAACTTTCCAATCACTCGGCGTGATGGGAACCACGGCGATTACTTGCGTTGTCGCTGAGTCGCCGAATGTTGTGCGGCGCATTCAGCCGTTGCCAGTGGATTTTTTAGAAGAACAAATTCTGTTGTTGCTCGATGAGTTCCCAATTTCAGCGATCAAGCTCGGCATGCTATACTCGGCCGAACACATCGAGGTCATCAGTCGCATCTTAAAATCACATCTATCAATTCCACTTGTGATAGATCCGATTTTTTCAGCTAGCACTGGAGCCACGCTGTGTCTGGATGATGCGCTCGCGGCTTATCAATCGCTTCTATTTCCTCTCGCAACTGTAATCACGCCAAATTTGCCGGAAGCTCGGATGATCCTCCAAGACGATTGCACTGCTTCATTCGATTCATTAGAAGGCGTCTGCGCTGCTGCAGCTGAGATTGCAAAACGCTATGATTGTGCCGTCCTGCTGAAAGGTGGTCACTTCAGCTGTCAGCAATCGAGCACTGATGTGCTGGCTGCTGCGGATCAAATCACACTTCTGAAAGGAACGAGATTGCAAGCCCTTGCCTCGCATGGCACAGGCTGCACGCTGTCAGCCGCCATTGCAGCGGAACTGGCCAAGGGAAGCAACATTGCCGAGGCTTGCCGCATCGCCAAAACATTTGTTCGACACGCCATGATGAGTGGGCAAACTTGGCGTGGCTCCCAAGGCAACTTCGTGTCATTACTTAATCCACGTCCGTTGAATACAACAAGCAAACTAGAAGATTATACCAACGTTTGAGTTTGAGCCAATAATCGATAAAAACCGTTGAGAGCTAATAATTCATCGTGCTTACCTGATTCCACTACTTGGCCATCCTTGATGACCAAGATCAAATCTGCATTCACAACTGTCGAGAGTCGATGTGCGACGACGATGGCTGTGCGCGAAAGCATCAGGCGCTCCAGTGCTTCATTGACTAGTTGCTCGCTTTCCGTATCCAGCGAGCTGGTAGCTTCATCCAGTAGCAGCAGGCGTGGATTCATCAAGACCGCTCGTGCAATGGCCACCCGCTGACGTTGACCGCCAGATAGCTTGATTCCTCGCGGTCCGACGAGAGTTTGATAGCCTTCTGGCATTAGCTCAATAAACTGATGCGCATTCGCGATCTTTGCGGCTTCGACAATCGCCTCACGAGTTGCACCGGGCACCCCATAGGCAATGTTTTCAGCAATCGTGCCGCCAAACAGTAAAATTTCCTGTGGAACCAGCGCTACTTGTCGGCGCAACGAAGCCAAATCCATTTGGTTCAAATCCAGTCCATCATACATGATTTTACCTGCCTGCGGCGCATAAAAGCCCATCAGCAAGGAGAGAACTGTGCTCTTGCCACCTCCCGAAGAACCAACCAACGCCACACGCTGGCCCGCGTGCACATGAAAACTAAGCCGACGCAGAACGGCTTGATCGCCACGACTCGGGTAGGCAAATTCGACGTCCTGAAATGTGATATCACCTTTCAACGCCGAATACTCAGCACCACCTGCACGCTCGGGCGACATGGAGAACAATTCCCGTAATCGTTCGGTTGCACCATTCATCGATTGCAACTGAGACATGATTTCCGGAATGGAACCCAATGACGCGCCGACAAATACGCTGAAAGTAATGAACGAAACGAATTGCCAATTGCTGATTTCTCCAGCAGCAAACAATCGCGCCCCAAACCAAGTGACCACGGCAATCGTGCCGAACATCACAAAGATGATAAAAGATAAAAACGCGCCTCGCGCCTTTGCGCCTCGGCAGGCCACATGATAAAATTCTTCAAGCTCGCGCCGATAGCGCAGGTTCTCGAAATCCTCGTTCACAAAGGCTTTCACGTCAGCAATCGAAAGACAAGCCTCCTCGACAACCGCGCTTGCACCCTCCAAAGCATCTTGTGCGCCGCGCGAATGTTGACGCACGCGCTTGCCGATCAACGCAACAGAGATGGCGACCAGCGGCACACAGGCTAGCATCAGCAATGACAACTTCCACGACGCCACAAAAACCGCAATCAAGCCGCCGACCAAAATCACCACTTGCCGCGCTGCCTGCGGCACCGTGTTCAACAGGGTGTCTCGCACAATCGTCAAATCACTCGACAATCGATTGCTGAGCGTGCCGCTGCGCTGCTCATGAAAAAACGACATCGGTAGCTTCAACATCGTGGCAAAAATATCTTGCCGCATGTCATTCATCGCTGCCTCCGCCGAACGCGTGAATCCTTGAACACGCCAATATCCAACCGATGCTTGTAACGCAAGCACACCTAGCATCATTAAAACATCGCGATCCACCCGCTGCATCACAACAGCGGCATCAACTCCTGTTTTTAGTGCATCAGCCGGATTGCCAATGATGTGATTGAGAAACCACGGAAAACACAATGATAGCCCCGCCGTTACAAATAGCGCCACCAAGGATGGCAAGAAAACCTTGCGGTGTGGACTTAGATAAGTCCACAGCCAAATGAAACCGCCAAGCTGGATGCGAGATTTCGACATGTTTCAGACTAACCGATCACGCTATCATGCTGGGGCACCCACAACGTCCGGCGGTAACGCCCCGCCATTCAGAGGCTCTTTATCGATCGACCGAGGGGCATCATGAGAAACAAGATTATCGGGAATCGGTGGTGGTTTTGGACTTGGCGGAGGGTTTTTCATCTCGCCTGTCTCAACTAAATCCCTGACGTGACTTGCGTCCAAGGTTTCGAATTCGAGTAACGCATTCGCAATCAATGCGACTTTGTCCCGATGGTCATTCAGCAGCTTCTCGGCTTTTGTGTAAGCATTGTCGATCAACAGTTTAATTTCCGCGTCGATCGCTTGGGCTGTCGCCTCTGAATAATCTCGAGCCCGGCCCATGTCGCGAGCGAGAAACACGGGTCCATCTCCCTCATTATAACCCACCATCCCCAATTTCTCACTCATTCCCCACTCACAGACCATTTGCCGAGCCAGATTCGTGGCCTGACGAATGTCGCCGGAGGCTCCATTAGATATGTCATCGCTGTGGAAGGACTCCGCTATCCGCCCCCCCATGGTCATAACCAAGTTGTCCAACGCTTCTTTTTTCTGAGTCGAATACTTATCGCCATCAGGCAGATACATGGTTGCACCCAGATACGGTCCTCGCGGAATAATGGTCACTTTATGCAACGGATGACAATGCGGTAAAACAACGTTCAAGAATGCATGGCCCGCTTCGTGCCATGCAGTGCCAATTTTCTCCTTGTCACTCATCGCCAAACTACGGCGCTCACGACCCCAACGAACTTTGTCACGGGCCTCTTCCATTTCTGCCAATGTCACGGCCGACAAGCCCTTGCGAGCCGCCAGCAAAGCTGCTTCATTGATTAAATTTGCTAACTCAGCGCCAGAAAATCCCGGAGTGCCACGCGCGATCACGCCCAGGTCAACCGCGGCAGCTAATTTGATCTTGCGAACATGAACGCGCAGGATCTCCTCACGCCCATTCACGTCTGGCAGCGATACTGTCACTTGACGATCAAATCGCCCCGGGCGCAGCAACGCTGGATCCAAGACGTCTGGACGATTCGTTGCTGCAATGATGATCACACCCTCTTGGGAGTCAAAGCCATCCATCTCCACCAACATTTGATTGAGCGTTTGCTCGCGTTCATCATGACCACCACCCATGCCATGTCCGCGATGACGTCCCACAGCGTCAATCTCATCAATGAAAATCAGGCACGGTGCGTTCTTTCGTCCTTGCTCAAACATGTCACGCACCCGACTAGCTCCAACGCCAACAAACATTTCAACGAAATCAGATCCAGAAATCGAGAAAAATGGCACATCCGCTTCACCAGCAATGGCTCGTGCGAGCAGGGTTTTGCCTGTTCCTGGTGATCCAACCATCAAAACCCCTTTAGGAATGTTACCTCCAAGTTTTTGAAACTTTTTAGGATCTCGCAAAAACTCAACGATTTCCTGCAGTTCTTCTTTTGCTTCTTGAATGCCTGCCACATCTTTGAATGTGACTTTGTTCCGATCCGCACTGATCAATCTTGCCTTGCTGCGACCAAAATTCATCGCACCACGACCTGCCGATTTCATTTGCTGACGAAACAAAAAGAACAATAACCCAACCACAAGCAGAATCGGCAAAAATGTCATCACCGCGTTGCCAACTGTGTTAGTTTCATTGATGCGCTTTGCTCCAGCTGTTAACAATTCAGACAACTGCTCGGCTTGCATCAGTGTGTCCACTTTTACTTCAAATCGATTGCCCAAATCTGTCACATCAGTTTTTTTATCTGCTGTTGCCGGTGCTACCGCCTCTGACCACTCACGCACACCGCTAATCCAAGATGCACTGTTTTTTCCAACAACGATTTGCAGAGGAGCACTGACGTCGTCACGTTTGATCTGACCCATGGCATGATATCTCCGAAAATCCGCCAACGTAATCTGACGCACCGCACTGCTTTCATCGGGCGTATTAGCCTGCGCAGCATGAATTATCCGAATATCATCGCCGAAGAGCTCACGCAAAGCTTTTTGATGCAACGTCAAATCAATCGGAACCTGAAATGATTCTGATTTTTTGGGTGCGTTAGGATCAATCACAGGTTTTGGCAACAGCCAACCACGAATGCTAGCAATGTAAATCGTATCGCGAGTAACGACCTCCAGCGGACGGCGATTGTCGTTCGTCACAACCAATCCTTGGTCGTAAAGCTGACGAAATTCACTGTAACTGAGCTGATTGACCTTCGCACCAAAACTACCTCCGAAAAAAACAGCTGTGCCTAAGATCAGCAATCCAATCATGAATATGACCATCCACTTCCAATTCATTCCGGGTGGCTCCGCGCCGGGTTTTCTGGAATCGCGAGATTGCTGAAACTTAAATGGATCTTCTGACATGGTTCTATCAATGTTCTTTTCACCAAATGACTGGCGACTGCGAAAAACATCGCTCAGCAAGCTAGCCTTGCTGAGAAAAAATGAAACTCTTTTTTATCAAATAAGCGATAATTTACAAACCAGGAATCTCCACTGACTTCGAGTATTCATAGGAGTTCTGCAGAAGAAACTTCGACTTTTCAGTCGCGTCCTTAAATTTTCTGCGCTTCAATTGTTCGATCGCAGAATCTGACAACACAGTCAAACAAATCTCAACACCCGTGATTTTACCAGTTTTAAGCTGCTCATTGCTCATGTTAAGATCGCCAACGATCGTCGCATCTGTGTCCAATCGATCACCATACAAACGCACAAAGCTCGCATTCGAGTTTTCGCCAAGTGTCACTCGCACCGGTGTGGTGATCGTCGTTCCCGATGCTGTATTGGGAACGTCTAGTTTGAATGAGATTGAATATTGATATAAATTCTCACAAACAAAACGGAACATCGATTGGTCTTGTGTGGAAGCGTTATCCTTCGTCTCAAAATTTGTGCTGCCAGCAAAGCTAGAGAACTGCGTTTTCAGATCGGTTTTGCCCAAAAAAGTATCAAAAGTCGGCTTGGGATCTACCAACTGTCGATAAAAAACAAAACTCGACTCAGCATTATCTTCGGCAGACAAGGGATCTTGATAGGCCAGTTTATATGAAACTGCGCATACGTCTCCTCCTTTGTCATTCGCAGATCCGACGCCACCCTGATAGCGATCAGCCGCTGCTGAGAAGAAAATCAACTGCGCAGCATTAGTGCTTTTCTGTGATTCAGGCCCCGGCAACACCTGCTCCGTTTCCGCAAAAAGCCACTCAAACGAATTGCCATTGCGCTGCACCAGAGACTCGAAGTCTTTGGCCATCACATCCAAAATCGCCTTCGCTTGTCGAGATGCACGCACCTCGGCGCGGCTACGCTGCCACGCGCCCATCGCGACATTGGTGATTCCCACAAGCATGGTCATGATCAACAGCGCAATCCCCATGGCCACCATCAATTCCATCAAGGTGAAGCCTTTGCCAATTAAGAGTTTTCTAGGATTTTTCATAGCCAAATACGGATCCGATACAATACAGTATGATTTAACGACGCACTGCCAGATTTCTCGAGAAAACGGGAGATTTAAATTTATCAGGATTAAGACCACCTCCGGATTTCAAGTAGTTTTTATCGGTCGTTTGCACCTCGTAAAAATCCGCAACAAAAGGAATGACAGCGTCGTTGTAACCATCAGCACCCGAGCCTGTCAGTGGAGTCTGACTGCTATTCGTCGTCGGAGGTGACACAATTGATCCAGGTGTTCCAAGTTTCAACCCGTTCGTTCCATCCACGATCAGCTGCGTCATTTTCACAAAAAACACGCGTCCTTGCAATGACTGCAAGTCATCTGCTAAAAGTGAATCATTGCGCATGCGGAATGCGGGCTGAACCACAAAGTCTTTGCCAGCCTCACCCGTTTTTCCTAAGTATGGCTTTAGAGTTCCATCTTCCCGTGATTGCGCCGGATCTCCTTTGTATTGGTAAGCGAAGATGATATTATCTGGCTTGTGAGAAGATTCTATCCAACGATAAGCCTTGTGAAAAGCCGTTAAATCTTCGTTCGTGCCACCCTTGATGCGATTAGTCGCCAACTCTTGTTCCAGAGCGCTTGTCAAGCGATCAGCCTCTTGAGCATTAATGGTGCGGCGAATCCCGCGCCCAGCTGGACCAAAAACCGCCATAAACGCCGTTAATAACACAGCCAACACACCGATAGCAATCACCGTCTCCATCAAGGTGAAAGCCTTTTTGCCCGATTTCAAATGCTGAATCATATTCAAATAATTAAAAATTGGTGATTGCAGTGAAGTCAGTGGATATCTGGCTTGGATTGCGGAAAATCGAAGTCTCACCGTTCGACCAGATGGTGAAACCGGCGAAATCTCG
Organism: uncultured Verrucomicrobiales bacterium; assembly: GCA_964599325.1. GTDB lineage: Bacteria > Verrucomicrobiota > Verrucomicrobiia > Verrucomicrobiales > Akkermansiaceae > UBA956. The sequence goes on along the minus strand of CAZREM010000038.1, from coordinate 17,906 downwards.
TTTGGCGCTGCCGCCAATCTTCGGCTCCTGCCCCGCCGGACGAACACCAGCGCCAATCACGAAAGTCATGCCTGGAACAGCCGCAAACCCCTGATTATTAAATTCATATGAGATATACTTGCCATTGTCAGACTCTTTGACAAACTGAAGGTCATCAGCCTCGAGCGGATCTGAGCTTGTGGGGCTTTTGCGGCTCAACACTTTACTAAAAAAAATACCATCCGGCAGCGTGTAGCCACGGCTTGTAATGGCCCAAGTATCCGTTTCATCATTCGCCTCGCGTGGTTCCTTGGTGGCGATCACAATTTTGCGCAAGTATGTGCCCGTCTCGCTCACATCACGAGCGTCGATCAACACGCGTGTCGTCACCCCTTTGCCAATCGCAGTCGATCTCGCTTCAGCGAACAGACTCTCCGTGTTAGCTAGGCCAGTTGATGTGCCCTTGCCGCTCGTCAACGAACGAATCCCCATGGATCCCATTGTCATCAGCAAAACCATGATCACAATCACAGCCAATAACTCCACTAAGCTGAAACCTCCAGCAGTGATACTCGTTTCAAAAGATGGTTTATGGGTTTTTTTGCTAATCATAAGATGCAAATATGACTGTTAAGCAGGCTAGGAACATGAACTCCAAACCACAAGAAAAAAATGTGTTTACATCGCAAACACCACATTATTTTTCAAATCGACCTTTTCGAGCACCCGACATCCACATCCACGCTGAGCGCACCATCTCACGCACGTCACGATGTTGAGCTTGCCACCCCAACACCTCGAGCGCCAAACTTGGATCAGCAACGAGTTGCGCAGGATCTCCTTCGCGCCGAGGTGCCAACACGAGTGGCACTTTTAGGCCAGTCACCTCTTCCACAGCAGCGATGATTTCTTTCACTGAAACACCGACTCCAGTTCCTAGGTTCACCTTAATCGACTCACCTGCACTGGCCAAATGATCCAAGGCACGCGCATGAGCGTCAGCCAAATCATCCACGTGAATGTAATCACGAATGCAAGTGCCGTCTGGTGTTGGATAATCCGTGCCAAACAATTCCACTGGCCCTGCCTCGCCTGTCAACGCCATCAATACACGCGGAATCAAATGCGTTTCTGGATTATGATCTTCACCGATCAGTCCATCCGCCGAACTGCCACTCGCATTGAAGTAACGCAAGCAAGCCGAGCGAAGTCCCCAAGCGCGGCCACAATCTGTCAAAATCCACTCGAGCATCAGCTTGCTGCGTCCATATGGATTAATCGGTTGCTGTGGGCAACTCTCAACGATTGGAACCACTGCTGGCGTGCCATAAGTTGCGCACGTCGATGAAAAAACAAAATTTTTGCAACCAAACTCTTCCATGACCTCCAGCAAGGCCATTGGAGCCGCTGTGTTGTTTTTATAATACTTGAGGGGCGCGGTGACAGATTCACCCACATAAGCGTAGGCGGCAAAATGCACCACAGCATCAATCGCGTTGGTCGAGAACAGCTTTCTCAACAGGACCTGATCACCTATATCCCCCTCAACCAAGGTCACCGCGTCATCCACAATTGCGTCCCGATGGCCATAGACAAGATTATCCAACACCAAAATTCGATCACCTCGCTTCGCCAACAAACGCACGGTATGTGAACCAATATAGCCTGCACCTCCTGTAACTAAAATCAATTTGCTCATGACGTTTCTTGATCAGATGGTGTTCCGTTCATCTCCATTTGTCAATCTGCGAATCCCAAGTTCCCTGACTTACAATCGTCCCATTCATGGGGCAGTGCTTCATCAAGTCAATCACCCATCACCGTTTGTGCACCTCACACATCAGGCAAGTGCTGAAAAGCAATGCGTGTCATTTCCTCATGAACCGCTTGTTGCGCGCTCGCAAACCAAATCGCCTTCGAACCGTGTTTCAAGGCAATCTGATCCAGCAGATTTCCAAGTGCGCGTTCGCGTGGGGAAGCCGCAAACAACGGCAATCTGGGTGCCCCAGCATACTGAAGCTGACACAACACCACCCCCACCGCCAAGGGACTGCCAAAAGGTTGCGGACGCAGTAACCACAATGATCTCCAGATTCTTAGCAACTCACATGTTTCTTGAGTCGAAGCAAAACGCTCACACATTTTCCAGTTTCTCATCTTAGACGGAACAGCCTGGCCAAGATCAAGCCCAGCATCACGCATGATGGCGGGAGAGTCAACATGCTTGAATTTGACAAATAGATGCATCTCCGCGCATTCATAACCCATTTTGCGCAGCCGCAACGCCGCACGATAAACCAAGCGATCCAAGACCTCACGCGCACCCTGCTCATGACGCAAGTCTGGAGACAGCACCTTGGAATGCCCCACCTGCCGCGTCACAGTCGCCGGACGCTCTGGCTCAATGCCATGCAAGGCTTGCCAAAAGCGCAAACCCTCAATCCCACCCCAGATCTTGATCAGCGCCTGTGGTGTCATTTTCCAAAGTTGAGCCACAGATCGAATCCCCGCATCACGAAAACGTCGCTCCATGCGTGGCCCAATTCCTGACAAATCTCGCAATTCCAACTCGAAGAACTGCTCACACGGCTGTTGACTATCCAAATACACCAAGCCATCGGGCTTTTGCATGTCCGAAGCGACTTTCGCTAAAAAAACAGTCGGAGCTAAACCGATCGAACAAGTCAAACTCGGACCAAAGTTGGTCATCAACAATTGCTTGACCTGCATTGCCATGACTTCCATGCGATTTTTTTGGGCATAGGCTCCGGTAAAAACCGCATAAAGCTCATCAATCGACATCACTTTTTCCACCGGAATCAGCAACTCCAGCAACTTCACCAAGCGACGATGATACGCCATGTAACGCTCGGCATTGGTCAACACCAAGTTTAATCCTGGGCAACGTGCCCGCGCTTCCATCACCTTCGTGCCCGTCTTGATGCCATGCTTTTTAGCCTCCACACTTGCTGCGATGCAAGACGTGTGATCGGTCATCACCGGAACCACTGCCACAGGTCGCCCGCGCAAATGTGGCTGAGCATGCTGCTCCACCGATGCGAAGTAACTATTAAAATCAATGAACATCACCATGCGCTGCATGATGTGGATTATGTTCAAATGAACATTAAAATACAACCCGAAAGTTTTGCTTTTTAATGAAGACATCAGTGGTAAATTGCCGCAGTGGCAGCTTTACACTTAAAAACGCTCGACGTGATCATGGACGAACTCGCACTCGTGTTTGACGACGGCTGGGAGGCTTACATTCCCTTAAAACGGCTGCGCCAGGCCTGTCCTTGTGCGAAATGCCAAGGCGAGCCCGATGCCTTGGGGCGAGTCATCAGACCTCTCAGCGAATGGGTTGCCAACTCATACAACTTGACCAAAATTGAACACGTCGGCGGCTATGCCCTTCAGTTTTTCTGGGCAGATGGTCATGCCACCGGAATCTATTCACTCGCGTATCTGCGCGAACTTGCCTTACCAAACACGCCATGACAGCCATTAACGCGCTGGGCAGAGCCAGCTCTCCCTACTTGCTACAACACGCGCAGCAACCGATTCATTGGCAGGAATGGAGCGAGTCCACACTTGCTCAGGCGCGTGAGCTGCGACGTGTGATTTTTTTATCCATTGGCTACTCCACCTGTCATTGGTGCCATGTGATGGCACATGAATGCTTTGACAACGAATCGATCGCGTCCGTGCTGAATCAGCATTTCATCAACATCAAGGTGGATCGCGAAGAGCGACCAGACATTGATGCCACTTACATGGCTTATGTGATGGCAATTTCAGGACAAGGAGGGTGGCCGCTCAATCTGTGGCTCACACCCGAGGGCGAACCCCTGATCGGAGGCACATATTTTCCGCCCGAGGACCGCAACGGACGAGCTGGATTTCGTCGCATCTGCGAGGAAGTCGCCCACCTATGGCGCACCGAGCCGGCGCGACTGAGTCAAGCCGCGCATCGCCACTTGCAGCAGTTGCGCGAGGAATCATCGCAACCACGCGCGCGCCATGCTGTATCGAGCTTGAGCCCGATTGACGCCTTATTGAGCCAGATCATGGCACAGCACGACATCCGCCACGGTGGCTTTGGTGAAGCCCCAAAATTTCCTCGCCCATGCCTGCCACGCTGCATTCTGATCTGTGATTCCCTAAAACGCGGGGATGTTGAACTGCGACAACAAGCCATCGGAGCCACCATCCACACGCTGCGAGCGATGATGGATGGCGGCCTTCACGATCATCTCGGCGGTGGGTTTCACCGTTATGCTGTTGATGCCCGTTGGCAGGTGCCACACTTCGAAAAAATGCTCTATGATCAAGCCCAACTCGCAGAGCTATACCTCGATGCATGGAATCTCCAGCTCAGCGACGCGACGGAAAACGCACGATATTTGATCACCGTCGAACGAATTTTTGATTACGTTGCCAACGAACTGCGACACCCGCAAGGTGGCTTTTACGCGGCAGAAGATGCTGACAGCCAAATCAACCACAACGCGCCGCAGCGGCGGGAGGGTGCCTATTGGACTTGGCAGGCAGATGAAATTCAGCGCCATCTCTCCCCTCTTCAAGCCGCGATTTTTTGTCGTCACTATGGCGTGGAAATCAACGGCAACATTCGTCCCGAAGACGACCCGCACCAAGAATTGTCCGGCCAAAACGTGCTTCACCTTCAACAACCTTCAAGTGCTCTTGCCGAACTTTTCGCGCTGAGTGATGCTGACTACTGTCGTCAACTCGCCGAAGCTGAGAATACATTGCGTGGTCATCGGCAACAACGCCCCAAACCCCATCGCGATGAAAAAATCATCACCGCATGGAATGCCCTGATGATTCGCGCTCTCGCCCGCGGCTTCCGTTTCACGCGGAACCCGCAGTGGTTGCAGCTAGCGGCACAGGCAGCCCATTTTTTACGCACGCACCTCTGGCGGGATGGGCAATTGTTTCGGAGCTTCACCGCAAGCTCGCCACCAGCCCGCATTCCAGCATTTGCGCAGGACTACGCCACACTGATCTCCGCCTTAATTGAGCTCGACGCGATCCAACCCGCTGCTCGATGGCTCGATTGGGCGATATCCCTGCAAGAGCAACTCGATGCCCGCTTCTGGCGAGCTGAGCACTGCGGCTACGTCATCGAAACCACGATTCAAGCAACGCCAATTCTCACGATTCGGGAGGACTACGATGGCGCGGAACCCTGTGTCAATCACACAGCCGCCGAAAATTTGCTTAAACTCGCGGCCATCACTCATCATCCAGCCTATCACGAGCGCGCGGAACAATTGCTACGAGCGGGTGAGGCCTTAATGGCGAAGCAACCCTGTGCTGTGCCAACGCTGATTGCCGCTCTGACGCTGCACACGGAGGGCATGCATCACTTCACCATTCCCAGCGATACGCCTGCGGAGCTACGACGCGCCATCCATCGCGAACACCCATTTGCCGCTGTTTTTGCGGAAACAGAACGAGCTAATGACAGCATCCTGCATTGCCATGCCGAACGTTGCACCACATGGCATCCGAGCAGTTCATGACCACAAAAGACGCATCGAAGTGATCCAAATGGGTGGATTTCAGTCGCTTTTTTGACGACGATACACCGTCACGGGACCGGTAAGCGGACTTTGCACACTGCGCCATTTTTGCACCGCCTTGGCGATCGTGGTCGCTGCAAGAATCGCATCATCGGGCTGATTCAATCGCGAAAAACTCAGTCGCAGGCTACTCGCCGCGCGTTGCCGATCAAAACCCATTGCCAGCTGAACATGGGAGGGTTGCTGCTTTCCCGCCATGCAGGCCGAGCCCGCTGAGCACTCCAAACCCCATTCATCCAACAAAATCACCAAGCCCGCCGCCTCGCAGCCATGCAAGGACACGTGACTGGTGTTCGGCAATCGCTCGGCCGCCCCGCCATTGACGTTGACGCCATCAATGAGTTGCCGCAACTCCGCTTCCAAACGATCACGCCATTGCTGAACCCTCGTCCACGTCTGATCCTGTAAATGCTCCCAAGCCAAACGTGCTGCCACGCCCATGCCGACAATGTTCGCAACAGCCTCGGTGCCGCTGCGCCAACCGCTTTCTTGTCCGCCGCCATGGAGCAAGGGCGAAAAACGTCGCCCGCGTCGCACATAAAGCGCCCCAATTCCCTTGGGCCCGTGAAATTTATGCGCCGATATCGCCATGAAATCCACAGGACTTGCCGCAACATGGATCGGCATTTTGCCGGCTGCTTGCACGGCATCACAGAAAAATGGCACACCGCGTTGCTCTGCTTGCTCCGCGGCCCAACGCCAAGGCTGAACCACTCCGGTTTCGTTGTTGGCCGCCATGAGCCCGGAAAAAGACGCTGTCGCTAATTCGTGCTGCCAAGCATCAGTTTTCACCACACCATCGGGCGTGGCTGCAATCGAGCAAACCTCCCGCGCTGTTGCCGCAAGCGAACGCAGCACTGCACTGTGCTCAAGAGCCGCCGTCAACACCCGCCCCGCAGGCATGGTGGCATCCAAGCTGCGCACCGCCGTGTTGATGGATTCGGTGCCGCCGCTGGTGAAAAAAACATCGCATGGCTCTGCGCCCAACAAACGCGCCACGTCGACACGGGAATGTTCGATCGCTTCACGCACCCGTTTCGCCGCGCGGTAGGCCGACGAAGGATTGTGAAACGATTCCTGCAGCCACGGCAACATTTCTTGCAACACCCGAGGATCGAGCGGGGTCGTGGCATTGGCATCCAAATACATGACCGTTCCTAAGACGGCGGCGACCCGATTTCAATGGATTTCTTCCACGTCAACGCATCGCTATGCTTGAGCCGCACGCAAAAAGTCTGTGGGATTACTTCTCGGAACGTTTTTTAGCGGTTTTTGTCTTCTCCCGCACCAAGGGTAAGGTTTGCGCCACTTGCTCCTTGAGGCTCTTACCGGCCTTGAATTTCACCACTGCGCGCGCTGGAATAACAATATCCTGTTCTGGATTGCGCGGGTTGCGACCAATTTTTGATTTGATCTCGGAAGCTTGAAAAGCGCCAAAGTTGCGAATGATGACCTTCTCGCCCCGGCACAAATGATCGGTCACAACCTCGACTAATTGGTCAATCACATTGGTTACAGCCGTTTGGGTGATTTCAGTGTCTGCGAGTTGATTCGTGATTTCTACAATAAGATCGCGCTTGGTCAGAGATGGCATAAGATAAGGAATTGAACTGGCGAATTGAAAGACATAATTGCCGACAATGTCTCGCACAAAATAGCGTTTTTTTGATTTTTTTTGTTAGTTTTCCACATCCGTGAGCTGCTGCGTCGTCTTAAAGTGGCACTTTGCCCATTTCACGAGGCATTCGGTTCCGTTTTTTCGCACCAACTGACGTCCTGCCAACAAAACCGCACGCGATGCTCCGAGCGGCAAGGTCATCCCTAGCTCCACGCTCGCCAGATTCATCCATTTCACGAATTGGTCTCGCGCTAGAATCGAAGCCGCTGCCACCGCGATGTCGGACTCGCCTTTGGTGCGTTGTTGCAATTGGATGTTGATCTTTTTTTGTGCCACAGCCCGCTTCAGCACCACTTCATTGGCAAACTGATCGCTGAGGGTGCGCGGACAGCTGGGAACCTTCACGCGCAATTGCTCAATCACCGTGGCATGCGCCCACGCCAACATGTGATTCAAGTTATTAAACTGCGCGTAAAGTTGATTGTATTTTAGCGGTGACAACAAAAGAACGTAGTAAGCCGCACCCGGCGCGCTGCGAATCTGCTCCGCCAATTCACGAATTTTCCCAGCAGTGGTGATTTTTTTCGAATCCATGACGCCCACCTTGGTGTAATGCTGAGCTAAGGTGGCATCCACATAGACACCGGCGACGACGAGCGGCCCAAAGTAATCACCTTTTCCGCTCTCATCGATGCCAAAATGAGGACTGTGCATGTCGCTGTTGCTTTGCGACTCATAACCTAGGCTCGCCTGCTGCAGCACAAGCGGCTCCATCACGAACTCCACAAAATCCTGCGTGCCTTTGCCTTGTATCAACACTTTGCGACTCTTCGCATAAACCGCAATCTGCAACTGTGGCCCCTTCGCCGCGAACAGTGTGTGCTCGCGTGAAATGAACTCATAGTCCTTCTCCAATAAAATATCACGCAAACGCTCGGTCTGTGACGCCGTCAGCACCGTGGTGAAACTTTTTAATTGATCGCTCATAATCGTGAAAAAAATCTACATCAGCTCGGCAACGATCGCATCCACCAGCGCCATGCCCGTCCGCGTGGTGCGCAGACGCGCGTCATGCCACTCCAGCAAGCCTTCACCACAGAGCACCTCCACTCGCGGCCGCGCGGCTGCGCACAACCACTCGGACCGCACACCCTCTCTGGTGCGCAGACCCATCGCTAACCGCTCCACGCGCTGATCTTCTTGACTCAGAATCTCCGCCTCGACCTGGGCGTTGCCCAATGTCTCGATCATGTTCATGTAAGTTGCTGTGTCGGCAACATTGGTGCGCCGCACACCCCGCAGCGTAGATACCGCCGAGGGTCCGATGCCAAGATAGTCTTCTCCTCGCCAATAGCCTTCATTGTGCAACGAGCGATGACCATTGCGCGCGTAGTTTGATGTCTCATAGTGCTCGAATCCGGCCGCGCCGAGCAAATCGTGCGCTAATTCAAAGAACTCGCCGTTTTTCCGCGGGCACTCACTGACCTCACCGCGCATTTTCGCTAAATAGAAGGCTGTGTCCTCCTCATAAGTGAGATTGTAGGCCGAAATGTGCTGCGGCTGCAATGCCGTGGCTTGTCGCAAACTGGCGCGCCACTGCTCCAAGGTTTGCTGCGGAACTGAAAACATCAGGTCAATGTTCACCTGCAACAAACCCACTTGCTGCAGAATCCGCACCGCCTCCACAGCTTGCTTGCTCGAATGCTCACGCCCGAGAATTTGCAGCACTTGGTCATCAAAGGATTGAATTCCCAGTGAAACTCGATTCACACCCAGTTGCCGGAACAGGTCAGCTTTTTTTTCCTTAAACGTGGCGGGATTCGCCTCCAGGCTAACTTCAGCCAGTTGAGAAAAATCGATCAACCCGTGCAAGCCGGTAAACAATTGCTGCAAGTGCGTTTCCGATAGCATCGACGGCGTGCCACCACCGAGAAAAATGGTCCGCGGCACCTGCTCTGCGACGGCTAAAGCGATCGCTAGCTCCTTGAGAAGAGCGTCAATGAATTTGCCCTGTGCGATTCCTCCCGGCGTGTGCTTATAAAACGAGCAATAGGGACAAATCCGATGACAAAAAGGAATATGAAGATACAGCAGCAAAAGTCGAACGAACAGGGATGAATGCGATGCGCGACACTACTTAGGCAGCGGCGCGGCGGGCTTGGTGGGTGAATCAGGACGCGCCTGGGGGTTCAGCTTCGGTAGAGTTGACGGCGAAGCCGCTGGTGCAGTCGGCGCGGCACCAGTCGGCGTTTTCAACGGAAAACCCGGTGGCAAGGCCTGGGCACTGCGTCTCGGCGCCGGACTTCCCTGATCCAGTGTCAACAACATCGACCACTGCTGCGGCACCGCCTTCGCCTGCAGGGACGACCCAGCATTGGCCGAGGTCCAGTGATCCAGGCAAACATGCACCTCATTCAGATTCAATAACTCCACCGCGTGACTCGCGAGATCCAATTCGCGCTCATCACATGGCAGCACCTTCACATCCAACAACGCATCATCGGAATCGACGCGCCACTTCGCGCCAGTGAGCACGTTGTTTAGCTGGGTCCAACGCACCGCCGTGCGATTTCCGGACTCCTGTGGCACGAGATAGCGATGAAACACCGAGCCGACCACTCCCGCGTGCACGGCTGTCCACGCCCCATCACAACGGCCACGATAATTTTCCTGCGGTCCCTTGCCCAACCATTGCCAGTCGGTGGCTCCATCTTCAATGCGGCATCGATACCCCAATCTAGGTGGCAATGACTTGATCGTTCCCGGATCAAAACGGGTCTCCATTTGTGCGCGACCAGCGCCATCGAAGCGGTAACACAAACCAGCCTTGACCCCGGAGGCGAAACCAAGGTCACACTTCACCACCACATCGCGCTCCCCGCGCTCGATGCTCCATTGCGACACCTTTCCCGAGCCAGCGATTGCTTGCCACTGCCCTGCCTCGTGGTCAACAGCGCTGCGCTCCAGTTCAGTGCTCGGACGAGAAAAAACCAGCTGCAGCGGCGTCTTCAACCACTCGCGATCCGCTTTTTTCATTGAGACCAACATGCCGATCTGTCGCGATACCGCGTATTGGACATCACCCGCCTGCACCAACACACGATCAGCTTTCTCCGTGACCTGTGGGGCTGACTGCCCTTGCGGCAGCCAAACGCTTGGAGGACGCTTGCCACCAGCCAACAGTATTTCTGCCCAAGCCACAGGCATGCCCACTGGATTCCAAGCCGTCTCCTGCGTTAAATCGTAGCGCATCCGGATGATCCATTCATTTTGACCATCGATAGCAAGCTTGGGTCGCAACGCGATCATCTGCTCCGCACCTGCCGCTAATGCCGAGGGCGGACAATCGCCCTGATCCACCACTTCGCCGTTCCGCAGCAATTTCCATGAACCTTTCCACGCATCACCCGCTTCAAATGACTGCCGATTTTTCACCGCAATTTTCAGCTCTCCGTCTTGGCTCAACAGGCGAAAACTCATCGGCTGATACGCTTTCTTTAACTCCTCAAATAGGGGGTTCGGCAAGCCCGCCGCAGTGGTCAATCCATGAGCGAGTGCCGCGCCATCATCAGGAAACTCGTCGAAGTCACCGCCGTAATCCAAAGACTTCACCACCGCTGGCTTGGCAGCGGCATCGGTGAAACGCAAGTCCAGCAAGGTGGTTTCTGCGGTAGCAGCGGACTTGCTATCGGCACGCCACACCGCAAGTCCCTGCACCGCCACGCTGGAGAGCTTTGTCGATTTCTGCCAATCACCGTTGACGATCCAGTGTTCGGCTGCCACAGCATCGCGCTGGCCTGTGACCGGCGCCTCACCAATCACACGCTCATTCACGCTCAGCTGACAACGATCCACCAGCCACTGCACCGTGATTCGCACGGGCTCAAGACAATCGTTCGCCGAAATGTCACCTGTGACCACTAACGGCGCGGCAGTAGAGCTTTCGTGGAGGCTCAAACGCACCTGATCCGACGAAATTTTTTCCGCACTAAGCTCTAACCCGCCTTCGCCATCGCTCAGCAGCAAAACGCGTTGCCAATCTTGGCCGCTCAACAAACAACGCAACTCAATTCGAAATGGAACACGCGAATTCAAAGCTTCGCTCACTCGCACAATCGCGGCTCCGCGGTGTAAGCCAAGTTTCTCATCCAAGCGTCCCAGTAAGCGACATGAATGCTTCAGCTTCGAGACATCTTCCACCGTCTTGCTGGCGTGACGCGTGTTCACCAGTGCCTGATCCCGCCAGTAGGCACAAAATCCCCCCTGCATGCCAGCGCTAAACACGCGTTGCCATTGCGTCATTAAATCAGCGCCGCTATTGCCTCGAACCTCTCCCCACTCCGCTAGCAAACCGCCTTTGCCAGACGCATCTGTTGAAGTAGATGACAAACGCTGAACCACATGATCTTTTGGATCCAGTTGCGACCACGCCCTCGATGAATCGCGCTGTCCCGCCCATTTGATCAATTCAGTCGCAGCAGGAAGCCGCCGCACCCACTCCGGCAGCACCCAACTGACCACCGCGACATGATTCTTATCGCGCTCCAACTCCGCTTTGATGCGTTGCACAATCGCCGCCTGCCAACGCGGATCTGCTAAAATTGCCGCCTGCCCATCCTTGGGCAATTGCAAATTGGGCTCAGCAAAAACATAAAAACCCAGTTCATCACACAAGCTCAAAAACGCCGCATCCGGCGGTGCAAAACCTGTGCGAATCGCGTTGATGTTCGCACGTTTCATCTGCAAAAGCTCCTGGCGCATGTCGTCAACCGACAAGCTGCGACCACGACGCGGATGGGTGTCGAAGCGCACCACCCCGCGCACTTCCACCGGCTGGTCATTGAGTTCCCAGTGGCCCTCATTCCAGCGCGAACGACGAAACCCGGTCTTTCCTCTCAGCTCCTGCAAGACCTCATTGCGTTCATTGCACCACTGGAGAACATAATCGTAAAGCTGCGGTTGCTCCGCGGACCACGGCCTCACCGAGCGCTCCATTTTTAGCTCTTGGGCTTGATCAACAACGGCTTGGGGTCCGATTTTCACCGTCGCCGAGCGATGCTCTGCCAGCATGCCTTGCGCATCACTGAGCAAAAACCGCCAATGACCCTCACCAGCCAGAGCTGCGGCGTTTTTCAAAGTCAGCGCAATCCTCACCCGACCCTCTGCGGTTTCGGGGTCGAACTGCGTTTGCACGAAATGATCACTGACCCGCACAGGCGGCGCACACCAGAGAGTCACGTCGCGCTGCAAGCCCGCCAATCGCACCACTGGCTGCGATTCCAGATATGAGCCATCGCAAAACTGCGTTACGGCCACTGCAAGCACGTTTTCTCCGGCCACCACGGACTCGGTGAGATCAAATTCCGCTCCCACCCGCCCGTCCTCAGCGTATCCCAGCGCTTTGCCATTCAGCCACAACTGCAAGGAGGAATCAAAGCCACCGAAATGCAATAAAACCCGCTGCTTCGTCCAGTCTTGCGGTAGCTGAAACCGAGTGCGATACACTCCCACCGGACTCCCCGCTTCGACGAGCCCGCCTTGTTTCTGCATCAAGCGAATCTGCGGCGGCTGCACCGCAAAGGGCAATCTTGAACTCAGAAAATAGGGCTTGCCCCAACCCTCCGCCTGCCACGATCCCGGCACGCTGATGCTTCGCCATGCCGAATCATCAAAGCCCGCTGCCTCAAAGCCTTGGGGCACATCCTGACGACGCTCGGCTAGCTGGAATTTCCACTGACCGTTGAGCGATACACTCGCCTTCTCAACCACTCCAGATCCCAGATCAGGCTGCTTGGCGATGCTCGACGCGAAACCCTCTGCCCGCGCCGATTCCGTGCCACGAGCAAATAACTCGGGATCATGCGCATCCGCCCACTCGACCGCTGTCACCGGCACTGGCAGCGAAAAAACCGTCAGCCCCACCACCATCGCGACTGCCATGCGCCTCAGTTCTTGAAATCCGTCGTTCATTGCTCCGATTTTTAGTTTGGATGAAATGCATGGGAAACATCACAGCCCAGCCGACGGCTCGACCGCTGCCGTGCAGCTGAATTGATAAACACTGCGGTGGTGATACACCTCGCCTGCGCGCAGCACACACGAGGGGAAATCAGGCTGATTCGGCGAGTCAGGGAATTTCTGTGTCTCCAAGCATAACCCACTGCGTCGCGGATAACGGGTGCCGCCTTTGCCGTTCATGCTGCCATCAAGAAAATTACCGGCATAAAATTGCACCGCTGGCTGATTGGTGCACAGCGTCAGCACCCGCCCACTCGCCGGGTCACGCAGCACTGCCGCCCGCTTCATGTCCTCGTTCTCCCCCAAGATCCAGCAGTGATCATAACCACCCGCTAGCTCCAACGCCTCCTCTGCGGCGTCGATGCGATCACCAATCCGCTGAAATTCACGAAAATCCAATGCTGTGCCCGCAACCGCTCGCCGCTCACCCGTGGGGATCAAGCCGCGATCTGTCGGCAAAAATGCTTCGGCATCAAGACGCAGCTCATGATCCAGGATGCATGTTCCCTGCTGCGCGGACAAGTTCCAGTAGCTGTGATTGACAATGTTGACAATGGTCGCCGCGTCCGTCGTGGCTTCCACTGTCCAAATCAGCTCGTTGGCATCGTTCCACTCGTAAGCCGCGATCACTCTTAAATTTCCGGGGTAGCCCTCTTCGCCTGCCGCGGAGTGATAGTGAAACTCCACACGCTGATCACCGCAGACGTGACCTAGCCACAATACTTTGTCCAAACCTCGCTCCCCTCCATGCAAGTGACACGGCACCCCTCCTGGCGTGTTGTTTTTGGCTAACTGATATTCAACACCATCGAGTGTAAAACGACCATCTCGTATCCGATTGGCAAAGCGCCCGGTCGTGGTGCCAAAGTAGTGCTCATTGCTCAGCCAACCAGCCAAGCTATCGAAGCCCAAGCACACATCCCCTAGCACCCCAGCGCGATCCGGCACCCGCACCGCCGTCAGGGTCGCTCCCCACTCGCACACCCGCACCTCATGGCCATGAGCGTTAATCAGGCAATACTCCTGCACCGCTCGCCCGTCCGGCAACACACCAATCTGTTCGTAGGAAATCATGGACATCGTCATGTTAAATTCGCTGCCATCGCGCGCAATCCAGCAGGGCAACGCACGCAATCCAGCGCATGCAAACTAAAAAAAGACGCCCAACACTCAAGCCAAAACGCAATCAACCCCGATAAAACGTGATTCGGTATAGAATCAGCTGCGCCGAAGTTGCCAACACAAATCATCCACATCGGCAAGACACATTCGGAATCGATAGAAATCTCAAAACCGTGTTTTTTCTAAAGAACCATGAAATGATCGGGGCTCCTTCCCAGCAACCGATCAATAATGAAATATTATCTTACCTTTAACAAAAAAAATGCCATTGAGTCCATCTGATTTATATCGAATATGACCTGCTCATCATGACTCAACATGATGATTTCTTTCAGCTTAGTTTTATTTTCATGAATCCGTCAATCAGTTCTACCTATGATCGAATTCCTAGCCAGTATCGGCTGATTCGTCTACTTGGTATTGGAGCGACGGGAGAAGTTTTGGAAGCAGAAAGAGAAGGCATGCGCGTTGCCTTAAAAATTCTTCATAACAATTTTCATCCATCTGCATCACTGGAGCGTGAATACCGATTTTTAGCTGATTTAAGCCATCGTAACATTGTGCGAATTCATCGCATCAACCTTCAAGATCATCGATTGCAATTCATTGAAATGGAAATGATCAACGGCAAGAATCTGACCCAATTTGCCAATGAATCCGGCGGCTTTTTATCGTGGAATGCTCTAAAACCAATTGCAATGCAACTTTGCGAAGCTCTGGATCACGCTCATTCCAGGGGAGTCATTCACCGAGACATTAAGCCGTCTAATCTCTTAATCGATGAGACCAACACTGTGAAACTAGTCGATTTTGGCTGCGCCTATCTATCAGAATTACTTCAGACTGACATCACGCGCACAGCGGATATTGTCCCCAGCGGCACTCTGGCATACATGAGCCCAAATCAGATTAACGGAGAACGTCCGCAAACGTCAGATGATATTTATTCGGTTGGCGCAACGCTTCATGCTCTTTTGGTCAGCGCGCCGCCATTTGCACACGGACGATTGGTTCATCACATTCTAAATGTTAAGCCTCCACTTATTTCATTGCATCAACGAAAATTGATGGTTAAAAATCCCGTGCCATCGGATATAATGCTCGCGATCCGAGCATGCTTGGCGAAAAACGCGGCAATGCGTCCACGTTCAGTCGCTGCTCTTTATGAGATTTTTGACAAGGAGTCTTATGCACCCATCACGCGCCGTCGGGTCATCATCAGTTTGATGGGATGTGGTCTGTGCTGTGCTTTCGGCAGCGCCATTCATCACAAATTTGATCAACAGAACGATCTCATCGAGCCCGGATTTGTAGCCATTTTTGATGGAGAATCTTTAGCAGGATGGCAAGGAAATCACGATATTTGGAAGGTCAAAGACGGCGAGATAATCGCGCGCATTGATGCACCTCGCATGCCTGATGCAAGCAATTGGCGCAAAGAATTTCTGGACTGGGTGGGACAAACTCCAAACAACTTTGAATTGCGATTACAAGTTCGCCTGAATTTACCGGTGTTTGATGCAGGAAATCTCGGTGTGCGGTATCGCATCAGCACTGAGCCCAAAACTGTTTCATACGATCTGGATTTCGAACCAATTTGGAAATACAATTGTGGTTTGCGTGAGCTAGGCGGCCGAGACATGATGGCACGTCCCGCACAAATCACTCACTATCGCGGTGGCAAAGGCGAAAATGAATCTAACCTGATCGGACACCTCGCTAGCGAAGAAACTCTAAAAGAAGCTTACATCGCGAATTCATGGAATGAGCTAACCGTTCGCGCAGAAGGAAATCGATTGATTCATGTGCTCAATGGCGTCACCATTGTTGATTGCACCGATGAAGACCCTGAATACGCGCGTTATCAAGGGGGCATCGGTCTTAAAATATTGCTGTATTACGGACCATGGGTGGAAGCTCGATTCCGTCGAATTCGCATCCGTGAGATTGAATCAAAAGCCCCTCAGCAATGAGCTCCGGTGAGCTCGATGATGCTCCACGCTGCTGCGGTGCGAGTCTCGACATTCAATTTCATCATGATATTAGCCACGTGCTTTTCAATTGTTTTTGGCGCAACACCAAGAATCACCGCAATCTCATCATTTCGCTTGCCACGAATCAGCCATGGCGCAACCGCGCACTCCATTTTACTCAACCCAATTCGATTTAACGATTCTGTGTCGAACGCTGATTTTAGCCGACTCATCACCAGTATGCGATCTCCCTTGCCGTCATAGCACAGGTGCATTCGTAGTCTTTCATTCCCCAATTTACGCTCAAGTGGTGAACACGCGACCATTGTGTCCTGCAAAGCCGTGAGCAGAGCCATCGGCATTTGTTTGTCTTTGATCCTAAAATATTCCATCAACCATCGTGCTGCCAACGCGGTATGATTGGATATCAGGCCCTGATCATCGACCCATGCCACGGCCGTTTCAGCAGTGATCAACCACTCAGCATCACTTGGGCGAGTTGATTCCATGGCTTGTATTTTCATCGATTCCATCGATAAACCAATTGACTGAGGGAGAAAAGTTAGTTCACACAGGCCAACACCGATACGATCACCACGATAAAGCTTAGCGGCACTCGTTATCTTAGTATCGTTTAACCATGTGCCACCACGGGATCCACAGTCAATTAACCACCAATGCTGTTGATTCCTAATGATTAAAGCATGCCGCCTTGACACCTCTGGTGAGGCGATCAGAACATCGCAAGTCGGCGCTCGACCGATCAAGCACGGCATTTTCTCGGTAGCTAACCGATTCCCGTTATTCAACTCAAAATGAATTTGATGTAGCATGGCCTTGTATTTGATTGAACATTCACCTCACGCTATCGAGTCAAATCCACACACTCATTGCAATAAGGACATACAATACGACATTTCATCAACGCATCCCATGCCACTTTAAGCCTCACACTACCGAGCAGAGACCTGACTCGTCGATGACGACGACAACAAGACATGCCGAGAATAGGAGTCATGCACAGCGGGCAAAATGCTCTACGACCCAACACCAACCCTGTCACGAAGGATAGCATCGCGGCAGTAGCTACTGTTCCACCCTCGATGATTTGGGCATGATTCATCAAAAGAATGCCTGTCAATAATTGGAATATCGCGACACCACCTAGCCCCCATTTAGCCCATTCAAAGAATGCCGCTGCGATGAACCTGATTAACGTTCGTTGATTTCGGAAGTGATGCATGGATGGATTATTCTAACAATTACAAAAAAATGATGCAACAGATCAGCCCATAATCCAATGGGTGATCCTACCCATTTACGCGACACGAACAAAGTCATAGATCCACACATGCCAAATTCGTGCAGCAACGACCATCCATTGATTAACAACAGCATGAACATTTACTCTTGGTTTGCCGCTCTCGTCCTGAGCGCAGCCACAGCATTCGGAGCCCTTTCGGCGACTTTCAACTCCGCCTCTGATGTAGGAACATCGGCTAACGGCTACACCGCCAGTGGCGCGCTGACGCTGACCCTGAACTTTGCGCCAGCACCGGGCCAGCAGCTTCTTTTGGTCAACAATAC
>CAZREM010000037.1:0-26781 GCA_964599325.1 uncultured Verrucomicrobiales bacterium | reverse complement strand
TTTTATAGTTGTGTATCCATAATGCAGCTATCATTAAAACGATAGCTATCAGAATTTTTTTAATCATGGCGATGAAAAATCTAGTGCTGAGGCAAAATTGAAGGCCAGAATTGGCATCGGCTAAGTCAATCCTGGTGGTGTGAGACGGTGGATGTATAGAGGAGCATGAATGTGGGATCAAGCATGCGGTTCATGCATCAAAGGCAGGGCGGATGGAGGCAATGTCCGAAATCGGCCAGTTTTGATCATTTTTTTGCATGATTTTGACGGTAAAGTTGAACATTTTGCAACTTTCTCGAAAAAATCACGAATGTTTCAGCATGCCAAACTAAAGGCAGTGGCGGGAATCACCTCAAAACGCAACGACATTGAGATCAGTGACTCGTTGGAACTCATCGAGATTTTTCGTGACCACTCCCATGCCGTGAACCAGGGCCGTGGCCGCAATCCACATGTCATTCGAGCCAATCAACGCCCCTTTTGCTGCGAGATCGCGATAGATCCTCCATATTGCCACGAAATTTCGCGAGACCATGGCAGAATGGCATAGGGCTGGCACAAGCGTTGCCAATCTCGCTGGGGACTTGTCGATTTTCCACAGGACAACTCTCCCGCGATGGTGAATGTGATGAAAAATGTTTCCTCGGCCCGACCCGAAAAAAATCGATCAATCATCACTTTGACACCGCGCTTCGCTCAGCGCAGTTTTTCGTAAGCATCCAATTCAAGCGTAATGGTCTTGGTTGGCATGCACGAAAAACAAAATTTCGCAAGAGCAAACGCAGCAGGATGGCAATGGTGGGGATCAATGTCCGGCGGCGATCTCGACGATCAAGTTGATCTCCACCGCCACGTTGAGCGGCAGTGCTGCGGCTCCGAGTGCTGTGCGCGAGTGCTTGCCCTTGTCGCCGAAAATGGCCAGCAGCAGCTCTGAGGCGCCGTTGATCACTTGCGGATGTTGGTAGAAATCCGCAGCGGAATTCACAAAGCCATTGAGAGTGACAATTCGCGCAACGTGATCGATGCTGCCAATCTCCTGCTCCACCACGGCGAGCCGATTGAGAATGATCATGCGCGCGGCTTCTTGTGCCTCCTCCACGGTCACGTCGCGGGGAACTTGGCCGATCACCTTGCGCTCGCCATCAATGGGCAAGCCGCCCGAAAGAAACAGCAATTGTCCCGAGCGCACGGCATTCACATAAGCGGCAACGGGAGTGGGAACGGCAGGAAGGCTAAGGCCCAGGGCCGCGAGTTGTTGGGTCGGAGTCATTCGGAGTCTGTGGTTTCGTTATTTTTCAGAGGTGATTTTGGGGTGTTTTCTGGGAAAATGCCATTGAGCAGCTGCATCAGAGCGCGTCCATCTGCGCTGAGTGAGGCGGTTTTGCCCTCGCCAACGAGCAAATGGCGCGTCAGCAAGGCATGAGGAACGTTGGTGGAAGCACGCACCCAAGTGATGATCGGTTGTTCTGTGGGGCGATCGCTCGCCTGCATGCTGAGAGGCACGCCATGTTGCGAAAACTGGATTTCCCAGCTGAGATGGGATTTTGTCGGAATTTGCCGAATCATCCAAGGGTAGCGAACCGCCAGGTCGGGCAGTCCGGCGTTGGGAATGAGCACTTTGAAGTAAACGGGATAAGCAGCCAGAAACTGCGACAGCGTGAGATCATGATTTTTCGTGTTTTCCTCCAACAAACGCGCCACGTCCACGCCGCATAGATTGGCCCCATGGTAGAGTCCGTGCGGATTGGATTTTTCCGAAGTGAGCTGATCGTAGCGACCATTCAGCATCAAGCACACCTCCAGATGCAAGTGGGCGCGCTGGCGGTTGATGCCTTCACCCGTGAAACCCATGAGGCCTATCGGGCTGCCTTTGTCCACCGTCGCACCCACCGTGACATCGGTGTTGGCGAGATGCGCGTAGAGACTGTAAACCGCGCTGTTTTCCCATTTGTGCTCGATGACGATGTATTTGCCGTAATTGCTGCGCCCCGCGAGTGCATTCACATACACCACCTGACCCGCAGCGATCGACTTCACGACGTCGAGGGGATTGCCCTTGGCGTCCCGTTGCAGCGGCTTGATGTCGATGCCTTCGTGAAATTTGGTGTCGATGACCAAGTCCTTGTTGACGCGATAACTGTTGCGCACCAAGCCATAACTGCCGCCTTGCCACGGCGTGCTGCGGTTGCCCTCGAAGTTGCGATCCACATGCATGTAGAACTGATCAGGCGTGCCTTCGATCAGCTGACGGTTGTCTGTGGGGAAAGCGAGATCAAGCCCACAAGCGATGGAGCTGAACAAGATGTGGGCCAAAAATAGAGAGCGCATCGGCGGCAACAGGGCTTATTTTTTCTTTTCCTTGCCAATGCGCGGCATGATGGCATCGAGCTGCTTGATCTCGGTTTCGGTGATGCCATTCCAGATCACAATGAAGCCATCGCGGCTGGGTTCATTGATTTGCACCGCATCCACAATTTTTCCATTCACCGAAGCGCAAAGAAATTTTCCCTGATTCGCTGCCGCGATGCTGGCAAAGCGTGTCGCGGCTTGCGGTCGCAACTGAAACACCACCCCAAAGTTCACCTGATCATCGGCCAAAAAAGTGCCAAAGCTCACTAAATCCCGCGTGCTGACTTCGGGCGTGCGACTAAACACCCGAGCTTGACCACCCGCATTGAAAGGAAAAATCATTTTCGGATTATCATTGGCATCGCCTTCGAGATGAAAACCAATCACGATCTTGCCATCCTTGCTGCCACCACCATGCACGAGCGCTAAGGGACAAAACATCAGGAGCAGGAAGACGAATAAACGATTCATTGCCGCGCATCATGCCGACAAGCTCGGAGCGGTGCAAGCGCAAGCGTGAGGAAAATTTGTCGTCTTGGGGTATCTTGGTTTTTGTTACCTGAACGACAATTCTTTCAGTAGTCGGCGTATTTTTTTCTTGGCAAGGTCAGAGAGCTTGGTTTAGCTATTGTGTTCACATGAACATTAAAATCAGTGACATGGTGATGGAAGATCGTCCGCGCGAGCGTTTGCAACGTCACGGCATTGGGGTGCTGAGCGATGCGGAGCTTATTGCGTTGTTTTTGCGCACGGGCATGAAGGGTAAAAGCGCGATTGCTCTGGGGCAGGACTTGTTGCAGCATTATGGCTCATTGAGTCAGATTGGGCAATTGACGGTGCAGGAATTGGCGAAGCGCATGGGTTTTGGTTTGGCGAAGGCGTCGCAGTTGATCGCGGCGTTTGAGTTGGGCGCGCGGGTGGCGCGAGAGCGGGTCAGCAAGGTGGTGTTGAACCAACCGGATAAGATTTACGAGCACTTTGCGCCGATTCTTGGGCACTCGCCGGTTGAAATACTGGCGGTTGCGGTGCTCACATCGAAGCTGCAATTGCTGGAGTATCGTGAGCTGACTCGTGGCACGGTGAACCAAACGCTTGCTCATCCGCGTGACATCCTGCGCCCGGTGGTGGCTTGTGAAGGGTATGCTTTTTTATTAATGCACAATCACCCGTCCGGCGATCCTTCGCCGAGCCAAGCGGACATTGAGCTGACCAAGCGCTTGCGCGAATGCAGCGAGATGCTGCAAGTCCGATTCATGGATCATGTGATCATTGGCAGACCCACTTACTCGCGCAGTGGCTATTACAGTTTTCGCGAGCACGGCACACTCTGAGTGTCGTGGATGCAGCGGCGATCGCGATGGCAGGGAAGATGACATCACGTGGAGAATTTAGATGAATGGAAGGCGGTTTTTTTTGCTTGTCAGCGGCGTTGGCTTGTCGTGGGGTGGGGTTGATGTCATGGGATGGTTTTTTGGGTCCGTCGTTATCGGAGGCGGCGATCGCGATCGTGAATTTGATCGTGATCGAGGGGATATTGTCGGTGGACAATGCGGCGGTGTTGGCAACGATGGTGATGGGGTTGCCGGCCGATCAGCGAGCCAAGGCATTGCGCTACGGCATCATAGGGGCGTATGCGTTTCGTGGTCTCAGCTTGTTACTGGCATCGCATCTGATGGCGATCTGGTGGTTAGAACCTTTGGGCGGGCTATACCTGTGTTATCTTGCTTGGCAGCACTTCGCCAAGGGCGATCATCAAGCTGAGGAGGTGAAGGATGTTCAGAAAAACGCCTTGTTTCAGTGGACGCGCCATTGGCTTTCGCCATTTTGGGCAACGGTGCTGGCGGTGGAGGTGATGGACATGGCGTTTTCGATCGATAACGTTTTAGCGGCCGTGGCCTATGTGAAGCACTTTCCCGCAGAGGTGCAAATGCGCTTGGTGTGCCTGGGGGTGTTCTTGGGAATTTTGGCCATGCGCTTTGCGGCACAGGGCTTTGTTTTTTTGTTGGCACGTTACGCGTTTTTGTCGAATTGCGCTTTTATCGTGATTGCGGTTTTGGGGGTGAAATTGCTGCTCGGATTGCCACGGCATTTGCTGGCAGCCGATAGCGTGGCACATCAAATGTTGACGTCAAAAGCCATGGATGTGGGCAGTTCGGTGTTGACCTTGCTGATTTTTGCTGTGCCGCTCTTGCTGCATGTGCTGATTGGTTGGCCGAAGGGGAATCCGTCCGTGGCCGCACACGATGAGCGGGTGGACTAGTTTCTGGTGGTTAAACTGTAGAATCAACGTTGGGTTCACCACGTGAAGCAGATGTCGCTGGGATCAGGCAAGAATTTCCTTCACGACGTGACCATGCACGTCAGTGAGGCGGAAGCGACGGCCCTGATACGTGTGGCTCAGGCGCGTGTGGTCGATGCCCATGAGCTGTAAGATGGTGGCCTGAAGATCGTGGACATGGACAGCTCCGGGCAGGTAAACGTGCTTGTTGGGGCTAAGGGGATTGCCATCGGCGTCGGCGATGTTGTAGCCGTAGGCATCGGTTTGTCCCCAGGTGAGTCCGGGTTTGACGCCGCCGCCTGCCATCCAGATGGTAAAGCAGCGGGGATGGTGGTCGCGACCGTAGTCGGTTTTGGTCAGCTTTCCCTGTGAGTAAGCCGTGCGTCCGAACTCGCCGCCCCAGATCACCAGCGTTTCGTCGAGCAAACCACGTTGTTCCAAATCGCGCACCAAAGCGGCTGAGGCTTGGTCGGTTTCTTGGCATTGCCCGCGAATGTTTTTTGGAAGATTTCCGTGTTGGTCCCAGCCCTGATGGTAGAGCTGAATGAAGCGCACGCCGCGTTCAGCGAGTTTGCGAGCCAGCAAGCAATTCGCGGCGAAGGTTCCGGGTTTTTTGCTGTCGGCTCCATACAATTCAAACGTTTTTTCTGATTCCCCCGATAGGTCGGTGATCTCTGGGACGCTCGTTTGCATGCGGTAGGCCATTTCGTATTGGGCAATGCGCGATTCGATCTCGGGATCGAGCTCCTGCTCGAATTGCAGGCGATTGAGAGCGTTAAGCTGATTCAGCATGGCACGGCGTCCCGATTGACAGGTGCCATCGGGATTGCTCAGGTAGAGCACGGGATCACTGGCCGAGCGGAATTGCACGCCCTGATACTTGGAATCGAGAAAACCATTGCCCCACAAGCGCGAGTAAAGTGGCTGATCTCCCTGATTGGCGGTCACCAGGACGATGAAACCGGGTAAATTTTGGTTGTCGGAGCCTAATCCATAAGTCAGCCACGAACCCATGCTCGGACGTCCTGCGATTTGTGATCCGGTCTGAAAGAATGTGATGGCTGGGTCGTGATTGATGGCATCGGTGTAAATCGATTTGATGAAGCAGAGTTGATCGGCGATTCTTGCTGTGTGCGGCATCAGCTCGGAGACCCAAGCACCGCTCTGGCCGTGCTGGGCAAAGCGAAACTGAGAACCCGCGAGCGGCAGAATCGATTGTTGCGCGCTCATGCCGGTGAGGACTTGATTGCCACGGACGTGTGCGGGCAGCGGTTCGCCGTTTTTTTCGTTCAGCAGGGGCTTGTAATCAAACAAATCGTGCTGCGACGGGCCGCCCGATTGAAACAAGTAAATGATGCGTTTTGCCTTCGGAGCCAAGTGGGCCATGCCGGTTGTGTCGAGTGAGGCAGCATTGAGAGCCAAGCTTTGTTGTGGCAGAAGCGAGCCCAGTGCAGCGGCACCAATTCCCAGAGCACCGCGCTGAAAAAAATGGCGGCGCGTGATCGCAAGGTGGTCGGATGGTGTGAGGATCGTCATGGTTCTTGGGCGAAGGAAACTTGGACAATGGTTTTGCTGACTCAACAACGAACGAAAACGCATGAATGTTTCATGCATGCGGGAAAATGTGATTGGCTCAGGGCGCAGGATTTTTTCACATTCGCCTTTTGACCCCCGCACGTGTAACAGTTATGCTTCACACATGCCACGACTTGCTTTGCTGCAATCCCAGACTTTTCCCACAAAAAATCAAGCGTTGGATCATCATGAGCGCTTGATCCGCGACGCCGCAGCGGCGGGTGCTAACATTGTGGTGACTCAGGAATTGTTTTTGACGCCCTATTTTTGCACCGTGCAGGAGACGTCGCGCTTTGAGTTAGCCGATGCAATACCGGGAGTGGTGACGGATCGTTTGGGAAAGCTGGCAGGGGAGTTGGGAGTGGTGTTGGTGGCATCGTTGTTTGAGAAACGCGGACCGGGGCTGTATCATAACACGGCTGTGATTTTTGATGCTGATGGTTCCATGCTGGGCTTGTATCGAAAAAATCATATCCCGCAAGACCCAGCGTTTGAGGAAAAATTTTATTTTACGCCAGGCGATACGGGTTATCCGGTGTGGCAAACGCGTTTTGGCAAGTTGGGGGTGTGCATCTGCTGGGATCAGTGGTATCCCGAGGCAGCACGGCTCACCGCCCTGGCAGGAGCGGAATTGATCGTTTATCCGACAGCCATCGGATGGTTAGCGGCGGAAAAAAATGAGTGGGGCGAAGCGCAGCATTGCGCCTGGGAAACGGTGCAACGTGGGCATGCGGTGGCGAATGGTTGTTACATTGCGGCGGTGAATCGGGCAGGGACTCACGATGGCACGGAATTCTGGGGGCAGTCCTTTGTGGCTAATCCTTATGGTCAGTTAGTGGCCAAAGCTGGGATCAGTGAAGAGGAAATTCTTCTGCACGACATCGATTTTCAGCAAGTGGAGGAATTTCGCCGCATCTGGCCGTTTTTTCGCGATCGTCGCATCGACACATACGGCGAACTCACCGCGCGCTGGCGTGGATAGGAGCCTGTTTTGGCTGACGGGCACTCGCGTCTCAGGCCAAGGTCGGAATCAGAAAATCGATGTGAGCCGGACCGCCGCGTCCGCCGTGGCGTTCCACGCGTTCGATCGGCGTGCCAATCAGAATTTCCATGGATTTTTGTTCCATGGCAATCGCGGAAGGATAGTGCTCCAAGATGAGCTGCAGCGGGTGGTGCCATTGTTCGAGACGAAAGCCGGTTTTGACATCGAAGCGACAGCGAATGATGTGACCCTGTTGATTGAGCAAATCGGCAAGCACGGTGGCTTTCTCGACGATGGATTTGCATTTGCGCAGTCGTGGAAGCCATGATTCTTGACGCTGCAGGAAGTATTGTAGCAGGACTTTTTCGGGCGCGGCATTGCCATAGAGCGATTTCACCGCTTGAAGCCATTGCAGGCTCACTTGCACGGTCGTCTGTGGCAGAAGATCGGCAGCTTTCGCGCTCAGTCGATAACTGACTTCGGGTCGGCCGCTGTGCTCGCGTGGCATGCGGATGCGCTCAAGATAACCCTTGGCAACCAAGGCTTCACAGTGCGGTTTAACGCCCATGTAGCTCATCTGCAAGTGCTCGGCGATGTGAGGGATCGTGGCGTGCGATTGTTGGTGAAGCAATTCCAAGATCGCAACCCATGGCTCGCGCAGAAGTTCGTGATATCCGTTGGCCAACATGCCAGCATCGCAGCATCGGATGGTTGACCGTGGCAAGGTAAAACAATGGTTGACGGCATGTTGAGGCGTGGAATCGTGGTTTCGGTGCTTTTATGCTGTCATCGCGAGCCGACTTTGTTATGGCATTGGTAGTGACTTTGCGCGAATTGGGATGGAATGAGTTTTTTGCACAAGCGTTTGCGGCGTTGCCGAACAAAGGCTGGGTGCCAGCGCGTTTGATTCGTGAAACAGCGATCAATTATGGTGCCATGCTTGAGGGGGGCGTGGAGGTGGATGTGGTGCTGTGTGGCAAGGTGTGGCACGAAGCGGCGAATGACGCGGATTTGCCCGCGGTGGGCGACTGGGTGGCGGTGCAGTTGGGCGGAGATCATGAGGAGAGCGTGATTCGGGCACGCCTGCCGCGACAATCGTGTTTTTCGAGAAAAATGCCCGGAAAAAGCAGCGAGGAGCAGGTCATCGGAGCAAACATTGATGTCGTTGTGGTGGTCACGGACGCGGGTGCGGATTTCAACCTGCGGCGGATGGAGCGATATTTCACGCTGATTCAGCGCAGCGGCGCGCGTCCCGTCGTGTTGTTGAACAAGGCGGACTTGTATTCAAAGTCCGAAAATCGCGAGGCCGCTGCCGCGCTTAAGGCCCTGCAGCCCGATGCGGAAATTCACATCACGAGCGCGTTGCGCAATACCGGCTTGAAGCAATTGAAGAAAATACTCCAACCTGGTCTGACACTCTGCATCGTGGGATCGAGCGGCGTGGGGAAATCGACGTTGGTTAATCAGCTTTATGGAGATGATTGGCAATGGACGGATGACGTCAATGAGGTGACGGGAAAAGGTCGGCACACCACCACGGCGCGAGAGCTGGTGCCGTTGGATGACGGTGGTTTGTTGATCGACAACCCCGGCATGCGTGAGATTCAGATGTGGACCGATGAGTTCACGCTGCGCGAGAGTTTTGCCGATGTGGAGCAGCTGAGCTTGGAATGTCGGTTTCGCGATTGCAAGCACGGCGATGATGCGGGTTGTGCGATACGAGGTGCGGTAGCGCAGGGGAAGTTGGACGAACAGCGTTTGATTAGTTTTTTACGCTTGGATGATGAAATTGCGGAATTGCGACGGCGGCAAAAAAAACGTCAGATGACGGTCGAGCGTCGGGCCAAGCGCAATCACCGAGTCAAGGCACGCAATCTGAATGATCGGATCCAGATAGAGTCGGACGAACAAGGGTTGATGCGCGAGGGCAGCGATTGGGCTGACTAGGATTGGTCGCGCCCCTGAGACACAAGGTTGCTAGTGAACGGGCATCAGATGTGGATCGTCTGCGCCGTGGCCAGAATGCGAGCAACACCAACAGGGTGGTGCTGGGCTCGGGGATGGTCGTCATCCAAGCGATGCCGTAGGGCGTGTTCAGATCGGGGCTGGCGGCGCGGTTGTAATTTTGTCCATCAAAGACCACGCGGAACTGATAGAACCCCTCTTGTTCAATTTTTAGCCTTAACAATTCTGATGTGCTGACCGGCGCTTCTGAGCGCGCCACCATGCGATCGCCATGGGAGGAGTCGATGCGCCATAGTTCCAATGCCAGGTTGCTCAATGCCACGTCGCTGGCGGAATCAAGTGTGGGTCCGAAGGTGCGCTCCGCATACCACGTCAGCGCGGCGCTGAATTGACTGCCCGCGGCTAATCGACCAGCCAGCGTGTAGATATTGCTGCCACCGCGTATCGAACCAAGATCCCAACCCTGTTTGCCAACAGCAGAACCGCCATTGGCACCGTCGATGCCAAGGGTGGTGTCCGTATCGTTAAAAAAAATGCCGGGAGCGATGAGTTGAGAGCTGCCGACCAGGATCTGATAGGCGTTGGCTAAATCGAGGACACCGGCCCCCGTGCTGTAATCCAAGGCTTGAGTTGTGCGCACGATGTTGTCGATGTTGCGTTGACCATTGTCCCAATCGGCTAAGGAATGAGCACTGGCCATCAGAATTGACTTGGTTACCAAGGGGTGTGACATGTCGCGAACGCCGTAAACCTTGGCAACGTCGATCATCAGTGCTGCGGCACCAGCAACGATCGGAGCGGCAAAGCTCGTGCCGCCCATTTCTGTGATGTAGAGATCGTTCCGACCATGAGCGTAATCAATCCCACTGACGTTGCCTCCCGTGGATCCACCGTAAAACGCCAGCGTCAGGTTATCCCCTGGCGCCGCGATGTCCACCGCGGGACGCACCGCGGGGGTGGTTGTTTGTGAAATAGGATTGAAAAAATCATTGGGTCCTCGGCTGGAAAAACTTGCCACTTGATCGTATTCGGGATGAGTGCGGCTGTTCGTGAGGGCAGCGACACTGATGCCATTAAATCCCGAGCCCGGAGCGCCCACACTGTTTGAAATCGGACCCTCGTTGCCCGCAGCGAAAACCCCGAGAGTGCCAGAACTGCGCATCATCGCATCCAGGGTAATCGTCACCGGATCGCTGCCACTCGGATCGGCAAAACCCCAACTACCGTTCAGGACATCAGCTTTCGCGGAACCTGAGGTTGGCATCATTGCCTGACGAAACGGGGAGAGAAAACTGCTTTCGCTGATGGAAAATGAACCGGTGAATGCTTCTCCCGCCGTGGCATTCCAGCTTGTTGCCATGCTGCCCGACCACAGAGTGGCGAATGGCGCAATGCCGACTTGATAGGTGTAGAGTCCACGCCCACCGATCGCGTGACCCACCATTGTCGCATGCCAATCCGCTTCACCCAATTGGGTCCCCGTGATTGAGGGGTCGGTCAGGATGGAGGAAATCCGACCTTGCAGGGTTTCGTGACCGGACCAGATTGTTCCGGCCTCGATTGAGGCGACGATGGTGTTTTGTCCGCCAAAACCGCGATCGTAAAAAACATCGGCGCCGATGAATTCGTTGATGTATTGACCTGTGAACGCATTGCTTCCTCCAAAACTGCTCACCAGAGCCTGTGTTGCGTTCGGCGATAGGCAGACTGCTGTCGCGACGACAGTGAGGAAACAAGTGTGGAGGCGCACGGACCAAGCGTGACGAAAAACGGGCGATGACATTTCGTCGAATCTGCTACGAAACCCAGCTCAATGTCACGGTAAAACTGCGCGCCGACAATCCCAACCCGTGAACAACGGACCAAGTCATTCTAAGCCCGTTGTTAGCGGTAGTTGGGTAGATCCTCAGCCGGCCAGTGTTTCCATGCGGATGTCGATGAACTGGATCGCTAGAAGCGCACCAGGCGATGCCAAATGGGCGTCAACGATCCAGTTTAACCCAAGCAGCGTTGGCGTTGGACGAGGCGACAGCTGCTTCAATAAACGCCATGCCGGCCACACCTTGCTCAATGCCTGGAAAGTCATAACCTTCCGCTGGGGCTGGGTTGCCCAAGATGGCGTCAGTGATCGCTTCTGCTGCCGCCGCGTAGATATTGGCAAAAGCCTCGATGAAAGCTTCAGGGTGACCGAAAGGCGTGCGCGTGTTCTTGCTGGCAGCAGCACCATTGTAGGAGTTGCCACGACGCCAGATTTGGCGAGGTTGCTCTGCAAATTTGACAATCAGTTCGTTGGGGTGTTCTTGGTGCCACTCCAGCGATGCCTTGGTTC
Organism: uncultured Verrucomicrobiales bacterium; assembly: GCA_964599325.1. GTDB lineage: Bacteria > Verrucomicrobiota > Verrucomicrobiia > Verrucomicrobiales > Akkermansiaceae > UBA956. The sequence goes on along the minus strand of CAZREM010000037.1, from coordinate 15,303 downwards.
CATAAACGCGAATGTTCAGATTGTTTTCGTCGCCCGTGGAAATTTGGGATGCGTAGAGCACACCGCGTGCGCCACCTTTGTAACGCACCAGCATGTTGCCATCGTCATCGAGCGGACGTCCCGGAATGAACGTTGATAGCTCCGCTGCCACTTCGTCCAGCTCGAGACCGGTGATGTATTCAGCAAGGTTCTCTGCGTGGGTGCCAATATCGCCGATGCAATTCGATATGCCCGCAACGCTGGGATCCATTCGCCAGTTCGAGATGGCTCCATCCTCGGCATCATTGAGCGCCGTAATCGCGTATCCTTGCGGATATTCGGCAACAATTTTGAGGATGCGCCCGAGTTTGCCTTCTTGAACCAGAGCACGCGCCTCTTTGACCATGGGGTATCCCGTGTAATTGTGCGTCAGCGCGAACACGCAGCCACTCGCCTTCACGATTTCGCGCAGTTCCTTTGCTTGAGCCAAGGAAAATGCCAATGGTTTTTCGCAGATGACATGAATTCCCACTTCCAGAAACGCCTTTGCGACCGCGTAATGCAGGTCATTGCGCGTCACAATCGAGACAAAATCGATGCGCTGGCCCACGGGCAGTGCGGCCTCTGCTGCCGCCATTTCGGCATAGCTGGTGTAAACGCGTGTGGGATCAAGATAAAGATCTTCGCCGGACAAGCGGGATTTTTCCGGATTCGAGGAAAAACAGCCGGCAACGAGCTCAATTTTACCGTCCAAGTTGGCAGCCATGCGATGAACCGCGCCAATGAAGGCACCGCGTCCACCACCAACCATTCCCATGCGAAGTTTGCGTTTAAGTGAAGTCATGCTGCGATCATGAACACGAACGACAAAAAATCAAGACAAGAACGTGCCACGAAGTTACTGCTATTCAGGCAGAATCCTCATCCTGACGCCGTCATTAGTTTGAATCAAAACCCGTAATCGCAACAATTTTGTCACTTGCCAAAACGATCTGAATCTCTAGTGTGATATTGTTATCGAGTCACGATGAGTTCCATCTTGCAGCGATCGGTGTTGGTTTTGAATCGTTTTTGGCAACCGATTCACGCTTGTTCGGCTAGACGCGCCATGCAGTTACTGGCACTGGGCAATGCCTCGGTGGTGCAGGTGGACGGTGAGGATTTATTCGCGACGCATGATTTTCGTTCTTGGATCCAGTATTCTCAGCACGGCTCGCCGCAGGAAATGATTCGCAGTGTTCGCCTGCACGTTCGAGTTCCCGACATTATTGTGCTGTCCCATTACGGCAAGTTACCACGCAAAGACATTACGTTTTCGCGTCGCAACGTGTTTTTAAGGGACGATTTTACCTGTCAGTATTGTCGCAAGCGATTCAGTGAGTCAGAGCTTAACTTGGATCATGTGATTCCACGTCAAAAGGGAGGAACGACATCGTGGGAAAATATTGTGACATCCTGCATTAAGTGCAACACGCGTAAGGCGAACAAAATGCCATCAGAGGCAAACATGCTGCCGCTGCAGCGCCCAATAGCTCCGCGCTGGAGGCCCAATTATGGATGGAATCAGTCGCAGCAACGATCATCATGGAGTCATTTTCTGAATCTGAGTCGCGATCGAGTGGTTCTAGCGACGGATTAGGATTCGATTGCGGGTGAATGACCTGTGAGCGTTGCGAATCCGATTCACTTATTTTATTAATATGCGGCGCTTTGTCGCATCTTTTCCTTTACACCCCCATGCTTCGCGATATGTTCGTGCGCCGACGTTGCACATTCTGACGTTCCGAGTTGATTCGTGGTTAGGTGTCGCACTCGACATATGTATTCAGTTTTAACATCTTTCCATATTCATGAGCGCAGACGTAGCGAAAGTTGATCACAGTCATCACGACGATCACGGCCACCATCATGAGCCGTCATTTCTCCAAAAATATGTGTTCTCGACCGATCACAAGGTGATTGGGGTTCAATATGGCATCACAGCGATGATTTTTTTGCTCATCGGTTTCTATCTGATGATGGTGATGCGCTGGTCGATCGCTTATCCGCATGAGCCATTGCCGGGTTGGATGAGTTGGGTGTTCACGGATGTGTGGAAGTCGCGCTGGCTGCAAGACGGCAAGGTAACGGGCGAGACTTATAATATGTTCGGTGCCATGCACGGCACGATCATGGTGTTCTTGGGTGTTGTGCCTCTTGGCTTCGGTGCTTTCGGTAATTATGTGACACCGCTGCAAATTGGTGCGGTCGATATGGCATTTCCAAAGCTGAACATGATGTCTTACTGGATCTACTTGGTCGGTGGCTTGTGCATGATCGGATCATTTTTCTTAGAATCGGGGGCGGCGAAATCGGGCTGGACGAATTATTCTCCATTAGCCGGCTTTGCAGATGGGCAAGTTGTCAACCAGTGGTTGGCAGGTCAAACGCAGTGGTTGCTTGGATTGGTGTTGTTGATCACATCTTCTTTGTTGGGATCGGTTAATTTTATCACGACGATCATCAATTTGCGAGCCAGGGGCATGACGTGGATGCGCATGCCTTTCTTCGTTTGGGCGATGTTAGTGACAGGTTTTTTGCTTTTGCTTGCGTTTCCTCCGCTCGAAGCTGCTGGCATCATGCAGCTTGTCGACCGCGTGTGGCATTCATCGTTTTTCATGCCATCTGGTTTGTTCACCAAATCAGAGGGATTGGCTGAGCTTTCTGGTGGTGGTAGTCCGTTGTTGTTCCAGCATCTTTTCTGGTTTTTAGGTCACCCAGAGGTTTATGTGTTGTTGCTGCCGGCTGTGGCATGTGTCGCGGAGATCATTCCTGCCAACACACGACGTCCGATTTGGGGTTATAAATCGATGGTTTATGGGGTGATTGTGTTGGGATTCTTGTCCTTCATTGTGTGGGCGCACCACATGTATCTCACGGGCATGGGTCCTGCGATTTCGACATGGTTTCAGATCACCACGGTGTTGATTTCGGTGCCTTCGGTGATTTTGCTTACTGCGCTGATGATTTCGTTATGGGGCGGTTCGATTCGCTTCACTCCGGCGATGATTTGGGCATGTGCGTTCATTCCAATGTTTGGTATTGGTGGTCTGACAGGTTTGCCGCTGGCATTCAATTTGGTGGATCTTCACCTGCATGACACGTATTATGTGATCGGGCACTTCCACTACGTTGTTGCGCCGGGCATTTTGTTTGGATTGTTCGGAGGTGTGCATCATTGGTATCCCAAAATCACCGGCCGCTACATGAGCAAAGCACTCAATCACTTGCATTTTTGGCCGACATTGGTGTGCATGAACTTTTTATTCTTTCCAATGCTGATTCAGGGCATGGCTGGTTTTCACCGTCGCTGGTATAACGGTGGCGATGCTTACTTGGCAAAAGCGGCTGATTCAGCCAATGTCTTTGGAAAGACGGTGGCGGAGCACATTGATCTCAATTTGACCATGTCTTGGGCAGCATGGATCATGGCAGCGGCTCAAATTCCCTTCATCATCAACCTGTTTCTGTCATTGCGCACAGGTAAAAAAGTCGAAAATGACAATCCTTGGAATGCTACGACACTGGAGTGGGCAACCCCAACACCTCCAGGACACGGCAATTTCACATTCGATGTTGCTGTTTACCGTGGCCCATACGAATACAGTCAACCTGGCGCGGACAAAGATTATTTGCCGCAATGGGATAGCTTAGAAAAGCATGAGCAATCGCATCAAGCACCACGTTCTGAGCACACTGCCATTCATCATTGATTGATCTTAAATCAAATTTATTACTAACTTCGTTTTTATATCAGTTCCTAGGTCATGGAGATTCCTTACATATTCACACCCCGCAAGGACACAGGTTTGGTCAATGCGAAAATTGCCATTTGGTTATTCTTGGCCTCTGAGGTCATGTTGTTTGGCGGTTTCTTCTCGTCTTACATTTATCTGCGTCTTGGGGCCGATTATCCATGGCCGGAGCGTGCGTTGCCCGTTGGTCCGGGGTTGGTTAACACGTTTGTGCTGATTTTCTCGTCTGTGACAGTTGTGTTTGCTTGGGCGAGTTTGAAGTTGCGGCAATGGCGTCGCTTTCAAGTTTTCATGGCAATCACGATTGCCTGTGCTGCAATTTTCATGTGTTTGAAGGGCTTAGAGTATTCAGTCAAGTGGCATCACCAAGCTGTGCGTCTGACTGATTACACCATCATTGAAGGTCACTTGGCAAAACTGGAAGAAGTTAAGGATGCCTCGGGTCAAGCTGTTGAAGCAGACGTGGTGAATGTTGAGATTGAGAAATTGACCGTAAACACACTGCGGTTTCACGCGCCATGGATCAATGAAATTGTTCGGCAAGCCAATGAGCATCAAGCGAAGATTCGTCTTGCCAGCGACGTGAAGCTTGGGGACAAAACTTTTGTCGCGGGAACGGAGCTAAGTGTTGATTTGTTGAAGGAAATCAAAGGTCTGCATTTGGCGGCCAAAGCGAACAACGCGAAAGTGCGAACTGAGACTCTGCGTGGTTTGTGGGCGACAGCCAAGGCTGAGCATCCCGACAAGCGAGGCTGGCAGCTTGCCCCAGACATCAATATTGATCCTGCTGCGATTGCGGATCGATTGAAGCCCGAGGCATCCGCTGTTGCCTTCAATGTCGAACCAAAAGCTCATTTCTGGTTCAAACACCGTGACATTCGCGAAGGTGCGACTCAATCGAAGCTCCGTGATGACACCGTGTTGGACGGCAAATTACTGGACAGCTCCATTGAATTTCATAATGTTGATGCCGTTGATTTTCGACACGTCGTCCTGCAGGCGAAGCAAAAAGGCATTGATCCCGAGGTTGCGATTGAGAATACTTGGTTGATCAAGCACAGTCCGGAGATTAAGGAAGCGTGGGAGTGGAACAAAGAGCAAACTAGAAAGTTAGAGGAGCGACTGATCCACGAGTATAAACTGAATCCCAAAACTGGTGCGCCAAATCGAGTGCCCACGGAAACTGAGCGCTACCGCATAGGCTGGAAGGATTTTGCGGCACGTTCAGAAGGAGTGGACAAAGGCAAGCAGGCTTTCAATCTGAAGGAGGAATTCAAGGGTCCTGACTATGAAGCTAGGCATGAATTTGACAAGACCAAGGGTGAACATCACGAGACTTTTCCCGAACTGCACATTCCGCGTGAGTTGGTTTTCCTGAGCGGTAAGTTCACTCCTGCTTGGAATACATATTACGCGATCTATTTCACGATGACATTCTTACACGGATTGCATGTGATCGGTGGTGCGATTGTATTGGGATACTACCTGTTTTTCGGTAAGAAAATGTATCTATCCAATCCCGAGTGGTTGGCAAACCGTGTTGAAGTTGGCGGATTGTTCTGGCACTTCGTCGATTTGGTATGGATTTTCTTGTTCCCGATTCTCTATTTGATGTAATCATTAGAATCTCGTTCTTATCCTTTATTAAAAATTTATTCTTATGGCTGATTCACCTGAAGAGATTAAAAAGGCTGTCAAGACGTATACCATTATTGGTTCTTCGCTGTTTGTGTTTACTGTTTTAACGGTTTTGGTCGCCACACAAGAAAGTTTAGATTTCGGTGGCCATGGCTTTGATCACGTTGACATGGTGATTGGACTGTTGATTGCGACAGTGAAGGCGACTTTGGTTGGATACGTGTTCATGCACTTGAATCATGAAAAGAAGTCGGTTTACTGGATCTTTTTTGGTGCAATTTTCTTTTTCATTGCGATGTTCGCGTTGATCTATTTTGCAAAACACGATCCGATTCATTTTGATCGTTTCTTCACATTGGGACTTTAATTCATTCTTCCATGTCACTTAAATCATTCCACATTGTTTTTGTGATCTTCGCTCTGCTCTTGAGTTTGTTTTTTGTTGCTTGGTATTTTGTGTTCGCTGGCGATGCATCACCGATGAATGGGATCATTGGCTGGTCGGGTGTGGCAGGTTTGGTGTTGACACCTGTGTATGCGGTTTATTTTTTGAAAAAATCACGCAATTTTTCCCTTTGATATGAACTTGATTTCATTTGCCTGTGTGACTTGCCAAGCAAACTCTGTATTCGGAGGGAGTGATGCGATTGGCTGGTCCATTTTTTTCCTGCTCGTGATGATTCTTGGTGTTGTCGGTTCAGTTGTTTTTTTTATGGTCAGGCTGGCGATTCGTGCGAATCGTGAAGCTCAGATCGAGCAAGCAATCACGGATGTTTAATTTTTTCATTTTATCATATGTCTCCTTCAAAGTTCCTAGGAATTCCTGACAGTTATTCGGCTCATGGACCTCAAGTTGATCACCTCATTGATGTGGTGCATTGGTTCATGATTGTGTTGTTCATTGGTTGGTCGATCTATCTGACCATCACATTGCTGCGCTTTCGTGCAAGCCGTCAAAAACAGGCTGATTATCATGGTGTCAAAAACCACATTTCATCGCACGTTGAGATTGCCGTGATTATCGTCGAAGCGGTTCTGCTGTTGGGTTTCGCGCTGCCACTGTGGCGTGAACGAACCGACACCTTCAATTTGGTGGCGCAAAATGAGCATGTCAGGGTCCGCGTTGTCGGTTGGCAATTTGGTTGGACCTACCATTATCCCGGCAAGGATGGAAAGTTCGGTCGTTTGGATCCGTTCAAAATTTCTGGAACAAACGAGTTGGGCATCGATTATTCCGATCCGAATGCTTTGGATGATTACACCAGCCCATCATTGAAGCTGCCTAAGGGCGTGCCTGCCATTTTAAGTATTTCCAGCAAGGATGTGATTCATAACTACGCGATTGTTCCGATGCGAATTCAGCAAGATGCGATTCCGGGTCGTGAGATTCCAATGTGGTTTACTCCGACAAAAACCTTGGAAACATCGGTTGTGTGCGCTCAGCTCTGCGGCGAAGGTCATGGCAACATGGTCGGAACGATGGAAGTTGTGGCGAAAGATGAATATAAAACATGGGCCGATTCTCAGTCTGATGCCGCGTTAAAGGCTAATTCTCCGAAGACGCATGTGACCATGAGATGATTTTCGATCATTGGATCGAGTGTCACATCGAGAGAACCCGCAGAAACCTGCGGGTTTTTTGTGTTATGAGGAATGGAGGCGCGGCCGGTCGCGCATTGTCTTTGAAAACGATCTGGTTACTAACAGTTTTTTGTTGTTAGTCATTGATCATCAGTCGATTAGCAGGATGTAATGACACACAATTCTGTATTCACTCACCGCTGTTGGCGTAAGATGAATTAGGTAAAGCCTTTTTGGCACAAATTCATTTGATGAATCTTATGTCACATTCCCGCTTATGACACGCTATTTGAAAAGCATTATTCGGTGCATGGACATTGTTTTAGCGCTGTGGCTGTCTGTTCAGGTGCTCGGTGTCGTCCGCGCCAATGATGCGGGTGGAGGAGTTGCTGGTGTCGGTGCCAATGTGACTCTGACGGAAACATCCACAACGGTGACCTTGGACAATGGTGTCATCCAAGCGATTATCCAAAAATCATCGGGCAAGGTTTCGTCATATAAGTTGAACGGAACGCAGATGGTTGATCCAGCGAATCCCATTTATTACAGCATGGATGGTGGCACCACATACGAACAACCGAGTGGGTGTGTGTATTCCTTGGTGGTGAATCGAACTGATCACATTGAAATTTCCTGTAAGCGGACATGGAATGCTAATGCGGGATACAAGCATGCTGTGGATATCGATCTGCATTATGTGCTGCGTCGTGGAGATACAGGATTGTATGCGTTTGCGATACTCGATCATCCGAGCAGTTATCCGGCGACGAGTGTCGGTGAGTGGCGAATTGTGTGGAAACTGCCGCGTTCTTCAACGACATTCACGTTTGAGCGGGCGTATGTGGATGATCAGAGAAACTGGGAAATGCCCTCTTACTATGATTACCAGCAAGCTCTGCCCACGGGCATCGGCGAGATTGTGAAATTAACAACGGGTGTGCGAGCTGGAAAGTATGACGGCAAATACACCTATTCTGCCCGTTATTTTGATATTGGCACATGGGGGCACGCGAGTGATCTTGAGAAAAAAGGCGTTTGGTTTGTATTAGGTGGGCATGATTATTTTAATGATGGGCCAACCAAGCAGGATTTGACTAGTTCGGAGAGCTACATTTTGATGCATTTTGGCAGGAATCATTACGATGGTTCGGGCATCTCGCTAGCGGCTGGGGAGTCGTGGCGTAAAATGTTTGGTCCATTTTTGCTTTATTGTAATGCAACCACGACAAGCACCAATGCCGGAAATGCTCTCTGGGCCGATGCCAAGGCGCAGGTATTGGCGGAAAAGTCGGCATGGCCCTACGCGTGGCTAAGCACAGAAGATCATCCTCTAGCAGCGGCACGAGGCACCGTGACAGGGAAAATGGTTTATCAGGATGTCTTGAAGCCCAGTGTTTCTGCTGCAAATGCGTATGTTGGACTCGCAGCTCCCGAGGACAGTGACGGTTCTTGGCAGTATCAGTCTAAAAAGTATCAATACTGGACCCGAGCGGATGCACAGGGTAATTTCACGATTCCAGCAGTTCGACCGGGAACTTACACGCTCTATTCATTCAATGATGGGGCAGTGGGAGAGTATTCCAAAGTCGGCATTGTGGTCACTGCGAATGCGATCAATTCTCAGGGCAGCTTGGTTTGGAATATTCCAAGAAGCGGCGCAAGTTTGGCCTGGGAAATCGGAGTTCCAGACCGAACGGCCAAGGAGTTTCGGCATGGTGACGATTATTTTACTCCCTATCTTTGGGATGTTTATCCGACAGAGTTTGCGAATCCGTTGGTGTTTCGAATCGGCACCGATGACGCGTCCCGGCAGTTTAACTATGTTCATAGTGCGTATCCCACAAAGACGAACGGAGTAACAACCTGGGGAACGTGGGATTGGCAATTGCAGTTCGACTTGGCGGCAGTGCCGCGCACGGGAAATGCGACCCTCACCTTTGCGATCGCCAGTTCGAATTATGCGAGGCTGTATTTGTATGTGAATGATGTGAACACGGCATTCACGCGCATATCTGCAGCAAACGATGGGGGAAACGCGTTATTGCGACAGGGAATTCATGGGAAATACTCGGTCGTCAGAGTTTCGGTGCCGGTGTCGAGGTTGCGTGTGGGCAGCAATACCATGATCTTGCGGCAGAGCACTTCAGACACGGCATCGCATGTGATGTATGACTACATTGGCATGGAGCTACCAGCGTTTCCGCCACCGCCACCTTCATCTGGTCGGACCATCACCTGGAAAGGCGGCAACACCGCTTCGATGAACACATGGGATGTCGGCACCACAAGCAGTTTCCTGATCGGTGCGACACCCACCAGTTTTACAGCTGGTGACGTTGTTCAATTTGATGCGACGGGTTCGAACTCGACGTCTGTGACACTGACCGGGCAAATCGAGGCCAATGCGCTAGTGATCAATGCGAGTAAGGATTATAGCCTGACTGGCACGGGGCAGCTGTCGGGTGCGATGGGCATCACTAAATTGGGAAGTGGCAAGCTCACGTTATCAACGGCGCAAACCCACACAGGAGGTGTGCAAATTTTAGCGGGCAACGTCACTTTGGCGAATGATGTCGCGAACACCAGCGGATTGGGCACAGGCGATGTCACGCTGGGAGGTGGCAGCTTAACCATGTATAACAATTTTGGTTCCAGTAATGCATCGAGTTGGAACATTGAAGTTCCGGCTGGAACGACTGGAACCCTGAATGCGGATTCGCGTTGTGAACTAAGTGGCAAACTGACGGGAGCTGGAACCTTCAACCTCGTGATGCCCGATGGTGCGATCCGGACATCGTTGACGGGTGATTGGTCGGGATTTACAGGACGATTGAATGCCAGCGCCAGCAGTGGCTCAGCTGATTTTCGCATGGCGCGTGATTACAGTTGGCCGGGTCTGGGGTCGGCGGCTCTGTATTTGGGACCGGGCGTTTCGGCCGTTTACGCGGGGAACTTGAATACTGGCAATGGCACAACAGTGGCATTCGGTGAATTCTCAGGCGCAAGCACTTCGGCGTTAAAGGGAGGTGCCATCGCGGGGCGTCGCATCAATTATCGAATTGGGGGGCTTAACACCGATGCGACGTTCTCAGGAAGCATCGCCGAGCAAGCCAACGGCATGACTTATCTGACAAAAGTGGGGACCGGCACATGGACTTTGTCCGGAAATGGCTCCATCAATGGGGCTACTGTTGTGGAAAATGGCATTTTGAGATTAACGGGTGCATTGACTCAGTCGGCGTCGTTGACAGTGCAGACTGGGGCACGCTTGGAGTTGACCGGGACGGTTACTGCGAGCACTGTGTCGATCGCCGACGGGGGAATGTGCGATTCATCGGGCACGATTCAAGCGTCCGTGACGAATGACGGGACCGTCCGCTGCGCTGCGGGTGCATTAACAGTGAGTGGTGATTTCACCAATCGGGGTCTTGTGAGGCTCACTGGCGGGGCTCGATTGGCAATTGGCGGGGTTTTTACCAACACAGGAGTGGTTGATTTGATCGATGCGGATCAGACCCTGCCGCCAGGTTTTGTCAATCAGGGCTTGGTTTTAACCACCCGTCCCGCTGCGAATTTGCTGTGGACCGGAGCGGCCAGCGGTGCATGGGATACGAAAGAATCAATTAACTGGCAGTCGGGAACCATCGCCGATGTCTTCCGCGCGGGCGATGTGGTTCGTTTTGATGACAGCTCGGCGGTGACTGAAATCCTTTTATCTGGCTCAGTCAGTCCCTCGCAAGTGACTGTTGCGACGGATCAAGCGTTTTCTTTTGGCGGCGAGGGCACGATTGTTGGGGCGGCTGATTTGATCAAGAATGGAACAGGCGTGTTGTCTTTAGCACGTTCTCATGCGTTCACTGGTTCTGTGCAAGTGTTGGCAGGCACATTGAAAATGGGCTTGGATGCGGCCTTTCCTGCTGCCAGTGGATTTTCGCTTGCTTCGGGCGCGAATCTGGATGTGAGCGGTGTGAATCAGACATTTTCGATTGGCACTTCGCAGAGTTTGGCTGGTTCTGGAACTGTGCAGGGCAACATGAATGTTGATGGGCAGTTGTTGCCCGGCGACACGCTCGGCACTCTGGCAGTGACGGGGCAGCTGACATTGAACTCGAATTCTCGCGTGACGATGCAGTTAGGCACCACATCGGATCGCGTAACGGTTGGTGGCACACTGAAAGCAAACGGAGAAATCAGCATTGAACCGGTGCAGGGGTTTGGCGCGGGCATTTACACGTTGTTCACCTATGCAGGGACGTTAAACACTGCGGGGCTGAGGTTGTCGCAGCCGCCTTCGGGGTTTGATTGGCAGATTAGCACACTGGCTCCGGGTGAATTGCGTTTGGTGGTGACGCGGGTGCTAACGGCGCTGGAGCAGTGGCAAGTTTTGTGGTTTGGCGACGAAACTCTCCCTGCTGCTGCCATGACAGCGGATCCGGATCTTGACGGTCAAACCAATGAGGATGAATACGCGGCTGGAACGAATCCCACAAGCGCGGCTTCTGTGGCCACTCTTTATTGGCGAGGAGATGGCGTGAGCAATGCGTGGAATAGCGGATCGGCCGCGTCGTTTTGGAATGGTAGGCGATTGTGTGCTTTTACTAATGGAAATCCCGTGGCGTTTGATGCCTCAGGTGCTGGCAATGCTACGATTAATCTGACCAGTAGCGTTGCACCCGTCAGCATGATCGTTGATTCGGCGTCCAATTTCACTTTAGCCGGATCCGGTTCGGTGACTGGAAGCACGTCGATTGTGAAAAAGGGAAGTGGCCAGCTGAACTTGAACCTCGCGAACACCTTCACGGGCGGTGTCACGATCGAGGCGGGCACGGTGGCTTCGGGTCATGCCAATGGATTGGGAACGGGCACGGTGAATTTAGCTGGTGGAACATGGGCCATGGGGCGCTTGGCGCCTCCGAATGCGGTTCTGGTGTCCGCTAATTCAACTCTTACGGGAGGCGATGCGGGGGGCACGCATGGCGTCAAAGCCATATCGGGCGCGGCGCAGTTGAGCGTTTTAGCAACAAATGTGTTCGATTTTGAGGGGGCGATGACTGCGTTTAGCGGACGCGTGGTTCTGGGTGGAACGGGTTCGTTTCGATTCAACGGCAGTGGAGGATCCGCGTTAGCGGATTTCGATTTGGGAACGCGGTCGCTCACTGGTCGCAATTCTGGCACCTATCAGCTCGGGTCGGTCACTGGCACCACTGCGGCGTCTTTGACCAATAATTCGGCGTCGTCGATTACCTTCGTGATCGGCGGCAATGGCAAGTCAACTACTTACGCTGGCGGCATTTCCAATGGCAATGGCACCACAAGCGTGATCAAAACTGGAACCGGCGTCACGGTTCTGAGTGGCAATGCAAGCCACACGGGAAACACGACTGTCAGTGCCGGCACGCTGGCGGTCATGGGCACGATCAATGCGTCCTCCCTGAACGTGAGCAATGGCGCAACCGTTGCTGGTCAGGGCTCGCTAGCGACGACCACCATCGCCAATGGAGGAAAACTCAGTCCTGGGTTGGCAGGTGTTGGAACGATCACGGTTACGGGGGCTTTGAACCTGAATGCTGGTGCGATCGTTGACATGGAATTGGGGCGTCTGCAGGATCGGATTGCTGTGACTGGCAATTTAACACTGAACGGGACATTGAATGTCATCGATCTGGGTGGTTTGGTGGGTGAATTCGTTCTGATGACCTACTCCGGAACTCTCAGCGGCAACGGTCTCGCGCTCGGATCGGTGCCCGATGGGGTGAGCTGCGTGTTGAGCACCACCACGCCTGGGCAAGTCCGGTTGCGCGTGCAGCCAGTTCGGTATGCCGCTTGGCAGCGCGCTTATTTTGACGCCAACGAGTTGAACAATCCCGCCCTTAGCGGATCTCAAGCCGTTGTTGCTGGTGACGGCCTTAGCAATTTAATGAAGTATGCGTTGGGTTTGCCCGCCAAGACTTCAACCGCGGCGGGGCTGGAATGCAGCGCAACAGCCACTCATTGGCGAATGCTCTATCGACGTCCGGCACAGCGCGATGATTTGACTTATGCGGTGGAAGCTTCGCCTGATTTGTCTCCGGGCTCGTGGACGACTCAGAACGTTGAGCACACGCGTATCAACAACCAAGATCCTGAGACTTGGCAGGCACAAATCCCCCGAAATTCGTCAGCACGTTTTTTGCGCTTAAAAGTTTATAAATGATTCATTCATGCCAATCATTTGAAATTTTAATCACGATATACCCGAACGGGTAGTTGACAATGTAAATGCATTGTCAGATAACTTAGAACAATCTGTGTATTTTTTGAAATACGATGTATTGACAGTAAAACCCCAAAATTGATAAAAAATGAAAAACAGATACAAGTGCAGCAATCGAGTTGTGCCAATTTTTGTTGAAGAGTGTCGTCGTTCGGAACGTGGGTTTACCTTGATTTTAACGATTGCGTTGCTGGTTTTGATCACAATGATTGGAGTGGGCATGTTATCCTTGTCCAGCACTAGTTTGCGAGCATCGCTTCGCAGTGAGGCGATGTCCACGGCGCGAGCAAATGCGCGCATGGCGATGATGCTTGCGATCGGTGAATTACAAAAGCAGGCGGGTCAGGATCAGCGCATCACTGCGCGGGCAGACATCATTGAGGAAAAAGTGGCTCGTCCTCGACTCACCGGCGTCTGGCAATCATGGCAGATCGATGCCAACTCCCCACCGGCTCCGTCGGAATACGAGAAAGCAACGCGGGATAGCAAGTTTCTTGGTTGGTTAACTTCGTCAGCGGATCCACTTGCCACCACGAATGTGGATTTTATCCGCCAGAAAGCCACCGAGCCTGTCAAATTATGGGCTCAGGGAACATTGGGTAGCGATGTTAGCGATGAAAACATTGTGGAAGCCAACAAAGTCGCGACCACAACCAAATCGCGCGGTGCGTTTGCATGGGCGGTCATGGATGAGGGTGTGAAGGCTCGTGTCAACACGGAATACGAGGAAAATGCCAGCACGCAAGCATTGCAAACGGCGCAGTTGGGCTCGGGAGTGCGCCCCAACGCTTCGTCAATGTTGGGGCTGGAGGGCTTGACTCGTGATTTCTTCGTCGCCGATTCAGCGGGCTTTAGCAATTTACAAAAAGGGATCACTCGCAGCAATTTTGGACTTGCAGCGGAGTCGTTGACTTCAGGTGCGGATGTGGCACTGAAAAAACTCACGCATGATGTGACAACTGACGCCGCCGGTGTGCTAGCCAATGTGGCCGCCGGTGGGTTGCGCGAGGACTTTCATCTCCTGACAAATGCGAGCGCTCTGCCTTCGTTGTTTGCCAACAAGGGAGTCTATCAAAGTTTATTGAACGCCAAGGGCTCGTCTGGTGCTTACGTCAGCGATCCCTCATGGCAGTCGCTATGGGAGTATGCGCGGCTTTATCGTGACAGCACCCGACTCAGTCTCAATGCGGGTGTGCCGCGATTGTTGGCGAAAGGCCCCAAAGATTGGGTGGCTGTCAATGGTTCCAATCCACTAACGGGCGATCCGGGAACGGTGAGGCCAGAGGCCCCAAATGGTCTGGTTTTGATGCCAACGATTGCGAAGGTTCAGTTGGTTTTTAGCATCTTAACGCGGGACATTTATAATTATCCCAAGGTTTCTGATACCACGCCCAAGCCCCCTCAATCGGAAACGGAGGAGAGCAACGCGCAACTTCACGGACCGTGGGGACGCAATTTTGCGGGTTCACAATACGACTACTTGTTGCACTTGCTCTACACGCCTGTGGTGACAGTGCATAACCCTTACAACGTGGCTTTGAAGTTCGATGAGCTGAAAGTTGTGTTTGGCAACGTGCCGTTTGGGTTACAGGTGATTCGCAATGGGGTGCCGCAGACCAATGGCTTTGCGCCGCTCGACACCATGTATTACCAATCTGCGGAGCAAGGCAAGCTCAACAAGCGCTTCGGCATGACATTGAAAACCAACAATGGCACAGTGCAGGCTCCCAGTGTCGGTGATCCGACATTCACCTTGTTGCCAGGTGAAGTGATGATGTTTTCCCCATACATTGATCCGAATCGATCGTGGAAAGATGAGTATTCGGGCAAAAGGGTTTTTGCAGACTGGGATAATGATAAATCACGTGCCTTCAACATTGATGGCATTCCTGGCTGGAGAGGCGATGGCATAGGTTTTGATTTGGACTGGTTTTGTCCCTCTTACAATGGGTTGCGTGTTTCCTCTAACGAAGATGAAAATGGTCGTTTGATGTCGCGTGGAGGTTGCATTGGCGCACGCGAGCAGGATGAATTTGTTTTCAAACTAGCCCCGATTAG
>CAZREM010000036.1:0-27953 GCA_964599325.1 uncultured Verrucomicrobiales bacterium | reverse complement strand
TCGCGCTGCCTGCAAGCCCGACCGCGCCGATGTCCGCACTGACCCATGGCAAGGGAAGCCCGCCGACCACGCACGAGACAGCAGAGCTGTTCGCGCTTTCGCCTGCCGGATTGGTCGCGCTGACGACGAAGTAGTAGGTCGCTCCTGCGGTGAGACCGCTGACCACCTGGGTGGTTCCTGTCGGCGTCGCCACGGTTGTGTAGGGACCTCCGGAAACCGTGGCCTGCTTCACGTTGTAACCGGTCGCACCACTGACGGCCGACCAGCTCAGGCTCGCCTGTCCCGAACCCGGTGTGGCGGTCAATCCGGTGGGAGCCGACGGCACGTTGTAAACCGTCCCGTTGTTGACGATGTTCGCCGGCAGCGTCATCGAGGGCGAGCTGTTAATGATCACTCCGTTGTTGGTGATCGTCCCCGTCGCACTGAACTGGGATGCTCCGGTGAACAGAAGTGTTCCGTTATTGGTGACGTTCCCCGAGACAGCCAGAGTGCCGCCGGCCACTTCGAGGGTCGCCCCTGTGGAAACCGTCGCGGAGGTCGTCGCGGTGATGCTTCCGGTGATGGACAATTTTCCTGCGGTGACAGAGGTGCCTCCTGCGTAGGTATTAGCTGCGGAAAGCGTCAAGGTGCCGCTGCCGTTCTTGGTGAGTCCTCCTCCGCCACCGCCGTTGAGAAGTTTCACCTGGATGCCAATGTTGCGCCCGTTGGTATCGATGACCGCGCCGCCCGACTGCACGTAGGTGGCCTGGGCGGGATTTGCTCCGTTGCCACCGTCGCCATAGAGTGTGATGAAATTGGCATTGTCCGCACCGATGGCTTTGAGCGTGCCGCCATTCCAGAGCAGATTGGCGTCGTTG
Organism: uncultured Verrucomicrobiales bacterium; assembly: GCA_964599325.1. Classification (GTDB taxonomy): domain Bacteria; phylum Verrucomicrobiota; class Verrucomicrobiia; order Verrucomicrobiales; family Akkermansiaceae; genus UBA956. The sequence continues at coordinate 27,096 of CAZREM010000036.1, read as the reverse complement.
CCACTGCTGTCCGGTCCCGAAACATTGAGGTCACGGTTGGCAACGCGGAGCGAAGAGGCCGCAAGCGTGCCGCCATTGAGTTCAACCTGAAAGGTCGCTGCGGTATTGACCGAGCCATCGACGCCGTTGGTCGCAGTCAGTGAGCCACCTTGAATTAGGAGTCGAGCCCAATCTGCGCTAACAGAAGAAGTAATGACGCGGTTGGCCGTGATGGATCCGCTGGCCACCAGGACATTGGCACGTCCCACAGAAAGATCGCCCGTGATGGAGACCGTCGGCACCGACAGGCTAAAAGTGGGGTTGCTTGCATACCCGCCCCCGTTGTTGCCGTAGCCTTGGGTTGTCAGGCTGGCGGCCGTGATACCGCCTCCGCTGAAGGTGGTGTCGGGCACGTTCAAACCGCTGTTGCCGATCGACACGCTGCCGCATGTGACCGGTGCCGACAGTGTGACGGTTCCGCCAATATTGGAGAAAATGGCATTGTTGCCCGCAGAATTCACCCATGGGACTCCACTCCAGTTCGTATCGCTGGTGTTCCAGAGTCCGGTCGCGGCGTTGTTGTTCCAGGCGAAATCGAGGTTCTTCACGTTCGGGTTTGTATCGCCCGAATATTCCGCCAGATTGTTCAGACCGTCCTGATCCGGATCTCCGGTGCCGGACTGGTTGAGATTGCCGAAATTGAACATCTCCCAATCGTCGGGCAGGCCGTCATTGTCCGAATCCCCCACGATACCCATGTCCCAGCGCATCGCCGCCACAATTTTTGCATGACGGATTCGAGCCACAGGATTGTCCTCATACGCTTGATTCATCCCATAAGGCCAATAATGTGCCGAATCTGCACCGATCGATGCGCTTGGCCCCTCAAACAGGCGAATCCGCTGCACTGCGCGCACTCCGATCCATGCGCCATTCGAGATCTGGGAGCCCCATGCCCAATAAGTCCCAGTTCCCAAGCAGTGCGACAGTTCATGAATCGCCACGGTCACGGTGCGATAGTTGCCGAAAGTAATGAAACCACCGTAACTTGCTTCGGATGTTTGCACACCGGCACTGTAGTTGGCGGTGCAAAGCATATCGAAGTAGCCGTTGGCATTGTAGGACGCGACGGCTTCGTTCATGTAGGAAACAATCTCCGCGCGCATTCCCGCCGGCCAGTTTTCATGGCCGCCCGCCAGATGGTATCTCAGCGGCAGGATTCCCAGCGAGCCAGTGCCGGTGAAATAGGCTCCATATACCGGATGCTGCGCGTTGTATGTTCCCGCAGGCAAGCTCGTTCCGTTGATGGTCAGACTCAGGACCTCATTGGTGCCGGTGAAATTCAAATCCATGCGCGTTCCAGACGCGAGACTAACATTCGTGCAGCCATCAAGCAGCGCGTTGTTCAAGCGCAGTGTGCCAGCGCTCACCGACAAGCTGCCGACGTAGGCGCTGCCGCCGGTTAAGGTCAGTGTTCCCGTTCCGGACTTGTTCAGGCCTGTGGTATCCAATGACGAGGAGATGGTGGCGTCCGAATTGCAAGTGACCGTCTGCGGACCGGTTAGTGTCAACGAGCCGCCCGTGAGCGAGTAGCCCGCGGCATTGAAGGTGATGGCACGCGCCGTGATCGCTTCTGTCAGGGTCACCGTGCCCGCCCCGGTCGTGCCGAAGACCGCGCTGTCCCAGTTGCTGTTGTTCCAGGACATGGAACCGGACCAATTGACATCGGTGCTGCTCCATTTTCCGTTGCCGGTTGCGTTGCTCCAAACCACATCGGGTGACGGCGTCCATTGCGCATGAAGCGTGGTGAAACCGGAAATGCTAAACGTGTTGCCAGCCGTGTAGCTGGTTCCGCCACCATTCGCCGCGGTGTTCCAATTCACGAACTGATAACCAGCTCTGATCAACCCACCGGTGTTTCCGAGAACGCTCACCGTCGAGCCACTGCCGTAGGGGCTGTTGGCGTCCACTGGCGCGCTGCCCGCCGTGTTGCCGTTGCCGGCATAGGTCACTGTGTAATCCAGAACGGTCGCGTTCCCCAAGCTAACGAGCAAATTGTCATAGTTAGCGAAGGCCCCATTGGCCTCGAAGTTGACATATCCATCCGTCGCCGCCATCTGGGCGAGCGTGTAAGTTCCTGTCAATCCCCCGTTCACATAGATTTTTGCCACCGAACCAGTTCCGTTAAACGGAGAACCGCTGCCCGCGGTGTTCGATAGCACCACCGTGATCGTCGAACCCGATGGCGTCCAACTGAAGCCAGTGCCGCTGACATCGGCTCCGGAGGCGAACTGCTGCGTGCCGCCATTGAGCCGGAACAAGCTGCTGAACTTATTCGCGGAGTTCACCACAAACGCGTTCTGCCCGCTGCCGATGGCGACGGTCGCCCAGTTGGTGGGATCCGATGCGGAACTGACCTTGAGATCGAACTGAACCTTCAACGGCTGGTTGGTCAAATTCGCATCTGCGGCGAAGTTGTGATTGAGGCTGACGTAAAGATCTCCCGCCAAGCCACCATTCCAGCCAGCCAGGAGCATCTGCCCGCCGTTGCCATGCTGGATCTGCCAGTCCTGACTGTTGTTGGCGGTGGAGTAGGAAACCGTGGCCAGCGTTCCGGATTGGTCGGCGGCCAACGTGCTGTTGATAGAGGCGGCGCTGTAGTTCCCAGAGTTGAAGTTATCGTTAAGCAGGCAAGTGTCTGCTGCGGTCAATTGCCCCATCCCTGCCAGCAAAGTGGCAAGTAGGCCGAGTTTCCGGTATCCGATGGTTTCGGTCCGGATGATGTTCGTGTGGTGGTTTTTTTTATTCATGTGTGAGTGGAGGTAAACGGAAAAGTGCTGTCGCGTCGTCATTGCTGAGCATCGTCAAATGCAACTCAGACACGCCGCGCGTGCATAGTGCGATGGATGGTGACACCGCAGTGCCAGCGTGCTGGAGAATGCGTCTGCTGAACAAAAATCTCCGCTATTGTTAGATTCGAATTGGCAATTACAAAAGATGCGTGATTTTTCATTCATCTCGATGCGTAGCGGAAACGTCCGCACTGTCAAGATTCAACTGTTAGAAAATTCATTATTTTTCTAATGATCTTAAATGACTCAGTTCAACGCGCACAAATCGCTGGTAAAAAAAGAAAGACATGAGCCTGCGAGCCAGATGGTTCCAGCACCCATTCAGTTTCCAAACTCAATCTTGATGCCCTTCCGTCTCCAGGCCTTAGAAATGGCATCTTGCATGTCTTCGTAGCTTCGCCCATCTAACAAAATATTAATGGCTTCCTGTCCTTTTTTGCCGTCGCGCAACGCCTTTAAAAACAGTTTCATGCGCGCCGCATCGCCCTCGCCATCGAGGTGCAGGAAATAGGTCGTGATTAGCAATCCGAGTCCGTAATTAAAATTCGCAGATGCTCCCGTGAAGTCTTCGTAGGACATCATGAAATACTCTCTCAACGGCGGCGCGGAGATTTCTTTTCCCAGAGCACGTCCCCCACTCGCTTCGTTTTTTCCATAGGCTGTCGCATATGCCACAAGATCATCGAAGTTCGACTTCACCTTGAAGCGCCCTTGGCGATAGGGCGTGGCCGCTACGTATTCCGCAATGCCTTCGGAAAACCAACCACCTGCCCCTGGAGCAAAATAGGACAACGGCGTGAGCTGGTGCGTGAGCTCGTGAATCAATGTGCGGTTATCCACATCGCGATCCAGCATGTAACCGTTTCCCACCTGCTTCACACCCAGACTCGTGAGAGGAACCATGACCGCATGCTGGCTTGTCTTGAACACCCCAGCGGAACTGGGTGGCCCCCCGTGATCGATGTAGGTTTGTTTTTTTTCAAAGAGAAGAATCTGGAATTTCCCATCCGTTTTGATCCCCCCGCTGATCGCCAATGGCAAGGCACGGCAGTAGTCAAACGTGGACTCAAACATCAAGGCGAAGCCCTTCACCACCTGCTTTGACAGACGCACATCGCAAACAAAGCGAAAACTCGCACTCTCATAGACAAAATGGTTCGACTGCTTGTCTTCCGACACGATTTCAACCTGCGGATCCTCGACAAACTCGATGGTATCGGGCCATGGTTGGCTAAAATTAAGTTGATCCCGCTCCTTGACCACCTCCGCTTTGCCCAGCTGTGCTTGTTCGCGCACATACTCTCGATCCGCATCGGACAATTTGATCAAGGGAACTGGCACGATTTTTCCATTGACTAATTTGAGCGTGACTTTCGTTTCATCTGAAGAAACCAGATCTGCTTCCAACTGCCGCCCTTGAGCATCGGTCCATGTTCTTGCCCATGCCAAAGGCAAGAGAGCAAAACACAGAAAACACAAAACGCGCAGCATAAGGACGAGGGTTGGAGGAAAACGGCGACGCAGCATCACAAAGCAAACGCAGATTTGCGTCATCGAGTGAATTTACATGTGTTAGACGCCACACATCATGTCGCATCAGTTAGATATGGCAGTCACCCCTTCATGCCAAGGTTAATGCCAAGATGAATTGTGACAATTTCGACCACCAGGCACATCTGCCGGTCGTGAATGGAATCCATCACCTGGATCTAACCATTCTCCGCCTTGGTTTCCCTCAACTTCCATCATGCGCATCAAACCCTTGCGAGGACTGAACACCGCGGTCTCATCAACAAAAGTCGCACGGCGGAACAGGGACAGGAACTGCTGACTCCAGATCCCCGGTGGTTTGAAATGCGTGGCGACTTATCTTCGCATGGTTCGAGGGGGCGGTTTATTTCTCCAGCAATTGAAACTCCCAGATGGTCGGACCTTCACTGGCTTGGAGAATGTGGAGACGAACTTGGCGAGCCGTGACAGGATCAAATCCTGCCTTGTAATCGATGCCAAGGGTGGTTCCTTGATGAAACGTCTTCCATTCCTCTCCCACCTTGCATTGCAGTTCGAAGGACTGAACGCGCGGTGAAAACGCCTCGCTGATCAGCGCCTTGCTAAAGGTCATCGGCTTACCGAGATCCACTTCGAGCCATGATTGGGGTTGCATGCTCGCCCAGCGGGTCTGCGGATCGCCATCAATCGCGCTGCTTGCCTGATACTCGCCACCATACGAGTTCGATGCCGTGGCGTCCATCTCAGCCGTGATGATTCCCGGGATTCCGGAGTCGCTCGACTCCATCACCACGACATCCTTTCTACGCGACTCGGGAGTGATGTTGAGTTTCACCAGTTTTCCGCCACTCACCACACCCTCCACAATTGTTTGCTGCGGGGCATGGAGTTTGAATTCAGCATTCCATTGTTTCGGCCATGCGGGAAGAAGAACGATTTTTGACCCATCGAACTGGACGAGCATGGTCTGCAACGCGTGCAGGCCGTTGCCACCGTTATCCTCGTCTGGCACGTAATCGAATCCGGCCTCCCAGAAGGCGGGGAAACGCATGCGTTTGTCCTTTCGGGTGAGGTGACTGGTGACATACTTGCGGGCGGTGAGTGAGTCACCGAGATACGCCGCCTGCACCGCTTCTTGAGACCAACAACCCATCATGCGATGCTTGCGGGCATTAAAGGTCTCACGGGCAAGTTCGATGTCGGGTTTGCCAAGACCGTAGAGGCGAAACGGGTAAATGGCGTAGAGTTCGGGGTTCTCGCAATTGCTCGCTTTCACTTCTGGCTCGTGGTGAGGAAAGATGACCCGCTTGCCGTCACGGATGCCAACGGCGATTTCCGGAAGCTCGCCGTGCAGTCGTTTCCACTGTTGCCGGGCGGACGCGGAAGTGAGGCTGTCCGGCAGCGAGAGCAGTCCCTGTAGCACCCACCTGAGCCCAGCGATGTCGGGCGTGGGGTTGTTCACTTTCCAAAAGGTCTCGATCGAGTTGACGGGGCTGAGGAAAATTTTTCCGTTAGCATCGCGTTTGAAGTGCTGGTCGTAAAACGTAACCCCGGCCTGCGCGATGGGCAGCAGTGTGTTTTTGACGAACTCGCGATCCTCAGTGTAAGCGTAGTAATCGAGCATCATGGCACTGAGTTCGATCACGGGAAGATAATAATGCCGGGTATAATCCGCGGGATCCTCGGGCGTGGTTTTACCCAACCAGCTCCAGAACGGGCCGGTTTCTGCGAAGTAGGCTCCCTCGTGGCCGTAGTATTCGCGGCAGCGTTTGAGGTTCTCTTCGATTTGTCCAGCATGCATGCGAAACAACGGCTGCATGAGATCGAAATCGCCAGAAGCCATCATCGGCCAATAAATCGGCCGCGTGTTCTGGAACCAGTATTGATGCCCCCAGGCGCGAAAGTCGGCGGTGATCGGGGCGAACTGGTTTTCCCCGTATTTGAAGGGTTGCGGGTTATCCACGTTGAACAGCGAGCCGTTGAACTTGATGGGATAACTTCCCCGCCCAGCGCAGGCGTTCTTGAAGCGCTGAAGCACATAGCCTTGTGTGACCTCGTGGGATTTCTCTCCCGCTGTGATGAAGATGTGGCTGCGATTCCAGAAACGATGCCACCACTCACGGTGTTCCTTCCACGCTTTGTCAATCGGGGTGGCTGTGGTTGAGGCGATCTGTGTGTCAAGCTTGGACAGCCATTCTTGCTCGGTGTCACATTGGGCCGTAAAGGGATGAATGCTGACATGTTGGACCGTTTTTGGGGTGTCCGATTGCAAGGTGGTATCGCCCGCACTGACCAGACCCTCTCCTTGAATGGAAGCTCCAATGGTGCGATTTTTCAAGGACGGGATCGTGGCATTGCGTGACTTATAATACCAAACAACGCGATCCTTCTGCCCAGAAACAACATGATCAGTCCCGAGCCATTGCGTTGGCGTCGTGCGCCACGACTCCATGGCGACTTTCATGCTAACCGGCGCGACACTCTCCACCTCGACTTGCGCGACCGGACGATTCGCATCAACCCACAAGCGCAGGCGCGATTTCTTTCCATCCGGGCCGGAGCTGGCCTCGATGACTCCATCACGGAGCATCAATGCCTGCCGAAACGCCGTGGCGTTTGCGAAGGGATTTGGCGAAAGCGAAACCCGAACGCGTCCCACCTTGATCAGACCATACGCGCCGTAATGCGGTCCATCCAAGCTGCCGCTCCAGGCATCGCTGCGAGCGATGTAAAAAAGCAGATCCCCCGACGGCTCAACCCAGGCGTTGAGCGCGATTTCTCCGTTACCTAGCGGCATGGAGCCAGCGGAGTCGCTGCTAGGACTGTCCCAAACGACGTTGTAATCGTCGAGACTGGCCGCGTTTACGGCCTCGGAAATCATCAACATGGCGATGAGAAACAGCAGGGATAAGATTCGATTTTTCATGAATTTGCAGTAGGCGTGGTTGGGAGGGAAAACGAGACGTCCGTTGTGCGTTGCCTAGGTCGAACGATAACAGCGATACGTCGAACAATCCGCCAATTTTGTCTTTTTTTGCGAAACATCATTTCCCTTAGATTCGGAATCGTGGATCATGTGATGTTGAGGTGTGCGAGATCTGCTTGCACTTCGCCACAAGCGCTGGCAGTTCACATTGCTGGGCGATCGCTATTCCCATCCTCTTCGTTTCCAGCATGGTCGTGCTGCTGATTCCGATTTCTCGAGCTGTTTTCTCTAGGTTTTATTCATTTTGCGCAAAAATCACTAATACCCAGTATTTTACACGCCTGTAATTTCTATCTTTGTCGTAAAATGCAAATTTTTCATGTTTTTGTTATTTTTTCTTGTCGTTCGTCCCTGCGAGGTGTAGTGCTGCGCTCCTAAAAAAGAAAGTTCATGTGACAATATCGTCATGCGAACGATCATGATTCCCGACAAAACCAAAAAACACCCCACACTCATGAAATCCAGATTAAATCCATTTCTTTCCAGTATCGCATTGGCTAGCGCGTTCTTGGTGATTGGACAGTCCTCTCACGCCGCCAACTACTGGTTCGACAACAATGGCACAACAGCCGGCTACGGAGTAGTCAATGGGGGATCCTATGATTGGACCGCTGGCACCCCTTGGAGCACCACCAGCTCGGGCGCCTTCACCGTCGCTGGAATCGCTTGGCCGGGCGGGACGAATTTGGCTGGCTTCGTGGGTGCGGGTGCCGGCACGAGCTACACGATGACCTTAGGGGCGTCAGACAGCTCGACCGTCACGCTACAAAACCTGATCCTGAATTCCGATGGCACCAACGCTGCTGCGATTGGTTCCGGAGATGTCGTCATCGGAGGTGTCGGCAGCACGGGCACACTTTCTCTGAGCGCCGCCAATTCCATCGGAACTGCCGCCGGCACGTTGACGATCAATAGCAAATACAATCTGGGAAATAACCAAAACACCAATTTTCGCGGTGGAACGATCATCATCAATGGCGTGATTTCTGGCACAGGCACGTCCGGCGTCACGCTGGGCAGCGGAGCATTTGGTCTGACATCCGGCACCTTGACATTAGCGGGAGACAATACCTTCGCGGGCAGCACCAGCGTCGCATCAGGCTACACTCTCACCCTCAGGCACGCCAACGCGCTCGGCGCAACTGGCGGCACCAACTCCGTAAGTGCGGGCGGCACCACAGAAGTGGCAGGTGGGGTAACGATCAACAGCGGAGAATCAATCGGTATTGCGGGTGATGGTGTCTCATCCTTTGGGGCGCTGCGTGCCGGCACAGGCGGCGGCACTTGGGCCGGTGGGGTAACCTTAAATGGAGCGGGAGCTGGCCCACGCCTCGGTGCGACAGCAGGTAACACGCTGACAATCACAGGAAGCATCGCCAACGGCAGCGGCACCAGTTTCAACGTCTCAGGACAAAGTGGCACTGGTGTCGTGATCCTCAATCCCACCACCAGCAACTCTTACACTGGCACGAGTGGCATCATTCGCGGCATTCTTCGCCTCGGCAAAAACGACGCTCTGCCCACTGGAACGACACTAGACGTGGATTCGATCAACAACGTCACGGATGCGGCAAGCTTTGACATGGCCGGTTTCAATCAAACGGTGGCGGCGCTACAAGATTCTGCCACCAACAACGTCAACGGAAAAGTGACCAATAGCGTGGCCTCGACCACATCAACGCTCACGGTGAACCAAGCGTCGAGCACAGATTTCGGCGGTATCATTGAAAACGGTAGCGGTTCGATTGTCTTAACCAAGAGCGGCGCTGGTAATCTGACCCTGAGTGGTGCTAACACCTACACCGGCGGCACGAACATCAAAAACGGCAGCATCATCATCGGCGGCGGCAATGATCGCTTGGCCACTGGTGGCTCCGTGGTGCTTGGCGACGCGGGCACCAGCGGTAAACTGGTTCTTGGTGATTCCACCACCGCACGTAACCAAACACTCGCTGGATTAACGACAACCGGACTCGGTGGCAGCGTTGTCGGTGCTCATGCGACCACTAATTCCGTTCTCACACTGAGCTTCACCTCCGGGACTAACACCTACGCTGGAACGCTCGGCGGTGCTGGAACCAACGAAAACAAGCTTGCACTAACCAAATCAGGTGCCGGCACACTCAAACTCACCGGTGCCAACACTTACAGTGGTCCCACTACTCTTACTCAAGGGACGTTACAGATTGGCGTGGATCCTGTCGGTGCCATTACCTCCAGCGCCATTGGCACTGGCACACTGACCTTCAATGGCGGCACTCTCTCTTCAGACAGTAGCACCGCTCGTTCGATTGGAAACGCTGTAACTTTCACAGGCAACGCAGTTCTTGGCGATGCCACAAACAACGGTAAATTGACCTTCTCCAACAATATGGATCTGGGTGCCGCCGCCCGCACAATCACGGTGAGCAGTGCCGTGCAACTCGACGGCTCGTTTACCAATTCTGCGGCAACCTCCGGCTTGATCAAGCTGGGAACAGGAACCTTAACAATCAACGGTGCGAACACTTCGTTCGGGAATACAGCTGGTTTTACCATTGGTAACGGCACGGTTGTAGCTGCGAATACCGCATCCATGGGCAATGTGGGTCAGATCGTCACACTATCGTCTGCCAGCGGCTTCGGAACTTTGGATTTGGCGACGGACACCACCGCCAACGCTTACGTCCTAAACTTCGGTAGTGTCGCCGGCGCAGGCGGAACGGTTCTTGTGAACCGCGCCACCTCCGGAGCTGCCATCACACACACCATGGGCGTCGCCACGTTGGGCAATGCAAAAGTGAATGCGCAGGCCGGTGGGAATGTCACAAGTGGCACCCCCACGTTGGAATTTACTGGAATCAATTTATCAGCCGGAGCGGGCGGAGACGGTGCTACCACGTTCAACCCAACCACGGCCAATATTTTGATTAGTGGTTCGATTTCCCGCTCAGGCGGCTCGGCGAATTCACTGGTTCTCGATGGTTCCAGCAGCGGCAACCTCATTTCCGGCATCATCTCAGGCCCTCAAACTCTCACGAAGAGCAACACTAGCACTTGGGAACTCTCCAATGCCAACACTTTCGCCGGCAACACCAAGGTGACGGGTGGAACGCTGAAGCTGACCAACAGCCTCGCCATTCAAAGCAGTGCCTTCGACACCTCCGGCGCGGGCACGCTCGACATCAGCACCATCAACAACCCGACCTTCGGTGGCTTGACGAGTGCAACCAGTTACGCGCTTCCCTCCAACGTGACCAGCCTGACACTTAATCCAAGCTCTGGCGCGACTCAAACCTACAGCGGGAATCTCAGCCGCACCGGCGGAGGCTCAGGTCTCACCCTCACCAAAACCGGCGCTGGCACGCAGATTCTCTCTGGAACCAACAGCTACACAGGCTTGACTACGGTTAACGGCGGCGAGCTGCGAGTGACCTCCGCTGGTGCCATCGGTGGGACTAACGTCACGGTCACAACCGGACAACTCGCCCTGGACGGCGGAGTGACCGTCTCAGGAAAATCGCTGACTACCAGTGGTCCGGGAACCAACTTTTTTGGCGGCTTGCAGTCCGTCAGCGGCACTAACACGTGGGATGGCAGCGTCACACTCGGCGCCGATCTGAGCCGCTTGGGAGCTAGAAAAAATGCGACACTTGTCGTTTCTGGCGTGATTGACGATGGTTCCAACACTTATGGCATGGTGGTTCGCAACGAAAGCGTGGGCAATAACAACAATGGCGTGGGCAATAGCAATACCGTCACAGTTTTATCTGGAGTTAACACCTACGGTGGCAACACCCAACTCATTCACGGGGTGACCAAACTGGATGGTGGAGACAACCGTTTGCCCGTCGGCACGGTGCTTCAGTTCGGCTCTGCGACCACCAATGCCAAGTTTGACATGAACGGACGCAATCAGGAGCTTGCTGGCTTGGCAGTGACATCCACCAGCACCGATAGCAACCGCGACTGGAACGCCAATGAGCTGACCAATAGCTCCGCGACGCTTAGCACGCTGACAGTGAACACCGTTGCCGACCAAACATTTGGAGGGACTCTCACCAATAACGTTGGACTCATCACTGGCAAGATCGCCTTGGTAAAATCTGGATCCGCCAAGCTTACCCTCACCAGCACCAACACCTTCACCGATGGAACCAGCATCGACAACGGCACGCTTGCACTTGGTCACGCGACCGATACTCTTCGCGACGACGGAGCGGTGAACGTCAATGGCGGAGAACTCGCCCTTGGCACCAACACAGACACCGTCGGTGCGGTCACCCTCACCAGCGGCAGCATCACTGGCACCGGCGCGGGCAAACTCACCGGCACCGGCAGCAACTTCGATGTTCGCAGCGGAACCATCAGCGCCAAACTCGGCGGCACGGTCGGTCTGAATAAAACCACCGGCGGCACCGTCACCATCACCTCCGACAACAGCATCGGCGGTTACACCGGCGCCACCAACGTCAGTAGTGGCAAACTCGTCGTCAATGGCAACATCTCGACTAGCAGCCTCATCACTGTGGACTCGGGCGCAACGCTCGCCGGCAGCGGCACCGTTGGAAAAACCGTGATCAACGGCACACTCGCCGTCGGCAACAGTCCCGGCACGATGAATTTCACCGATACACTGGAACTCAACGGTGCAACCGAGATGGAAATCGACGGATTGGCTGGTGCTGGCGTTACCGGCGGGCATGATTTCATCAACCTAACCGGCGCCGGTGCTGCGGGGGTTCTGATCTACGGCGGCACGCTCTCACTCAACATCGGCACCACCTTCGGCATCGGTAGCTACTCGTGGAACCTGTTTGACATGGCCAGCTCCACTGGAAACTTCACCTCGATCAGCCTGACCAATCAGTATGCTGGCAGCCTGCTTGATGCTGAGCTCAGTGGAGTGTGGAACCTGACCAGCGGCGACAACACATGGCAGTTCACCCAATCCACGGGTGTGCTGGGTCTCACCGTTGTCCCGGAGCCAAACGCAGCTCTCCTCGGTGGCCTCAGTGCTCTTCTTCTCTTGCGCCGTCGCCGCATTTCATAAAATCCTACCGTCTTAGTCATTCCGGACAAAACAGCGCGCAGTGATCAATGGAATCGCTGCGTGCTTTTTTTTTGCCATGTCTGGATGGTGTTCTACCGACTTACACGAAATGTGATACCGCATCGCGGAAACTTCGCATTCCACCCATACGGCGAATTCACCGATCGCCTGCATGTGGCGCTTCGCGCGCAACAACGGAATCGTCGCAGGCTTCCACCGCAAAATGAAGCTGATCCAGCGCCGGGCCTATGGCTTCCGAAACTTCGAAAACTAACGCCTTCGCGTCATCGCTCAATGCGGCTAAACCGCCAATCACCCTCCTAACCTCAAAACCACTCTCTCCGCGATCTTAGATGTTGAACCACTCTTTGATCATTAACTCTCTATAAGTGGCGCACTCGTAGGGACTCGAACCCCAAACCTTCTGATCCGTAGTCAGACGCTCTATCCATTGAGCTACGAGTGCGTTGCCCGCATCATTGTGCGCTGCGGGCGGAAAGATTCACCTAAAATGGGGCACATGGTCAAGTTCATTTTCCGAAAAATACGAAAAAACTGCGTCGAGCTTGTCCCAATCGCGCAGAGTGCCTAAGCTGCTCCGCGTGTCTGCATTGCTTTCGGTGAATGAAATTCGGTTGTCCTATGGCTATCAAGAGCTACTCTGTGGCGTCACGCTCGCTGTCGCTGCTGGCGAGAAAGTGGGGTTAGTGGGGCGCAACGGCTGCGGCAAGACCAGTTTGCTTAAAATTCTGGCACGACAAAACGTTGCTGACGCTGGAGAAACTTCCTATCGCCGCGGTTTACGCTTGGGATATTTGCCACAGGACTTCGAATTCGACGCCGAGAAAACCGTGCTGCAAACCATCGAGGAAGGCGCAGCGGATGTCATCGAGGCATTGCGCCGCTATGAAGCAGGAGACGGCTCGGAGGCGGAGTTAGCCGACTTTTTAAGCTTAATTGATCACGCCGATGGCTGGAACTTGGCGGCTCGGATCAAAGCCCTAGCAACGTCGCTGGGTTGTCCCGCGCTTGACCGCGTGGTTGGTCCGCTCTCTGGCGGTGAAAAACGTCGGGTTTCGCTCTGCCGCGCGTTGGCATCGCAACCTGATCTGCTCTTGCTGGATGAACCCACCAACCACCTGGATGCCGAGTCGATTTCTTGGCTCGAGGACTTCCTGCGCGGCTTCTGTGGCGCAGTGATTTTTGTCACCCACGATCGCTACTTTTTGGATGAAATCGCCACGCGCATCATCGAGATTGATCAAGGCAGAGCCTTTTCCCATGCGGGCAATTACACCGCTTATCTGGAATCCAAGGCATTGCGCCAACAAATCGCATCGCAAACCGAGCGACGACGTCAGCGATTCTTGCGCGAGGAGCTGCAATGGGTGCGAGCGGGAGTCAAAGCACGAACCACGAAATCGCGACACCGCCTCGACCAATTTTATGCCGTTGCCGGGCTAGAAGCTCCCGCTGAGGAGCGCGAGATGGATCTGCTGATTCCTCCCCCGCCAGCCTTAGGCAACATCGTGATTGAACTCGAAAACGTTGGCGTTCAGATCGGAACCGACGATCACGCCCGGTGGCTGTTTCGCGACCTTACGCTTTCGATCCAAGCTGGTCAATGCACCGGCATTGTTGGGCGCAACGGTGTTGGAAAAACCACCCTGCTGCAAGTCTGCCTCGGCGCGCGCGAGCCAGAGCTCGGTCGAGTGCAACGGGGCAAGCAGCTGCGCGTGAATTACGTTGATCAGAACCGCATGCAACTGGCTGGCACGGGCTCGCTGCTCGACGAAGTCGCGGACGGCAATGAAAAAGTTCAATTCGGCGAAACCACTCTCGGCGCGCGCAGTTACTTGCGTCGCTTTCTGTTTGAAGACCAACGCATCAATGAACGAGTCGATCTGCTATCCGGTGGCGAAAAAGCCCGCCTGATGCTGGCAAAAGTGCTAAAAAATGGCGGGAATGTGCTCGTTTTTGACGAGCCGACCAACGATCTCGACCTGCCGAGCTTGCGCATGCTGGAAGAAGCGATTGCGGCGTTTGATGGCGCGGTGCTCGTTGTCTCGCACGACCGCTATTTCCTCGATCGCATCTGTGATCAAATCGTCGCGTTCGAAGATGGCAACGTGACGGTGCAGCCGGGAAACTACTCCTATTATTTGCAAAAGCGACGCCAACGCGAGCAATGGCAGCGCCAAGCACAGCTTGCTCGGGAAAAAAACAACAAACCCGCCGCCAGCGCAAGCGAGCCAAAAATGCGCAAGTTGACCTTGGCTGAGCGCAAAGAATTGGAGTCGATGGAATCAGCAATCGAATCCGCGGATCAACGCGTGGTGGAGCTGGAGGCCCTGTTGAATGATGCGGAATTCCAGCTCAAACGCTTTCAAGAAGTGCCTGCGGTGCTGGCCGATCTCGAATCCGCGAAGTCTGCCAGCGTCCAGCTCTATGAGCGTTGGGAGTGGCTAGAGCAAATCGCTCAAGGCCATGTCAGCGCATGACACAGACCGAGACGCCTGCACCGGGAAAGGTGGAAAAATCGAAACGACTGGGCGATGCTGGTTTGACTCCTTGCGCCTGCTTTGATAGGGTGGGCGTCCTGCGCGCCGCGCTGGCTCTTTGACTTAGCAGGACGGAGTAGGGATCATTTATGGAAAAATCGTCACCACAGCACATCGCCATCATCATGGACGGAAACGGGCGCTGGGCCAAGCAGCACGGCTTGCCGCGCATCCAAGGTCACAAAGCGGGCGCGGAATCCGTGCGCGAGGCGATCGACGCCTGCAAAGGCTTGGGAGTAAAATATCTGACACTCTACGCCTTTTCGTCTGAGAACTGGCAGCGTCCCGAGGCAGAGGTGAAGGCCCTGATGCTGCTGCTGGAGCATTATCTCAAAGGCAAAATCGCGGATCTGAATCGTCAGGGTGTGCGGCTGCGAGCCATTGGCCAGCTCGATCGCCTGCCGCCATCGACCCGCGCGATGCTGGAACGAGCCATGCACGAAACCGCGCAAAATCAAGAGCTGACCTTGATACTCGCTCTGTCTTACGGCTCGCGTGAGGAAATCACCCGCGCGGTTCGCCGCATCGCACAGGAAGTTGCCTGCGGGCAAAGGCGCGCGGAGGAGATTGACGAAGCGACCATCACCGCGCATCTCGACACAGCGGGAGTGCCAGATCCGGATTTGCTAGTGCGCACGTCGGGAGAAATGCGCTTGTCGAACTTCCTGCTTTGGCAAATCAGCTACGCCGAGCTAGTGGTGGTGGACAAATTCTGGCCCGATTTTCGTCAGGGCGATCTATTTGATGCCGTGGCGCAATTTCGCAAACGCCATCGCCGTTTTGGTAAGATTTAAGCAAAAAAAGGCATGACGCCCGAGCCATCCACCCTCACGCTTCGTCCAATCGGTTTCATGCGCACGGGTATGCATGTGAAATTCCAAACACGACATCAACCCCAAGAGTCCGAGGGGCAAACATGTGTGTTGGAATTGATCAGCGGTTGCGGGTATGAACAAGGCTTGCAAGATTTAGCCGGATTTTCGCGCATTTGGCTGCTGTGGTGGTTCCACCGCAATGAGAATTGGCGCCCATTGGTGCTGCCACCCCGAGGAAACGCCCAGCGCCGTGGGGTTTTTGCCACCCGCTCGCCTCACCGCCCGAATCCACTGGGCCTCACACCTGTGACGCTGCACGCCATCAAGGGCAATCGCCTGCTGCTCGGTGATTGCGATCTCGTCGATGGCACACCGGTGTTCGACATCAAGCCCTATTACCCACCCTACGACGCCTTCCCCGCGGAACGCGGCGGGTGGATCGAAACCATGGAGCATGAGCTTGCCGAAGCGCCTCGCTACCAACTGCAATGGTCCGAACTCGCGCAACAGCAGCTCGATTGGCTGGCGCATGCGTGGCAAATCGACTTCCGCGCCCGTTTGCAAGAAGTTCTCGAGCGCGATCCCAGCCTGCACCGCACCCGACGCATCCGCCGGTTGAAATCCGGAGCCACGGTGATCGGCTGTGGCGCTTGGCGGGTGCATTTCACCGTTGCAGACCAACTGGTTTGCATCCTGTTTGCCGAGCCTGCCTATCCCCCTTGGCAATTGACCCTGCCCGCTTACACCCACGCGCCTGATCGCGAGGCACAACTGGCATTTGAGCAACAGTGGGGTAGTTCTTGGTCGCAGTCTGACACCTCGGATTCGGAATCGATCTAGTTTTTTCGCTGCCTCAGCCCGGTTGAGGGAAATCAGCTCAGGTCATCCGGCAAGGGCACGCTGCGGCGATTGCCTTGGTCAAAGCGCAACGTTTCTCGGTAGCCAGCACGTCGTGCGAGAGCGACAGCTGCGTTGAAATCGCGACCCAGCTCACTCGGCGCATGGGCGTCCGAGGAAATCACCAGCGGAATGCCAGCGGCGCGAGCCAGTTCGAGAAATTCCAAACTGGGATAAGCCTCGGCACAGGGCTTGTGCCAGCCCGCGGTGTTGATTTCAATCGCGCAGCCGCTCACCGCGATCGACTCGATCACCGGCTCATAAAATCGGCCCAAGTCACCAGCAGGACGGTAGGAAAATTTCTTGATCAAATCGGGATGCGCCAAGATGTCGAACAGCTGTGATTCTGCCATCGCAGCGTAGGTTTGCCAGTAAAGCTGCCATGCCTGCTCCACATCCGTTTCAGCCCAGCGACTGAGCCAGCACGGATGATCAAAGTCCCAGCCTTGTAAGTAATGCACCGAGCCGATGAGATAATCCCATGAGTAAGCTCCGCGCAACTGAGCGATCCCCGCCTCGCAGCCGGGCAGCCAATCGCACTCCATTCCCGCACGCACCGCAATCTGATCCGCTGCGCAGTCGCGCGCCGCCGCAATCCAATCCCAATATCGCGGCAAATCGCTGGACAACATGCGCCAGTCATCGAAGAAACCCTCACCCACGGGGGCATGATCCGCGATGCCATACTCCGTCAGGCCAGCAGCCAGAGCCGCGGCCACATATTCCTGCGGCTCACCAATCGCGTGATGGCAGAGGGGCGTGTGGGTATGATAATCAGCTGTCATTGTTTTGAGGTTGTCCGCGCGACAAACTTTGCTAGCATGTGGCGACTATTAGCACGAACAAAACATGCATCCCGCCCCATTTTCTCACGAGCCAAATCGTTTCACCAGTTTTCTGGCGGAAAAATTGCGTAGTCATCCCAAGCGGGTCGTTTTCACCGAAGGCGAGGATCTGCGCGTCCTGCGGGTGGCGCAACATTTGGTTGAGCTCGAGGCAGTCATCCCTATTTTACTTGGAAATCGCGAGAAAATTCGTGCTCTTGCAGCGGACAATGGCGTTTCACTGCAATTTGTGAACATTCTCGATCCCGCACAATCGCGCGAGCTGCCTCGGTTTGCCACGATGTTTGAGAAATCCAGCAGGGCGCGGGGGGTGGACATCGGCAACAGTGCTGAAATCGTCGCTCGCCCGCAATACTTCGGAGCAATGATGGTGCAATACGGAATGGTGGATGCGCTGATTGGTGGCAATCAGGTGTTGCCCGCGACGTTGTTTCGAGCGCTACTGCAATCGATCAAGCCGCTCGCGCATGTGCCGCGAGTGTTCAGCACCATGGCACTGGTGGCACCGCATCTCGCGCATTTTGGCAGTCAGGGCGTGTTATTTTTATCCGACTGTGGCTTCAATCCGGAGCCCGACGTGGATTTGCTCGCCGCGATGGCGGTGGAAACGGGCAAATTAGCTCGCCACTATCTCGGCGCTCACCCGACTGTCGCGCTGCTCAGCCACTCGACGAAGGGATCGGCGCGCACAACGACTGCGCAAAAGGTCGCCGCGGCCACAACCTTGGCACAGCGAGCGGTGCGGGAGCAATACCTCGACATGGAGATCGATGGTGAATTGCAAGCCGACGTGGCACTCGATCCCGGAGCGGCGGAGGTGAAGCTGGCGGATGCCAAAGTGCGCCACTCGGCCGATGTGCTGATTTTCCCGAATCTCGACGCGGCGCACATTTCCCTGAAGCTGCTGCAGCACTGCGCCAGTGCGCAAAATTATGGCCAAATCATCATGGGCTTGGCACGTCCCACCGCGCAAATTCCGCGAACGGCCAGCGAGGAGACGATCTTTGGCACCGCGCTGGCTGTGGGCTATGAAGCCATCAAGTTTCATGAAATTTTCCCTGACAGCGACTTCTAAGGCGTGGCGATGGATTCCATCCATTCCAGCGACTCGAACACAACAAAAGCAACAATTAAAAAAATCCAATCATGAAATGGCGAACATGGGTGCCGGTATCGGCGTTATTAGCAATGTGGGGGCTGGTGGCTAACGCACCGAAACCCGATCAATTGCCCGCAGGGGCTGACGAAAAAATTCAACAAGCGCTGCCGAGCTCTGGCTACGCCAAGGCACAAAAACCGCGCAAACTGCTGGTATTTGCGGTGACGCGCGGCTTTCGGCACGGCTCAATCATCACGGGTAAGCTCGCACTGACCGAACTCGGCAAGAAAACCGGCAGCTTCGAGACCGTGGTTTCCGACGATCTCGCTAACTTCGAGTCAACCGCGATTCAGCAATTTGATGCGATCTGTTTCCTCAGCACCACGCAGGATGTGTTCATGCCGCCAGCCGATGAACTCAATGCCATGAGCGAGGAGCAAAAAAAGGCCGCCACGGATCACGCGTTGCGTTTGCGGGAAAACCTGATGAGTTTCGTCAAATCCGGCAAGGGCTTCGTCGGCATTCACGCCGCGACGGACACCTTTTACAACTGGCCACAATACGGTGAAATGATGGGGGGTTACTTCGATGGTCACCCATGGGGAGCAGGCACGGATGTGCAGGTCGATGTGGAAAAAGGCCAGGAACAGCATCCGCTCGCAGCCATGTTCGAGGGCAAGAGCTTGAATTTCAAAGAAGAAATCTACCAGCACAAGCAACCTTACGACTCAACAAAAGTCACCATGCTGTTGCGCCTCAACGTCGAGAAATCAGCTCCGGTGAACAACATGAAACGTCAGGACGGCGATTACGGTGTTTCGTGGGCGCGCCACTGGGGCCAGGGTCGGGTGTTTTATTGCTCACTGGGCCACAATCATGAAATGTATTGGAACCCCTTGGTGCTGAAACACTATCTCGCTGGCATCCAGTGGGCGATGGGCGACCTGCAGGCTTCGGTCAAATAAGCATAGCGTCCGCCGCGATGGAAGCAGCCAGCTACATCCCCGCACAGTGGCACCTGCCGAGCGCCATTCGGCGTCGCTTGGGTGCCACGATTGGTCGGCAGCGTTTGATCGATGTCGAGGGCCATTTGCTGCTGCTGCTCCATGAACCTCCGAAAGCCGAAGATGCGGAAACGCGCAGCCCCGTGGTTTTCTGGTGCGATGCCGAGGGTCAGTGGCTCAGCACCCCACACGAGGGCGGGCTGCTGGAATTGGAGCGGCACATCAATCGCTACCGCCGCGCGATTCACGGGCTCGATCGCGAACTGAACGAGGCTCACAGCGCACGCCAATTTTTCGACGTGATTCGCCACACTCACCCGCTGCAACGAGCGACGCTGAGCCTACTGCATGTCATGCAAGCGGCACGCGAGTCGCGCCCCGAGATCACACGACTGATCAGCATGCGGGATCAAGCCGCTGACTTGGAGCGGGGCATCGCTCTCGTTGCGGCCAACGCCCGTGTCAGCATGGATTACTCCCTTGCTGAAAGCGCCGCACAACAACTCAAAAGCGCCAATCTCGCCACGCTAGAGGCAAAGCGACTCAACCGATTGGTGGCTTTTTTCCTGCCGATCGGCACCTTGGTTTCGGTGTTTGGCATGAACAACCCACACGAGCTTTTTGCAATGAAATCCTTTTGGTGGATCATGATTGCTGGCACCGTGATGGGACTGAGCGTGTATTACGTCGTCACCGGCAGAAACGAATGATGCGCCACCAACTGACTTCGCATTTGAGCAATCCAAGCGCAATCATTGCAAGATCACGCGCAGACGGATCAGCTAGCGACGTTCACGCTGCGGGGCATGCTCCAATCATCGTTGCTGTCCGACTTCCATCGCTGGTTACTCCGTGATCCAGATCTCCCCCACTTCGGCAAAAGATGCATCGTCCTCCACGGCAGCAAGGACTGGCCACAATTAACCAAGCGCATCGCCTCCTATCTCAATGAATTCGATGCAGAAGCTCAAGGTCTTTGGCTCGGCATCAACGATGAGCTGCTAGAACTCATCGCCAGCGACCCCGCTCAACGACGCATGCTCGGGCTCGAGGACTGCTGTGCCAAATGCCCGCCAACCGGTGCTTGCGGCCTGCGCAAAGTGCTCAAACGCTGCGCTGAGCACGGTTGCGTGGTGATGGACTCGATCCACTCTGGCCAAGCCACCAAGGAGCTAAAGCATGTGTTTCACGCCGCCATCGGCGAGGTGCTCTGGCCCTGCCACCTGCGGCTGGAAGCTTCACTGTTTTTGCCTCGCAGCATCGCCCCGATGGTGAGTGATGTGTTTCTCGACTGGGTGCAAAATCCCATCGAATCGCCGTGCGAGAATCAAGATTCGTCAAATCTGCACAGTCTATGAGCAATCGCGCGCAGCCATGCCAGCGTTCATCCCTATGATCACACCACCATGAGCGTCCTCGCCCTCACCATTTGGATCAGCACCTGCCTCGCCGGGATTTTCATCGCCTGCTTCTTGGGTCATCTGCACGCCGCGCGCCGCAGCTCGCCCGAGCGAGATTCACTGATGCCCCTCGACGAGGCGGCTCCCACTCTCCCTGTTACCATTTCTAAGCCATGAACCAAACATCTACCATCACCTATAACGATCGCGTCGTGCGGCAATTCCTTTCAGCCTCTATTCTGTGGGGCATCGTGGGCATGCTGGTCGGCGTCATCATCGCCACCCAGCTTTCTTGGTGGCAAATGAACGGAAAATTCCTCGAATTCATCACCAACGGCTGGCTGAAAAGCGAAGGCATTTCCTTTCTCACATTTGGACGCTTGCGCCCACTACACACGAACGCTGTGATTTTTGCTTTTGTCGGCAACATGGCCTTCGCTGGAATCTATTACTCGACACAGCGCCTGTGCAAGGTGCGCATGGCGTCGGACTGGCTGTCACGCATTCACATGTGGGGCTGGCAATTGATTGTCGTGGCCGCGGCGATCACTCTGCCCGCCGGACTCACACGCGGCAAGGAATACGCGGAGCTGATCTGGCCAATTAACATTGCTGTGGTGCTGATTTGGGTGGTGTTCGCCGTCAATTTTTTCTGGACCATCGTCAAACGCAACGAACCCAGCCTCTATGTGGCACTGTGGTTCTACACTGCGACCATCGTGACCGTAGCGATGCTCTACATCGTCAATCACCTCTCCATTCCGACGTCGTGGCTGCACTCGTATCCCATCTTTGGCGGTTTGCAAGATGGCTTGGTGCAATGGTGGTATGGTCACAACGCCGTGGCGTTCTTCCTGACCACTCCCATCCTCGGCATCATGTATTACTTTTTGCCGAAAGCAGCAAACCGACCAGTTTACTCGTATCGACTCTCCATTGTTCACTTCTGGTCGCTGGTTTTCATCTACATCTGGGCGGGACCGCACCATTTGCTCAACACCGACCTACCACACTGGCTGCAAATGCTCGGCATGCTGTTTTCGCTCATGCTGTGGGCGCCATCGTGGGGTGGCATGCTGAATGGCTTGCTGACATTGCGAGGCGCGTGGGCCAAGCTGCGCACGGACCCGGTGATCAAGTTTTTTGCCGCTGGCATCACTTTCTACGGCATGGCCACGTTTGAGGGGCCGTTGCTGTCAATTCGCGCCGTCAATGCCATTTCGCACTACTCGGACTGGACGATTGGGCACGTGCACGCCGGAGCCTTGGGCTGGAATGGTTTCATGGCCGCTGGCATGTTCTACTGGCTAGCTCCGCGCTTGTGGAAAACCGAATTGTGGTCCAAAGCCCTCGCCAACATGCATTTCTGGGTCGGCTTGATCGGCATTCTGCTCTACGTCGCCGCGATGTGGACGGCTGGCATTTCTCAAGCTCTGATGCTCAATCAATTGTCCGCCAGCGGCACGACGATGATGTATGACTTCATCGATACGCTGAAATCGATTCACATCGAATACCTGCTGCGGAGCATCGGTGGCGGGCTCTATCTCGTCGGCTTCATCCTCTGTGCCATCAACATCATCATGACCGCCCGTTCCGGTGTCGCAACCGATGAGCAAGTGCAAGTCGCCACCGCAGCGGCGCTTCCGCACCCACGGCAATCTTGGCTGCAAGCCCTGCGTTGCGAACCGCTCGCCTACGTCTTGCTCGGTATTTTGCTGGGTTGCCTGTGGCTATTTTTACCCGCTGGCGCGAATACCGCTGCCTTGATCGCGACATTGATCTTGGCGGTGCTGACCATTCAGGCTTTCCGACGCAATAGCATGAAATGGGCGACTTGGCATGAATCCTTGCTGGAGAATTATCTGCCCTTCACCGTGCTGGTTTTTGTCGCTGTGGCTATCGGCGGCGCCGTGCAAATCATCCCCTCGCTAGTGGTGAATCGAGATAAAAACATCGAGGGTCGCCTGCAGGAGCTCTACACGCCGCTGGAATTAGCTGGTCGGGATTTGTATGTCGCCGAAGGTTGCTACAACTGCCACTCACAAATGATCCGCACGCTCGTGCCTGACGTGCTGCGTTATGGACGCGCTGGCAAGGTCGATGACTACTCGCACCTGGGCGAGTCCATCTACGATCACCCCTATCAATGGGGCTCCAAGCGCACCGGCCCCGATCTCGCTCGCGAGGGAGGTGGCATCGCTCAAGGTGCCAAATGGATGCGCATTGGCAAACGCGACAATGTCTGGCACTACAACCATTTCATCAACCCACGCCAAACCTCGGATGGCTCTAACATGCCCAACTACCCTTGGCTTTACACGGAGAAAACCGACTTCGCGGCGCTGCCGAAAAAA
The DNA here is from genome assembly GCA_964599325.1 of uncultured Verrucomicrobiales bacterium. Lineage (GTDB taxonomy): Bacteria > Verrucomicrobiota > Verrucomicrobiia > Verrucomicrobiales > Akkermansiaceae > UBA956. Next base: position 3,760 of record CAZREM010000036.1, on the reverse strand, counting down.
ATTGCCGTGCAATCCATGATTGGTGTGCCTTGGCCTGCGATGAGCAAGGATGAGATCGAGCAAAACGCGCGCGAACAAGCACTGGAAATCGCCAAAAACCTCGTCACGGGTGGTGTTCAGCTGCCAACCGAACCCCAACTCACCGGAGACGCGCTCGCCCGCAACCTCAGCGAACGCCAGGTCGTGGCTCTGATCGCTTACATTCAAAAAGTCGGAGCCTATCGCGACATCGCACCCGCAACGCCATTGCCCGCCCAGCCGCTGGATCCCGATTCCCTCCGGGCGCACGCGCCCACAGCCACGATCCAACCTTGAACGAAATCCGAACCTTCCCACCATCATGTTTCAACGTGTCATTCATGATTTCTCAGCCATGCACCTGCAAATGCTGTCCTTCTTCCTCATCGCAGCCGTTTTCGTGGCCGTCCTGCGTCGCGCTCTGCGATTAACCGACCAACAAATCCATCAACTCGAACACATGCCGATGGAATCTTCCCACACTGAACCTTCAAATTGTTGCACCCATGAGTAAAGAATCTGAATCTCCAACCACGCCTGCGACCTCGATCCATGCTGAGAAATCGACCCATCAATACGCCCAGAAAAAAGGCGAGGTGGTGCTGCGCGACCATCAATACGACGGCATTCAGGAATTTGATCAAAAATTGCCGAACTGGTGGCTGCTGACCTTTTACGCCGCGATTGTTCTATTTGTGGCGTGGTGGTTTTGTTATTACCAACTGCACTGGTTTCACACGGATCACCAACGGGTGATTTCGGCGATGACCAGCATCCAAGAGAAAAAAAATCAGGAATTGGAAGCCACTCTCGCGTCGCTCGATGACCTAACGCTCGTGACAAAGTGGTCGAGCGACCCCGCCATCCTCGCCGAGGGCGAAGCCACATTCACCGCGAATTGCATTGCATGCCACGGGGCGGATCTAAGCGCAACGATGAACCTCAACGGTCAGAAACTGCCTCTACCAGGGCTGTCGCTCGTCGATGGAGCATGGAAATATGGCGGCAAGCCCATGGAGATTTTCCGCCTGATCAACGAAGGCACCCCCGCCAACTCACCCGGCCACAATGGCGCACGGATGCAGGCATGGGGCCAGGTTCTGTCGCCCAAAAAAGTCGCGGAGGTCGTCGCATTTCTGATTGCGAAAAATCCAAACGACTTCAAAGCCATTCACTAAACACCAGCAGCCGCGCCCATGAGCCAGCTTAAACGTCCCAATCTCGATTCCGTCACGTCAGTCAACCAAGACGGCTCACAGTATCGGATTCATCCCGCCGATGTGCAGGGTCGTTTTACTGCCGCGCGGCAGCTCGTGGCCATCCTTCTTCTGATCATTTACGTCGCTCTGCCCTGGATCCCCATCAATGGCGCACCGGCGGTATTTCTGGATGTCGCCCAGCGGAAGTTTCATGTTTTCGGGCTGACTTTGATTCCACAGGATCTGTGGGTGCTGTTTTTCGGCATCAGCGGTGTGGGCTTCACCTTGTTTTTTCTAACATCTTTGCTCGGCAGGGTTTGGTGCGGATGGGCTTGTCCTTATACCGTTTTGCTCGAGCATGTGTTCCGTCGGGTGGAGCGCTGGGTGATGGGGAATGCCATGAAACGCCGCGCCTTTGAGGAAACCGCTTGGAGCCCGCACAAGTGGATGAAAACACTGCTGCTGGAGTCGCTGCATTTTGCCATGGCGTCGCTGTTTGCGCTGGTGTTTGCCTCCTATTTCTTATCTGTGCAGGGCCTGGGAAGCTTGATGCTGGATGGCCCGCTGGCGCACATGGGGATGTTTGTCTTCGTAACCGGCCTCTCGGTGGTGCTGTGGTTTTGTTTTAGCCGCTTTCGCGAGCAATTTTGCATCATGATGTGCCCTTACGGACGCTTGCAAAGTGCGCTGAGCGATGACGACACGATGATCATTGGCTACGACCACCTGCGCGGTGAGCCACGCGGTGCCAAGGGCAAAACCACCGGCGCTTGTGTCGATTGCCGACGCTGCGTGCAGGTCTGCCCCACGGGAATCGACATCCGCCTCGGCTTGCAGCTCGAGTGCATCGGCTGTGCGGCGTGCATTGATGCCTGCGATGATGTGATGGACAAATTGGGCCGGGAGCGCGGGCTGGTGCGATACGACTCCCTGCGCGGCTTGGAGGGGAAACAACGTCGTTGGCTTCGTCCGCGCGTCTATGTTTACGCTCTGCTGGCAGGTTTGGGTTTGCTCGCCTTGGCACTCGTGGCCGCTGATCGCGTGAAGCCGTATTTTGTCACATGGAGCCGGGTCAATGGCGCTGCTTATTTCGTCGATGTCGCGATGGTGCGGAATCACTTTCAATACCGCTTCGCCAACAAACGCAATCAGCCCGCGCGTTTGCAGGTTCGGCTCGGACACGGTCCAAGCGGCTGCGTGCTATCGACCAATGAAAACTGGATCGATGTTCCTGCCCAAAGCGAGATCAAGGGCACTGCGGTGGTGATGATGCCAAATACGAGCTACACAGGTCCGTTTGACCTCAGCTTAACGATCACCGCGCAGCCCGGTGATGTCACGTTTGAGGAAAAACTCAGCTTTCTCGGACCCGCCGCGGCTCCGCCTAGCCTCAAGCCTGATCAAAACCCTTCCTCTTTGCCTTCCGCAACTCATTAAACTAACCCATTCAACCTCAACCACTCGATAGATGAAAATCAACTCCAATTCCACAGATGCTTCTCAGGTTTCGTCATCCGCCATGTCCTGGTGTGATCAACACCCATGGCTTTTTGTGATGCTCGCTTTCTTGCTACTGCTCGGCGCATGGTCATCGATGATTGTCATCGCGGTCAAACACGCCCCCGCGCGGATCGATCCCATCTCACAACCACGCCATTAATGAATGCAGACATGCACATCGGAGCCGCTCTGCTGGCAGGATTGGTCAGTAGCGTTCACTGCGCTGGCATGTGCGGTCCCTTAGCCTGCGGTTTGGGAACGAAACCCCAAAACGAAATGGAACGCTACCAGGCGATCAGCGCCTATCACATGACTCGCCTCACGGCTTATGCGGTGGTCGGAGCCGTGTGCGGTGCCATCGGACAACAACCGCTGCAATGGGCCTTCGACTCTCCGCTAGTGTTGCTTCCTTGGGCCTTGGTGGCGCTGCTGTTGGTGGTCGCGCTGGGCTGGCATCGCCACCTGCCCCGACCCGCCGTGCTGAACCGTTTCCTGTTTCGGACACGACTGCGCTTGCAGCGATTTTCTGCGCTCGGCCAAGCGATCGGACTCGGCGCGATCACTCCGATGCTGCCCTGCGCTCCGCTTTATGGATTGTTCGCGCTATGCCTGATGTCGGGCAACGCCGAACGCGGAGCCGAACTCAGTTTTTCATTCGGACTCGGAACCATTCCCCTTCTGTGGGCGGCGCAGTGGGGCTGGCAACGCAGCACGAAACGCTTGCAGGGCGCTACCCTGCGCCGCATGCAGAGCGGTCTGGCCATCATCGCCGCACTCACCATTGCCTGGCGACTGCAAGACACCCTACCGTGGAAAAACGCCCCGCAGGCAGAAAAAGAGCTACCAAGCTGCTGTCACGAGAACCATGAATAGCCAAACCATTGCCTGCTCGATGGCTCCATTGACAATGCGATTCTTGTGATGTTTGTGCGTGAACTTGCCATTGCCTCAACACCCATTCTGTGATTGCCCGCTGCCACGGACATCGCGCTCACCGCGTGACGATTTTGATTGTTCTTGATCGAACGCGCTTCGCTGAAGAT
>CAZREM010000035.1:0-28597 GCA_964599325.1 uncultured Verrucomicrobiales bacterium | reverse complement strand
AGCGATTGCGAGCGTCGATGCAGCGATTGCGAGCGTCGATGCGGGGATTGCGAGCATCGAAGCGGGGATTGCGAGCATCGATGTGGCGACTACGCTAGTTAAGAGACCAAGTGTGAGTTTTGCCCTGTGGCAGATGGAGTTTGCGCTCATCCTTACCATGGCGGAGCACGCAAGGGGTGCCGTTAAGGGATTGAATGCTGGCGGTTTTGAGTTTGCCATCCTGCCATGCGATGTTGACGATGAAACCGCCACGGGCACGCAGGCCACGGACTTCGCCGCTTGGCCAAGTGTCGGGCAACGCAGGCAGCAGCTCAATCACATAGGCACCGCTGTCATCGCGCATGTGGCTTTGCAGCAGCATCTCCGTCATGCCCGACGTCGCACCGAAGTTTCCATCGATCTGAAACGGCGGATGAGCATCGAACAAATTGGGATAAAAACCGCCGCCCTGGCCTTTGACGGGTTGTAGCAATTGATGAATGAGACGGTGAGCGTGATTGCCATCGGCGAGTCTTGCCCAGAAGTTGATTTTCCACGCCATGCTCCATCCCGTCCCGGCATCTCCGCGCGCGTTGAGTGACACCGCAGCCGCCTTAGCCAAGTCGGGTGTGGCGAGGGGACTGATCTGGCGTCCGGGGTGAACGGCGAACAAGTGTGACACGTGGCGGTGCTTATCTTGGGGGTCGTCCCAATCCTCCATCCATTCCTGCAGCTGCCCCCAGCGTCCAATTTTGGGGCCGAGCAGGTTATCGCGTTGTGATTGGATTTTCGCGCGAAACTCGGCATCGACTCCCAAGGTTTTTCCGGCTTCGAGATAATTCGTGAACAAGTCCCAGACGATTTGCTGGTCGTAGGAAACACCCGGAAAGGTCCGGCGGTCGCCCTCCTTTTTGTTGGGTCCGTGCTCGGGCGACCAACCAGCGGGCGTGACCCATTTGCCCGACGAATCATCGCGAACGAGGTAGCCATGCCAGTATTCGCAAAGATCCTTGAGCAGAGGATACGCCTGTTGGCGCAAGAAGGATTCGTTGGGTTGGTAACAATAATGCGTCCAAAAATGCTGGCTCAGCCAAGCGGAACCCGGCCGATGAAGAGCCCAGGTGGAATTTCCGCCCATGGGATTGTTCGTGCTGTAAATGATCCAACCTTGCGGTGTTTTAATCGCATCTTGCGCGCCTTTTTTGCGAACAAATGCCAGATTTTTGACCCAATCGAGCATCGGCATGTGGCACTCAGACAAACCTGTGGGCTCGGCTAGCCAGTAATTCATCTGGATATTGATGTCAGTGGTGTAACCGGAATACCAAGCTGGTTTGAGATCGCGGTTCCAGATGCCCTGCAAATTTGCCGGCAGCCCACCGGGGCGAGAGGAACTGATGAGCAGATAGCGTCCGTATTGATAAACCAAGGCCTCGAAGTCCGGGTCATCCCCGCCAGGTTGACTCTGCGCGTAGCGAATCAAGCGCTGATCCGTCGGTAACTCACGGTGAGACTTGCCGAGATCGAGCGTCACGCGTTGGTAGAGTGATTGGTAATCGGCAACGTGATCGCGCAACAGAGCGTCAAAGCCCTTCTTGCCAGCGGCATCGAGTCGTTGATCGACGGATGAGATCGGGTCATTGCCACGCCATTGCTTCTGTGGGTCATTCACAAAAGAAGTGTCAGCAGCGAGATAAAGCGTCACCACCCCTGCGTTTTCGATGACGAGTTGCTGTTGATCCACCCGACAAGTGCCGCGATCCAGCTCCACGCGGACTTGGGCGTGATAGCGCAAGCCATTCGACAACGTGCCAGTGGATGAAATGGACGACCCGTTGGCACTGATTTGCGCCTGATGCGCATCGCTGAGTCGCAATTTACCTTGAATGAGCGCGGGTCCCATGTTGCGGAATTGCACGACAATCACCCGATCCGGATGGCTGGCAAAGGCGCAACGCTGCTGAGTGGTGCTGCCGATGCGGTAGGAAACGCGGTGCAAAGCGTCATCAAGGGACAACGCGCGCTTGTAGTCGCTCGTGGCGGTTTTATCTTGTTGAAAATACAAATCGCCAAAGGGTTGGTAACTGCCCATTTCGATTTCATTGCCTGTCCACAGTGATGACACATTGAAGGAGAGATGCTCCTCCGCAACGCCGCCATGAATCATCGCACCGAGGTCGCCATTGCCAATCGGCAGAGCGGCCAACCAACCGGCAGCTTCCTTGTCATACCAGAGTGATTGTTGCGGACTGGCATGAGCGCGGACACCGCTCGCGATTAACACGGCACAACTCAACAGCGCAGTCAACCAGCGGTGACGGGGTGGTGCGGCGTGATCGCGATCCCGCGTCATCCGACGGGGCAACGGCAGCACACTTGCTGCACAAGGTAAAGGCAGGTGATTCATCATCCGATCATTCAGGCGGCAACCGGACTACTTGTCCTTATGCGATAAACTGCGGGCTTGATTGTGCAACGAAAGCGCGATGCTCTCGAGCAGTTCTGTTTCTTTGCTGACACCATTCGCGCCGATATCGATCGTCTGATAAGACAAGCCCGTAACGGGGTTACTGTAGGTGCCCTCACGCACGAAAATGCGGCGATTGAGTTCGGTGAAAACCGCGTCTTCGCTGCCTAATTTCCATTTTTGCTGCAAACGCAAGTCCTTGTTCAGCGTGCGCAGCACGTTAGGGGACTTTAATTGCGTTTCTAATTCAGAGATTAATTGAGCTTTCGTTTCACTGCTAATCTTTGTGTTCAGCGGAATCGGCACCCAGCGGCTGTCAGGACGATTTTTGCGCATGTGCCAATAGCCAAAACCTCCGCCGAGCAGAGCGGCACACAAAATGGCAATGACCACGTAAATCCAGCGTTGCATGCGCGGGATTATATGACAATGCTGTGGCGTTACCAAGCACATTCCCATGGAAATTCCACAAAATCATGCTCACCTTGAATCTCTAAGCAACGGATTAACCTTAATTTTAGAACCAAACAGCTTACATCCCGTAGTGAGCGTGCAAATCTGGGTGGAAACCGGTTCGGTCAACGAGGGGGCTTGGGTGGGTGCTGGTCTTTCCCATTTGTTAGAGCACATGGTCTTCAAGGGCGCCGCACTGGGCGACGGGGCTTCCTTGGCGGCAATGGTGCAGCAGGCGGGTGGGCATTGGAATGCCTACACCTCGTTTGATCGAACCGTTTATCACATCGACGGGCCCGCGAAAAGCACGCAGCGATTCCTAGAAATCCTGAGTTCGATGGTGTTTCACCCCACCTTGCCTGAGGCTGACTTTGAGCGGGAGAAGGACGTGATCCGGCGGGAGATTGACATGGGTTTGGATGATCCTGGGCAGGTGCTGAGTCACTTATTCTTTTCTGCGGCATTTCGCAGTGACGCGCGGCGACACCCGGTGATTGGGCATCGTGAGCATTTTGACCGTTTGACCCACGCTGACTTGCTGGCATATCATCGCTCGCGCTACACCCCGAGTCGTGCGATTGTGGTGGTGAGTGGCGACATCGATGTGCACGAGATCCAACGCGAGGTGGTGCGCTTGTTGGGAGATCTGCCGATGGGGGAGTTAGTGGAGCCGCTGTTGCCCACGGACATCGCTGGCATGGGAGCTTGCCTCAAGCAGCAAAACTTTGCCGTCAGCACCACGCGCTCGATCATTGGCTGGAAAACGCCTCCGATGCGTGACCGTGAGTTTGCGGCTTACTCCGTTGCTGCCGCGGTGCTAGGGCGGGGGCAGTCGTCGTTATTGTATCGGGAGTTGCGAGAAAAACAGGAACTGGCGATTGAGATTGGCGCTTGGGCGTGGTGCCTGGGATGGGGTGACGGCATCATCGCGATTTCTTCCGAAGCAGAGCCTGCACGAGTGACGGTGCTGCATGAGCAGGTGCAGCGCTTGCTTCAGGACGTTCTGGCGCTTGATCTGAGTTGGCAACTGCAACGGGTGAAGCGGCAGCTGATGGTCACCCAGCTGCGCGGGCTCACCACAGCCTCAGGGCGTGCAAACGATTTGGCCAGCAATTGGCATGTGGCGCGCGACCTCAACTTCACGCGTCATTATGTGGAAGCGATTCAGCGTGTGACGGAAGATCAGGTGAAACAAGTGATTGCGGAGCTGGTTCCATCCCGCGCAATTCGTGCCGAGCTGCGTCCACAACAGGCGGATGCCGTGCTTTCAGTGGTGAGTGAGCGCGCCTCATCACCCTCCGACCGTGTCTGCGAGTGGCAATTGCCCAATGGGCTGCGCGTGGTTTTTTGCCTGATCCCAACGTGCCGCTGTGTTCCATGACACTGCAACTGCCCGGTGGTGTGTTATCGGATGAATCCGCCACAGCCGGCGTGTGTGAACTGATGGCAAATGCGCTGACCCTGGGAAGTCAGCAACGCAGCATCGAAGCCATGGCCGCGCGACTCGATGAACTGGGTGCGCATTTGTCTGCCTCTGCTGGTAAGCAATCGGTCAGTGTCAATGCCTCGTGTTTGGCGGATGATTGCCTAGAGGTTGTGCAATTGATGGCAGAAGTGGTAAATGAGCCACTGTGGGATGATGCCGCACTGCGCCGCGAGCTGGCTTCGATGAAAGCAGCAGTGGCGGAAGCGATGGAAGACCCCTTCGAAGTGGCGAATGCGCGTTTGATGGAGTCATTGTTTGGTAAAAAAGGTTACGCCTTAGCGGTGGGAGGCACGCTGGAGAGTCTGGCACAAGTGACCGCCGAGCAGGTGAAGCAACGGCACGGCACGCTGTTTCAAGCATCCAATGCGGTGTTGGTGGTGGTGGGCTCGGTGGATGCTCAGAGCTTGCAGCAGCAGATCAATCGTTGTTTTGCTGCCATGCCATCGGGCCAAAGATGGAGCTTGCCCGACTCTGAAATGGCGGTGGGTGAGACAGTTGAGCTTCGCATGGACAAGCATCAAGCGATTGTCACGCTGGCCTGCGCGGGGGTCTCGTCATTTGATTCACGGCGTTACGCGTTGATGTTGCTAATGGAATATGTCTCCGACATGGCGGGGCCGCTGTTCGTGCGCATTCGCGAGGAGTTGGGCTTGGCATATCAGGTGGGGGCGTATGCCTTTTATGGACACGATGCGGGAGCTGTGGTGTTTTATCTCTCGACTGCGCCGGAGCAGATGGCACTGGCAAGCGCGGAGCTAAAACATGTCATTGCCGCGATCGCGACAACGGGGATTCCGGAGGCTAACTTTGAGCAGGTGCGGGCAACGGTGTTATCGGCAAAGCTGTTAGGTCAACAGAGTCCGAGTGCTCTGGCCCGCGCCATCGCGAGCAGTGTGTTGCGCGATGAACCGTGGAACACCTTTCAGCTGGAGCAACAGAGAATCGAGGCAGTGACACCCGCTGAGGTCCAGAGCTTGGCCGCCGCGTTGTTGTCGGGCAGCGGTTTCACGCAGGTGACGGTGATGGGCAACGAGGCTAAGGTTTAGCCTTCTCGAAAACCAGGAAATGCTGCCACGGGAGGCCACTTTGGTTTTTAATGAACATGAAGCCGTTGGCTTCGAGTTCGCGTCGCGCTTGCTGTTCAGACATCTTGTGCAGCGGTTTGATCGGCACGCCCGAGTCCTCGGCGCGGAATTCCAGCAAGATGAGGCGACCTTGTGGCTTGAGGGCGCGGTGCAATGATTGCAGCATTTCCACGGGATGCGAAAACTCATGGTAGGCATCGACCATGAGCGCGGCGTCAATGCTCGATGGTTCGAGCATGGTGGAGTCGATCTGGCTGAGTTTGCCGCTCACATTGGTGATCGACTCCGCGCGCAAATGAGTTTCCAGCGCGGTGATCATTTCTGCCTGAATGTCGAGAGCGATGACGTGGCCGCGCGGAAATTTCTTCGCGAGAAGGCGAGTGTAATAGCCAGAACCGGCACCGACATCGGCAATCACGCTTTCAGGTGGAAGCTCAATCATCTCGATGGCCTGTTGGCATTGCTCCTCGGCTTCGCGATCCGAGCGTTCCAGCCACGCCATCGCCTGATGACTCATGACCTTGGCAATCTCGCGTCCCTGATAGAACTTGCCAATGCCATCGGCACTGGCAGCGCGCATTTCATAGGGAAGAGTGACAGCTGACCCGGGAGCTGGCGGCGCGATTGATGCGGGCGAGGTGGACTGCGGTTCGGCACGAGTCCTCCAGGTGAGCGCGCTGATGATCAGCGCCAGCATCGGCAGGCGCAAGCACACACTGCGGGAACACGACTGACGATCACTACGCACTGGGTCCTTCATTGTTGCGGCCTTTTGGAATTTGAGGAAGGCTAAGCGCAGCGCGCGGAACAAGGAAATCGATGCTAGAGATCAAGCACCAACCGCGCGTTTGATTCGCCATGGCCACGTAGGCCCACTCGCCCGACAATTGCAGCACCTTGCAGATGGAGCCAGGTGTTGGCTGAATCACCACGGCAGCCGTGCGGGTGGCCTCGGCATGCAGAGTGGCGCCTTCGATCACCACCACGGCTTGTTCGGAGGTTGGGGCAAATTCACCATCATGGGGATAGTAGGCGAGCGCGATGCTGCCCGAGAGCAGAAAAATCGGCATGATGCCGATCAGCACCCAACTCACCGTGCGCCATCGACTGTCGCGAGCGGTGGCAGGAAAAATCAGTGCCGCAATCAGCAACAACCACAGTGAGCAGGCGACCACATTGACCAATTGGGAGCGGGAAAATTGTCCCAACCAATTCTCGAATGGGTTGCGTTGAATGATGATCGCACCGTATTTGCGTTCGAGGAATCGCAGATTTTGGCGGGCCTCGACCAGGTTGGGGTTCTTCAACAAAGCGCGCCGATAATACAAAGCCGCATGGCCGGGCAAGCCCATGCGATACGCGGCATTGCCGATGTGATAGAGTGTCACATCCGAGAGCATGGCGTAGGGAGCTGAATCCATCCATCCGCGCATGGCTTGACTGTAAGCACCCTGCTCATAGCGAGCCACGGGATCAATTTCCCCAGCAGAACTGGTGTCGGTGGGTTTCGCCTCCTCGCTGTGCAAAGGCCAGCACAGCAAAAAAACCAAGGTGGTGAACGCGAGTCGCTTGAGTGTGGACATGATGGCGTGACGCTGGTGCGATGAAATCGGGCCGCTGGTGGCATCGGGTTTGAAGCAACGGAGATCGCGCTCTTCCAGCAGCTTCCTCAATTCTGGATGATCGCGCAGGTCGGTGAAATGGGTTTCGATGACGTGGCCCGTGGCCTTCAACAGCGCAAGCTCATCCGCGGCGCGTTGCAACGTGGCAATTGCCTGCAATCGCTGCTTCACCAACGGCGTGCGTGCCCAGCGCGGCAGCAGGTGCTTCTGAATGATGAGAGCAAGCAGCAACACGACGGCAAGAGCTGGAAACAGCTGCCAGCCTTGGTTCCAGAATAACCGTGGTTGCGTGGCTGGCGACGGGTTTGGAATCAAGCCCAGAATGTCTGTCATCGACTCCACAGGGATCTCAGCGGCAGGAATCGAAGTCACCGCACTGCTCGCCGGCGCCACGGTCGAAGGCGTGACGTTCAAAGAAATCGGCTGCGAGCGTGCTGTTTCGTAGGCCGCGGTTTCGGGGTTAAAGAACACCAATTCAAACGGCGCGATCACCCGATTGCGACCCAAAGGCCGCATGAGTTGACGGAACACCACGGAGCCGTTGGCATCGCGGCGTTGCTCACCGATCGGATTGCGTGTTGGTTCATAGACTTTCCAATCGTCCGGCTCGACCAAACGCGGCGCGAGCAGCGAATCCAGATTTCCCCTTCCGACGACAGTGATGTCAAGATTCACGGGGTCACCCTCGCGCAGTTCCGTTGTCGAGGCCTTGGTTTCGATCGAAAACTGACCCACAGCATTTTGAAATCCACTGGGTTTCGGCTCGGGTAACGCGCGTGCTTGGAAATCGAGCTTGGGCACGCTGAGATAGAGCGGCTCGTAGTTTTGTTCCATGCCAAACGCGCTGATGCGATTTTGAACCGTCATCAGCCTGACCTTCGCCGGACCCATCGAAACCTTGCCAGAGTTATCCGCGCTCATGGTGCTCGGATACGAAACCGAAAAATAGTTGCCATCGCCAATCGTCACACGTCCCACTTGAGGGCGTGGCTCGAAGCGCCATGCCGTGACGTGTTGCCGCTCAAATTCTGGAATGCCCCAGTCCTCAACCCGTTGATTGCTCGGAAAGTAGATTTTAATCTCCACGGGCAAGATCTCGCCTTCAAAGGGATTGTCCTTGCTGCTACGAAAGAAGGCAGCGTAGCGCAGTGTTTTGTCGCCACTCGTCACCTCTTGCCAAACGAGTCGCGTTTCATCGAAGACTTCGAAGTCGAGCCGGGGGCTTTCGATTTCATTGTTGCCGACACGCATGGAAACGGCGGGGATGACATGCTTGCCCGGTGTGGTGCTGGTGAGCAAGTATTGGTAAACAAAGCCAATGCGGCGCCCGCTGAGAAGCGTGGTCGATGGTCCGCCGAGACCCAAGGGGCGCAGCACACAGCCCGGAATCTCTGGGAGATTCAGTTTCTCCGGACCTTGCGCCCCCGCGAGGGTGTATTCGACAAGAGCCTGCTCACCGACCATCAAAAACTGAGACGAACTGCTCACGGCGAGTGACTGCGCGGAAGCGAGTGGCGCGCCCATCCAGGTCAGATGGATCAAAGCGAAAACAAGCGCAATAGCGTATCGGGAATAGGTTTGCATATCATTTACCAATCTTTTGCGGAACGTCGGAATTCGAGACGGCCTGACGACTGCACGCCTCGTTGCAAGTCTGCATTTTCGTTCAGCTTGCGAAGTGCCCGCTCCTGTGGAGTTTCTCCGGGACGTTGATCCTTGCCATAAGTGTTGTTGGCATCGGCTTTTTCTTTTTCGGTGCCGTTTTTGCCTTTTTTCTGATTTTGCTTGTTGGCCTTATCGTCGCCCTGCTCGCCATTTTTGCCAGGCTTGCCGTTTTTACCGTTTTTGCCCTCAGCATCTTTATCGCCATTTTGCCCCTCACTCTGTTCTTCGCCGCTGCCTTGACCCATGTTTTGCATTTGCATTTGCATTGCTTGCTGCTGGGTCTTAAGTGCATCACGCAGTTTCTCGATGTGATCAATGATGAGCTGACGATTGTGATCGGCGTCTTGGTCCTGTGGCATGAGTTCAGTGGCGGAATGCGCGTGGCGCGCGGCATCCGACCATTTTAGCAAGATGTTTTTCAGCTCGCTGGTGCCGTCATGATTCTCATCCAACAGACCTTCGGGGCCGAACCACGCTTGCATGCGCTCCTTGACCATGGCATCGAAGTCCTGATTCGGCTGCGCGGTGGCAGGATAGGTTTTACCCGCCGAAAGCGACTGCCAGCCGAGGTGAAACAAGGTGTTAGCCAAACCACAGTGAGCGGCATGTCGCACGGCGGTTTCGGGACTGGAGAGAGCGAGCGAAAACAATCGCTGCGCGGCGCGAAAATCTTGGCGTCGATAAGCGGCGGTAGCGGCGCCAAGATGCAAAGCAGAGCGCTCCTGATCAGAAATGTTCTCGCGGCCCGCCAGTTGCTCGAAATCTTGCTGCGCCTGCTCATTGCGGCCTTGTTCGAGCGCGAGTTGCGCTTGTTTGAGCGGAGCATTGGGCAGTAAGCCTGCTTGCGCCTTTGAACTCAAGCCCATGATCAACACCAGCCAAAACGCCAGCCCTGACACGGCCTTGGTTGTGTTCTGCCACTGCGCACCGATGATCATGCTGAGCATCAAGAAAATGAAACTCGGAAACACAAACCACTGAAAGCGCTCGTTGGCAACGGTGGTCTGGCGACCTTGTTGCTCGTAAGTGCTGAGGTCGCTGATTGCTTGTTGGATCAGGCTTGGGATGTCGCTTGCTGACTGTGCACGCACGAACCGTCCCTGGGCCACCTTGGCAAATTCCTGAAGAGATGCCGATTGCATGCGACTGACCACGGTTTCGCCGTTGCGATCGCGAAACAACCCATCTGGTTGGCTCGGGTCTGGAATTTGCGCACCGGCATCGGTCCCGAGACCGACAACGATCGGCAAAGTGTGGGATTGAATGAAGTGATCGCAGCTTTGCATCAACTCTTCATTGTGCTCCTCACCGTCGGTTAGAATCAGCATGCCATTGCTTTTTTGCGCTGTTTGTTTCAGTGTCTCGAGTCCTAGCTCAATCGCAGCATGAAGATCCGAACCGCCGCTGGTGATGGATTGGCAATCGAGTTCTTCCACGACTTCGCGCACCGCGTTGTGGTCAACGGTCAAAGGCGCGAAGCGGTGTGCAGCTCCGGCGAAACCCACGACTCCGATCCGATCAGATGGCAATTTCTCGAGCAGTTCAAAAATGAGCGCCTTGGCTTGATCGAGACGCGAGGGCTTGACGTCGTCAGTCAGCATCGATCGGGATAAATCGATGACAATCAGCAGATTCCGTCCATTCGTGGTTTCCGTGCTTGGGGCGCTGCGATCTTGTAATCGAGCTAAAGCCAGCACGAGCAACACCGCAGCGATCATCAGGCAAGCCAAGCTTAAACGTCGCGGCCAAGGCGAAGTGCCGCGCAGCAACTGGGCTTGCAAGCGCGGTGAAACAAGAGCGCGCCAGCGCTGCCGCGATTGGCGCCGCGCAAAAAAGGCAAACATCAGCACCACCACGCACGTGATGAGCAGTGCAAAATTGTTAGGATGAGCGAAATACAAGGTGGTGGAATGAATGGGTTAACTTGCTGGGGTCAAAGCGCGCATCGGGCGATTGATCGCCAACAATGTCGCACCAATCAGGCAAAAGAAAAGAGCACCGCTGCAGGGCCAGAGATAGAGTTCAGTGTCATGATTGACGGTGTAAGTCTTGTGCTCGGATTTTTCCAATCGATCAATGGTCTGAAAGGTATCAGCCAGCTGCGCCGTGGTTTGGGCCCAGTAATGCTCCGCGCCGCTGAGTCGCGCCACCTCGGCGAGTGTGGGCAGATCAAATTCCTGTCGTGGAAATTTTTGGATATTGCTGCTGACGCGACCTTCTTTGGTGCCGATGGCCACGGCGTAAATTTTAATGCCGAGGTCAGCGGCGTATTTCGCGGCATCGATGGGAGAAATTTTTCCTGAGTTGTTGGCACCGTCGGTGATTAATACAATGATCTTCGACTTGGCATCGCGCGATTGCAAGCGGGTGGCGGCCGCCGAGATGGCAGAGCCAATGGCCGTGCCCTGTTCCTTGACCGTGCCCTCGCCACGGTGATTGAGTTTCACATTGGCAAGCTCCTCAAGCAACCAATCATGCTCCAACGTGATTGGACTGATGCGATAGGGCTGACCCGAGAACACCACCAAGCCGATGCGATCGTCGGGACGGTTGCGCACAAAGTTCGTGACCACCGCCTTGGCGGCGTCCAGTCGCTGGAGGGGTTCGCCTTGTCGGGTTAAGAAATCATCGATTTCCATCGACAGCGACACATCGAACGCGATCATGATGTCGATCCCCGATGCGGTCCGCTGCTGCAATTGCTCGCGCAAGACGGGACGCGCCATCGCCACAATCGCCAAGAGCAAGGCCAGCCAGATGCAGGAAAAGGACACGGCACCAATGCGGCGGCGTGGACGTTGCCCCAAGGTCGCCAGCACGCGCAGCGACGAGAACCGGATCGCATCCGCCCCGCCGAATCGCCGTTTGAGCAACAGGTAGATCAACGAGGCTGGGATGATCAGCAGCCACTGCGGATTGACAAAACGAAAGTGTTCGAGCCAAGTCATCGGTTCTTTTCAGAGGTTATGGCGTTAATGGCTTGCTGATGGATGTCATGCAATAAACCACTGGCATCATCCCGCAACTGGGTCACAAGCGCTGGGCTTTCGCTCCCACAGCGTGGCGCGTATTTGAGTCTCGCCGTCGCATCGAGACAAGCCGCCACACGCTCACGCAAGTCGTCGGAAACAAAAGATGCATGAAACGAAGCGACAGACGACTCCTGATGAGTCTGATACAGTGCTAGATGCTCAAATGCGACATTCAGATAGCGCCGCAGCTGCAACGACACCGTGTGCGCAACCGTTGCAACCGACGAAGTTGCCGGCAGATTGGCGATCTCCCGCAAACAATCATTGAGGCATGAACACAACATGGACCCAGGGTCGTGCGCTTTTCCACGACGTCTCAACCACCACAGCGCGGCGGCAAGTGCGATGACGAGAACAAGGCAAGCCATCCAGAACTGCCAGTGCACCGAATGAGGCAGCAGGTGCTCAATCGGCGGCAAATCGCGTAAATCGGATGATGGCGGTGTGTCCTTCATGAACGCTGACGTTTGAGTTTTCGACCATTGAGCAAGCGATGCAAATGCGGCAACGGATCTTCAGCGGTGTTCAACGTGGCATGATCGATGTTCCATTTCTGAAAAATGGCGTGCAGCACCTCGCGCTGTCGCTTCATCAGTGTCGCGTAACCGGAGCGCACTTGAGCATTCGAGGTATTGACCACGCTTTCCACCCCCGTTTCCACATCGACCAAGGACACGCGTCCAATGTTGGGTAATTCCAGCTCTGCGGGGTCCAACACATGCAAAGCGAGCAATTCGTGTTTCTGACTCAGGACACCGATGGCTTGATCCAAATCATCGGCGAGGAAGTCGGAAAGGATGAACATTTGGCAGCGACGCTTCAACGCATTCATGGCTTGCCGCATCATGCCCTCGAAGGAAGTGCCACCGTTGGCGGGATTGACCACCAAGATGTCGCGAATCATTCGCAACAGATGCCGCTGGCCTTTTGCTGGGGCCAGCCACTCATAGGAACGATCCCCAAATAGCAACAAACCGCACGAATGCCCCTGATGCAAAGCGGAATAGCCGATCGCGGCGGCGCATTCTGCGGCAAACTCGCGTTTGGATCGCGACTGTGAACCGTAGAGCGAGGAAGCGGAGATGTCCACGGCCAGGATGACCTGCATGTCCTTCTCCTCGTGAAACTTGCGAATGTGCGGGGTGCCAGTTCGCGCCGTGACATTCCAGTCGATGAAACGGATTTCATCACCATGCTGATACTCGCGGAAGTCATCGAAATCCAAGCCATGGCCTTTCATCACGGAGTGACTGAGCCCGACCAGTGGTTCGCGCATGAGTCGTTTTGCTCGAAGTTCCAGCAAACGCACCCGCGCCATGATTTCCTCAACTCGATCATCTGCGGAAGGAGGCATGATGGCTAAACGTGATGGGGTGTGACAAAGGGATCAAGGCACCGCAATTTTGCTAATCAGACGACGCAAAATGTCATCAATGGATAACTGCTGGGCCTCGGCCTCATAGGTGGGCAGCACGCGATGGCGCAACACATCGAAAACGAGGTCCTTGACATCCTGCGGCGTGACATAAGCACGACCTTGCGTGAACGCCCGGGCGCGAGCAGACAGGGCGAGATTGATCGTGCCACGGGGAGAGGCACCGCTGCGCAGCAGTCCCTTTAATGAAGCATCGATGGACTCAGGCTGACGTGTTGCCCGAATGATCGCGACGATGTAGGCGCGGATGGCGGGATCAATGTGGATCGCATTCACCAATTCTCGCGCGTGTTGGATTTGCTCAGGAGAGGTCACCGCTGAGGTTTGATGTGTCGGCGCCGAAGTGGCCATGCGGTCGAGAATCAATAACTCTTCATCGTAGGTGGGATAGTCCACTGTGACTTTCAGCAAAAAGCGATCCAATTGAGCTTCTGGCAAGGTGTAGGTGCCTTCTTGATCGATCGGGTTTTGCGTGGCCAACACCAAGAACGGATTGGGCAGAAGATGAGTGCGATCACCCAAGGTCACTTGACGCTCTTGCATGGCTTCGAGCAAAGCCGACTGCACCTTCGCGGGAGCCCGATTGATCTCATCCGCTAAGATCATGTGATTAAAAATAGGCCCTAATTTCGCCACAAACGTTGCCGTCTGCGGGTGGTAAACCATCGTTCCCAACAAATCCGCCGGCAGCAGGTCTGGCGTGAATTGAAAGCGCGCGAAGCTCGTTTGCAAGCACCCGGACAGCGATTTAACCGCCAGCGTCTTCGCCAACCCAGGCACACCTTCCAGCAAAATGTGGCCATTGCACAGTAACCCAATCAACAGACGATCCACCAAATCATCCTGTCCCACCAGCACCTGCGCCATCTCGCGCTTGACCGATTCAATCCAATGGCGATTCAGGGAAATTTGTTGTTCGAGATCCTCGATGGTCATGATGGGTTGGGATGGAAATGATAAAAAGTGTGACAAAAGAGCGATGCGCGGCAGGATATTTGTTTGTTTCATCGAATGAATCGCCAGCAATCGCAGCGATTTCACTACCACGCACAGCGATCAGAGGCAGAGGCGCAGAAACAGCGCATCGAGCGGGAGTTGCATGCCGATGTAAAAATCACCGAATTCCGCGTAGCGAGCCGAAACCTCATCGAATCGCATTTCATAGACAATCGCCTTGATGTCGATCGTGTCCTTGGCAAGCAAAGTAACGCCCCACTCATGCTCATCGAGCCCAGTGGATCCGGTGATGAGCTGCAAAATGCGCCCCGAGTATTGACGCCCCACGCGCGCGTGACCTGACATCAGCTCACGCCGAGCCGCAAAATCGAGCGAATACCAATTGTCATTGCCACTGCGACGCTTGGACATGGGGTAAAAGCACAGCACTGGCCAATCCGGCAGCACCGGGTAGAGGCGGTGTTGCAGGTAATGCGCCATGCGCTGCTCGAATTCCTGCATGGCTTGCTGAAACTCCGGAGATTCCCGCGTCATGCCCTTTTCAGCCACTAGGGTTTCTTCCGCATACTGCTCCGCAGTGGTGGTGTATTCTGAACCCTCTGTTTGCGACAGGTAAGAATAACACGGGCTGAGCACACCCACACCCAGCGATAAAGTCAGACGTTTTTCAAAAGCGTTCGCCACTTGCAAATCCGGTGTCAGCAACATAAAGCCCACATCGGCTTTTGGAGTTGCGACCGCAAAAGTCAGCAAGTGCGTGTTCTCGGTGGAACGGATTTCCTGAACGAGCGCCGTGAGTCGTGTTTTCGCTTCACGCTGATCTTCTTTTGATAAAATCGACCACTGTGAATGATCAATGTGATAGAACAAGTGCATGACGTGCCAGCCTTCCCGTGGCACCAAGGGTTGAGGAATTTGCGACATGGATGACATTACTGTTGATTTGAGCTGATGGGCAAGGTGGTGACCTTTTTGAAACTTTCGCGCGGTGCCGACTCATCTGGGCCCTCGAAGACTTCGATTTTCCAAGGCAACGCCTTTTCGGCACGATAGGCTTGATGCGCACCGAAGTCATTGAAACCGAAGGTCGATGCCATCGCAAGCGTGGCACTGCCGTTGAGAGTAAAGTTCATGTTGCTGTAAGCACGCGTGATGGGGTCGCCCACGAGTTCATTTTTCTCATTGCGAAAGAACAATCGCACCGCACCGTTTGGATTGGGGCAATCTGCAATGGTCAGCTCTAACACCGGTAGCATGATGGTGTCCGCCTTGGTGGTGTCGGGATTAGCCCCGTCTCGAATCGGAGCCCGCCAGTAGGTGCGAGCCGCGGTGATGCGAACAATCTCACCTTTGACTGGTAAATCCGGCAGGCGATACGGATTGATCTCAGCCGGGATATTGCGGTAGAACGCGACAATCGCAATGATCATTCCAACCAAGGCAACAGCAGCGAAGATGAACAGCGACATGCGTTCCGCAATAGAAATGCGCGGAATCCGGAAAGCGGTTGCTTTCGCCGTGGCATCGGCAGCTGATTGATGTGATGCGGTATCTCCCGCTGCTGGATGACTGTCCTGCGGATCACCGAGGCCTGTTGTGGCCTCAGTAGCTTCAGCCAGTGGAGTCGCTTCGCTGCTTGGCAATGGCACGGAATCCGCAGCTGTCTCGGTCATTGGTTCTACGAATGCAGCGCGGTCCCCGCTCGTGGCTTTGGGACTTGTTTCAGGCGTGGACTCAGGTGTCAATACCTGCTTGGCGGCATCAGTGTCGCTGCCAGAGTCGAGATGGGTTGAGGCCGTCGGCTCGGATGTCCATGTCTCCGCAGTCACTGGCGCATTTGATTGTTCCTCGAGATCCAAGCTGTCCCAGATGTTGGATTCGTGTGGGCGAATGATGCTCGACTTGTCGGGCATGAAGTGATGTTCGGGTTTCGGTTCATCTTCCGCAATGACATCGGCAACATCTTGATCGGACTGATCGATGGCTTTGCCGCGGCGGCGGCGACCCAGCGCACGCGGGCGGCGCGTCGTCAAGCCCACGTCATCTTCGTGGTTGAGCGACGGATCTTCGATCACACGCACGCCCACATCGTCGTCAATCACTGGCAGCTGGTCGGCTTCCAGTAGCAGAGCGGGCTCGTGATCTGACAAGTCAGCTTCGGTGGCAGGCGACGAAGACGAATCATGAGTCATCGGTGCATCGAGACTCCAGAGTTCGTTTTCCAGATTGTATAAATTGTTTTTGACAATCCCTGGGGTCACTCCAGGGGGTCTCTCGGGGCGTGATTGCGATTCATTTGATTCCGAGTTCGTCATAGGGATAGGAAAACGTAGCACCTACCCGAGGGATTTGGCGAGTAAGAAAAAAGGACGACACCAAATTGATGGTGGGACGGGCGAGGCCAGAAAGTTTGCAAAGCCATCGATCAAGCTTGGGTTGTCGCAGTCATTCACCTCGCTTGTGGGCATGGAACCCGCTAAAAATGAAAATTTCTAGTTGCATCCCCATGTTTCGCAGGTGAACATCGGTCAGTAATCAATACAGCTATGGCAGATAGAGATGATCGCAATGCAGAGAATGTGGCAGGTAAGTTTTATGTTGATAGTCAATGCATTGACTGTGATTTGTGTCGTGAAACGGCACCGCTAAACTTCACGCGTGCTGACGACGAGGGCTATTCTTACGTCTTCAAGCAGCCGGAGACACCGGCAGAGCTGGAGCAGTGCCACGAAGCCATGCAGGGTTGTCCGGTTGAGGCAATTGGTGAAGATGGTGAGTGATGCGGGAGCCGACCAAATTCGCACGAGCGAGCCGACGGGCGCACCAGTTGCATTGCGCTGAGATTTTGCGTGAATGGCATGGCTGTGACGTCGTGTTGGATCTCAATCATCGTGTTTTTCGGGCTGATGAGTTGGTCGATGCCATTTTGCAGAGAGCTGGTCTGGCGGAGGGGATCGATGCTGAGTCGCTGCGGCAGGTGTGGTCCAGGGTGGCAGGGGATTACGTGGCGCGGCACAGCCGTCCGGTATCCATTTTGCGGGGACAGTTGACTTTGCAAGTGGCTCAGCCAAGCATGCGATTTCATCTCGAACAAATGCGCGGGGAGTTGTTGCGAAAAGTGAATCAGCAGATGCCGCACTTGAAGGTGGTGTCACTGCGGTTTTCATTGGGATAGCTGTGGTGAAGCGCGAGGCATGATGGTTCGAGCGCCGGTGGATGAAGTGTCAGTGATTGTGAGCTTATGTTTGATAATTTGATTTATGATTGGTCGGGGACCTTGGTTGATGACCTTCAGCCAACCTTGGAGGCGACCAATCATGTTTTTCGGCACTATGGAACGCCACCAATGGATTTGCATGAGTTTCGGCGTGCGTTCCGCTTGCCGTATTCCGAGTTTTATCAGGAACATTTGCCAGATGTGCCCTTGTCGGAGTTGGAGGTGCATTTTCGCGAGGCCTTTGCGCTGGCTCCAACGCCGGTCGATGTGTTGCCGAACACGTTAGCAAAACTTCAATGGTGCCGCGAGCGGGGCATTCGTTGCTTTGTCTTAACCAGCATGGATTCGCGTGAATTTGAGCGGCAGTTGCAGCGGTTGCAACTGGCTGCTTTTTTTGAACGCACTTACTCCGGAGTTTTGGATAAACGGTTGGTGATCAAATCGATTCTCATGAATCATGGTCTCATCGCTGAGCGCACAGCCTATGTGGGGGACATGGCTCACGATGTGGATACCGCTCATCATGGCGGCATTGCTGGGGTGGCAGTTCTGAGTGGATATAGTCACCGTGAGGCCCTGGAGCAAGCTGCACCGCACTGGATCTTTGATGATGTGAACCACATGCGTGTGTTATGGAAGGAGCAAGCGCATGCGGGGGAATGATCAAATTCTGATACAAGGCCTGCGGGTGCCGTGTCACGTTGGCGTGGGAGAGCAGGAGCTGTCACAACTGCAAGTGTTGCGATTGCAACTTGTGCTTTGGCCGCGGGTTGATTTTTCTCACTCAGCGGATGACATTCACAAAACCGTGGATTACGCTCAGGTGGCGCAATCGGTATTGGATTGCGCAGCGGAGAAGCCACGTTTTTTGATTGAAACACTCGCGCTGGATGTTGTGCAGCGCTTGTTGGCTTCCTACCCGTTGCGACGAGTGCGGGTGCAGGTGGATAAGTTCATTCTGCCGGCCACCGATTGCGTGAGTGTTGTTTGTGAGCGCGAAACAACTGACTGAGTAGCACGTCCAGTTGTGTTAGCTGGCTCTAACACGACGCCGAGCGGGGGATGATTCAGTGCCACAGCTGAATCAAAAAATGCCAGCTCAGGGCGGGCCACGACATGGTGGGTGTGCCTCAGACGCGACATTCAATTAGCGTCCGCGACGGATTTCCGAGCCCGGAAAGCGGATGCTGACGCGACACACGGTCTTGAGCCGCGTGGTGATTTCATGCGTCGTCGGATCCCACTTGCAAGGAATTTCCTCTTTGCGAATGTCCACAGTTGCTTGATAGCCACGTTCTGAAAAAATATCGATCAACATGGAAAGAGCGCGATCATCGTGGAAAATCGGGTCCTCGGTGTTCACGCAGGCGTGGCCAGAAACCGCGTGGCGCGCGATGATCGGCATGAATTTGTTTTGCACCACGGCAATGACCTGAGCAAACAAGTCAGGTTCATGCAACTCGTAATTGTCCAAACGTTCCACCAATTCCTGACGTGCGTGGACCACAATTTCACTCGCCAATGGCAAGGGTGACAGTCGCTCAAACGTCGCTTGAGACAGTTCCAGCGAACTTTGATACTCGAGTTCCTCAATGATCAGCTGCTGGGTTTCTTCAATGCCTGGCTCGGCGTTGATGAAGTGAAAGTGAAAAATCGAGCGCAGGGACTTGAGTGGTTCATAGGTTCGCTCCTTAAACACACGATAGCGATTGCGTGCTTTTTCGGGGTCAAAGTCCGTCGCGCGAACTTCCACGATCTCGCCAATCCCTGATGCTTCGCACTCTGCATTGTGAGCCAGGGCTTTCTTGCCACGCTCAAGCTGACGTTTCACGCTGACTTCCTCGCTCACAAACAAGACAAGGATATGAAAATGGGTTTTTTTGCGATAGGTCTCCTTGGTCTGATTGTAATGTTCCTTGCTCAGAGCATTGAGCTTCTCATAAAATAGCTTGAGAAATTCCACCTGCACCATGCTGCGCGGGAAGCCGTCCACCACCGCGCCACGGGCGTAGAGGGGATCGAGCAACCGCCGCATCAGCAGCGTGCAGACCTCGGTGTCACCGACGAGTTGACCCGCGTCAATCCGCTTGCGTGCTTCCTCGGAGTTAAGCAAGTCACTTACCACCAACGGCGGCGCTGTGAAACCGCGGTATTTCATGATCGTTGCTGTGTGCGTGCCTTTGCCCGCGCCGGGTGCGCCGTTGAGCCAAAAAATCTCCTTGGGGAAACTGTCGTGTTGGAGCGGTCGCGCCGCGCTCAGCTCATTCCAGACACGATCGAAAATCAAGTGTGTGTCTTTGATTTCTAGGTCTGCTAACTGGTTGTTGATCGGTGCTGCTTCTGCAACAGAATTGGGAGATGAGGACATGGTATTAACAAAAAAACAATGTTGACCGCGCGCTGCCGCGCTGAGAGCTGCCTCACCAGCATCAGCAATTCTCAAGATAAATCAAGGTGAATGGCGTGGCGACGCTGAAAAATTGGGTTTTTTTTGGAAAGATCTGTGAATTCTTGCATTTGGCACACCTGAACGACGATTTGCGTGTTCAATCAGTAGATTGGCACATTCCCTGCTTCATCGTCTGCGGTTGCAATTGTGTTGGATATGATGAGTATGTTGCCAGAAATTCGCCAAGTCCTGGCATTTGTCGCGGTGGTGGAAGAGGGGAGCTTCACGCTCGCGGCGCGGCGCTTGCATTTAACTCAATCTGCGGTGAGTCACTCACTGCGATCGCTTGAGGATCAGCTTTCTTGTCGCTTGATCAATCGTCGCGGCAAAAATCACACCTTGACTCCTGCGGGAAATCTTTTTTTTCAACGTTGTCTTGCGGTGATCGCCGAGTTGGAGCATGCCACGCAGGAGTTGGAGGATTTTCAACGTGAGGCAGTTTGAATGCGTTGGGACACATGCATGAACGCGCGGCCATTGCGCGTGATTTCGCAGTTGCCGCGCGTTTGCGGGGCGTGCTACTGTGAAAGTCGCTCGCATGCAGAAAAAAACTTCATCTTCGCGATCGCCGTATTATAGTGGCATGCGACCGACCAAGGGCTGGCCGGGACGCAACTGGCGGATGTTGCGTGACCACGTGGTGCCGAGTTTATTTCGCAAGCGCGTGGGTGTGACGCGCACCGTGGCCTCGCAGCCGGTTGCGTTGGGTCAGATTCGCTTAACCTGGATTGGGCACGCGGGGTTTTATGTTGAATTCGGCGCACGCAAGGTGGTGATCGATCCCGTGGATGCGCGCTGGTTGGGAGTGGTCAAGCGGCTACGCGAGCCTGGTTTGCGTGTGCAGGAGTTGCCGCAAGTGGATCTGGTGCTGGTCAGTCACGCGCATCACGATCACATGCACAAGCGCAGTCTCTGCGCCTTGCGATCGCGCTGGGGAACTCTCGTGCCCGCGGGATCGGCCGGATTACTGCGACGCTGGGGGATTTCCAAGGTTCAAGAGATGCAATGGTGGGAGGAACAGAGCTTTGAGGAGATCCATGTTCTGCACACGCCGGCGCATCATTGGGGAGCCCGATTCCTGCATGACACGCATCGGGCATACGGCGGCTATGTGATCGAATCTCAAGGGAGGGTGCTCTACCACTGCGGCGATAGCGCTTATTTTGCCGGATTTCGCGAAATTGGTCAGCGCTGTGCCATCGACATCGCGCTGATGCCGATTGGCGCTTATGGGGCGCCGAGCGGACGCGACGTTCACATGAATCCCGAACAAGCGATGCAGGCTTTCATTGAGCTAGGCGCAAAAGTAATGATTCCCATGCACTACGCCACCTTTCCGCTCGGAAATGAACCGGCGGACGAGCCCTTGACGCGGTTGTTGAGCGAGGCACAACGATTGGGAATCGCTGACCGCGTGCTCGTTCCGGTGGAAGGTGTCCCGCTGATGCTATAAGCCCGTCTGAAAAGAGATCTTACCTTTCCGCTAGCGCGCCATTGCGCGAGCCTGGTTCGTTGGACTAGCTGATTTGGGTCTTTTTGCGGCGGTTAATGATGTCGAGGATTTCACCAATGGTGATGTGGCACTCCAGTTCATGACGCAATGGGGCACCCGTTTCGAGGCGATAAGTGTTGCGTCGTCCATCACGCTCGCGTGTCAGCAAGCCAGATGATTCGAGATCAGCTACAATCCGCTGAACCGCTCTTTCTGTGATTCCAACCCGAATCGCCACATCGCGCAGAACCGGTTGTGGATCTTCAGAAAGGCAGACGAGAACGTGTGAGTGATTTGTTAGAAATGTCCACTTGGCATCGGACGCTGATGAATCAGAAATAGTTTTTTTTGAGGTTGACATTTGGGTGATATACGCTAAATTTTTCATGCTTTTCGTTTCGCGTATCATGTTTCGTGCAACGCGAGTCACGACAGCAATCGACAGCACTATACACAACTTAACAATCGATGCCATGACAATATTTGATGCCTTAGCCCAGAGTTTACTTTCACCAATGGTTCTAGCTTTTGCTTTGGGAATCATTGCCGCCTTGATCAAAAGTGATTTGAAGTTCCCGCCGGAGCTCTACACTGGATTGACGATCTACCTGCTGTTTGCTATTGGCATCAAAGGTGGTGTTAAGTTATGCACGGTATCGTTTTCTCAATTCGTAGGACCACTTTCGGTGGCGTTGTTGCTCTCGATTGCGATTCCCATCTGGTCATTTTTCATTCTTAAAAAATGGATTAAATTAGATTCTACCAATTCAGCAGCTGTCGCAGCGCACTATGGTTCGGTGTCGGCGGTTACGTTTGCTGAAGCAATCGCGTTCTTGGACATTCAGCACGTGACTCATGAGCCATTTTTGCCAGCGCTGTTAGCGATGATGGAGGTTCCAGCCATTTTGATTGCTGTTTTTCTTGCTGGGCGAGCGGTTTTGGCGGCGAACGGTGGTGGCGGCAATCTGAAGACCCTTATCCGTGAACTGCTTGCTGGCAAGGGCACGGTGCTTTTGGTCGGCGGAATGGCGATTGGATTTCTTTCCGGTGAAAAAGGATACAACCAGGTTGCACCGTTGTTCGATGGCTCATTTCGCGCCTTGTTAACACTATTTCTGCTCGAAATCGGCATGCAGACAGGTCGTCGCATCGCAGACATCAAGTCAGCCGGACCCGCCATGATTGTGTTCGCGATCGCGATGCCGCTCGTTCACGGCCTAATCGGGGCAACGCTTGGTCACTGGGTTGGCCTTGGCATCGGCGGAGCCACCGTTCTGGGAACACTGGCGGCGAGTGCTTCCTACATCGCCGCACCAGCCGCGGTAAGAGTGGCCCTTCCTGCAGCCAGCCCCGCGATTTATCTCACCTCCTCGTTAGCGGTGACATTTCCATTCAATGTCGTCTTCGGTATTCCCATCTATTACGCATTTGCCCGTTTTTTAGCTACCATGTAAATTAACCAAATCATCAACCAATGAAAAAGCAAACCAACCAAATGAAATCGAAAAACCACATCTTGCCTTCCTCCTTGTTGATCCTGGCGACATTGTTGACCAGTTGTGCAACGAGTCGGGTGCAGACAACTGAATCGCAAAAACACACGACGCCGACCGAAGCGATCCAGCAGTTAAAGGCCGGTAATGAGCGTTTTGCCAAGGGACGTTCCATTCATCGTAACTTGCTTGAACAGGCCAAGAAATCGGCAGAGGGTCAGCATCCGATCGCGGCGGTGGTGGCCTGTCTCGATTCACGCACGCCGCCTGAGGTGATTTTCGACCAAGGACTGGGTGATGTTTTTGTGGCTCGCGTGGCGGGCAATGTGGTGAATCCGGACATCTTGGGAAGTCTCGAATTTGCCACCAAAGTCTCCGGTGCCAAGGCGATCGTGGTGGTGGGGCACACTTCATGTGGAGCTGTCAAGGGCGCCTGTGATCATGTGAAGCTAGGAAACTTAACTGGATTGCTCGATCGCATCGCGCCTGCTGTTGCAAAAACCGCGACTCGTCCCGGTGAGAGCAGAACCTCAAAGAATCATGCTTTTGTCGACCAAGTTGCGGCAAAAAATGTCGAATTGACATTGAATGAGATACGCAGCAAGAGTCCCATTTTGGCTGATTTGGAAAAGAAGGGTTCAATCGCCTTGGTCGGTGGCATTTATGACCTCGAGAGTGGCAAAGTGAATTTCCTGGCTAACTCTTCAACGAGATGACATGCGTCAGGTGATGTCGATCAGTCATCACGCAACATGTGGATAAGATGATCGAATTTGCTTGATATCGCAATCAAAATCAACACCCCCCGCCCGAATCAGGGCAGGGGGTGTTGTCACACTCACTTACTCACATCAGACATCGAAGCTTCTGATGTTCGCGTGATTCGTTATGGTTTGACCACTTTGAGACGAGCAAACAACTTACCGCCTTCTTGATTCGCCGGTAGCGTGTAGCTGATCGCATTGGCAGAATCTGTCGCTGCGACAGTTGTCCACGAACCGCTTTCCAAGCTGGTTGACGTTTCAATGGTGTAAGTCACGTCGCCTGCGAGGATGGCATCAGCTCCTTTGGTGAAAGTTAACAAGTTTCCAACCATGGTGCCGGCCGCAGCATTAGCTACCTTCGGGTTCAAGCCGAGGGAGTATTCAACCAAATTCGAAATGCCGTCTTTGTCATCATCTCCGGTTTGTCCTTCGAGCACGTTGTTGGTATCGACCCAAGCCAGGTATCCAGCTGGTCCAATGCTCAGCTTACCAGTGGTTTCGCTGAAGGTCCAAATCTTGGTGCCAGCCAACTTGGTCCATGTCACACCATCGGCTTTGGCGGTGAAACCGATGACGCTGAATGTCGATCCAAAGGATTCGTTCAGCGTGCTCACGTCCACCAATTGCCACTCATTGCCGTTCGTGAGATTGGGTGACCCGGTTGTCAGATCAATTGCGAAATCACCATCGAACGTGACTGCACCCGCTCCACTGACACTCTTGGTGGTGGATGTGCCGCTGATGACAAAATTCATCGTCGCATTGTCTGCTAACACCAACGTGCCATCGTTGATGATGTAATCGCTCACCAGCGTGTTGGCGCCGGCCAGAGTGACGGTCTCGGTGGTGGACTTGGTGACGGTGCCGCTACCGGCGAGTGAAGCCCTGATGGTGCCTTTCTCAAGAGCGTAGGACGATGCTGTTAAGGCACCTGCGCCGATGATGTTTCCGTCGATTAACGTCACCGCACCAACGGTGTCAGCAATGGCGACATCATAGGTGCCGCCGCCACTAATCGTGACCGCACCGGTGTCGGCAAGGCGACCGGTTCCCTGCACAGAGAGAACGCCACCCGTGATGTTAGTGCCGCCAGTGTAGGTGTTCACTCCTGTCAGCACGACTTGGCCGATGGTCGATTTGGTCAATGCCACTCCGCTACCTGCCAGAACAGGACTGATGCTACCGTTTTCAACAGCATAGCTGGAAGCGGTCAGAGTTGAACCTCCGCCAATCACACCGTTATTTAGCGTTACCGCACCGACGGTATCGTTGGCCGAGACGTTGTAGGTGCCGCCATTGACGATCACTGGTGCTGTATCTGCCAATCTGCCCGAGCCCGAGACGGTTAGAGTTCCTGCAACCACAGTTGTTGCACCCGTGTAAGTGTTGGCCGCACCGAGTGTTAGCGAGCCTGCTCCTGTTTTGGTAAGTGAACTGTTGCTGCTGTCGAGGATCGGCGAGTTGACGGTGATTGTGTCACCGGATGCGTCTGCGCGAACCACCAATTCAGCTCCCGGCGAGGCTTGGATGCCACTTCCGCCGCTGATGGTTGTGGCATTGGCACCGCTCTTAAGAAGACCATCCACATTGAGAGTCTGGCTTGCGGCGAGCGTGACGTTGAACGCACCGGCAATTTTCAGGGTCGTGAACGAAGCCGAGTTTTGCGCGGAGAGAGCTCCGGTGATCTGCTGGTGCGTGGCGCTCGCAATCGATGTCGTGGCTGCACTGGTCACGAAGCCGCTGTCCGTGCCGTAAACTGGCGCACGGAGATAGCCAGATGCATCGTAGAAAGCGTAATTCGAACCACCGAAGAACAAGCCTCGATCGAGAAAACCGGTTGAGATTCCCGAGATGGTGATCTTGTTGTCGCTGCCGTTGGTGCCACCGGAAACGGAGAAATTACCCGTTGCGCCGGCAGAGCGGGAGCTCAGGGACGAGAAAGACAGGACTGTATTACCAGCAGCACCTTTCGTCGAAGTCACATTGCTGTGACCAATTGGAAACGACAAGGCTCCGAGAGAATCGGTCGAACCCGTGGCTGATCCCGTGTAAGCCAAGGTGCCGCCGGCGCCACCAAAGGTGATAGGGTTACCGTTGACGCTACCCGACCCGCCCGTGAAACCAAGAGAAGCGGTCTGCCCAATGCCGGTGTTGTTGGAGGCGATGGTTACGCCGCCATTGAAGTCATTATTAACATTTCTGAGCACAACGCTGCCGGAGATCACAACGCTGTTGGAACCTGTGAGCTGGCTTGAAACGGTGAGGGTGCCGCCGCCGCCGCCGAGACGATAAACGCCATTCGCAGGGGTGAGGGTGCCGCTGTAAGTTAAATTGCCGATGGCACCAAGGCGGAGATTCGGGGCCGAGGTGAAATCAAGATTGTTTGAGCCGGCAACTCCAAGGCAAACCGCGCCGCCGGTTGTGCTGAGGTTTTCGATGCGAGACAAGAATGCCTGGTTAGGTCCGCCAGTGAGGCTAGATGAGAGCGCACCCAAGTTGTTGAGCGTGATTTGGCCTGTAGGTGATGTTCCCAGAGCATCGCTGTGGCCGATGTTCAGGATGCCGTTGTTGATGATAACCTTACCGCTGAAAGCTGGGAACTCCTCAAATGCGGAAGCTGCTTGCCCCAGATAGAGTGGGGAAGTTGCAGCGCCATAGGGAGCACCGACCGTCAGAGTGCCCGTGCCGGAGAGTCCAGCTTGGGTTGTCAATCCCTGACTGAGTCCGTTTGCGCCTCCATCCCGCTTGACTGCGACACTGGAGTTTGTAGCGACCACAATGCGGCGCACAACGTTGCTGCCGAAGGCTGTTCCAAAGGAATCTAGTGCCGAGAAGCCGCCATTATTGGCAACGTAGCCCGTTCCGTTTCCGTTAAGGATGAAGTTCTGCGGTTGCGTCCAGGCGTTGGTGCCCGCGCCGATAAGCACAGAAGCTCCAGAGGAAACTGTGACACGCTGGGTGGTAGCGGTATTCGGGCCAAAGACATTACTAGCATTGGGAGTCAGAATGGCGCCCTCCCTGATTTCCACATTGCCCGTGTAGGCAGCAAACGTTGCTCCGCCCCATGTGACGGTTGTCGGTGAAGTTGCTTTCGGATACAGATAAGCGTTGCCAGTCTTGATTAGCTTGCCTGTTCCGACAAAGCCGCGAGTGATGTTGATGCCACGCTGTTCGCTAGCATTTTCGAGCACGGTGCGCACCGTAGCATCGGCTGCCAGTGCAAGACCGCCGATGGTGCCGTCGCCGAAGTTGATGCGCGTCGCATTCAGCGCTGCGCTGTTGGTGGCAGCGTTACCGTCTCCGCTGACAACAAAATTCTGGGGGTGGCTGTATGCGGCATTGCCGTAAGCGAGGTTGACACCGGCACCGCTCGCAACGGTGAGAGACTGTGTGGTGGCTGTGTTAGTGCCGAGAATGTTGTGGTTTTTATTCAGCTGAAGCACGGAGCTGCTGCCCGATAGAACCACATCACCTGTGAGTGTGCCCGTGGCAGTAAGCGACAGCGCACGGTTGATCAGTCCACCAGTAAACGTTACTTTGCCAGCGCCCGACCAAGCAGCCGCTGTTCCCATGTTGATGAACGCGCCACCGTTGGAGAAATTGATCGCCGTGTCCGCACTGAAATCCAGATTGGTGTTGAGGTTGACGGTGTATCCGACTCCGCCGTAATTGGCTGTGACATTGAGAACGGGGCTCGTGCCCGCGAACTGGATTGTGCCGCCGGAAACAGTCAAGCTTGGAATGGTTCCGCTATTAGGTCCCGTGCCATTGACAGTGAGGGAATTGACCACCATCGGCGTGGCGATGTCTTGGTTGGCAACCACTGCGCTGGCGGCAGGAATCACCGTTCCAGCCGTGGCGAAAAACTTAACAGCAGTGGAGGATCCACTCGCAGGAGCGATGGCGGTTGCCCAGTTTGAAGTTGCGCTCCAGTTGCTAGTGCCTGTGGTGGTATTTGTCCACGTTTGCGCACCGGCAATCCCTGCTGTGCTCAGCAGGGAAACGGTCAGCACGCTGAGGCGAGCGCCAATGCGTGAATTGATGAATGCGATGAGGGAACGATTGGGTTTCATTGATGTGATTTCGGTGTTTGTTTCGGGTTAGTCATGAATGATCTGAGCATGTCAGATGATAGATCTGTATGACAGAAATTCGAGCTTGTCTAGGACGCTAGTGAATAAAATTATCTTATGACACAAACATCACTGAAAAGCTGCTTCATGCATGAATGAAGTTCAAAATATACAATCCTGTGTATTCGCCTACGATTAGAACATAATCAATTTGGGTTAGTTCTTTTGAACATTTAAATTCACATTCAAGCGAAGTGAGGGCACACGAATCACAGCCTCTATTGTCCCAATCAATGTTTACCGCCAGGGGGGTCGCCATGGTCGATAGGTTCTAGGAGCTTTCAGCAGCATGTGGCAGTTGCCATGGGAGTAGTCATGCAGATTTGTTGAACTTCCAGCATAAAATCTGACACGAAGACCCCCCGTTTGCAAAACCTTATGAACACAACGCGCCGGAGCCGCCTATATGCAGGGACTTCGACCTCGGGTTATTGTTTGAGGTCATACCTCAAAGAAGCTCTTAGCGCACCACCCGCAACCGCATGAACCGTCGCGTGGCATTCGCCAGGACGTCCTGAACTGTGACGTTTTTCGTTCCATCGGCAGGCACGAACCCTCACGCTTGTGCCATGATGGGGCACGTTAAACTTACAATCCGCTGTCGAAATGCGGACTGTAGGAGCTTAAATCGTGCGGTGCTGTCAAGCTCAGGTTCTATCGTAAACGCAACAGCGGCGCATCTAGGCGAGGATGACCGGCAGCTGCTAGCGGCTATTGATTGTCTCCATTAGACCAATATGGTTTTTTGGCACCCGCACGGGCACGTCACTTCTTTAATCCAAATTGCGGATTAGGGGCTTGATGAAGTGACACGCTCGTAAGTTTGAGTAGATGTTACCAGATTAGGGATTATTGATCTTTTATGATC
>CAZREM010000034.1:0-29124 GCA_964599325.1 uncultured Verrucomicrobiales bacterium | reverse complement strand
ATGACCTCGAAGGTGTTTTTGCACCAGTCCTTGATATTGACGAGGGTGTAGTTCAGCGGCGTGCCGTCGTCACGGGTGAAGGAATTGATGCTGCGGAGGGTCTTGGAGGCGGTGAAGACGTCCGGGGTGGTGATCTCGTCGAGCAGACGGGCGAATTCGGAATCCGTGAGGCGGACGCGGTTCAGGGCCTCGAATTTCTCGCGGAAGTTGGCTTCCAGCGTGGCGCGGTTGGTGATGTCCGGGCGGTATTCGTATTTGAGTTTCTGGAGCGTGCCGATGAAGCCATATTCAACTTCTTGCTCTTTGAGCGAGCTGCAAGTGGACTCCGGGTTCCTATTCTGGTAATCAACGGTCGGCATGGTCAACGTTCAATCCTTCGCAATTCTGGCCTGATTGTAAAGGCGAGCGCCCGCATGAGCGATGAAAAAATGAGCCAAGCGGAAAAAAACAGACGATGCGAAGCCTGCCCCGATGGGTGTGAACGAGGTGAATTTGACGCTGCGAGCTCGACTGTCGGCATGTTCTCACCACAGCAGCAGGCCCACAGCCCCGCATGCAAGTATCACCACGATTTCGGCGACTTTGCCCACGCGCATGGCAAGAAAGGCCAGCAAGAACAGCACGGCCAGTTTGAAATCGAAATTCTGCCACTGCCAATCCACTTGCGCCGGCCACAGCGCATGCCGCGCTAGGGTTAGGCCCAGCTGCAACATCACGCCCACCACAGCGGCGGTGATGAAAGACAAGGCCGCGTTCCAACGTGGCATCTGGCCCCACGTCGCGATCCACGGAGCAACCAGAAAAATCATCACAAAACTCGGCACAAACGTCGCCCACAAAGTAACGCCCGCTCCCAGTAGAGCAGATGCCCAAGGCAACATCGCACCCGGGTGCTGCCAAGCTCCGACAAAACCGACAAACTGCAACACAATGATCAAGGGACCCGGCGTGATTTCAGCCAGTGCCATGCCGCTCATCATCTGCGCATGACTCAACCAGCCAAAATGCTCAACCGCCTGCTGCGCCACATACGGCAACACCGCATAAGCACCGCCAAAGGTCACCAACGCGGCACGACTAAAAAACCATCCTTGCTGCACCACGGTCGCTTGCTCCCCCAGCCAGAGCTGCAGCGACAACAGCGGCACCAACCAGACCCCGCCACCCAGCAGCAGCACCAAGGCCAGCCGTTTCCAGACTTGAGGACCGGACAATGCTACCACGCCACGACCCGCTGCGTGCTCCGGTTCAAGCCCAGCAGACCCCGCCCCACGCCAGAGCCCATAGGCAGCAGCAGCGAGCAAAATCCATAAAAACGACACCTGTCCCGACATCATCAACGCGCAAGACACCAGCGCCAGCACGCCATGGGCACGACTGATCAGCGCACGCTTTCCCATGCGCCACAGCGACATCCCTATCAAGGCCAGCACCGCCGCCATGCCGCCTTTCAGCGCAGCCTGCATCATCGCCATTTGCTCGCCGAGAACAAACAGCAGACTCAACAGCAGCAATAACAGCGCAGCCGGCAAAACGAAACACAAACCCGCGACACAGCCTCCGCGCATGCCATGCAAGCGCCAGCCCAGATAAATCGCCAACTGATGCGCCTCGGGGCCTGGCAACAGCATGCACACATTGAGCCCGTGCATGAAATCCTGCTGCGACACCCAGCGCCGCCGTTCCACCAGCTCGCGGTGCATGATCGCAATCTGCCCTGCTGGTCCGCCAAAGCTGATCAATCCCAGTTTCAACCAAAAACGCCACGCCTGCGGCCAACTGGCGGGCTGAAGTGCTTGCAACACGGCGTCGCCTGCCAACTCCTCGGCAGTTTCAGCGTTTAAGACCATAAAAATTGCAACGTTGCGGATCCGCTTTCACCGAATCGATCACAGGCAACGGTGGGCGCTCACCCACATAAAGCAGGGCCGCTTCCCCCTTCGCCAGCGGCAATTCATAAGCTCCATCCGCAGCGGGCTTGAGCGGCACCGTGGCGCGCACCCGACCTTCCAATCCCGGACGCAACACACACGGCTCGCCGGCAAGGCTTTTGATCCACACCCACTGCGTCTTGCCCTGCTTGCGGCTGGCACTGACCAGAAACGCCCCCTGAGCGCGCAGCTGGTGAAACGCCACATCGCCCCACGCCGAGGGAATCGCTGGAAAAACCCGAATGCGCCCGCCCCAACTGCTCAGCATCATGTCATTGACCGATGCCGCCGCCGACAACGGTGTCTCGATGCAGGGTCCACCGCCTTCGACATACAGGGTGTTGGCAGGGATTTTCGTATCCAGCAGGCGATTGAGATAAGATGCCGCCGCATCGCCCTCACCCAGGAGGGAGGAAATCGACGACGCGCCCGTATAAGAATACCCTTGCAGGGCGGCGGGCATGCCCATCCAGTGCTTCAGGGATTTCAAGGTCAGATCCCGATTCTCCGGCTGCTCGGGCGTCATCAGGTAGAGCGGGTAAATCATCACCAAATGCGAGTAATGGCGATGCGACTCCGCAAAGGGGACTTTTTCAGATATGCGCAAGCCGTGTTCATCCTGTGGATAAGGCGTGAGATCACGCAAGGTATCGCGCCACTGCTGCAACTGCGGATCGGTGATTTTCAATCGCTCACAGCTCTCGATCAAAGTCTGGCAGCCCCAGCGCAGCAGGGCGAGATCGATGTTGCAATTGGGATTCGGAGTCGGTTGCTTCGGGTATTCCGGGCTCATGCCACGAGTGAGATGCAGCCGACCATCGGCACGCCGCTCGAGCAAATGCAGATACATGTTGGTGGAGCGCTTGAGCATGGGGAAAATCCGCTCGCGCAGCATCTGATCATCCATGCAGTAGCGGTATTGCAGCCAATAGTTGTGCATGGTCCAGGGCAAATTGCACAACTCATCGCCCACGGGACCGACGCAGTCGTAGCCCGTGGCGCGACCAACTGCGGCGGAGTCGTCCTTATACGCGCCAGCGTTGCTCGCGAGGGCTGCCGCGTTGTGATCGATCAGCCGACACAGCGACTCTCCCAGCTCCAAGCGATTCCCCGTGAGCTGCGGCCAATAAGCGAGCTGAATGTTCAAGTTCCACCAGATTTTTGCCCACGCCGTGGCGCGAAACCACGGACCCATCAGATCCAGCGCCGGACGATCCGCGCGCGTGGCACTGGCCATTTTGTAAGTTTGAATCTGATAAAATCCCTCCAACCGCGTGTCAGGAAACGACACGAAGCTCTTCTGCCATATGCCGCGCCAATCGCTGCGATGCGCTTCCAACAAAGACGTCCACGGTTGCGCCACAGCTGCATTGACGGCGGTCTGCGCCTGCTTTGCGGCTTGCTCGAGATCGTTCGCAAAACCGACACTGGCGAACACGCGCTCGCTATTGGGCGAAAGCTGGACACGCCGCCAGGCCGTGGCATGGCCACCCGCAGGCTTCAGGGCTTGGAGGCTGAACTCCGTTTCGCCGTCGCGTCGCGATTGAGCGGGCACGTTTTGATCCTCCGGGCTCAGGGTTTCCTTGCGATAAAGCTTGCGGGGATTGCTCGCCAATCCTGGCTGCCAGCTCCACGACACTTTCTCCGCACCGGTCGTTACCGTTTCCCAAACATTCACCATCTGCTGGCTGTGGGTGAAGGTGCGGAATTCGATGCTGCCTTTATCCGTGCGCAGTGTGCCGCGCAGCTCCGCTTGCCACAAATCCAAGCGCATTTCGGCTGAGAGAATTTTTCCAGCAGGACGCAGCAGCAAATCGCCAATCGGAATGCGAAAAGTGGAAAAAGCCACATCGGAACGCCCCATCTGCCACTTCAGCACCTGACCCTGCTCGGTGGCCATGACCATCGCACCGAGCTGACCATTTCCGGTGAATGCTGCGTTTTCAAAACGATCGGGCAAGCGCTGCCAGAGTAGGTCGTGACGACCCAAAAACGCCGCCCAGTCCAGTTTTTCCAAGTTGACCTGTGGTTGAGCGGCAATGCCAGCTCCAATCGCAAGACAAGCGATCAGCACATGGCTCCAGGCACGCGCGTAGTGGTTCAATCTAATTGAGTTCATTTGAGTGGATGAGTCGATTTAATCAGGAATTTTTTTTTGATTACTTCAATGTGGTCAGATACTCCACCACATCACGCAGTTCAGCTGGTTTCAGCATGAGACCCATCGGCGGCATCACCGAGGGCGCTTGCGCGCTTGATGCCACGTCGGACTTTTTCAGCTCACGCTCCACGCCATCGCTACCGCGCACGGTGAAGTGTGTCGCCGATTCGCGCAAGAGTGTGCCGCTCAGCGTGCTGCCATCGCGTCGCTGCAAGGTCATCATGCCATAACCGGGGGCAATCACCGCACTGGGCTCAATCATCGATTGCCACAGTTGCTCGCGCGTCAGCCGCTGCGCGACTTTAGACAAATCGGGACCCACCTCTGCGCCCTCGCCACCTAGGCGATGGCAACGTGTGCACTGCGCGGCCAAATGCTCCAGCGCAATTTTTTTCCCGCGAGCCGCATCACCGCCCTCGAGCGCGTCTTGAAACACCGCCGCCACGCCCGCTTGCTGGCGTTTTTGTTCCTCTCGCTCCAGATCCGCACGCAAGGCAACATCATCGTGCGACCGCACCGCTTCGATCACATCCAAGCGCAGGCTCGCAGGCACCTGACCCGCGAGCAGGCGCTGCCACCACTCACGCAGCAAGGCCGTGACCTCGTTGCCCTTGAGCTTTGCCAACAAAGCCAGAGCCCGCTGCTGTTCGGCGACCGATCCCTGATGCAAGATTTTTTTCAACGCGGGCAGCACCGACTCCGTGGCATGTTCTCCACTGGCGAGCTGTTGCAGCGCTGCCTCGCGCAATTCGGGCTCAGCACTGACCAACGCGAGAGGTGTCGCTTGTTGCAATTCTCTCGCCCGCAATGCCACTAAACCCGCGTAGGCAGCGGCTTGAACGTTTACCGGCTCCTTGGATCGCAGCATGACCTCCAGCAGCAACGGCGCCCCGGCGGACCAGCGCGTCGCCGCGACCAATTGACACGCCAAAACGCGAATCGTCGCTTCTGGGTCTTTGAGTAGCGGCGAAACATGCGCGGAAACTGCCGCCGTCACGCGCTCCGCAGCCACGGGTGCGATGTTGCGGTAGCGACCCTCCACCCGATCCAGCGCGGAGCCCGTCACCGCCATGGCCAACGTCGCTAAGGCCTCTTCGCGCATGCTCAGATCCACCGAACGCCGCGCCGCAAACTGCGCCAGACGTTCCAGCCCCGCCGCATCGCCACAGCGCCAGTTTGCCGAAATCGCACGGCGTGTGACAATAGGGTCGTCGCCCTTGGCCAGAGCCAACCATTGAGCGAGCGCAGGCATCGCCGTGGGCATGGAGTCATCGTCATGAATCGCCCGTGCCGCCTCCCGCACCACCAAGGGGCTGGAATCCTGCAAAAAATGCTGCACTGCCGCATCGCCGCGACGGCGCAGAGCCACCACCGCCGCCACGCGCACGGCAACTTCGGGGTGTGACTGCAAGGGCAACAATTCCATCGCACAACCCGCCATCGCGGTGATCAGCGCATGCCGCAGAAACACATCGCCATCGCGCTGCTGAGCCACCGCCTGCACCAAGGCAGGACCGCAGGCGGCATCGCCCTGTTTCGCCAAGGCGATCGCGGCATGATATTGCACGCGCGGGCTGGCATCATTCAAGCAGCGCACCAGCGATGGCACAGCAGCCGGCAATTTCACATCGCCCACCACCTTGCACACCTGCGCGCGAACCTCCGGCTGGGAGTCGGACAACAACGGCAGAATCGCTGTGAGTCGCTCAGGATCCACACGCCCCAGCTGCCCCAGCCCCCACAGGGCATGCACCCTTGCCAACAAATCCTGACCCTGCGTCGCCACTTTTAGCAACAATGCGCTTTGCCGCCGTTTCACCAATTCCAGCTGGGCCGCCAAGCGCACACGCTGATCCGCGTGGGCCAAGGACTGCTCCAGCTCGGTGAGCGAACACACCGCCGCACCGCGCGATAAGAGCTGAGCCGTTTCCGCCCGCCGCGGATCTTTTTCCGTAGGTGTCACATCGAGCTGCCAGATCTGTCCCCGATCGTGCGGATCCCACGCCGAACTGTTCCAATCCGCCACATACAAGCAACCATCGGGGCCCCACGACAGCCCCGTCATCATCGGACCACGATAAACCAACTGCTCGTGCGCTAAACGAAAAGACGCGCCCTGGGGTTCGAGCCGAAACCCGCTGAGCTTGCGTCCGGGAAACTGCGTGACAAAGAACATCTCTTGCAACGATTTCCCCAACGCCGTGCCCGGATTGAACACCAAACCGCTCGGGCCATCCGAATAGAACGCCAGCGGCGGCGTGATGAACGCGGCCTGACCCGAAAACGCCGGGAAGCAGAGTTTCTCATCCATCCACGGGTTGTATTGTCCTTGGCGATACTGCCAATTGCAGCGCCAACCCGAATCACTGCGCTCGGCGATGTAAACCAACCGCTCGCGTTCCCCCTTGAAATCGCCATCGTTGTCCACGGTGAATAAATTTCCCCAGGCATCGAAGGCAATTTCCTGAGGATTGCGCAAACCCGTCGCATAAAGCTCCAGATGACTGCCATCCGGCTCACAACGCAACACGGCGCCGCTGTGCGCATTTTTCACCACCTCACCCGTGGCAAGTTTCACATTCACCCCTTTGTCACCAATCGACCAATAAACCCGCCCGTCCAAGCCGCGCGTCAGACCATGCATGTCGTGACCAGAGTAGGCAACATGGACACCAAACCCGCTCAACAGCACATCTTTATTGACATCAATGGCCGTCTCACGACGATTTGTCGGCATTTTCAGTAAATGGGGAATGGCCGTGACATAAACGTGATCATCCCAGACCATCACACCCGCCGCGACACCCGTCATCGGATGGTTCATGCCATCGGCAAACACCGCCGCGTGGTTTGCCCGTCCGGTGCCCCCACGATCTTCGATCAATAGCACTTTCTCAGACAAAACACCCAAGTCGCGAAAATCGGAAACGCCATCGCCATTGCGATCTTTCAACCACGACCGATTCTGCGGGCTGCGTTCCGCGCTGAGTTCTTGCTCATAAAAACGCTGCCGATCCGCAACACTCTCGAACGACAGAGTCGGCACCACCCAATCGGGATGCGAGCGGATATCGAGTTCACTCTCCTTGCGTCGCAGGGTTTGCACGACATAAGCCCTGCCCTGCGTGTCCAAACTCAACGCCACCGGACTCCCCAACAAGTGCTCATCCGCCCAGACTCGCCCCTGCAACGGCAGCACCGAACTCGATCGCGATTTGACATCGAGAGCCGCTGGTTTCGCATCGACACAAAGCATCCCCACACCCCAGCAGCACAAACATCGCATCCAGTTGATTCGGATCACCATGCCTTGCACTAGCACGCACACGCCCATGCGGCAACTGACGATTGTGGCATGGAACCCACTCCTAGCCGGCAAAGACCAGCACAGCTCGGAATTTGGGCACACAAAATTGCAAAAATGCGAAAATTGATTCGCAAAAAGCCGATTTTTTCAGCATATCGTGTCAGGCAAGCGCTTGTGCCCGTTGTGGTGCCAGTCCAGCGGATCTCATCGCGCCGCCTGCCTCCAAACCCATTTTTCCAGCAGCATGAATCATCCCATTGCCACGCGCGCGGCTCAATGGCTCGCACGCCTGTATTTCCCCGTCCTGTTCAGTCAATTGTCCGTGGCGCTGGCACAGTTGCCGGCGTTTCCGGGAGCCGAGGGCTTTGGTTCGATCGCGACAGGGGGACGCGGTGGCGATGTTTACTACGTCACCAACCGCAATGCCTCGGGAGCGGGTTCGTTTGCCTATGGCGTGCAAAATGCCCCGAGCACTGGACGGACGATTGTTTTTGCGGTGAGTGGGCACATCCGTCTGCCCTCGGGCTCGGGCGGCGGCCTCTCCATTGACAAGAGCAAAATCACCATCGCCGGTCAAACCGCACCGGGCGATGGCATTTGCTTTTACAACAACACGATGAACATCACCGGCAACGACATCGTGCTGCGCAACATCCGCTGGCGCTATGGCAAACAAACGGCCGGCGGCGATTCCGTGGACATCGCCAACTCGCAACGGATCATCTTGGATCACTGCGATGTCATGTTTTCCACCGACGAAAACATCTCATCCTTCGGAACCCCACCGGAATTTTTCACCTTTCAGTGGTCAGTCAACGCCTGGGGTCTCAACGGGCACTCGTGCGGCGGCTTGTGGGACATCAATCACGCCACCGCGCATCACACGCTGTGGGCCAACAATCACACGCGCAATCCCAAGTGCATCAGTCCCTCAGTCTTCGATTGGGCGAACAACGTGACCTTTGGTTGGGACAACGGCTTCAACATGGCGGCTTCCACTGACCCCATCGCTCGCGTGAACATTCGCGGTAGTTATTTCATCCATGGCGGCAACACCACCGAAGCGGTTTACGGCGGCGGATTAAACGCGGCGAACGAAAACATCTTCAAGCTTCACATGAGCGACAGCGCCCTCGATGGCACCGCGAATGGCGTGCTCGATGTGAACCGCACGAACTACGGCATGGTCAACTCATCGTCCTACGACCAAGTTGCCACCGCATGGCCACAAACAGTTGACGGCGCCGCCGGCGGAGCGGTCATCGGCACGCCTGTCTC
Organism: uncultured Verrucomicrobiales bacterium; assembly: GCA_964599325.1. Classification (GTDB taxonomy): domain Bacteria; phylum Verrucomicrobiota; class Verrucomicrobiia; order Verrucomicrobiales; family Akkermansiaceae; genus UBA956. The sequence continues at coordinate 20,447 of CAZREM010000034.1, read as the reverse complement.
GCTTGACTCGCGCCGAACCGCCCACAAAAAAGTTCTGTCACAGGTCGGTGCCACACGCATGGAAATCGGCGCGCGCCCGCTGCGCGATGAAATCACCCAGCTCTGTGTGGACCGCACCGCCGCGATGCAACGCGGCATCATCTCCGATCCGCTGGAACTCAACCTCTCCACCGGCACCGCCTTCGCCGATCTTCAATCCACCACCGCGCCCCTCGACACTGACCTCGATGGCATGCCAGATGATTGGGAAGAAGCGGTGGGATACAACAAAGCCGTCGCCAACAACAACGTCCTGCTAACCGCTGCGCAGACCACTGCGTCGTTTTTCCCCGCAGGTTCGCCCACCGGCTACACCCAGCTGGAGGAGTATCTTCATTTCAAGGCTGTTCCGCATGGCACTGTTGCCAAAAACAGCGCGATTTCCCCGAGCTACATCGACATCGATCTGAGGAAGTTCACCTCAGGTTTCACGGCTAACCCCACGTTTACCCTGTCTAACATCAGCAATGGCAGCGTCTCCCAGAGCGGCAGCGGCAATGCCATCGTCCGGTTCACCCCCACATTGAACGCGTCTGGGCGTGGCGGTTTTCTATTCACGGTCACCGACGCTGCAGGCGATAGCTGGACACAACAATGTTGCCTAATGATCCTAACCAAAACACTGCCGCGTCCGGTGACATGGGTGGGCGATGGCACGGCGAACAATTGGAATGCCAGCACCGCCAACTTCGCGTCGATTCTCGGCTCTACGGTGTTTGCTGCGGGTGATGCCGTGACCATCAATGACACGGGCTCGAATAGCCCCACGATCAAGGTCAATGACGCTCTGAGTCCGAATTCCTTGACTGTAACGAATTCCACAAAAAACTTCACCATTCAAGGCAGTGGCGCGATCGCGGCAACGGAGCGTTTCACCAAATCGGGCACGGGAACCTTAACCATCGCCAACACCGGGCCGAATGCGTTCAGCGCCAGCTCGCTCGAAGGCGGTAGTTTGATCCTGAGCACGGCCAATGCGCTGGGCACCAGCCCCATCACGGCAAGCACTGGCACCTTGGCCTTTTCCGTCGATCTCGCCAACCCGCTGATCGTGAACGGTGCGGTTGCGTTGAGTCCGAGTGGCAGCCGCTCATATAACGGCGGATGGTCAGGCTCTGGTTCGCTGCAAATCAACAACACAGGCACTAATCTGCTCACGCTGCTCGGTGACATGTCAGGCTTTGAGGGCAGTGTGAACTTTGCCGCCAGCACCGGCAGTGCGCGTCTGTATGGCAATACCGGCAGTGCCTCAGCTGCCTTCGATCTCGGCACGGGCACGATCAATCTTTTTTCGCGCAATGGCGGTTCTGCCTTCCAGCTCGGTGCGCTCTCAGGTGGCTCCGGCACCACCTTATCAGGCACTAGCAGCACCACCACCCCCACGACATACAATGTGGGAGCCCTTGGAACGTCCTCCACCTTCGCGGGTCAGATCACGAACGGTGGTCAAGCCGCCACCGCGTTGACCAAGATCGGCAACGGCGTGCTGACGCTTACCGGCACATGCACCCACACTGGCGCGACAACCATCAATGCTGGCTCCTTGGCTCTGTTGGGAACATTGGGCAACACACCGGTTTCCATCGCTGCCAACGCGACTCTCAGCGGCTCTGGCAGCTGCAGCGGTGCTGTGAGCACGGCCAGCGGCGGCATGATTTCACCGGGCGCGGATAATGGAAATGCGGCTGGGACTCTCAGTGTCGGTTCGCTTACGCTTAACTCGCCTACCCTGTTGTTTGATTTGTCTGGCACCCCCGGATCCGGCAATGATCGCATTCAAGTTTTGGGTGCAGGCGCGGTGACATTGTCTGGCACGCAGAATTATCTGTTCGATCGCAACAACACCGCACTGTCACCCGGAACTTATGACCTCATCACCACCAACGGCACTCTCACGGCCAGCTCGGTTTCGTTTGCCTCCAACCTCCCTGTGGGTTCGCGCCAAACGCTCGCGTTGTCGCACAGTCCCAGCGGCACCGCCCCCGGTTATGTTCGTCTAACGGTGACGGGCACAAATGCCAATCTGACTTGGACGGGTGCGAACGGAGGTCTGTGGAACCAGCAAACCACCGCGGCATGGTCCGGAGCGTCGCCGGCGACGTTTTACAATTTCGATCAAGTCACGTTTAGCGATAGCGCCAGTTCCGGCAATGTCAGCATCACTCAGCCAGTGGCACCGCAGTCGATCACCGTCAACAACTCCGCTGCCCGCGCCTATTCCTTCACCGGAGCGCCCATCACAGGTTCCACCTCGTTGGTGAAATCGGGCGATGGCACGCTCACGCTCAATCTGACGCAAATCACCCTCACCAATTGCACTCTCACCAGCGGCAGCCCGACCGTCACGGTATCGAGCACCAGCAATCTGTTCCCGGGCATGACAGTCACCGGCACGGGCATTCCCAGCAACACGACGATCGCATCGGTGGTCAATGCCACTAGCTTGACGCTATCGCAAAACGCCAGCGCAACCAGCACCACCACCACCTTAATCATCGAAACCCGCCACAGTTTTTCTGGCGGAACTTTCCTCAATGGTGGATCGCTCATCCTGAGTTCCAACGCCGCTCCCACCACTGGCACAACCCCCGCGCCAGCGAATCCCTACGGACTCGGATCGGGAGCGATTACTTTCAATGGTGGGTCACTCACACTTCACGGTCACACCGGAAATTTGAGCGCCATTTTCGGCGCACTCCCCAACGACCTCATTGTTCCCGCCGGTCAGACTGGTGCGATTTTTGACACCGTCCGCGGCATGAATTCCGTGCCCTTCGCCTCACTTGCCGGTTCGCTCACAGGTTCAGGCAGATTGGACCTGACAGTCAATTACTACCGCAGCTCCATCACGGGCGACTGGTCAGCCTTTGCAGGCATCCTCAACGTCAAACGTCCAGTCAGCGGCGCCAGCGATCCCCGCCTCCAGTTTGGTGGTTCTACCGGTCTGCCGCTGGCCACGGTTAACCTGGAACAAGTCCGCATGGAATACACCGGCATCCCCCCTCTGGACGGAATCACGCTGCCCATCGGCAGTCTTTCTGGTGTCTCCAGTTCGGTTATTTCGGGTAGCCAAAACGCCGCTGGAGCCGTCACGTGGCAAGTCGGTGGACTTCAGGACTCCACCACCTTTGCCGGAAATTTCACTCCCTTTTCCTCTTATCCAATCGGCTTAGAAAAAATCGGCAGCGGCACTTGGACCCTCACGGGCACGGGCACTGTCAGCGCTGGCATTCGAGTCCGCCAGGGCGTATTGTCCTATGGAGATGCCGCCAACGATGTTCTGTCGGGCACGAGTGACATATCGATCGATTCCGCCGCAGCGATCCAGCTCAACAGCGGAGCCACGCTCATGGGCACTTCCTGTGAAATTTTTGACGGTGGCACGCTGCGTGGACGTGGCACTCTTCAAGCTCCTCTCGTTTCTAACGGAACCGTTGCCGTTGCCGGTGGAACGTTGAATGTCATGGGCAGCACCTCGTTGGCGGGAGTGGTGGAGTTTTCCAGCTTGTCGGATCGACTCGTCATTACCGGTGATTTGTCCCTCAACGCAACCCTGAAACTCCCAGCAACCGGCCTTTCGACAGGACGCAAGACCCTGATCACTTACTCCGGCACTTTGAGTGTGGGCGAGGTTGCATTCTCAAACGTGCCATCTGCCTACATTCCGATTCTCGACACCTCGGTCACGGGTGAAATCGCCGTTTTATTGCTCGATGCCACCGCTTTTCAGGCATGGCAAATCACCCATTTTGGCAGCACTTCCAGCGTCAACAGCCAAGCCAGCGCCGATCCAGACAACGATGGCATGATCAACCTGGAGGAATACCAAGCAGGAACCAACCCCAACAACGCCGCGTCGGTTTTACCCCTTGTGTGGCAGGGTGGCGGCTCTAACTCATGGGATCTCGCGCAAACTGCGAATTGGTTAGAAAACACCACCGCGCGGGTGTTTCGCGACAAACGGCACGTGAGCATCACGGACACTGGCTCTCATTTGCCAGAAATCACGCTGAGCGGAACCCTGCAACCCAGCTCATTGAGTGTGACAAATTCCACCAAGGCCTTCACCCTCAGCGGCTCGGGATCAATCTCCGGCACGACCGGACTCACCAAATCAGGCACGAACACGCTCACTCTAACAACAGCAAACAGCTACAGCGGCGCCACCACCGTCCAAGCCGGGGTTGTCAATCTCCAGAACGGCGAGGCTCTCGGCACCACCGCCAGCGGAACCACGGTGGCCACCAATGCGCGACTCGAACTCCAGGGCGGCATCACTGTCGCAGGCGAAGCTCTCACGATCGCGGGGCAGGGCGGCACGGCATTTTTCAACGGCGCACTGAACTCAAAGTCTGGGTCGAACACGTGGACAGGTCCGATCACACTCACCGCGAGTGACAGCCGCATTGGCGCGCAGGCCGGAGCCCAGTTGATCATCTCCGGCCCCATCAGTAGTGCGCTAGGCTGCTCAGGATTAGTCATCCGCGCTGAGGACATGAGCGCCAGCGTGACACTTTCTGGAGCGAATGATTACGCTGGCGACACCTCGTTGATCGGCGGCGTGCTCAAGCTCGGCGCATCCCAGGCCCTGCCCAGCGGCACAACGCTGAAGTTCGGACTGGCCGGTGTTTCGGGAAAACTCGACCTCGCTGGGTTCAGTCAGGAAGTCGCCAGTCTCGCTGTCGTCAGCGGCACCGCCAACGAAATCACCAGTTCCTCGGCCGCCACGCTGACCGTCAACGCCGCCACGGATTCCACCTTCGCCGCGCCCATCACTGGCAGCATCGCCCTCACCAAATCCGGACCCGCCACGCTCACGCTAACAGGCGCGTCCAATTACACCGGCACCACCACCGCCGCCTCCGGAAAACTCCTCCTCGATTTATCCACGCTCTCCACACCCACCGATCTGCTGAGCCCGACTTCCCCGCTTGCCCTCTCCGCCACGCTCGAACTCAAAGGCAAGCCTGCCGCCGCATGCAGCCAGACACTGGGCAACCTGACCATCCCGGCCGGAGCATCCGCCACCATCCTCGTCACGCCTAACAGCTCCCCCTCAACCAACCTCACCCTCGGCAACACTTGGACTCTCGGCAGCGGAGCCTCCCTTCTCATCGATCTATCCGCAGGAAACGCCACCGTCACCTCAAGCCCGCCCCTTACCGGCTGGCTGCTCCCCGGTGTCAGCGTCAAGGACAGCGTCGCCACCGGTCCTGCCACGGTTGTCGCGGGCAAAGTGGTGCGTTACGTGGCTCCGCCCCTAACCATCAATAGCAACGACAGTTCACGCGAGTTTTCGACGCTTAACACTGTTTATTCCAACGGCATGCTGATGTGGAACGATGCAGGGGCGCTGACGAACCGTTCGGTTCAGCGTCTGATTCTCGACACCACCCTCAGCGGCGGAACCATCAATCTCGGCGCGGCGACCAACGTGCTCACCCTTAGCTCCGGTGAGGTTCAATTTTTTGGCAACAATCCTCTCACCCTGACCGGCGGGCAGCTCGGTGCCCCTGGTTCTGCCGTCACGCTGAGCACAAACGGTAGCAGCACGCTCACTGTTGCTAGTAGTGTTTCGAGCGGAGCGGGCAGCCTCGCCATCAGCGGCACGGCCAATGTCATCCTCAGCGCTAACAATGCTTTCACGGGTGGACTCACACTCAATGGTGCAATTCTCAAACAAGGCGTCAGTGGCGCGCTTGGATCGGTCAATGGCGGTGTGAATCTCCTTTCAGGGAACCTCGATCTCAACGGCATTGCGACCGGTCTTGGCAGTCTCAGTGGAATCAATGGCAACATTGTCAACACCGGGGCGGCAACAACCCTCACCTTGGGCAATAACAACGCGACGGGTGGCCTTTTTGCTGGTTCGATCAACGGCGCGATTGCCATCACAAAAACAGGCAGTGGCACTCAAACCCTATCAGGAAACAACGGCTACACCGGCGCCACCACCATCAGTGCCGGAACCTTGCGATGCGCGGCGGATCAAAGCCTCGGTTCCGGCGATCTGACGATCAACGGTGGCACGCTCGATCTGCAAAGTTACTCCGATTCCGTCGCCGCGCTCACGCTGAATTCAGGCAACATCACCGGCACCAGTGGTCTGTTGGTCGCGACGTCCTACTCGCTCACCAGCGGCACACTCAGCGCGCGCATCGGCGGTGACACCGCAAGTTTAACCAAATCCGGCGGCACTTACAGCAACAGCGTGACCCTTTCCGGATCAAACAACTACGGCGGAACAACGTCCTTGTTGACGAATGCAGGGTCACTGATCCTCGCCCACAATGCGGCGCTTGGCAATTCCAGCTCAGTCAATGTCGCCGGCAGCGGCGCGGCTCTGGTGCTTGCCCATGGCATTTCCATTGGTGGAAAAAACATCACCGTCCGGGGCACGGGCGCGAACAATAACACACTGGGCAGCTTCAGCGGAGGACTCACGACCGCAACCAATGCCAGCGCCGTGTGGACAGGCAGCGTGACGCTTGGCGATGCCAACGCCCGCATCGGAGCCGGCAACGGGGGCACCCTCCATGTTTCCGGCTCGATTCTCGGCAGTGGCACCAACCAGAACCTCTCGCTCAGCTCCGGAAGCACCAGCTCCCTCGGCACCACTGTTCTCTCAGGAACCAACAGCTTCACGGGCGGCATCAGCTTGGTGCGCGGAAACCTCAAACTCGGTGCCGCCAACACCCTGCCCGCCACCGCGATCATCGACGTCGGTTCCGCGAACATCGTCGAAAACACGACCTTCGATCTCAACGGCTTTTCCCAAACTCTTGCCGGAATCAAACGCACGAGCACGAATGCCACTCAAGTCAGCACCATCACCAACTCTTCTAGCGCGCCTGCGACCCTGACCCTCAACCAATCCGCCACCCTGAGTTATTCGGGACGCATCACCGGAAACTTGACGCTGGTTAAAAGCGGCTCTGGCAGCCTCACCCTCACCAACACCGCTGTGCTCGATGCCACCCTCTCGCTCATGCTCGACTCCGGATCGCTCAATTTGAGCACGAACCAGACCATCGCTGCGCTGCGACTCAACGGCACCTGGCAAGCAGCAGGCACCTACAACGCCAGCAATGGTCAGGGCCGAATCAGCGGCAGCGGAACCCTGACCGTCACCAGCTCTGGACCATCGGGCTACGCCACGTGGATCGATTCCTTTGGCTCGCTCACAAGCGCGCAAAAACTGACCACGGCCGATCCCGACGGTGATGGAGCAAGTAATTTTGAGGAATACGCCTTTGGTGGCAATCCACTGCTTCCAAGCGTAGGCGCGAGTCGCCAACTGCGCATGCTGGATGTTGACCAAGATCAGCAAAACGATTTTGTGCTCACGCTCGCCATGCGCAGCGGGGCCGTTTTTTCCTCCAGCAATGGCGCGCTCGTCTCTGCCGCGATAGACGGCGTGATCTACCGCATTGAAGGAAGTCGTGATCTTCAGAATTTTGATGGAACGGTCAGCGAAATCACACCGAATGTCGGGCTCTCCAGTCCACCAAGCGGTTATCAATGGCGCAGTTTCCGCCTGACTCCCAGCGCTCAGACGCAACGAGGCTTTTTGCGAGCCACAGCAAGCACGCCATGAGACCCTTTTCGGCAACATTTTGACATTTCTCGAGACAAGGTGCATGACTTAACCCATGCCGTTGCCTTACGCTCCCATGACGATCTCGGCCAATCTCGCCATGTCCATTGATGGCAAGATAGCATCCGCCACGCACTGCCGCTCGGGTTGGACTTCGCCAGAAGATGCGCAGCGACTGATCGACTTGCGGCGCGACTGCGATGCCCTGATCGTGGGACACGGCACGCTGCGTCAGGATCGCATGACCCTCACCTGCGCCAGCGCGCCCCGCCCTCCGCTGCGGTGCGTGGTGAGCCGACGCGGAGACTTCGACCCACAAGCCCCGCTGTTTCATCGTCCGGGTGGAGCCATTCACCTGCTCGTGACCGACCCTTCCATCAGTGTGCCACCAGTCCACAGCGCCGCGACCCTTCATCGCGGCAGTCTGAACGACTTTTTAATCCATCTGGCAGCGGATCTCGGCGTGAAACGTCTCCACTGCGAAGGCGGAGCCGAACTCATGCAGGCGTTATTCCAACTGGATGCGATTGATACATTGCATCTCACTTGGGCAGGTCACCGACTATTCAGTGGCGAACTCGCCCCGACCATCAGCGGCAGCCGCGCAGCTGATTGGTTATCCTCACGGGAATACCAGCTCGACGCTTGCACAACAAACGTTCACGGCGAAGCCTTCTTGACCTACAGCCGCCGGCGAAATTGCCCACAACACGAGCCTAACGCATCATTCCCGAATGCCTGATCGTTCGTTGCCCGAACCACTGCCTAGCGCAGGCAAGGTCTAACACAGAAAAAAACGCAGAAAGAAAGCCAACAGTCGAGCGCTGCATCAATGTGCCTTCTCGTGGGCGTTTTCCGATTTTTCGGCAGAGTGTTCTTCTTTCTCTGCCGCCGCATGTTCGGCATGTCCAGCAGCTGCACCGTGAGACTCGGAGGATGACTGTTCGCCATGTTCAGCCGCGTCCGCTGGCGCATGGTGCTCGTGCAGTTTCTTGGTTTCATTCCAATCATGTCGATCACATGAGACCAGAGCAACCATTCCCGCAGCAGCAAACACAAACAAAGCTTTCATTGCAGCGCACTCTTAATCAAGCGAACCAAAAAATGCAATGCTCCAACGCGATTATTTTTTTGAACCCGCCATCATGCCTCGCACAGCCATCGATCCACCGCCTCCGCCGCGCGGCGATGCGCACCAGACTCGCCGAGAAGCGCCGCCGTGGCGCGCAATTCTTCGGCTAAGCTCTTGCGTCGATCCTCACTAGCCAGCATCTGCTGCAAGCACTGAGCCACGTGTTCGGCAGTTGCCTCATGCTGAATCAGCTCCTTCACCACCTCGCGTCCGGCCAAGATATTGACCAAGCCGATGTGGGGAATCTTGATCAACATTCGTCCCAGCATGTAAGTAGGCCATGCCACCCGATACACCAAACAATACGGCAAACCAAAACATGCCGCCTCGAGTGTCGCGGTGCCACTGGCGATCACACCACAAGCAACGCGCTGCATTTGTTCGTGACTTTGCCCCGTTGCGACCTCCACCACGGCCGCCATGCTGCGCTGCTGAACCATGGCTTGCATCGTCACAGCGAGTTGAGCCGATGCCGCTGGGGCGCGAAATCGCAAATCCGCTCGCCACTGAAGCAAGCGCGCCGCCGCATCCAGCATCAACGGAAACAACCGCACCACCTCGCGTTCACGACTCCCCGGAAACAAACCCACCACCATCTCCTCCCGCTCCACATCGAGTCGCTGCGTTGCTAATTCATCCATCAACGGGTGACCCACCATCGTCGTTCGCAAGCCCGACCCCGCGAACACTTGTTGCTCAAAGGGAAACAAGCACAGCATTTCATCCAAATTCCGGGCCATCTCTGGGATGCGACCCCGATTCCACGCCCAGACTTGCGGGCATATGTATTGAATGATTTTCGTTTGTGGCAGCGCACGCCTCACTGCCTTGGCAAAACGAAGGTTGAAACCGGGGTAATCGATCAACAACAACACCTGCGGACGCAGGGCCACACACTGCTGCAATAATTCATCGAAGCAACGTTTGAACCAAGAGTAATGCTTCAACACCTCCCACACCCCCATCACGGCCGCGTCCGCCACCCAATCGCGCACACCCTCGCCAGCCACCCGTTGCATTTGCGGACCGCCCGCGCCTTCGATCACCAGATCAGCGTGTTTTTCCCGCAGCACCTCGAGCAACCCCGCACCATGCGCATCGCCGCTCATCTCACCCGCGACCACAAAAATCGATGTGCTCATTCGTGCGCAAACTAGCAAGCCGCCCCGATTTCGTCCACCCTCGAAAGACTTTTTTTAAAAATATGAAACTTGACATTGATTTTGCACGCTTTTTTCGTCATCCTCCCTCCGTCATCATGTCAGATTCGTCAACTTCGCCCACACCTCTTGGAGAGATTGTTCAAGGACCCAGTGCTTTTGAGCAATTTCTTGAGCGCAATCAGCGCTGGTTGGTGACGGGAACTTTGGCCGTGGCTCTCTCTCTGGGTGGTTATGTGGTTTATCAAACGATTCAACGCGATCAAGCAGCAGAAGCTGGATCAGCTCTGACTCGCGCGAAAACGACAGCTGACTTCGAGCAAGTAAGCCTGAAATATGACAACACACCTGCGGCTGACACTGCCACGCTCGCCCTTGCCGAATTGCAATGGAACGAGGGTCAGCAAGAAGCCGCCATCGCGACGCTGCGAAAACTGATCGCCAAGGGCAAGGACCATCCCGCCGTTCCAGTTGCTCAAAGCTCGTTGGGCTTTCGCCTGATGAGTCAGGGCAAACACGGCGAAGCCGAAGCCGCTTTTCAAGCGCTGCTCAGCTCTGCGCCATCGTCTTTCCTTGCTCCAGCAGCACTGCTGGCCTTGGGAGACTTGGCCAAGCAGGCAGGAAACATCGATCAAGCTCGCAGTTATTACGACAAAGCGCAAAAATTGCACGCGGACAACAGTCTATCCGCTGCCGCAGAAGAGCGCATCAAGTTACTTCAATTCCAAGCTCCGACTGAAATAGAAGCCCCAGCAGCTACGAAGACCGACGACGGCACGCCGAAGTCGATCGCTCTTCCTGGTGAGCCTTCGAACGATCCGATTGCGACCAATCCGCTGACATCTTCCCTACTGGGTCACGACCAATCAGGCCAAGAACCCTCTGGTGAAGCGAAGTCCGAGGAAAAAGTCGCAGTTCCCGATAAGGATGCGAGTGCCCATTCATCAGCACCGACATCAACCACCCCTGCGCCAAGCGATGAAACGAAGAAATCAGCTCCAGCTGAAAACAAGCCGTAATCGCCACCGTATCACCCCAGAACCACATTTTTTATATGTTTCAAAAAGTCATAGGCAATAAGCCCACCGAACCCCTTCCCAGTGTGCCTACTCCCGCTAATGTTCCTGTGAGTAGCCCTGCTGCTCCTACCGTTGCCGCGCCTGCTGCTCCCTCCTACGCCGCGAGCAGCCCTGCTTTGCCGGCAACACCTTCGCGCCCCTTGCCCGCTGCTTCGCGCAACGTGCTTTCCTCAGATGTTGAAATCAAGGGCACACTCAAGTTCACCAACGATCTCGTCGTTGATGGTCGCATCGAGGGCGAGATCGAAAGCGATGGCAACCTCACGATTGGTGAAAACGCCCGCATCAAGGCCGAGATTCGCACTTCGACCGTGATCGTTCATGGCAAGGTTCATGGCAACATCACCGCCGTGGAGCGCGTGGAGTTCAAAGCTGGTTCGGAAGTGATCGGCGATGTAAAGACCAAGGTGCTGGTCATGGAGCCAGGCGCGATCTTTTTGGGGAAAGCAACTGTTGGCACGCCGAGCAATGGCGCTGTCAGCCCCACTAAAGCTCCCGCAGCTAGCGCTAGCTGATGCCTACTGGCTTCAATTCCAAAATGATTTTTTGCCTCTCGCCGCTGCTGCGGTGCATGAGAGGCGAACAAACGCAGCTCTTGTTCACCGCACGACATGATGCAGATTTTTTTGCATCGCCTGCTTCGGGTCCTATGACACTGACAGGAGCTGCCCACACGTAACATGGACGCTATCCGGCCCAAGATCAAACTCGAACAATGCGCGCGAAGAGCCATTGTCCGAACTGCGCGCAGTCAAGATTCCGCGCAACGGGCCCTCGAGCCCGAGCTTGTCTCGCCGATTTTGCGTTCCTGTTGCATCTTGCAACAATGAAATACACATACCATGTCCAACGGAACTAAGGAACCACAACGGTCACGCAACCGTAATCGCGGCAATCGCAATCGCAATCGTTCACGCAACAGCTCCACTGAGAGCTCCTCCCCGCGCAACAGTTCGTCCAGCAATCGTCCGCCATCACAGCATCAACAATTCGTCAAAAAAGCCACCCAGAAACTCTCATTTTGGCAAAAATTGCTGAAAATGATTGGCTTGTATCGCGAACCCAAGGCAGCAGCGAAGCGCCCAGAATTGGGCAATCGACGCAACGAAGCATCCACCACCAGCCAAGCGCCGAAGAGCAACGTTCGCGGCAATCGTGGTAAAAGCGAAGACGCGCGTGAGAGCGATGGCTCTGGCGAGCGCAACAGTCGCGCTGGACGCGATCGTCGCCCGCCGGTGGCGAATAACGAAGTGGACTCCACTCGACTCTACATCGGCAACTTGTCCTATGACGCAAGCGAACACGACATTGAAGATTTGTTCAAGGGTGTCGGTCCGGTGCGATCGGTGGAGGTGGTTTATAACAAGCACACTCACAAGTCCAAAGGCTATGGTTTCGTGGAAATGCTGCACATCGATGAAGCCAAACGCGCTGTCGAAATTCTTCACGATCAGCCATTCATGGGACGCAAATTGATTGTGTCTGGTGCCAAGGCGAAGAACATTGAGGAAGAGCACGCGGCGCGTCAAGCCAGTGCGCCTCGTCGCGAGGATCGCCCCGCACGCGTGAAGCAAGAAGACGCTGCCGCAGTCACGGCCAAAGCGCCTTCAGCGAGTGTAGCTGCGTCAGTGAGCGATCAATCATTGCCGACGATCGCCGTGGTCGAAGAAGTCACCTCGCTGGCAGCCGAGGTCGATGCTCCGATCTGTGCGACGGAGACGGTTCAGCAGAGCACCGAGACAGCAGTTGCTGAAGAATCAGCAGAGCCGGTTGCGGCTGTGGTGACAACCACGGAAACATCGGTCACCCATGTCGAAATGGCGCAGGTCACAGATGTGGTGATTCCATCCAGCCTCTCCAGTGCCGAATCGAACTCAAGCACCCAGTCCGCAGAGAATGCTCCTGCCGCTATCGTCATCAACGAGGTGGTGGAAACCGTTGCAGCCGCACCGATCACCATCGAGGTTCCGAGTGGTTTCGCTCCGAGTGAGCCCTCTGCACCAATCGCCGAAACGCCGTCCAGCGATGACACGCCCCTTGCTGCGTTGAACGTTAGCGGCGACATGCCTGCCGCCACCGAGGAAAAAACAGTGATCGAGGAGGTTCATCAGCTCGCGCCCGCCGCAGCGGAACAGCCTTTGAACGATCAGCCTCAGGCTCATTGACATCACAATCGATCCGTGCGCTTGGCATTGCCGTGAGCGATGCAACAAACACGGATCGCTTCGCAGGCCAGGCCTGCCTGCTCATCATGGCAGTGTTGTCCGCGCGACCACTGCCATTTTGATTGGCACTCCAGCCGCCGCAGCATAAAAACTGGGTTGAATCTCAGAACCGGGTCAAATCTCAGACCTAATCGCCTCACCCGTCGCGGGATTGCGACGATTCACTCCCACTCGTGTTCGAGCATGCGCAAGCTCAATTGCAACTCCTCGACACGTTGAGTCGATGGCCGCAACCCCGAAAAACGCTGGCGCAGGATGGAGCGCAGCGGGTCCCACCGATAAGCGGAATCGCCGTAATGACGCATCAACCAGCGCCCATAGCCATCTCGGTGACTGCTAATTTCCTGCATGAGCCGCGATTGCATGACTTTGGTTAGTTCCTCCACCAACTGCTGTTTGGACTCCTGTGCCTGACGCAAAAACATCACAAAAAAGCTCAACACGAACAGAAAAAACACGCCACTCAGCCAAAGTGCATCGCTCACGAGAAACGAAAGCGTCAATCCATGTGCGGCCGCCAGTAACAGCACCAACCACGGACGCAACCGTTGAACGCGCAACTGCAATTTGCTATCCAGCGTGATGCGCAACCCCAAGCGATGAAGACCAGCCTGAGCTTCCTGCAACCACATCTGTGCTCCAGCTTCACTCTGTTTCATCAGCTCCAAACGCTGAACCGATTTGAGAACAATCAACCCACGCACGTCATCGGGCAATTGCTTGTGCAAGGCTTGAAACAGGTCAAATGCCGCTTGGGTCCAGGCTGCTTGATCTCGCTTCACCCCGCTCACCAAGGCTTCACGCACGTCATCGAGACATTCAAGCCCTAGCAGTTTTGCCTGATTTTCACCAAAAAATGCCGCGTGCAACGTCGCTTGCCAGGTGATGCGACGCTCGAGACGTCTCTGCCAGTGCTCCGACATCGGCAGCAGCGCTTCCATCAAACTCCCCATCTGAGCCATGCATTCCTGCCAGTGCGACCAAGCGTGTAGCTCCATTTGCTGTTGCAGGCGATTGATTTCATGCATCTCGCTGTCGTGCTCATGGCGCATGTCGTTCAATCGCGTCTCAATGCGCGACAACGCGTCACCAAGAGCAGCAAAAATAGCGCGTATCCCCCGGCGTCGGTTCACGGAGCCCTCAATGCGCTGCGAGACCATCAAGCGCAACTCCTGCAACCCACGTTCCTGCCCCCCCGCTGGTAATCCAATCGCAACCACCGGTAACACCCGTCCCAGCCGCTGAAATGCCAAATCGCGCACATGTTGCAGCAGCAGAGGAATGTCACCCTCAACCCGCTGATCCGCCTGCTGCAGGACGAGAATGACATGATCCAGCACCAGGTGACTTTGCTGCCCCAGTAAATCCCATGCCGCTGCGGCAAATGGCTGATGCGCCGAAAGACAGAAAAAAGCCACATCACAGTCATGCCACTCGCGATGCAACACCTCCAAGTAAGCGGAATCCCGACAATGCGCGTCCGCCGCTTCCACCAATCGCCACCCCTGCGAGGCAACATCGGCCAGCGCTATCTGCCGCACCGCAGCGGATTGTGCCATCTCCGCAGGCTCAAAATGATGCTGATACACCAACACTTGCTTGCGCTCCATCCCCGACTCCGCCTCTGTCAACGCACAATCGAACAATCGTCGCAGCAAGGTGCTCTTTCCCACCCGTGCCTCGCCGCAGGCGAGAACATGCAATGGCGCCTCAAGCCAGCGATGCAACAGAGCCGCATCCATTCCATCCGACTCCAAGCCTAATTCCGCAGCGAGGGCACGCACCTGCACCGTCATGTGCAGTAACTGCCCCTGAATCCTGCGATATTGTAGCGCGATTGCCGACTGCATGGAAAACGAGACCATCCGAACCGATCTCTCAAGCTCAGGGCGCGACACCCACTGCACCCGCATCTGAGGAAACGGCGGCGGGTGCGGCTACCCGCTTCGGTGCCATCGCAATCAACTCAGACACCGTCACAAACCGATACCCACGCGCCAACAAATCATCCAAAACGGCAGGGATGGCATCCACCGTCGCCGCATGAATGTCGTGCGCCAAAATGATGCTACCCGCGCGGGTTCCCTTGATGATCCGCGCCGCCACCGCCGCCGAGCCCGGACGTTTCCAGTCCAGCGGATCCACCGACCACATGATCGTCGGATAGCCAAAATCCTGATACACCGCCGCGCGTTGTGAGGAAGTCAACGCCCCATAAGGCGGACGCAGGGTGCGTGGCCGGCTCCCCGTCGCACGCTCAATGGCGTCATCCGTGCGACGAATCTCATCATATACTGCTGATAGCGACATTTTCGACATCACCGAATGCGTGTAGCTGTGATTGCCAATCTCATGCCCATCCGCCGCAATCGCGCGCAAGATTTGCGGATACGCTGCCGCATTTTTTCCCACGACGAAGAACGTCGCTTTCACGCCACGCTGACGCAAAATCGACAGCAAGCGCGGGGTGTTAGCGGACGATGGCCCGTCATCAAACGTGAGAGCCACATAAGGACCGTTCACATTCACGCCCGAATAACTGATCCCCGATGACGAAAACGGCTGTGCCGCATGCTGCACCTTGCCCCGTGACTGCTGCTTTGCCGCCGGTGGAGTCAGCTTTTGCTTCACGTTAGCCTGTGTGATCGGCTTCTGAATCGGACGACGCTGCTGACCGGTCATCTGGTGATACCAAGAACATTGCGTGGACAGCACACACAACACCACACAAGAAAAGACCCGCAGCGAGGAAACATACTTTTTCATAACGATCACGAACCAAAATGCAGCAAACCCGGTCCCCTGTCACGCCTGATTTGCGGGTCGAGGCACCACAACACGCGCGGAGGCGATCGCCCTGCCGCCATCCATCAGTCAGGCGCGTATAAAAAACCGGTCAGCGATGAAAAGCCGCTCAACGGGCTCGTTGCCTGCGCCTGCTCGCTCATCGCGGGCAGGCCAATCACCCGCGCTTCGCGTCCGGCCTGAACGGCAGCGGCAAAGGCACGCGCCATTCGCGCCGGCTGCTCTGCCACGGCAATGGCGGTGTTCACCAGCACCGCATCCGCGCCCAGCTCCATTGCCTCCGCCGCATGACTCGGCGCTCCCAAGCCCGCGTCCACCACCACCGGAACTGTCGCTTGGTCAATGATGATGCGGATCAAATCCCGCGTCGCCAGACCCCGATTGCTCCCAATCGGAGCTCCCAGGGGCATCACCGTGGCCGTGCCAACCTCCTGCAAGCGCTTTGCCAACACTGGGTCTGCATTGATGTAAGGCAACACCACAAACCCCTCGCGGCAGAGGATTTCAGCCGCCTTGAGCGTTTCGATGGGATCCGGCAATAAATATGTCGGATCTGGATGAATTTCCAGCTTCACCCAATTCGGTAGTCCGGCCGCTACCGCCAAACGTGCCAAGCGCACCGCTTCATCCGCATTCATCGCCCCACTTGTGTTCGGCAGCAGCAGGTAGCGCTGTGGATCAATGTATTCCAAAATATTGGCGTAAGGATCATTGCGACCCGATAAATCCGCGCGCCGCAACGCCACGGTTACGATTTCCGCGCCACTCGCGTCCAGGGCTTCGCGCATTTGTTCGTGAGAAGAAAATTTTCCGGTTCCCACCATCAAACGCGAGCGAAATTCCCGACCAGCGATCACCAAGGAGTCTGTCATGTCACACGCAAGCTAATGATCCCACGCCACAAATGCAAGAACGGCTTACTCCTTCCTCATCAACTGTCATGTCACCCCGTATGGCAACCCGATGCCCCATCGAGTTTTTCAGCCCCCTCACTCCAAGAACCGCCTGGCCACGCTCGCCGGGGGAATCATGCATTGATCACTGCGACCAAACCACGCGAAGCGGTGACGCGCGATGAATGAGTAACACCCGTCGCGCCAGCGCTTGGGCAGGTAGCGCAACAACACCAACACGCGCAGCATCCCGCCGAGACGCCGGGCGATCTCGATGGCTCCATCGCTGTGTGTCAAGGTCTGCGTCGCGGTCATAACGACGAAAGACGGCACATCGTCTGCGTCCAAACCCGCGCTCCGCAGTAGCTCACGCCCCCGCTCGGATTGGATCGAGACGAAGCGAAATACTTCCCGTTTGTCATGTCGAATGATGAAACGCACCGAAGCCGAGCACAGATTGCACACGCCATCAAACAACAAGACGGGCTGCGAGCGATCATTCATCCGCGCTGATTCAACGTCAACGGCCAAACTGAGTCAATGACCGACGAGGCTCCATCGATTCATTCGTCGAACATGGTGCGCATTTTTTCAAAAAAGCTCGCCAAATCGTCTTCACTGGCCTCCGCACCGAGAATGTCATCGTATGACGTCATCTCCAGCCACTGTGGATCCAGCTCCTCGATGAACGAACTGCGTTCGCAGCCAACCTCCGAGCCGTATTTTACCCGTTTGGAGCAATAAGTCAGCGTTAAGGTCTCTTTGGCTCGGGTGATGCCGACGTAAAGCAGGCGCCGTTCTTCATCGCGGGTGCCTTCGCTGATGCTGCGTTTGTGCGGCAATGTGCCTTCCTCGACACCGATCAGATAAACATGCGGAAACTCCAGCCCCTTCGCCGCGTGCAGGGTGATGAGGGTCACGCCCTGTTTTTTGTCCAGTTCCTCCTCGCGCTCGGAGTTCAACGCCGCTAGGTCAAGAAACTCTTGCAGACTCTTGCCTCGCTGAAGGTAGGCACTGATTTGCGCAAGAAAACTCTGCACCCCCTCTGTGCGCACCTCGCGTTCCTTCTCCGTTTTGCTCGCACGTAGCAACCACGGCAGGTAATCCATTTCCTTCAACAACAGCCCCAATACCTCCCCCGCATTGCGACGTTCCATTTCCACCTGCATCTTGGCCCGCGCCATCAGGGCCACAAAATCCTCCACCGCCGTTTGCGTTTTCGCACCCAACTGCGCGCGAAACTCGGGATCACACAGAGCATCCCAGACACTGCCAAGCTTTTGCCGACTCCAATCGGTGGCGAGCACTGCGGTGGTTTGACCAATCCCGCGATTCGGCGAATTGAGAATCCGCAGCAAGGCCACATCCGAGTCCGGTGCCACGATCACTTGGGCGTAGGCGAGCAGATCGCGAATCTCACGCCGATCATAAAAACTCTGCGCCCCCACCATGCGGTAGGGCACCTTGCGCTCACGGAAAGCTTCCTCCAACTTGCGGCACTGGTTGTTTGTCCGAAACAGAACCGCAAAATCCTCCCACGGGCGCTTCTCCAAGTTCTTGCGATCAAGGATTTCTTCGACGATGAGTTCCGCTTCCTCGGTGTCTCCCGGCATGGCCACTAGCCGCACGGGTTGCCCCCCCACGCGGGTGCTGATGAGTTTTTTCTCGCGTCGTCCCAGGTTGTGAACGATCAGGCTATTGGCCGTGTGCAAAATCGCCTCGGTGCTGCGGTAGTTTTCCTCCAAACGAATCACCGTGGGATTGGGGAAAAATCGCTCAAATTGGAGAATATTAGCCATTTGCGCACCACGCCACCCGTAGATGGATTGATCATCATCGCCGACCACACAAATGTGATATGGCTGTTGCACCAGTTGCTGCAACAAATTCATCTGCAACGCGTTGGTGTCCTGAAACTCATCCACCGTCACCCGCAGATAGAGCTGCTGCACCTGCACCCGCGCCTCGGCGTGCTCCCGCAGCAGCTCCTCGGTCAGCACCAGTAGGTCATCGAAGTCCACCGCATTTTGCGCGCGTAGCTCGCGCTGATACTCAACAGCAAGATGCGCAAAAAATTCATCGTCCATGTCCTTCAGCGGCAGCCCATCGTTCTTCGCTTTCGAGATTTTTGCCAGCACGTCCTCCGGCTTTACCTTCTCATTCGCACCCCCTTTGCGCACAATGAGCTGCTTCATCAGTCCCTTTTGATCCGATCCGGTAAAAATGGCGAAGTTTTTCTTGTAGCCCAGGTGTTCGATTCCTTGGCGCAGGATCTGCACGCACAGGGAGTGGAATGTGCGCACGGTCATCAGGTCCGCGGCTTTTTGACTGACCATGCCGCCAATGCGCTCGCGCATCTCCGCCGCGGCCTTGTTGGTGAATGTCACCGCTAGGATGTTTTCGGGTCGGATGCCACGTTCCAGCATGTGCGCGATGCGACAGGTCACTGTGCGCGTTTTTCCTGTCCCGGCTCCCGCCAGGATCAGCACAGGACCATCCAGCGCCGCCACGGCTTGACGCTGAGCAAGATTGAGGGAATCAAATGAAAAAGCACTAGCCATGGCGCACAAAGCAACCGCAA
The DNA here is from genome assembly GCA_964599325.1 of uncultured Verrucomicrobiales bacterium. Lineage (GTDB taxonomy): Bacteria > Verrucomicrobiota > Verrucomicrobiia > Verrucomicrobiales > Akkermansiaceae > UBA956. The sequence goes on along the minus strand of CAZREM010000034.1, from coordinate 936 downwards.
TGACCGCCAAATAACAATCACGAAGCACAACCAAGGCGAAAAAAGGGCAAAGCAACGCCCCATCAACAGGCCCGCGCCTCCCGCTTCATCGGCTACGGGAAGCAATCACTTAAAGAAAGTAAACGTCATGGGATAATGCCAAACCTCGCCATTGTTCGCCTTCACCGCGCCAATGATCGGGAATATAATCCCCACCGCCGCGAGCCCGAACAACAAGGGCATGCCAATGAACAACAAACACAGCAAACCGAATACGAACGCCAAAATCAGCTCCGTGAGAATCCAGTTTGCCACCATCTTGCCATGCTCATCGATGATCGGCGAGTCGTTCTTCTTCAACTGCCACAGCACAATCGGCACCACCAAACCCGCGAGGGGCACGACATAGCCGCAAAAATGCGAGAGATGCAGCAGCATTCCCCACATGTTGACGTTCTGCTCTTGCGGGTTAGGAGCCAAGATGCCCGCCTCCGGCTGCTGTTGCTGCTGACCTTTTAGAATCGCGGCTTTGGCCTGCTGATACTCCAGCTCATTGAGCGCACCGCGTTTCTTTAGATTGTCCAATCTTTCAATTTCATCGATCAAGCTCATCGTGCCATTCATCTCGGTTCGGATTGCTATCCCCTGTCACCCCACGCCAATTAGCGCTATTCCACACATCCCTAGCTAACAAGTCGCAAACATAAAGTCAAATGGATTCCCCGATAAACCAGCCAACGCTATTTCTAGCATGCGTTGCAAGGTCATGCGCTCATGGATTTTTTTGTGCGTTGGCACTGAAACCTTCAGCAGCAACGGAGTGACGCGAAAATTTCAAAAGAGAAAGCCATTTTTTGCCTCGGACCTGAGCAAGTCGAAGAACGGTATGGGAATGACGGCAAGGAAGACAAAAAGATTGCCCGTTTTGCTCGATCATTTGACTCCGTAACCACTAGA
>CAZREM010000033.1:8275-29286 GCA_964599325.1 uncultured Verrucomicrobiales bacterium | reverse complement strand
TTCGCCGTTCAGCATCGCATCGAGGGCGCAGGCCTTGATCTCGGGGGCGGCGGGGGCGGCTTCCTCAATGGTGTTAGCGCTGGCCGCAGCGGCGATGTGCCCGTGAAGCTCTTTTTTGGTCTTTAAGGTCGATTTCTCGATGTCGCTGGCTTGCAAACTGCGCAAATAGTAAGTGGTCTTGAGTCCGCTACTCCAAGCCTGCTTATACATGTGGCTGAGCGTTTTGAGATCGGGTTTGTCCAAGAACAGATTGAGGCTTTGGCTTTGATCAATCCACTTTTGGCGACGCTCGGCGGCATCGATGATGGCGGTGTAATCGATGTCGAAGACCGTTTTGTATTTTGCCTTGAGAGCGGGTGGAATGGCGTAAATGTCCTTGATGTTGCCGTTGCTGTATTTCAGCTCATTGAGCATGTTTTCGTTCCACAGATTGGCCTTTTTGAGTTCGCGGACGAGTTCGCAGTTGAGCATGATGAAGTCACCACTGAGATTGTTTTTCACATACAGATTGGTGTAATTTGGCTCGATGCAAGGCGACGTGCCGACAATGTTAGAAATAGTCGCCGTGGGCGCGATGGCGAGAACGTTGGAGTTGCGCATGCCGTGCTTGGCGATTTTCTCGCGCACGGGGGTCCAGTCCATTTTGCCACCGCGTGGGGTGGTGATGGGCACGCCACGCTCCTGCTCCAGCAGATCAATGGTGTCTTGCGGCAGAATCCCGCGATCCCACTTTGAGCCGGCGTAGCTCGAATACTTGCCGCGCTCGGCGGCCAGCTCGGCTGAGGCAGAATAGGCGAAATAAGCGATCGCCTCCATGAACTCGTCATTGAACTCTACGGCCTCAGGAGAATCGAAACTCACATTGCGACGGAACAAAGCCTGATGCAGACCCATCACACCGAGACCGATCGGGCGATGACGACTGTTCGCTGTCAGAGCAGCTTGTGTTGGGTAGAAGTTGATATCGATGACATTGTCCAGCGCCCGGATCGCCACGGTGATCGTCTCATTGAGCATCTCCAGATCCAGCTCGCCCTGCTCATCGAGGTGGGTGTCTAACACCACAGAACCTAAATTGCACACGGCAGTTTCCTCATCGGAAGTATTCAGCGTGATCTCGGTGCAAAGATTGGAGGAATGAATCACACCGCAATGATCCTGAGGCGAGCGCACATTGCAGGGATCCTTGAACGTGAACCACGGGTGGCCGGTTTCAAAAATCATTTTTAGCATCGCTTTCCACAACTCCAGTGCGGGCATGCTGCTGCTCCAAATTTTTTTCTCCGCTGCCAGAGCTTCGTAATGCAGGTAGCGTTCTTCAAAGGCTTTGCCGTAAAGCTCGTGAAGATCGGGAGTTTCGTTCGAGCGGAAAAATGTCCAATCCGCGCGCGCGTTCACACGTTTCATGAACAAATCGGGAATCCAACTTGCGGTGTTCATGTCGTGCGTGCGACGGCGATCATCACCAGTATTTTTGCGCAACTCGATGAAATCTAAGTAGTCGTTGTGCCAAGTTTCGAGGTAGGCACAGCCCGAACCGCGGCGCTTGCCGCCTTGGTTCACCGCGACGAGTTGATCATTGTGAACCTTGAGAAACGGAATGATGCCTTGGGATTCGCCGTTGGTGCCTTGGATGTAGCTGCCAGTCCCGCGCACCGCTGTCCATGAGCCACCCAAGCCGCCTGCCCATTTGGATAAAAAGGCATTTTCGGCAATGCCGCGATACATGATCGATTCGATCGAGTCATCCACTTTGTAGAGATAGCAAGAGGAAAGCTGGCTGTGCAGTGTTCCGGAGTTAAACAACGTCGGCGTTGACGAGCAGAAACGCCGTGACTTGTAGAGGTTGTAGAGTCGGATCGTCCAAGCTTCGCGATCGTCATTTTCTTCGCGGAATAGACCCATGGAAACGCGCATCCAGAAAAACTGCGGTGTTTCGAGCCGACGCGGACGCCCGCTGGTTTTATCGATGATCAGATAACGATCATACAACGTCTGAATGCCCAGGTAATCGAAATCCAAGTCAGCTGTCGGATCGAGCGCGTCGGCAAGAACGTCGATCTGGAATTTTTCCAATAAACTGGGGTGCAAGCGCTTGATGGCGATGCTGTGGCTGAGATACTTGCGAAATGCTGCTTTGTGAGCAGACTTCAGGTGCTCAATGCCATCGCGCTGGATGTCCCAATCCAGCACCTCTTCGTAAATGTAACTCAACAGAATCCGACCCGCGAATTTCGCAAAGTCGGCATCCTTTTCAATCAGGGTGCGCGAGTTGAGGATGATGGTGCTCTGCAAGTCGGTCGCGCTGATTTCATTGCCGATGGATCGCATCAACTCGCGCTCGATTTCGTTTTCATTGAGGCACAGATCCAAGCCGATCGATGCGAAGGCGATGCGTTTTTTCAACTCGCTGCCATCCCAGAAAATACTGTTTTGATTGCTGTCGGTGACCACCAGCAAGGTATCTTGGCGCGCGTCGTCCTGCGGTTCGACTTCGAGGCTGCGGTAGCGAGCACGCTCGATGCGGTAAGCCATGTAAGCGCGCATCACTTTGAGCTGCCCGAGGCGTCCTAGCTCTTCCTCAACCATGTCCTGCACGTCCTCAATGTGAACAAATGCAAGCCCACTATTACGCACGCGCTCGGTTACCGCCTTCGCCACCGCGAGGGATGGTTCGGGGTTTTCACGAATCGATAAAAACGCCTTGCGCACGGCACTCTCGATCTTGGTTTCGCTCCACGACACCACATTGCGATTGCGGCGAATCAAGCGCACCGGCATGCCCTGCGGCGAGGCATCGAGATCGATTGTTCCGTGCTGCTGGTAGGAATGGCGAAATGCCAATGCCTTGGCGACGTCGTATGCGTCCTGCTCGAGCAATGCTCCTTCGATGAGGAGATAGAGATCATTCACGCTCAAGCGCAACAGTTGATCAACAGGTGTCGCAGCGAGCGAGGGTGAACCATTGTCACTGCGAGGAATCAGAGTCTGTGCCACCGATGCTGTGACATTCGCGACAAGACTGCGGTTGTGATCCGAATCAATTGCCTGCCACGTTGCTTGCTGGACCAGTAACAGATCCGTCAACGCCTGTCCGACTGTCTCGGCGATTTCTGTGAGCTTGAGAACACGTTCCTTGCCATTGGACTGAATGACAAATCCCAGCTGCTGATCCTGTTGCTCAGCGGGTAAAATCTCGCGCCACTGGATCGGACTGCGAGATGAGAGAGCGTCAGTGATGACCTTTTTGAGCGTTAAATCGTGTTCTAAATTGACGGTGCGGTGATACATGGCGAAAGCAAAGATGGTGGTTCAATGGCGGGATGCAGGCCGGGTCGAGTTATAGATCGTCATCGTTGACGTCCTCTAACGCACTGGATTTCTGGTATTCGGTGACTCTGCCTTCAAAGAAATTTTGCTCGATCTTGATGTCCATCATCTCAGCCAGCCAAGGGAACGGATTGCTGGTGTTCTTCATCAACGGCTGCAACCCGCACGATTCGAGGCGTCGATTGGCAATGTAGTCGATGTATTGCTCGAAGTCATTGATGTTCAAGCCAACGGACGATACCGGCAAGCAGTCGCGAATGAACTCTTTTTCCAAGCGAATGCCCTCGGCCATGGTTTGGCGCAGATCCTCGCGAAACTCCTCTGTCCAGATGTCAGGGTTTTCATTGACCAAATCCATCAGAAGATGGCGGAAGACTTCGATGTGGTTGGATTCATCGCGCAGGGTGTAGCGGAACATTTGGCCAATGCCGGTGAAGCGATTTTGCCGATGAAGGCTGAGAATCATGCCAAACAAGCCATAAAACTGTGTTCCCTCCATGACTTGGCCGAACAAGAAGATGTTTTTAGCAAGATCCTGCTTGTTCGCGGTGACGGTGAGATCGATGTCGCGACGCAGCGCGCGGCTGTTGCTGACGACGAAGTGGTTTTTCGCGGTGATCGACGGCACCCCGTCGAACATGGCTTCGCACTCGTGCGGATTGATGCCCAAGGAGGAAATCATGTAAACGAGTGAGTCGGCGTGGATGTTTTCTTCGTGGGCGTGACGTCCCAGCACCAGCTTCAGCTCCGGAGCGGTCACCAACTCGCGCACAACGTGCTGGATGTTATCGCCCACAATTCCCTCGGCGGCCGAGAAGTAACCGATGCCCATTTTGATGATCCAGCGTTGCACATCAGGGATGTCTTGGGAGCGCCATTGCTCAATGTCGCGCTGCATCTGGATGTCCTCTGGCTCCCAGTGATTGCTCTTCATCGTTTTGTAGAGATCATAGGCCCATTGATACTTGAGCGGCAGGATATTGAAAAACATCGTATCATCGCCATTGATCACGCGTTTGGCATTGTAGGCGTTCTCAGCTTTTTCTTTATCCAACACAAATGTGCGGGAGCCGATGTTAATCACAGTGGTAGAATTGGTCGAATTCATGGCGAAAAAAGTGAAGCGAAGGTCATGGAACATGCTGAAGACAGCCTAGACCAGACAGTTGAGCGTAAATGTTGTTCTTTTGGCGGTGATCAGTTGCGCTCTGCTACGCGCAATGACGACCTCAAAATCACGCGTGGAGCCTGCATCAAAGAGTGAGTGATGTCAAAAAAAAGTTCTTCATTTGGTATGCACAAATTATTCACAATACAACATGTGGTAGGTGTCATGCGTTGTTCGCAAAAAAAACATCGCAAATACAGAGCTTCGATTGTGTGATCTAGGGGTGCATTTTTTTTTCGTGAGTGGCCCGTGAAGTGGCACCGATGGATTTTTCTAAAAAAAATCGCGCCGATGGACAAGGGCCATGGGCGCGAGCTGGTTTAGCTGGAGTTTTGCGCAAAATCTCGGTATAAAATTTTGTGTCAACCGCGACGTCCCCAGACCTTAGTGGCGGGATGCGGTCACGGCTTGGCTGCGAAATGGTGGTTTATCGACATGGACGAAGCCTTGATCCAGGCATTGCTTGATCACGCCATCGGCGCTGTAAGAGCGATGGATTTGCATGTCCAAGCCGCAGGCTTCAAGCGCTTGCGCGGTCCAAACGTTGCAGATGCGTGGAAGAAAATAAGCAATGTGGCAATCGACGAGCTTGCCATCCCCCCAGCTTGAGGCGGCGACGACGCGCGCGGAGCCATCGGGATTGTGTCGCGCGCAGCCATTGAGAAAGGCGGCGAGACGCGGACCGTAGCGTCGTGGCACCTCGGTGCGATACATCCGCGGCTGCGAGCACACCAGCTCGATTTTGTAGCTGACAGGGATGATTTCCATGACGGAGGGCGAAGGTGTGAACAGAGCGGCGAACACCTCCCACGGGAATAGCCAGCGTTTGTTGAGGTAGGCTGTGCGATTGCCCCAGCTCATGTTCACGTTGCGGTATCGGGTTGGAGGAACGACGATGCCTGCGGGGGGGCGATAGCCCGAGGCCAGTAACCAGTCGTAGGGTGCAACAATCGAGGTGTGCAGGTTATTTGCTAGCACCCAAATGGTGACCATTCCTTCAGGGGATTGATTCGCAGGCACAAGCGGCGCGGGAAGGGGTGTCTCCACCGGCGCCACGCGTGGGTCAGGGCAAGGGTAGTTTTTCTGAGAAAGCGCCACTTCTTCAGCAGGCAGCGGGATGCGCACGGAGCAAGAGTTATTCAGGCAACACAGCAAAGCACAGATGCTGAACATGGCGAGAATGCGGCTAGTCGTGTGAGCCGATGATGCTGTGCGACGCATGCGGCTGTAGCTGAGCCACAAGGGCAGGGCTGTCAGGTGTCTGACCAATGTGACAGGAGCGGAGGACGGGTGTGGGGTAGAACGAACGCGAAAAATCATGGAACGGTGCGGCACACGCTAGCAATCAATCGGGCAGGTGGCGAGGATTTTTCCATGAATGCGTGGGTTCTATCCCCCAGACCCGCAGGCGGTGAAGGGGGTGTTCCCACGCAGCGATGCGCCGTCCGGCGCAACCCGTGACCATCAGTCTGTTGGCTTCGGCGCTGAGGGATTCATCTGCAGGCGCAACCCATTTTCTCCGGAATCCTGGATGTTCAATCGCTCAATGCGATGGCGCAGATCCGCAGGCACCGCTTGACGATCCTGCTCGCTATTGTAGGGACCAGTCCACTGCACATTGCCATTGTTATCGTAGAGTGTCACCGTCTTGTCCCCATTTTTTTTGGAAAGCTCGACACTGCCATCGCCGTCCATCAAGCGAACCGTGCTGGATGACTGAGCCTGCACACGAGGTAGCGGGAGGTTCTCGAGAGGGTTTTCCAGATTCATGCTCTGCATCATCTTTTCCACCCGCTCTTGCATCGAGCGCATGGCGTCGGTTGCCGTTTCCGGAATACGGGCTTCGTCGATGCCACGCCCAAAGGCTTGTAAATTGCCCTCAATCGCCTTGCGGATGCGGTCAGCTTGCTCCTTGGGCATGGATTCGAGAAATTGTTGTGGCAGGTTGAGCGGATCACAATTCTCATTGGCAGCGACCTCTTCGCCATCGCGCTCTGCGAGAGTGACATGGACGGTGTTGGTGCGGCCATGTTGGATCAGTTGGATCGCAATGCGTTCGCCGGGTTGGTGCGGCGTGATGGCTCGGCAGATGCAGTCGTGACAAGTGACAGGTTTTCCATCGATGCTCTGAATCACATCGGAGACGCGAATGCCCGCCTTGTCTGCTGGGCTATTCGGTGCCACGGTGCGAACCACCACCGCGCTATTGGTTTCCAATCCGAGATGCTCGGCGAGAACGCTGGGAATCGCCGCCGTGGCGATGCCGAGGTAGGGCTGCTTGGCTCGAGCGGGTGCTTTCGCAGTTGGGGCGGAAGGTGCAACAGCTGCGTCTGGGTTGGGTGGCGACGGTAGCACAGCTGCGCGTGATTCATTTGTCGTCAAAGGCTCGCTAGGCGCCACTGGCGTGATTTTTTTTGGTGCATCCAGAGCCATGACGCTGGAGCTGCACGCAACAGCCGTCACGCAGCAGAGAAGATGCGACCATGGGGACGCTGACATGAATCGATGAGATGTTTTCATGGAAAAGCGGTGGTTGTGCAGGAAATGAGGGGAATGGTGGTGGAAAAGTGGTGGAAAAGTGGTGGAAAGGGGATTGTGGATTAATCGACTTTTTCAGGAACGACGAGATATTCCTCGCGGGGAACCAGCAGCATGCGTTCGATGCCTTGGGCGTCGCGCACGAGCACCTTGTCTTGGTATTGAACACGGATCACGCGCTGCGCTTGGTGATCGGGCGTCCACATCACGCCCTCGTCGGAGGCGTGTTTGACACCACTGCCATAACTTGTCGTGACCACGCCGGCGGTCTGATGAGGGGTGGATGGTGAGGGTGATGTGACCGCATGTGCGGCAACAGCAGCGCGCGTGGCGGAACCGGTCATGGCGTCAGCGTTGGGCAGCGGCGAGCGCCAAGCCAACAAGGCAGCGATGGTGGCCACGGCAGCCACTGAGCCCCAACGCGTCCAAGGCATTGTTTTGTTGGCCAGCATCTTTTTGCCGTCTTTGTCAGTCTGATGAGCGGATGCGTGCGACGCGACACGCGCTTTTGGAAACAGCAGCACTTTCTCGCTGAGCGGGTAGGCTCGCGCACTGAGAATGCCGGCGCATTTTTCCAAAAGCTCCGGCGTTAGCGCACGCGGTTGCAATTGTTGGCAAGCTAAGCTCGTGGTCTCATGCTCATCAAGATCGGCGACCATCGTAGGGCTGAGAGTGTCTTCAATGCAGCGCTCAATTCGCGCCAGCAAAGCGGGAGGCAGGGTCTTGGGGGCATGCGCCCGCAACAAGGACTCCAAGTCTTGCGGGGGCTCATTGTTGATCAACGGAGAATTCATGTGAACGAAAAAATACGGAGTTGCAGGGTCTGGTTTAGAACAGGGTTTGGCGCCATCGAGCGGGATGATTCTGCCATGTGTGCTGGGCTAGAGGGATAAGTCGCCCTTCTGCCGCACGTCAGCGAGTTTGCGTTTGAGAATATCGATGCCGTAGCGGTAGCGAGAGGCGGCGGTGTTTTGTGAGATTTCCAAGGCTTCGCCAATTTCGGCAAATGTCTTGTCACCCCAGATTTTAAGAATGATGACCTCGGAAAATTTCTGCGGCAGTTCCTTGAGTCCCTGTTCGAGCAAGCGGCGCGTTTCATCGCCAGAGGCATCGGACTCGAACCACGGATCCCAGCGCAGCGCGGCATCCGATTCCATTTCATCCCCGACGATGTCCTCGCGTTTTTTACGACGATCATCCTTGCGGCTGAGATCAATCGCCAAGCGGCGAATGCAGGTGTAAAGGTAGGGCATCCACATTTCCTGGCCACCGTCAAAGCTGCCGTTGTTGAGTTTTTCGACTAATTTGACCAATGCGTCCTGTAGCACGTCTTCTGCGTCTTCCGCATTGCGTGTTTGGTTCTTGGCAAAGAGAAACAGCCGCGGGCCATTTTCTGTCAACCAAGCGCGCCAAGCTGTGGCGCTAGGTGAGGTTTGCATGACGGTGTTGGTGTTCATCGGTGAATGGTTTCATGAAAGACAGCGTCAGCTGAGTGGTTTTTTGTGTGAAAATTAGTTGGAATGGAGCAGTCGGCAACGATCCAGCGTGCCATCTAAGAGCCAGCGTGGGAGCTGTGACCCAACCACTGGGCAAAGGCGCGTCCGGTGGCTGATTGCTCCACTTGCATCAAATCGGCCACGGTGCCGGTGGCGACAATGCGTCCGCCTGCCGCGCCTCCAGCGGGTCCGAGGTCGATCAACCAATCGCAGCGATGCAGCAATGGCAAGTGATGTTCGATCACGAGCACGCTGTGGCCGGCATCGCGTAGTTGTGTGAGCGCGTTGAGCAGCAAGGCCACCTCCTGCCGATGCAGTCCAGTGGTTGGTTCGTCGAGAATGTAAAACGTTTTTTCCTGTCGGCGTGGTCGCGCTAGCTCCATGGCGAGTTTCAGTCGCTGCGCCTCACCGCCCGAGAGGGTGTTTGCGGATTGTCCCAGAGGCAAGTAATCCAGACCAAGCGCGAGCAAGGTGGAGAAAATGCTTTGCATTTGAGGAAAGTGTTGCAGCAGCTCCGCTGCTTCGGCGACGGAACAGGCCAGAAAATCAGCGATGTTGCGGCCTCGGAAACGCACTTCGAGGGTCTCGCGGTTGAACCGCTTGCCTTCGCACGCCGTGCAGGGCACCCAGGCATCGGGTAAAAAATGCATGTCCAGGCGAATGCTGCCATATCCCTCGCAGCGTTCGCAGCGCCCTCCGTGGTTATTGAAGCTGAAACGTGAACTGCGGTAGCCGCGTTGCTTGGCCAGGGGCAATTGCGCAAACAACACGCGCAGGGCATCCAAAATGCCAGTCAGACTTGCTGGGTTGGAGCGAGGGCTGCGACCAAGAGGTTGCTGGTCAATGCTGATCACGCGCTGCCACGGCAAGGTTGATGCTTGCGTGCGACCTTGCTTGATGAGGCTCTCGCTGCGCTGAATCAATTGGGCAACTAGCGTCGATTTGCCGCTGCCACTCGGACCACACAGCCCCACAAGCCGTTGCAAGGGCATGCGAAAATGGACATCACACAGGTTTTGTGCGGTGATGTTTTTTAATTCAAACCAGTCGGTTTGTTTTTCAAGAGCGAAGTTCGCCGCTGGCAATAGCGCTGATGCGGTGGCGGCGGTGTGTGGTGAAACATCACTGGAGCGAGGCGGGATTGGGCCACTATGGATGATGTGTCCGCCGAGTTTTCCGGAGCCTGGGCCCATCTCGATTAACCAGTCTGCGGCATCGATGATCATGTCATCGTGCTCGACCACCACCAGGCTATTGCCTTGATCTCGGAGCTGATGCAGTGCGCGGATGAGACGTTGGTTATCAAGAGGGTGGAGTCCGATGCTTGGCTCGTCGAGCACGTAAAGCACGCCACTGAGTCCTGAGCCGAGCTGGTTGGCAAGACGCACGCGTTGGGCTTCACCTCCGGATAAACTATTGCTGGGACGATCGAGGCTGAGGTAATCGAGTCCGATGTCATTGAGGAAACCCACGCGTTGCTGGATGTCTTCGATCAGGCTTGAAATGGCTTTATTGTCACGCATGCGATGCTGCAACGCGCTCAGCCAAGGGCTAAGGGCGGCAATGGGCTGTTGGCAGAAATCGCCAATGCCCCACGCCGGTAGGTTTTCCGCTGGAGCGATTGTGACAGCGCGCATCGCGGGGCGGAGGCGAGCTCCTTGGCACGAGCGGCATGGGGTTTCATGAAAAAATGGCAACAGGTGACGTTTTGCGGCGTTGGTGTTGAGTTGTGTCAGCAGCCGTTCAGCCTCTGAGCGGAGGCTCATGCCGGTTGGGGCGTCGTCGTGCAGCAGATGGTGCTGGTGTTCAGCGGGCAATTTGTCCCAAGCGGTGTTCAGCGGCAGCTTGTGAGCGGAGAGGTAGGCCGCAGCCTGTTGTTGCCATTGTTGCTCCCTGGGATCGTCGAGTGGCCACCAGCCGCGGATCGCGCCGGCCGGAATGCTGAGCGAGGAAGCGTGGATGAATCGTTCACTGCGACAGCGCAGCTCTCGACCCAAGCCCTGACACTGCGGGCAAGCGGATTGGGGGTGGTTGTAGGAAAAATCCTTGGGGCTCAGCGATTCTAGCACAAATCCGCTCGTTGGATTGCGATAGCTGGTCTGAAAGTGTCGCTCCTGCCAGTCATGGTGCTCAGGTGATTGGTGCAGGGCGATCGTCTCGAGGCCGCAGAGTCGCAAGCTCGCTTCCACGGAGTCCGCTACGCGTGCGGCCATGTCGCCTTTGAGCACGAGCCGATCGGTGACAACTTCCAGGCTCTGATGCAGCTCCTGTTGCTCGGCGGCGTCGATATCGATAATCGTGCCATCGATGCGCAAGCGCAAGTAGCCCTGACGCCGGAACTCGCGGTAAAGCCGCGGCAAGTCATTCCACTCGCTGCGCGGAACCGGTGCCAGCAAGATGAGCTTGGAGCCCTGAGGCAACAACAGCAGGGAGGCCACGATGTCTTCTGCGCTCATGCGCTTGAGCATGGTGCCGGTGGTGGGGTCGTGCGGCACACCGATGGCGGCCCAGAGAACGCGCAGGTAGTCGTAAAGATCGGTCGAGCTGGCTATGCTGGAGCGCGGATGAAAGCTTTGTTGGCGTTGCTCCAATGCCACGGCGGGAATCAAGTGCTCAATGCGATCGACATCCGGTTTTTCCAGCTGATGCAGCCATTGCCGGGCATGGGTGGAGAGCGATTCCATGTAACGGCGTTGCCCTTCGGCGTAAAGCGTGTGAAAGGCCAACGACGATTTTCCGGAGCCGCTGGGACCGGTGATGACGACGAGCTTGCCCTTGGGAATGTCGACGGTGATGTTGCGCAGCTGGTGTTGCCGTGCGCCTTCGATGCGAATGCTATCCACGCCGCCATGCTGAGAGCCCGTGGCTTTTTTGCCAAGTCTGAACCGCTGCGGCAGCGGCGATCGGTTTTTGCGCGAAAATGAAAACAGGCGTTTGGAGCATGGAGTCGCGTGTTTGTGCCGACAAATATGCTTGAGTTTGAGCCAGAAAAACGCCAAGAATTTCCCTCCATGGCGGACTTCACATACGATTCTACAGCGCACATTAGTCAAATTGCTCAAGAAACGGGCATTGCTTTATCATCGGTCGCGGCGACAGCCAAGTTGATCGCCGAGGGAGCGACGGTGCCGTTTATTGCGCGATACCGCAAGGAGGCGACGGGTGAGCTGGACGAGGTGCAGATCAATGTGATTCGCGATGCCATGCAGCGCTTGGTTGAGTTGGATGATCGGCGGGTAGCGATTTTGAAGTCGCTGGACGAGCGTCAATTGTTGTCGCCAGAGTTGAAGAAAAAAGTGTTAGCGGCCCGCACACTTGCGAGCTTAGAGGACATTTTTGCTCCCTACCGTCCTAAGCGCCAAACGCGTGCCACGAAAGCTCGCGAGCGCGGTCTCGAGCCCTTGGCGCTGTGGTTGTTGGAGAATCAGGGGGCGCAGGATGTGGAGACGACGGCGCTGAGCTATGTGGACGAGTCGAAAGAAGTTGCTTCCTCGGCCGACGCGTTGGCGGGCGCGCGTGACATCATTGCGGAGATCGTGGCGGATGATGCGGCTTTGCGTGGTCAGGTGCGCGATTGCTACACTGCCGAGGCGCGTTTGTCCTCGAAGGTCTTATTTGGCAAGGAAGAGGACACGGAGGCGGCGAAGTTTCGCGATTACTTTGATTGGTCGGAGCCACTGAACTCGATTCCCTCGCACCGGTTGTTGGCGATTCGGCGGGGCGAGAAAGATGGTTGTTTGATGATGCGGGTGGAAATGCCGTTGGAGCGGATCACGGCCTTGGCCTTGCCGCTGTATGTGCAGTCTGCTCGCAGTGCTGCTGGGCAACAAGTGGCCTTAGCCGTCGAGGATGGCTGCAAGCGCCTGCTGATGCCTTCGATGGAAACGGAAATGCGGATGAGTTCGAAAAAACTCGCGGACGCAACGGCGATTCAGGTGTTTTCGGATAACTTGCGTGAATTGCTGTTGGCGTCGCCTTTGGGCCAGAAGCGCTTGCTCGCGATTGATCCAGCGTTTCGCACCGGGTGCAAGACAGTCGTGCTCGATGCCACTGGCACGATGCTGGAGCACGTGGTGCTGCACATGACGGCTGGTTCTCAAATGCAGCAGTATGAAGCCGCTAAGCTGCTTTGTGCTTTGGTGGAAAAATACCGCATTGAGGCGATTGCGATTGGCAATGGCACGGCTTCACGTGAGGCGGAGGCCTTCGTGCGCAAGTTGAGCTTGCCCTTGCCAGTGGTGGTGGTGAATGAGGCTGGTGCTTCGGTTTACTCGGCTTCAGATGTGGCTCGTGAGGAGTTTCCGGATTTGGATTTGACGGTGCGCGGTGCCATTAGCATTGGTCGGCGATTGATGGATCCATTGGCGGAGTTGGTGAAAATTGATCCCAAGGCGATTGGGGTGGGGCAATATCAGCATGACGTTGATCAGCGCGCGCTCAAGCAATCGCTGGACACGACGGTGGAGCTGGCCGTGAATGCGGTGGGGGTGGAGCTGAACACGGCATCGAAGCAGCTGTTGCAGTATGTTTCGGGCTTGAATGCCAATTTGGCAGAAAACATCGTGGCTTACCGCTTGGCCAATGGCCCGTTTCAAAGTCGCAGTGAGCTCAAAAAAGTGCCGCGTCTGGGCGAAAAGGTGTTTGAGCAGGCAGCAGGCTTTTTGCGTGTTCGCGGCGGCAAGCACCCGCTTGATGCGTCTGCGGTGCACCCCGAGCGCTATGCCTTGGTGGAAGCGATGGCGGAGGATTTGCAATGTTCGGTGGAGGATCTGTTGAATCGGGCGGAATTGCGTCAGAAACTGGATTTGCAGCGCTATGTCACGGCTGATGTGGGATTGCCGACCTTGCGTGACATTTTACAGGAATTAGCCAAACCCGGACGCGATCCGCGTCAGCAGTTTGAGCTGTTTTCATTTGCCGAAGGTGTCGATAAGCCAAGTGATTTGCAGGTGGGCATGAAGTTGCCGGGCATTGTCACAAACGTGACGGCATTCGGTGCTTTTGTGGACGTTGGTGTTCACCAGGATGGCTTGGTGCATGTAAGTCAGCTTTCTGATTCGTTTGTGCGCGATCCCAATGAGGTGGTGAAGGTTGGTCAAAAAGTGCAGGTGACGGTCACGGAAGTGGATCTGGAGCGCAAGCGCATTGCCCTGAGCATGAAATCTAAGCCCGATTTAGAACGTCGCGGTGGCAGCTCCGAGCGCTCAGCAAGCGCCCCGAACCAACGTCGCGATTCCCGCTCAACTGGTTCAGGTTCAACACCCGGCAACGATTGGTTTTCGCAAGCAATGCAGCAAAGCCATAAGAAACGCTGATGCGTCGCAAAAAAAATTGCATCATTGGCCTGTGTTGTGCTTTTCCGTTTGACAGTTGTTGCGATTCATTCTCAATTTCTCGTCGTTATACGGTTCATACACTTTGCTAATGTCTGCGATCAATCAATTGGCCTTCATGCAATGTGCGTTTGGTGATAAGATCAAACGTCAGTGTATTTTGTTGGTTGAGCGTCGCGAGGACACAGTGAAAGTCGCGGCTGTGGCTCATTGGCTGGATGACATGCCCCCACATTTGCAAAAAATGGCGGATCAACCTCAATTTCGCATGACTTTTTCATGCCCGCAGTGCTCGCAGATGATGCTCCTGACGGAGCGTCGCGAGGGGCGGGTGCAGTGCCCGCAATGCCAACAGATTCTTGAGCTCACTTTTTCAGCGACCGCGCCTCCCTCCGCTGCGTCGCCATCGAACAGCAACACACTCGCGCCAAAGCGTTATCGCGGGCAAGCTCCTCGGATTGGAGAGTTTCGTCCCATCAAACGCTCCGGTGTGCCGCGTTCGCCCTCATCTTCCCCGCCACCACCTCCACAGTATGATTATTAATCGACATGATTCCGGCGACACCACGCCGCTTGACCTATCATCCATCTTGTTCATCAGCGAGAGTTTAGCGACTTCGATGGATTGGGTGCCACGTTTGGCCGAGGCCGCGCCGCATTGCCAAGTTCGCTGCTGCCATCCTGCTCAGTTCACTGAACACATGGAGCAGCATCCACCGCAGTGCATTGTGCTTGATGCCACCTCGCGTTTGCCACTGAATGAGATGTTTGTGAGTAATTGCTGCCTGATGCCGGTGTTGTTGGTCATCAATCAGGCGTCGATGCATCACGCTCTGCCCTTACTGTCGCTCGGGGCGATGGGTGTGGTCGATGGCAATTATTACGGCGAGGCGCTGGCTCGCGTTTTGGTGGATTTGCAGGAAGGTGACATGCACATTCCTTCGACTTATTGTGAGGAGCTACTGAAATTGCAACTCATGGACTGCGAGTGCAAAAATGATTTTGTGGCGGGCACCAATCGCACGGCTTTTTTGTGCTGAATGGCGTCTGTGACGCGAAGAGTCGCTCACCCATGACCGGATCCACCCCTTGGCTTTAAGACTGATGCGCGTTAGAGCGGGCTGGTGTGTAGGACAGGCGGGAAAAGAGGTGAAGAGGGGGTGGCAGAGGGGCGCAGAAAGTGGGTTTAGTCGCTAAGGTCAGCGGCTCTCCGCTGGCTCACTGGCGACGTTCACTGGGATGCAGCACCAGCGCGTAGGCGTTGTGATGGTGGATGGACTCGAAGTTTTCGGCTTCGATTCGATACCATGAGAGCCGTGGATCCTGATCGCAGCGTTGCGCGAGATTGCGCACCACGTCTTCGACGAAGACAGGATTGTCGTATGCTTGCTCAGTGACCATTTTTTCATCATCACGTTTTAACACACTGAATAGCGCGCAGCTGGCGGATTGTTCCATGACAGCAATGATTTCTGAAAGCGCGACGGCGGGTGCGCTCCGCCAACGCAGGGTCACCATGCCGCGTTGATTGTGAGCGCCGCGGTCACTGATGGCTTTCGAGCAAGGGCAGAGCGTGGCGACGGGGACGCGCAGCTGCCATTCGGTCAGAGGCGTTGTGTCCGCATGCGCATCAATGCGGACATGGACCTCTGCATCGAGCAGGCCAGTGGCGCCGCTGCTAGGCGCTTTTTTGCTGATGAAAAAGGGAAAAACGAGTTCAACCGTGGCGGCGCGCGACTGCAATGCGCTGAGCAGGGATTGCCCCAGAGCGCTGAGTTTCTCTGCACTCATCGTGCCCGCTGTTAGGAAATCGTGCAACGTTTGCACAAATCGACTCATGTGCGTGCCGCGTTGCTCGGCAGGCAAGTGAACACTGAGAGCGCAGGTGGCGACTGTTGATTGGACCGCACCATCCACATCACACCAGCTGAGAGGGTAGCGCAATTCGCGAATGCCCACGCGTTCAATCGCAATTTGACGGGAATCGATCTCGTTCTGGGTGTCGGGCAAAATAGACATGGAATCTAGTCGAGCAGCGCTGATGGTGACGATTTCACGCTGATAGTGTGAATGACAAAATCATAGGGCTTGCTCAACATTCAATGAATGACGAACAAGCCCTTGAAAAATCGAGTCCTCGGGTGAGGAGGCTTGAATCTTATGGTGCTAAGTTGATGGCGCGTGAGCGCTTAATCTCACGTGTGATCTTGCGGTGCAACTTGGCGGAAACCCCAGTCACGCGACGTGGCAAAATTTTGCCTGTTTGTGACGTGAATTTGGAAAGCAGCTCGGGGTTGGTGTGGATGATCTTATCGACAGGAATGTCTTGGCGGCGGCGGGTCATGCAGCGATTCGCCTTGCGGAAAGCAATGCGGCGTTCGACTGTCTTTGGCTCTGTTTCTTGCATAAGTTAAGAAAAACGGGATCGTTGGATGATGGTGATGAACGAAAATGTGCTTGAGCGTCGGTGTTTGACGACCTGTGGCTCAGAGGCGCATTAGCGAATTTCGCGGTGCAACGTGCGGCGCTTGAGAAATGGATTAAACTTGACTTTCTCCAAACGACCAGGTGTGCGCAAGCTCTTTTTGTTGCGTGTGGTCACGTAACGAGAAGTGGGCTTACCCTCGGCCTTGGCCTCAGTGCATTCTAAAATGATGATATCGCGTGGCATGATTCTTTAATGGGAGGGAGGTTTTAGGCTTAATCGTCGTCGTCGTCAAGAGAAACTGTTTCAGAATCTTCATCATCGTCATAAACAACCCCGCCACTGAAGCCGACGCTGCCGCTGGGGCGAAACTTGCGGTTGCCGTATTCTTTTTCCCATTGTGCTTGACAGTCAACAGTTAATCGAGCGAATGGAATGGCTTCTAAGCGAGCGATCGGAATGCGTTTGCCGGACATTTCGCAAATGCCATAAGTGCGTTTTTTGATGCGTTGCAGTGCTTCTTCGATCTCGTAGAGGGCGTCTTGTTCCTTGGCAAGCAAACCTAACGCGAAGTCGCGGTCGTAAGCATCGCTGCCTGCGTCCCCTTGATGCATGCCGCTGCCCGAAGCTTCACTGCCTTCTGGTGCATTGCGGATCGCCTCGCGCGCGCTTCCGGTCATGGCATCGACAAGCTCATCGCGCAAGTCGAGCAAACGCTGTTTTTGCAACGCAACAAAATCGATGAAATCGGGATCATTGATCGGCTCCACCACAATGGCGGGTGGCTCGTTGCGGTCGCTGCTTTTGACCGTGGAGATTTTTTTGATCGCAGACGGCTTTTCAGTCGCAGAGTTTTTGTCATCAACACTGTTGGTTGAGGTGGCTGATTCCTCTGGACTGGTTTTTTTGATGCGAGATTTCGACGTTTCTCCTGATTTGGAATCAGAGGTGGAATCGGATTTGGCGACGGGCGATTTTTTTGTTGCTAATTTCGCGTCTTTTCTGCCAGCAGCATTCTCCGTGGACACGTTCGACTCGGCTGCTGTGTTAGGAGAAGCGCTCTTATCCTTCGTTTTTTGATCCTTCGACTTTTGGCTGGATGCAGTCGGGGCGGCGGATTTTTTCGTGGCCGGTGCTTTTTTTAAGGATGCAGCTTCGATTGTGGGAGATTCTTCAGTTGGCGCGTTCGTTGTTTTTTTCTTGGCAGCCATGGCAGGATGGGATGAGGTGGAATAAGAAAAAGTTCTAGGTCTATCGAGCGCGATTGCCTAAACGTGCGGAGAGATGAATGCAAGGGGAAAATGATCAAAGTGCGTGAAATGTTCGGCAGCGTGTTTCCATGGGCGAAGGCTTGCATTGCGAGGAGGCTCTGTTTAGCGTGACGTCTCCATGGAATTGTCATCGATCGTCGAGGCTTTATTGATTGCATCCGAGCAACCCTTGAGTGCGGAAGAGATTGCGCGTTTGATTCGCTCCCGCGTGGCGGAGGCGGAAGATGCTTGGCAGCGGGATGTGGAGGAAGGCAAAGAAGGAGTGTTGCCATCACCTGAACTCAAGCGCTGGGCGGTGGTGGCGGCTGTGGATATTAAGCACGCGATTGAGGATCTTAACGCACATTATGCGGAGTCTGGGCGTGCCTTTGTTCTGTTGGAACGGGCGAAGGGGTGGAAATTTTTTACCCATGCTCAGTATGGAGAATACGTGCGGCAATTGTTTCCGGGGCGGAAACCGGAGCGGCTCAGTGGACCAGCGATGGAGACCTTGGCCATTATTGCCTACCGGCAGCCGATCACCAAGGCATCGATCGAAGCCGTGCGCGGGGTGTCTTGTGATGGCATGTTGCAAAAACTGCTCGATCGCGATCTCATCTGCATTGCCGGACGGGCGGATCTGCCGGGGCGTCCGTTGTTGTATGAAACCACTGAGCTGTTTTTCGAGCATTTTGGGATTCGCAGCGTGCATGATTTGCCCAATGCGACGGAGCTGCGGGCGATTCGCCTGCCTGAACCGGAATTAGAAAAAGCGCTAGAACCGCAGGCGGAACAATTGACCTTACGCGAGGTTTAGTCAAGGGTGGTGGTAAGTGTAACAAGTGTAGGAGCATGATATGAGTTTGGACGAAATCAGAAAAAGCATTGATGAAGTGGATAGCGCGTTGCTGGAGCTGCTGTCGCAGCGGGCGGATTTGGTGCATCGGGTGGGTGAGATTAAGAAGCAGGAGGGTTTGCCGATTTACGCGCCGGAGCGCGAGGATCAGCTGTTGCGCAAATTGATGGAAAAAAATCGCGGTCGTCTGCCGGAGCAATCGGTGCGGGCGATTTACCGGGAAATCATGTCAGCGGCGCTGGCACTTGAGGATGACCTCAAAATAGCCTACCTCGGTCCTGAAGGCACATGGACACATCAGGCAGCGATCAAGAAGTTTGGGCATTCTGTTCAATATGCGGCGCAAGCGAATTTTTCGGATGTGTTCGATCAGGTCGCGCGTCGACGCGCCGATTACGGTGTGGTGCCGATTGAGAACTCAACGGAAGGAGCAGTCTCGCACACCTTGGATCTGTTCGTCGATTCGCCCTTGCACATTTGCGCGCAAATTCTGCTGCGGATTGAAAACCATCTGTTGGCAGCGATTCCTCGTGAGGAAATCAAAACATTATACTCGCATCCCCAAGTATTTGGGCAATGCCGCCACTGGATCTTGCGGCATTTTCCTCATGCGGACTTGGTGGAAGTGTCTTCGACCACCAAAGCGGCCAAGCTGGCTCGTGACAACGCGAGCGCCGGTGCGGCGGCGTTGGGCGGGGCTTTGGCCGCTGAGTTGCATGGGTTGGCGGTGCTCGAGCATTCAATTCAAGATCGGGCGACCAACACGACGCGCTTTTTGGTGATCGGTGAAAAAACCTGTCCGCCGACGGGCAATGATCGCACGTCACTGCTATTTTCCGTGCACGATCGTCCCGGTGCCTTGGTGAGTGCTCTGCGGAGTTTTGATGCGTTTCAGATCAATTTGTCGAAAATCGAGTCGCGTCCCTCCAAACAAAAGGAGTGGGAATATGTGTTTTATGTCGATTTGGCGGGACACCAATTGGAGGAAAAGCTGCTGCAAGCCTTGCATGAGCTGAGACAGCATTGCACGTTGGTGAAGCTACTGGGTTCGTATCCGGATGTGAAGGAGTGCGATTAGTTGGCGTCGCTGGGGTGGGTGGGCTGCGGGTGTGGATTGCCGCATCAGTCCGCGAACTTCGCGCTGGATTGCTTAAATGAAAGATTGAGATTGCGCCTGGATTTGAAACTGAGGGTTAAAGGATGTCGCCGATTTTACGAAAAATTTTGGGAATGAATTGGCTGCTGGTGCTGCTGATGTATGGACTTTTGATTTTTGGGGTCTATGCCATTGAAAGCGCCGCTAGGCATTTGCATGGTGGGGGAGCCGCGTATGCGGAAATGCAGAAATACTGGATTGTGGTGGGCAGTGTCATTTATTTCATCACGGCCTTGGTGGATTATCGCTGGGTGCGTTGGTTGGCGCTACCGATTTATTTGGTCAGTTTGGCCTGCATGGGCAAAGTCTTGAACAGCTCGGCGGAGGTTCATAAGCTCGATCTAGGCCCGATCTCCTTTCAACCGGCACAGTTGGGGGTTATCTCAGGTGTGTTGATGATCGCGTGGTTGATTCATGACATGCCAAAGTTGCATCGTTGGTTTGGGCTTCCGTTGGTTCGCATTGGCTTGATCGGTTTGCTGTCTGGGGTGCCGTTTTTGATGATCATGAAAATGGGCGACATGGGTTCGGCACTGGTGTGGATTCCGGTGGCGATTGTCGCGTTGATCGTTGGCGGTGTGCCGTTTCGCTACCTAACGCTGATGGCAATTCTGGGTTTTGCGCTGGTGCCGATCGTTCACAAGGTGGTGCTGCCGCAGGTTTCCGAACGCGGACCGGAGCGCATTAAGTTGTTTTTGGACATGCTCAATGACCGTCCGGTGGACATTGCGGGGCCCGCTTATGCACCGTATTATGTGTCGATGGCTGTGGGCAAGTCGGGTTGGAAAGGCATTGGTTGGAATGCCACGGCAGAACGCGGTTCGTTGCATGATCGCCGCTACATTCCATGGCGCACGGCGCACAACGATTTTATTTTCGCGGTCATTGCCGAGGAATGGGGCTTTCGCGGCAGCTTGTTGTTGATCACGGTGTTTGCAGTGATGTTGATCCAGTGTTTGCTGATCTCTTATTATAGTGCCAATGTGATGGGGCGATTGATTGTGACGTGCATCGTGGCGTTCTTCTTTGCACACATCTTCGAGAACATTGGCATGTGTGCTCTGATCATGCCGATCACCGGCATCCCGTTGCCCCTGATCAGTTATTCCGGCACCTTTGTTGTGATTTGCATGTTCATGCTCGGCTTGGTGCAGAGTGTTTGGGTGCACCGCAATAGCATTCAACTGATTCAAGTGACAGAAGAAGACACGGCAAAACACGCTGGCATGAACATGAGCATTTGAATCCAATCTCGACGATCGTGGCGGTTCTTTTGTGTGTTGCCGCGAAATCATATGAATCAATTTTATTAAAAATTCGGTGAATGTGACTTTTTTGTTGCCAATATGCATCGAATGACTAGCTTTTGCGTTGTTCCCCGTTTCGGAGAGTGTCGAGAGTGTCTGGGGGGAGACTCTCGGTTGCCGAGGCGGGGACGCTTTTTTATCGCCTCGTTCAC
>CAZREM010000033.1:0-8175 GCA_964599325.1 uncultured Verrucomicrobiales bacterium | reverse complement strand
TGGGGGGAGACTCTCGGTTGCCGAGGCGGGGACGCTTTTTTATCGCCTCGTTCACTTATCGCCTCGTTCACCGATCATGGCGGGGTTGGCGTGGGCGATCGTTCTTTGAGTTCATTTTTTGAGACGATCCATCCTCTCTTTGGTTGGCGTGTGTGCAGCGGCGTTGAATTCCTTCACACACATTCACTTGTCAAACATCGCAATGAGGGTTATGGGGAGGGCATGTCAATGTTAGCAGATGATTCGTTGGTGATGAGCAGAACAAAAGAGCTGTGTGCGGCGATTGCCGGTGACGCGCGCTTTCAGGAACTGACTCAACAGGTTGAGACGTTTTTGAACAATGATGAAGCGCGGTTGCAGTATCAGAATGTCAACGAGCGGGGCGAGGAACTCCATCACAAGCAGCATGCGGGCATTGAGTTGACTTCGCGTGAGATTGAAGAATTTGAGGCTGCGCGTGATCAGCTATTGGCGAACAATGTGGCGCGGGGATTTTTGGAGGCTCAGCGTGAGTTGGAGACCCTGCAGCGTGCGATTGGCAAGTATGTGAGTTTGACTTTGGAATTGGCGCACGTGCCCACAGCGGAAGATTTTGCGGCGGCCGAGAGCGGTGGTTGCTGTGGCGGCGGCGGTGGTGGCGGTTGTGGTTGCGGCTGAGAAGTGCCACGCATGGACTGATTGCTGCCATGCCATGGTCGGCGCGACATGGAATAATAAAGGATCGATCGCGTGGAAAAGGGCTCATTACCGAAAAAGGCGATTTATCGTCTATCGATTTACCTGCGTTGTTTGCAACGTTTGGTCGATCATCGTGTCGCGACGATTAGCTCTGGGCATCTGGCGAAGGCAGCGGGGGTGAGTCCTGCGCAACTGCGGAAGGACATTGCTCATTTTGGTCAATGGGGCACGCGTGGTTTGGGCTATCCAGTGGAAAAGCTGGCGGCGGTGCTGCGCGATGCTCTCGGTCGCGAAAAGTTGCAGCCAGTGGTGCTGGTGGGAGCTGGCAATTTGGGTTCAGCTTTGTTGCGTTATCAAGGCTTTCAGCGCGAGGGGTTTGAGGTCATTGCGGCCTTTGACACCGATCCCGAGGCCGCGCGTGCTCGCGGCTTGGCGGTTCCTGTTCATGACGAGCGAGACATGGAGGCTTTTCTGCGGGCGCATGAGGTGCGATTAGCGATCGTCTGTGTGCCTGCCGCGCAAGCTCAGAGTGTGGCGAATCGCTTGGTGACTGCGGGCGTTCAAGGCATTTTGAATTTCTCGCCCGCTGTGATTGAAGTGCCGAAGGAGGTGGTGGTGAATTCCGTGGATTTGGCTTCGGAGTTGGAGAATCTCAGTTATTTTATTCGCTGATGCGAAATTTGTTCTAAGAATTCGTCGCCTGAGGCGTTAGCATTGAGTTAAAATGTTAAACGAGCCCACGCCAGCGACGAGCGAGTCGCACCAGGTCTTCATCGAGCGGGCGCTCCAGGAACATGAGCGCTCCTTGATTTGTTACGCGATGGGCTTTGTGCACGATTGGGAGCGTGCGCGCGATGTGGTGCAAGATACGTTTGTGCGCCTGTGTCAGCAAGAGCCCGAGAAAGTGAACGGCGGATTGAAGACTTGGCTGTTCACCGTTTGTCGCAATCGCGCGTTGGATGTGTTGCGCAAGGAGTCGCGCACGGGAGAAATCGATGAAAAGAGTTTGCTGCAAATTCCCTCTGCCGCGCCGACGCCCGATGCTCATCTGATGCAGGGCGAAAAAGAACGCTGGCTTCGGGAGCAGCTCGGTCAACTGAGTCCGCGTCAGCGGGAGGTGATTTTGTTAAAATTTCAGCAAGGCATGAGCTACGAGGAAATCGGTCAAGTGACAGGACTCAGCTCCGGCAACATTGGATTTTTGATTCATCAAGGCATCAAACGCTTGCGGGAGGCTATTCCCGCGTTGGAACCAATTGAAAAAGCATGAACACGAAATACCCCATCGATGATGATCCGGAATGGACCGCTTGGCTGCTGGGTGAGCTGGATGAGCGAAAAAGTGAGCAGTGGCGGGCAGCGGTGGACGCGCATCCCTGTCATCAAGAGCAAGAGCAGGAGCAGCGCTTGTGGCTGGAGCAGTTTTCGCGGTTATTGGCTGTGCCGTCCGACGTTTCTTTGCATCAAGTCCAACGTCAGTTGATTCGGCAAGTGGCACGTGAGGCTTATTTATCGTCCAGCGGCGCGGCATTGGATCGGACGTTGCTAGGACGCGGTGGGTGGCGACGGTGGGCCGCGACCGGTTTGGCGGCGCTGTTGGTGCTAAGCATTGGCTTGTTGTGGCGCAACATGCGGGAAAACGCAGGCACATCGCAGGGTTCAGGAATCGCAGGGCGCTCCGGTCAGGACGCATCTGCTGATTTTGCCCCAGCCGCGCAGGCAGCGGCAACACCGCTCGCACCGCTGCGCCGTGACGATGAGGCCATTAGCGGTCGAAATTCGTTTCCAGACGCGCAAGTTGCGGGTTGGCATGGCGTGCCAGACACGTTGTCGCTGCCGTGGGTAAAAGATGCTGGAGCGTGGCGTGCGTTTGAAGAAAAATTCATTGTAGCGTCGGAACAAGCACTGCTGGCTGATTTCTTGCCATCGCCTCGGCATGCAGCTGCGTTGCTCAATGATTGTTCCTTTGCCCGCGAATTGTCCTTGGGTGGAAACGAAATCTGGCAGGGGTTGCGAGTCAGAGCCGAACAAATGAGCGGCGAGGCGGGGCGGCAATGGCTGGCGCTGGGTTTGTGTAATGCCTCTGAGCGCAACATCGATGTGGCTGCTGAGCTGCGGTCGGCAGATCGCACCCATGCCGCTGACTGGCAGTGGCGCGGCTGCGGTTGGCCCGAGCCGCAAGCGGCAAACGCGGCGCGACAGGACGGCTCGGTTCCATCAAATCGGGCGAATCCGCTGCATCCGCTGACGCTGCATGCAGGCGAACAAGCCACACTCTTGCTTGAGCTACAGCCCCGGGAGGGCGCTGCGGACTTGGAGCATCGCGAGCCGTTAGACTTGGAGCTGTGTTTGCGTGTGGGCGGGCAACAGCGGAACTGGCCGATCAAGGTTGGCGCTGCGACTAAGCCGACTACCGACGTTTCGCCAGCTAGTGCCGAGATGCAGCATCTTGTGCTTGTATGGCAATTTGCGGAGTGGATGCGCTCGCGCGGGTCGAGACCGTCCGCTTCTTCGTGGTTGACGGCATGTCAGACCTTGCAGCGTTCAGACGAAAACGGTGAGCGTCGTCGCGCGCGGTCAGTGATGCTGCGCGCCTGGGCTCAGGCGGTGGAATGAGTGACCTCGCTAGCACCGTCCGATTTGCCTGAGCGAACCACAATGGCGCTCAGGGCACCTGCGTTGTGCTCAGGCACTCGGCAAGTAAGACTGCGCTCTCTTCTGGTGCGAGAAGCGACAAGCGATGGCGCATCACCGCAGAAAAGATGGATTGAATGTGCTCGGGATGCACAGCTTTCGTGCCATCGAGCCATGACTGTGCCTTAGCGGCCTGTCGCAAGTGCAGCAGAGCGCGCATCGAGATGAGTGACGGCTCGTCGAGCAGTGCGCGCAGCTGCGAACACAAACTCACGATGTAGCTCGCCAGACTGGGGTGCAGCGGAATCTGCTCCACGTGTGCTTGGAACGAGCAGATTTCCGTCGAGCTGAGCAGGGCGGGGAGCCGATCGGGTGAAACGGAACGATTTGCCAGCAGCAAGGCTTGATCCGCCGGCGATGGCATTTGCATGGAGATGCTGAGCGTGAATCGATCTAGCTGTGCCAGCGGCAACGGATGAGTGCCCATGCCGTGCTGTTCATTTTGGGTCGCGATCACGAAAAAAGGTTGCGGCAATTGGTGGGTGATGCCATCGAGCGTGACTTGGGATTCGCTCATCGCCTCCAATAGCGCTGCTTGCACGCGTGGCGGGGTGCGATTGATTTCATCGGCTAGCACACAATTGGCAAAAATCGGGCCGGGCAAGAATTGCCAATGAGCGGCATCTGGTGGCAAATGAGGTGGCATGCCGTGGTAGCCAAGAATATCTGCGGGCACCAGATCAGGGGTGAATTGTATCCGCTTGAACTCCCCGCCTAACACACGCGCCATGGCGAGGGCGAGGGAGGTTTTCCCCACCCCCGCTGCTCCTTCGATGAGGACGTGACCACGCGCCAACAAAGCCACCAATAACAGCTCCACCGCGCGTTCATTTCCCCGCACGCTGAGGCACAATTGCTCATGTAGCGTCGCAATGATGGTGGGTGGATGCATCGAGAACGTGCGTGGTTGTGGGTGGAGATGACATTAACCGAGCTGAATCGCAACGGGACAATGATCCGAACCCAGGACTTCGGGGTGGATTCTTGCCTCGCGGAGCTGGGGAAGTTGTGCAGCGGACATGAGAAAATAATCCAAACGCCAGCCAATGTTGCGTTCGCGTGCTCCCGCCCGGTAGGACCACCACGAGTAGGCTTCGCGGCGATCGGGGTAGAAGTGCCGGAAGGTATCCGTGAATCCCGCTCGCAGCAGCTGGCGAAAACTCTCTCGCTCTTCGTCACTAAAGCCAGGATTGCGGCGGTTTTCGCGTGGCCGCGCAAGATCAATTTCTTCCACCGAAACATTGAAGTCACCACAACAAACCACTGGCTTGCCGCGTTGCTGCTCTAATTCACGCAGGTAACGCAAAAAAGCTGCATCCCAAGCCAAGCGGTAGTCCAATCGCTTCAACTCATCCTGGGCGTTGGGCGTGTAAACGGTGACACAGGTGAAATCCGCAAATTCCGCCGCAATCACGCGCCCTTCTTGGTCGTGTTCGGCGACTCCCAACCCGTAATCGACCCGCAGTGGCTCAATTTTCGAAAAAATGGCCGTGCCCGAGTAACCGGCTTTTTGTGCCGAGTTCCAAAACGCGTGATACGGCGCAAAGACCTCTGGCAGCCCCACTTGCTCGGCGCGCGCCTTGGTTTCTTGCAAGCACAGGATATCGGGATTGTGGGTTTCGACAAACTGCGCCAAGCCCTTGCCGAGCGTGGCGCGGATGCCGTTGACGTTCCAGGAATAGAGCTGCATGGCGAGTGGCGGTTGGGATTGGTGGAAATGCTAGGATGGAGTGGATCGATGGATCAATGGGATGCGGCGTCGAGCAATTGCTGCTTGGCCGCTGTCGCGCGCGCCAGGGAATCACTGCCGAGAAACGTGGCGTGGCCCATTTTGCGACGCTCATTGGCATTTTTTTTCCCATACAAGTGCAACGCCACAGCGGGATCCAGCAGCAAGCGATCCCAAGCCGGTTGCGAGTCACGCGGCCACATGTCTCCGAGCAAATTGAGCATTGTCGCCGGAGTCAGCAAGCGTGTGTCGCCCAAGGGAAGCCCCACAGTGGCGCGCAATTGTTGCTCGAACTGAGAGGTGAAGCACGCGTCCAAGGTGTGGTGTCCCGAATTGTGCGGGCGCGGAGCCATTTCGTTGACGAGCAGGGTGCCGCTGCGGGTGACAAAAAACTCGACACCCATGATGCCGACGTAGTCGAGCGCCACAGCGATGCGCACGGCGATGGCGCGAGCCGACTCCAACAGTGACGCTGGCAGGGTGGCGGGCGCGAGAGTGAGATCGAGAATGTGAGCCCGGTGGCGATTTTCACAAGGATCGTAGCTCACCCACTGACCGTCCTGACCGCGGGCGATCATCACCGAAATTTCGCAGGAAAAATCGATGTAGGCCTCGAGCACCGCTGCGGGGGTATCGAGCTCGCGCCACAGCAGCGCGGCATCATCGCCCGTGGCGACGCGGCGCTGCCCTTTGCCATCGTAGCCCCATTCTGCTGTTTTGAGCACACCGGCCCCGGCGAGCTCCTCAAGCGCGTGGGCAAGTTCCTGTGCCGATTTCACCAACCAGAACGGCGCGCAAGGGATGGCGTTTTCTCGCAGAAACTGCTTTTCGCGGGCGCGATGAGCGCAGGTAGCGATCGCATGCGGCGAGGGGTGCAGGGGGATGCATTGCGAAACGGCTTCGAGGCTGGCCAATGGCAGGTTCTCAAACTCCACCGTTGCCACCGCGCAGCGAGCAGCAAAGTCAGCCGCGGCTGCCAGATCCGCAAAGGGCGCGGTGCAAATTTCGTCGCAGACCTCCGCAGCGGGCGCTTCGAGTCCACCTGTCCACACGAGCGTGCGGTAACCTAGGCGCCGTGCTTCCATGCACAGCATGCGTGCGAGCTGGCCGCCGCCCATGATGCCGAGGGTCGATCCCGGTTTGAGTGCGCTCAGTGGATTCATGCCGATGCGGGAGGGGTGAGTCCGGGTAGAGGAGCATCGAGCACCGCTTGGGTTTGGCGGGCGCGAAATGCCTGTAATTTTTCTGCTAAACCAGCATCGCTGATGGCGAGCACGGCGATGGCAAATAACGCGGCGTTGATGGCTCCGGCCTTGCCGATGGCGAAGGTCGCGGTGGGGATGCCTGCGGGCATTTGCACGATCGAAAGCAGGGAATCCACGCCTTTGAGCGTCTTGGATTCCACCGGCACGCCCAAAACGGGTAGGTGTGTGAGTGCCGCGCACATGCCAGGCAAATGCGCCGCACCGCCGGCACCAGCAATGATCAGGCGCAAGCCACGCTCGGCGGCATTGTGTGCGTAGCGGTAGAGTTTGTCCGGTGTGCGGTGGGCACTGACGACTTCTGCCTCCCATGCCACTCCAAATTCCTCCAGCAGCTCAGCGGCGTGTGCCATGGTGGGCCAATCCGAGGTGCTGCCCATGATGATGCCAACGGTAGGTGAAACGCTCATGTCGCGGCACCTTGGCGAAAGCGCGCGATGCGAGCAAGTCAGAATCTCCACGCGGTGGAAAAAACCATCAAGGCCGTGGCACATTGTGGAGAAAACGCCGGGCATTGGTCGTGGTTTCGGCCGCGAGTTCGGCGGGGTCGCGTCCCAGCGCCGCGGCTAAACCGTGCAGGGCAATGGCTAGGTTCTGCGGCCCATGCGGTAGCGAATGCGGATACAAGTCCTGCGGCGGTGCCATGTCCGGCGCATCCGTTTCTAGCAGCAGTCGATCCGCCGGAATGTGGGAAAAATTCCTCAACACCTGCTGCTTGCGTGGATGCAAGAAGGCGGCCGAAAAGGAGAAATACGCTCCCCGGGCGGCAAGGGCGGGAATCAGTGCCGGTGGGCCGGCAAAGCTGTGCAGCAGAAAGGGCGGCAGCGCGGGCTGTTGCTTGAGCCACTGCATGAGCTCATTCCAGGCCCGCAGGCAGTGAATCGTCAAAGGACGCTCCAGCTCACGGGCGAGGCGGGCGTGCTCAGTGAGCACTTGAAATTGCAAGGCGAGGTCTGGTTGCGGCATCCAGCGATCCAGGCCACACTCGCCAATGCTGGCCTCGGGCTCGGCAATGAGCTGCTGGCGCAGTTTTTCCCGCCATTCTGCTGTGCGTTCGCTCAAATACCACGGATGCAAACCGTAGGCCGGACGCAAGCGATCCGCTGCGGCGCGACACAGGCAGGAAACGCTCGCCCAGTCGCTCTCGCGTGTGGCGTTCACCACGCATAGTTCAATGCCTAGTGCGGGCAAGGCCGCCAATAAGTCATCGCGTCCCGCAGCAAAAACCGGGTGTTGCAGGTGATTATGGGCGTCGATCAGCATGGAACCGTCGTTGTAGCTGATGCTGACAGCTTGGCCGTTCGAGTCAAGCCCGCTGAGTGCTTACCGCTTCTCGAAACGTTTACTGCACTGTTCGAGGACTTCTCGCACGATTTTTACGTCTTTATCTGCTATGTTATTGATGTCAGCCCTGAGAAATGATTGAACGTCTGCGAACTCAAAAATTCTCAATAAATGCCCTTCTCGTGAGGCGTGCAATTTAAGACAACAATACTCCTTTGATTTATAATCATTGAGTTCAACATATAGGAGTTGGTAATCTCGAAAATAAACATTTTTATATTTATATTTAACTTGAGATAAAGCATCTGAACTATCATGAATTTTTTTTAATGATAATACAAAATCTAGATCACAATCCATAAAGTTATGTCGGTCTGATGGATCAGGGTATATTTTTACGCCTAGGTTTCGTTTGTCTCTGTAATTCAGCTCATAAATTAAGTTTCGGTTAAATAAAAATTCATTTTGTGGTATTTTATAGTTGTGTATCCATAATGCAGCTATCATTAAAACGATAGCTATCAGAAT
>CAZREM010000032.1:0-32680 GCA_964599325.1 uncultured Verrucomicrobiales bacterium | reverse complement strand
TCGCAACCAGCCATGCCAGTGCCAGCGCATCGCCTATTTGGGTGATGCGCGTGGAATTCGGATCACATCAATGCACGCAGTTGTGGAATGTGAATACTTGCTGGTTTTCTATCCCGCACGAGAGGTCGTCGGAGTTAAACCTCAAATCGACGGAAAAAACCAGGTGGATCTGTCGTATTGCCTTTTTGTCAGAATGAATGCAGCAGCCAATTCAATCCAATATCCCATGGTTTGTCATTCGCTGCTGATCTTTTCTGATTACGCACTATCAATCCCTTGTCCTTGTGAAACATCTCCATCTCGTCACCCTCGTCGCACTGATCGGCCAGCTTTCCGCTCAAGCGGCGGAATCCCAGCTCGAACGTGATTTCAAAAATCCCCCGGTCCACACGCGTCCCTACGTCTGGTGGCACTGGATGGGATCAAATTTCTCCAAGGAGGGCATCACCAAGGATCTTGAGGCGATGAAAGCCGCTGGCATTGGCGGAGCGACGATTTTCAACCTGGCCTCGGCGGTTCAGGAGTCACACAAGCCAACACTTAACAACCCATGGCCAGATCAAACGTATCGAAGTCCGAAATACTGGGAGGCGCTGAGACATGCTGCCGCTGAGGCCCAGCGCTTGGGGCTGGAAATCGGGCTGCACAACACCGTTGGCTACTCGACCACCGGCGGCCCGTGGGTAGATGAGGAGAAAAACATGCAGCGCCTCGTCTCGAAAAGTGTCATCGTTGATGGTGGAAAGCACGTTTCCATCGAAATCCCGCGCCCCGATCCCACGGTGTATCGCGGTTGGGGAAATAGCGGGGTCACTTTCCAGTATTTTAAGGACATCGCCGTGCTCGCCGTTCCCGCCAGCGGCGATATTGACCCTGCGGGGATCATTGATCTGACCGCTTCCTTCAAAGCTGATCGACTCGAATGGGACGCGCCCGCTGGGAAATGGCAGATTGTGCGCTTTGGCCATGCTCCCACGGGCGCCAACCCCCATCCGTTGCCGGATGACCTCATCGGCAAGACCCTTGAGGTGGATAAACTCAGCCTCGAACGCAACCGCTTCCACTGGGACACGGTGATCGAGCCGATGAAACAACACCTCGGCGCCTATCTGGGGAAAAGTTTTCGCCACTTCCTCATTGATAGCTACGAGGCAGGAGATCAAAACTGGACGCCCGCGTTTCGCGAGGAATTCAAGAATCGGAAGGGCTACGATCCCTTGCCCTGGCTATTCACTCTGGAGAAGCGAACCGTCGGCGACAAAGAGCAGTCCGAGCGTTTCAAATGGGATCTTGATGATGTGATCCGCAATCTTTACTATGAAAACGGCTGGCTAACGGGCGTTGGCAAAATGAAAGCCGTCGGCATGGATCTCCAGTTCGAGCCTTACGGAGGTCAGTTCGATACCGTGGATGGAGCCGCCCTCGCAGACATTCCGATGGGGGAATTCTGGACCGGTGGCGCTGGCGGTATCAGCGCAGAGGTCGTTACTGCTGCCAGAGCCGCCGGCCGCAAGGTGGTGGGCGCGGAAGCCTTCACCGGACCTCCCACGCTCAGCAAGTGGACAGAAACGCCGGATTTTCTCAAGAAATCTGCCGATGGAACTTATGGCAGCGGTGCGAACCGCCTCGTGCTCCACCATTGGGTCCACCAACCATTTGACGATCGTTACCAACCGGGCATGGGCATGGGTTGGTGGGGCACCCATTTCAACCGCTTTCAGACGTGGTTTGAGCCAGGCAAGGCGTTCTTTAACTACCTCGGTCGCTGCCAAGCGATGCTCCAGTCCGGCGAGACGCCATCTGATTTTGTCAGCGTCGGCAAAACCCAAGGCTCCGATGTCATATCGTGGCGCGAGTTCCGCACTGGCGTGACAGTTCAGGGTGGGCGCATCGTCGTTAGTTCCGGTCGCCGTTATCCGTTTCTCAGCATCCCACACGATGGACGCTTGCTGCCCGCCGATGTGCAGCGGATCACCGCGCTGCTGGAGCAAGGTGCCGTGATCGTTTGCGCCAAACCCTCTGGTTCACCCGGCTTGGCTGGCTATCCAGCAAGCGACGCCGTTGTGAAGTCTTCTACGCTGTGGAACGATGAAGCGATTCGCAGCGTTGGCAAGGGCAAGCTCTACACGAGGGGCGATATCGGAGCTGCCAGTCGCGATTTCAATATCACTCCGATGCTCAAAATCACCGGGGCTTCCGGCATCACCAGCACCGCACGAAAAACGCCGGACGCCACCCTCGTCTTCGTGGCGAACCTCAACGACTCACCGGCTGCTTTCACGGCTTCCTTCCGCATCAGCGGACAGCGTCCAGAACTCTGGGATGCCGAAGATGGCTCGATCCGCTTCGCCCCCGTCTGGCGTGAGAACGACGGACGCACGGAGGTGGAGCTGACCTTGGCACGGCAGCGCTCGGTTTTCGTTGTCTTCCGCGATGCGAAACTACCCGCCGATCACGCGGTGAGCATCGTTTCCAACTCCCCGGATGATGTGGGGTTGGAAATCGTCAAAGCCCGTTTCGGAGCCGCGCCGGGCGATCGCTGGTCGGATGTCACCGAGAAACTCCGCCAGCTTTCCTCCAAGGGCGCGCTGGATCTGGCTGCGGTGTCTCCCAGCATCTTTGGCGATCCCGCGCCGTATGTGGTGAAACAACTCGAAGTCGAATACCGCCTTGGCGGAAAAGGGCTTGCCGTCACCGTCGCGGAAAACAAACCGCTCAAGCTGGGCACGCCCTCTGTTCCAAAAATCCATCTCACTGCCGCCGAGGATGGCTCGGTCACGGTCTCGTCCGAAACCGCTGCCTCCGGAGACATCGTTTTCGCATCCGGGAAGCGCCAGCCACTCGCGCTTGCCGCACCTGCTGCGGCATCGGAGTTGAAAGGCCCGTGGAACGTCGTTTTGAACTCACCGGTGGACGAAACGCACCAGCTCGTGCTGCCGGAATTGGGAAATCTGGCTGCTCATTCCGATCCCGCTGTGAAGTATTTCTCCGGCACCGCCACCTATTCCAAGAAATTTGAAATGTCAGATTTGAAGTCTCCTGTGATCCTGGATCTCGGTAACGTGCATGACCTCGCCCGCGTCCGGCTCAATGGCAGAGACCTCGGCGTGCTCTGGCAAGCCCCATTCCGGGTCGATGTTTCCTCCGCCCTCAAAATCGGCGTCAACCAACTCGAAATCGCCGTCTCCACCACATGGCACAATCGGCTGGTCGGCGACGAACAGTTTCCCGCCGACTTCGAATGGGGCGAGGATCGTGGCGAAAAAGGCCATGCCATGAAGGCTTATCCGGATTGGTTCGTGAAAAATCAGCCCCGCCCCGAGAAGAACCGCAAGTGCTTCGTCGTCTGGTATTATCATCGCAAGGACACGCCGCTCCAGCCGTCGGGTCTGGTGGGTCCCGTCAGGATTGTTCCCCAATCCACCAATAAACCCTGAGCTGGCTTGACTGGCGGCATTTTTCGCGAACATAAAACATTCTCCTGGGTGTCGCCACACGGTTCTCTTCGATCACTCGCTTCGCCTCATCGCTATTCTCTGAATCCATCAATCTTTATCTCGATCTCCAGCCATGCATCACCACTCCATTTTGAACATCACCAGCGCCGCGATCGTCGCGTTCCTGGCTTTTCCCCTTCAGCTTGGGGCAGAACCGGTCGCAGTGCCCATCCAGATCAGTGATGTTCCGCGCTCCACGCAGTTTGGAGAAGGCCCTGCCCCAGTCGGTGCGCCGAATAAGGGACGATACACCCCGCCCCTGCCCGAGAATCCCAAGCTACCCACGCTCTGGCTCATCGGTGACTCCACTGTGCGCAACGGCACCTCCGGGGACAACGGCCCGAAGGGACAGTGGGGCTGGGGCGCGCCGATCACCGCTTACTTCGACCTCAAAAAAATCAACGTTGTCAACCGCGCGTTCGGTGGCACCAGCAGCCGCACTTTTTACAGCGGTTACTTTTGGCAAGACCTCAAACCACGCATCAAAAAGGGCGATTTCGTGCTTCTCCAGTTCGGCGCGAACGACAACGGCGGTCCCACCGGAAAAGGCGCGCTTGGCGGTGTCGGCGAGGAAACAGCGATGAACGGCGAGGAGATCGTTCACACGTTCGGCTGGTATCTCAGACAATTCGTCAGCGAGACCCGCGCGCAGGGCGGCACCCCGATCATCTGCTCGCTCACCCCACGCAAGATCTGGGCCGACGGTGGGACGAAATACAGACGCGACAGCGGCACCCACGCTGCGTGGGCCGCGCAGGTCGCCACCGAAACGAACACGCCTTTCGTCCCGCTTTACGACATCGTGGCTGATGAATGCGAGAAGCTAGGCCCGGAAAAAGCTAACGCGCTCTATGTTCCCGCCCCCAAGGAAAAGCTCCACACCAGCTGGGACGGAGCGGTCGTCATCGCCGGTTGTGTCGTGTCTGGGCTCCAAGCGCTGCCGATCAATCCGCTCGCCGATTTTTTCTCACCACGCGCCACCGCCAGCCGCGCCCAATAACCGCACCACGCTACCTTTGCATGAAAAGAAACACCTGCCTGCCCGTCATCTGCGCACTTAGCGCCGTGATGCTCTCATCCGGAACGTCAGTGCCAGCCGCAGAAGCGAAAAACATCGACCTCTCCCGCGAGCCGAAGTGGCTCATCGACTCGGGTTTGGCATCGAAGTCGGCACGACCCTCCGAGCCTGGGGCGCCAGTCAATCACGACGCCTGGGGCTTCAACGCCGAGATTGGCGGATCGGCTGCCGGTTTCCAGACCTTTGATTCCGTTTCCCCTGACATCGCCCCCGCTGGTTCCCCCGAGCGCGCTAATGCCGCGGAAAACCTCGCCTCGCTGCAGAAGGTCATTAAGTCCGTTCACGCGCGGGGGCTAAAACTTTTTGGAGGAACCGACATTTTCGTTTTTCCGAAAACGCTGGTGATTCGCGAGAAGATGGCGATTTGCGATGAAAAGGGCCGGATCGACATCTTGCGTCCACGCACCCAGGAATTGTTTCGCCTGATGCTGCGCGAGACCTTTGAAAAAGCGCCGGATCTCGATGGCCTTGTGATCCGCACCGGCGAGGTTTACCTGCACCAGTATCCGTTTCACGTCGCCAGTGGCAATTTTTCCGATACCAAGCGCCAAGGCGGAACCGCGATCATTCACGGTGCAGCGAGTCACATCGAGATTCTCCGCATACTCCGCGAGGAGGTTTGCGAGCGGCTTGGTAAAAAGCTGATCTATCGAACTTGGAGTTTTGGTCCTCAGAGCTTTCATGAAGATCCCGCGTTGTATCTCAAGGTGACCGATGCGATCCCGCCCCACCCGAATTTGATTTTCTCCATCAAACATACCAAAGGTGACTTCCACCAACTCACCATTTTTAACCCCACGATTCTGATCGGGAAACATCGCCAGATCATCGAGGTGCAATCCCAGCGCGAGGCCTACGGCAAAGGTTCCCATCCTTTTTATGTCGGACAAGGAGTGATTGAGGGTTTTGAGGAACACGCCTGGCTGATGAAGCCCGGACAGCCCAAGGGCCTGCGCGATGTCGTCGATAGCCCGCTTTACGCCGGCACCTGGACGTGGTCGCGCGGTGGCGGCTGGGAGGGTCCCTTCATCACCAACGGGCTCTGGTGCGAACTCAACACTTATGTCGTGGCCAGCTTCGCCAAAAACCCGAAACGCACCGAGGCGGAAATCTTCCACGAGTTTGCCACTCAGAAGCTGAAACTCTCCGAATCTGATGCGGAACTTTTCCATCGTCTCAATCTGCTCTCCACCAGAGCGGTGCTGCGCGGTCAGATGACCACCCTCGGCGCTCACATCAACGAATGGTGGGCGCGCGATCATTTCTTTGAAGAGCCCGACCTTGCCGATTTCGTCCGAAAAGGACTGGTTGAAAAGGCATTAGCGGAGAAAGCCGAAGCCATTGCCATGTGGCGCGAGATCGAGACGCTCGCCGACCGCATTCATTTTGCCGACCAAGCCACCAGTGATTTTGTCCGCGTCTCCTGCGCTTATGGTCGAATCAAGTATTCCATCGTCGAGCAAGCCTGGACGATTTTGTTTCTCGGCAAAGCTGGCGACGCCTCTGGCACTTACGACCGTGAGAAACTCAGAGCCGCCATCGCGCGTTACGACGCCCTTTGGACAGAGTTCAGAGAGCTGGCCGCAAAAAATCCTGCCTGTGCCTCATTGCACAAAGATATCGGCTTCGAGGGGCGACCCGGCCTCGGTGCTGGCATCAATCGCTACCGCAAAATTCTCGGACTTCCCGTGATTCACAGCGACCCATGACTGCACGAGTCGCGAGGGACTGACCCGCCACACTTCGGAGGTCAATGCCCTGCGGCGTCGGGCTCACGCAGGGTTGATGGTGGCCATGGCTGTGCCCATGTGGGCATAGAGTTCGCGCTGCAATTCGCTGTGGTGAAGCAGATCCTTGGCCAAGGTTACGCGTCCGGGCTCAAACAACGTGAGCGTGGAGGAGCCCCCGAAAGCGAAAAAACCTTTTTCCTCGCCCTTCGTGACCTCGCGATCTGGGTTGTAAGTTTGGTTGATGCTGCCCACACAGGTGGCACCGATTTCGAGCATGAGGACTTTGCCGCACGCGGGACTATCGATCTGCGTGAGTTGGCGCTTGTTTTGCCACAAGTAGCTGAGATTGCGCCGCAAAGCCAGTGGTGAAACCGAAAACAGGGGCCCGTCCAGCCATTGCGCGCGACTGGCATGACCGGCGACAGGGAAGTGAAAGCGGTGATAATCCACTGGACACAAACGTGAGAGCACGAGGCAGCCGCCAGCGAAGCGATTGGCGAGTTCGTCGTTGCCCAGCAATTTTTTCAGATCGAAGCGCTGTCCCTTGATAAAAACATTTTTGATGCGATCCGCCCGAGCGAAGCCCAAGTGCCGTCCATCAGCTGGGAACACCAGCGTGGCAGGTGAGGGATCGATGGGTCGGGCTTCGGACTTGAGCTTGCGGTAGAAAAAGGCGTTAAAATGGGGGTAATCCGACACCGCCTGCTCAAACTCATCCGCATTCAAATGGTATTTCTCCAAGAACGGCGCGATTTTGGCGACACTGGCGGGCTGATTCATTCGATGTCCATACCAGCGCGAAAAAGCTGGGCGCTTGATGAAGGCGTGCAGAGCGATTTTCCCAAGAGGATTTTCGTAAGCGAATCGCAAAAAAGCTTCGCCATAAACCTGCTCTTTCTCCAGGCATTGGCGGTGACGATTAAAAAACTCGATGGACTGAGACACGTTACAGGCTCTGGGTTGGCAATGAAGCATCGATCCATGCCAGAATCCCGCCGCTGACATTCACCGCGCTGAAACCGTTCTCGGCGAGAAAGGCGCAGGCGCGGGCGGAGCGTCCGCCCATTTTGCAATGAACGTAGAGGGTTTGGTCGCGAGGCAAATCCGCCAAGGCACTGGGCAAGGTGGCTAGCGGGATGAGTTGGCTGCCAGCAATGGCGGCTTCTGCAAATTCCTCGGGCTCGCGGACGTCGATAAGCACGGTTTCCGGATGCTGCAGCAGCAGCTGGTGAAGTTCGGTCACAGAGATGGCGTCCGCAGATGGCATGGTGCAATCAGAGCTAGCGAGAGTCTCGGCATTGCGCAAGGACAGAATGCGGGGCTGCGTGCCACACAGCGCGCAACTGGGATCGGCGCGTAGCTGAATGTGGCGAAAGCGACCGCGCAGGGCATCGTAGCAGCAGAGATCGCCCGTGGCTGGTGTGCCGATGCCCGCCAGCCACTTGATGGTTTCCATGGCTTGCAACGACCCCATGATGCCGGGCAGCGCCCCGATCACCCCCGCCTCGGCGCAGGATGGCACCGCACCCGGTGCTGGCATTTGCGGCAGCAAGCAGCGATAGCACGGACCACCGCTGGCAGGATGGAACACGGTCATCTGACCCTCGAACTGATGGATCGCGGCGTGAAACAAGGGGATTTTTAGAAAAAATGCAAGATCGTTGGTTAGGAAACGCGTGGGGAAGTTGTCCGAGCCATCGACGATGGCATCGCAGCCTTTTGCTAACTCCAGCGCGTTATCAGGGGTGAGGCGCTGGTCATGCAGATCGAGCACGAGCTGCGAATTGAGATCGCGCAAACGAGCAGCCGCAGAATCGATTTTTTTCCCTCCGGCTTTGGCCTCGCCGTGGAGGATTTGTCGTTGCAAATTGGAAACCTCCACCACATCGGGATCGACTAACACGAGCCGCCCGATTCCCGCCGCCGCGAGATAGAGCGTGGCCGGAGAGCCGAGGGCTCCGCTGCCCACACAGAGAACCGTGGCGCGGCGGAGTCGCTCCTGACCCGCGATGCCGAGCTGCGGGAGACAGATTTGCCGAGACCAACGTTGGAGATCCACAGAGTTCATCCGGGTGGCTTAGGTTGGTGGGGTGGAGGGATCGAAATCCAGCGTCATCACCGATTCGAGGTGGCGGGTGTGGGGGAAGAGGTCGAAAGGCTGGACACGGCGCAGCACAAAACCCGCAGCAGTCAGGATAGCGAGATCGCGGATCTGAGTGGCGGGATCACAGGACACATAGACCAAGCGAGCTGGTTGGAACTGAATCAGCTGATCCAGGAACTCGCGGGTGCAGCCCTTGCGCGGGGGATCGATGATCACAGAGGTTCGATCCGCGGGAAAGTGGAGGTCGGCGAAGATGGCCTCAGCGCTGGCGGCAACGAAATGCACATGGGAAATGTCATTGAGTTTGGCATTGTGCCGCGCCCATTCGATCGCAGTTTCAGAAACTTCCACACCAGCGCATTCGTCGAAAGCGTGGGCGGCGGTGAGCGAAAAAAGTCCGGACCCGCAGTAGGCATCGACAAGATAATGGCTGCCATTTTCCCGGGCTTGCTCGCAGACGTAGCGCGTGAAGTCTTTCAGGATAAAAGGGTTGTTTTGGAAGAACTCACCCGCAATGAACTGAAAGCGGATGTCGCCACAGCGCTCCTCAATGGTGTCGCGCGGGTTTGTCGCGACCACGGCTTGGTCCCGATTCGGCTGCAAGCCAGCGCGCAACAGCAAGGTGCCGCCGCGCTTGTGGGATCGCTCGCGGGTGGCGGCACGCACGCCGGGCAGCGCTTGATTGATGCTCTCCATGGCGATGGGGCATTGCGGGACATCCAGTAACTGCGAGCGTCGTCCCACCGCAAGGAAGCCAATCGGCATGTCCGCGGCCGCAGCGGATTTTTCGAAGTGCGGGGTGATTTTTGAGCGATAATTCCACTGCTGTGGTGAGGCATGACAGGGGGAAACGGCAAAGGAAATGCCTGCCATGTGCTGCAATAGCTCCTGGATTTGCTGGGTTTTCCAGCGCAGTTGTGCCGCGTAGTTGAGGTGCTGATACTGACAACCACCGCACTGCTGAAACAGCTCACAGCGTGGCGTGACACGATCCGGCGAGGCTTCGATGATTTCGAGCAAATCGGCATGCGAGCAATTTTTATCATTGCGATAAATCCGCGCGCGCACCTTCTCGCCCGGCAGGCAAAAGGGCACAAACACCACCCAGCCATCGACACGCGCAACGCCGTGCCCAAGGTTCGTGAGGGAGTCGATGCGTAGCTCCAGCTCGTGATGGTAGGGGAAGGGCTCGGGATGAAATTTTTTCGGCGGTCGCATGAGTGGCAGTCAATCGCAGTTTGTGATGCCTGAAAAGACCAAAACACGCGTCGGTGTGCGATGCGTCCACGCGGCGGGTCAGAAGCTGCAGGCAGGAGCGCAGCAGTGGAATCGATGCGCTTGCGTCCGCACGATGAACTTGGCCCCCGGATGTCGCATTTTTTTGATGATCCTGCTTTGACAAAAGTTGTTTTTTCCCTAAGCTCGTTTTCCCGTCAGGAACAAGGCGGCATGAAAGCATGGGCAAGAGCCTTTTTGAAAAAGTTTGGGATGCGCACACGGTAGGAACCTTGGCAGATGGCAGAACGCAATTGCTGATTGGCACGCATTTGATTCACGAGGTGACGTCGCCGCAGGCATTCGGCATGTTGCGTGATTTGGGGCTACCGGTGAAGTTTCCACAGCGGACGTTTGCGACGGTGGATCACATTGTTCCGACGGTGAATCAGGACGCACCGGCTGACCCTTTGGCGGCGGAGATGATGGAAGCTCTGCGGAAAAACTGCGAGGACTTTGGGGTGACATACTTTGACCTCGCCTCTGGCAAGCAGGGGATTGTTCACGTGGTGGGGCCAGAGCAGGGGATCACTCAGCCGGGCACAACGATTGCCTGTGGCGATTCGCACACCGCGACGCATGGGGCTTTTGGTGCGATTGCCTTTGGCATTGGCACGACGCAAGTGCGCGATGTGTTGGCGACTCAGACGATGGCGTTGGAGCAGCTCAAGGTGCGCCGGATTGAGGTCAATGGTCAGTTGCGTCCGGGGGTTTATGCAAAAGATGTGATTTTGCACATCATCCGCTTGCTAGGCGCGAAGGGCGGCATTGGTTATGCTTACGAGTATGCTGGCGATGTGTTTGAGCGCATGTCGATGGAAGAACGCATGACGGTCTGCAACATGTCGATCGAAGGCGGTGCGCGTTGTGGTTACGTGAATCCGGATGCTAAAACTGTGGCTTACTTGCAAGGTCGTCCCTATGTGAAGTCGGAAAACTTTGAGGAAACGGCGCAGCGTTGGCTCTCGTTTGCTTCGGATGCGGACGCGGTGTTCGATGATGTGGTGTCGATTGATGCGGCTGAGATTGAACCAACGGTGACTTGGGGGATTTCTCCGGATCATGGGTTGGCGATTTCGGAAACGATTCCAGACCCCGCGCAGGCGGCGACGGAAATCGAGAAGCAGAGCATCGAGGAAGCGCTGGCCTACATGAAATTGCCCGCTGGCACGCCGATCAAGGGGGTGAAGGTGGACGTGGCGTTTCTGGGGTCATGCACCAATGGAAGGATCTCGGATTTCCGCGAGGTAGCGCGATACATCAAGGGGCACCATGTCGCTCCGGGAGTGCAAGCGATCGCGGTTCCGGGGTCGCAGATTGTGGCGATTCAGTGCGAGAAGGAGGGCTTGGATCAGATTTTCCGCGATGCGGGATTTGAATGGCGTGCGGCGGGGTGTTCGATGTGCCTGGCCATGAATCCCGACAAACTGGTGGGTGATCAACTGTGCGCCTCGTCGTCCAACCGAAATTTCAAGGGACGTCAAGGCAGCCCGACGGGGCGGACCGTGTTGATGTCGCCTGTGATGGTGGCCGCTGCGGCGGTGAGGGGGCATGTGGCGGATGCTCGCGAGGTGTTTTCCATCGCAAATTAATCAACAAGGGAAGGAATTAGCAGATTATGGCATTAGAAGCAGTGACAAAGGTAGCGGGTCGGGGGGTGTTTGTTCCCGGAGCGGACATTGATACCGATCGCATCATTCCGGCTCGGTTCATGAAGTGTGTGACGTTCGATGGACTGGGTGAGTTTGCTTTTTATGATGTGCGCTACAATCCGCAAGGCGAGCTCACGGATCATCCGCTCAATGACGAGCGTTTTAAGGGCGCGAGCATTTTGTTGGCGGGCATGAACTTCGGCTGTGGTTCGTCGCGTGAGCACGCGCCACAATCCTTGCGCAAGTATGGGTTTCGCGCGGTGGTGGCGGAGTCGTTCGCCGAGATTTTTTATGGCAATTCGACAACCCTCGCCATGCCCTGTGTGGTCGCGAGTCCGAACGCGGTGGCAGAGTTGCGCGCGGCGATCGAAGTGGATCCAACGCTGGAGCTGACGATTGATCTGGTGGAGATGACGATGTCCACGTCTTCAGGTTTGTCCTACCCGATCACGATGCCGGAGTCAGCACGCGATGCGTTGACATCGGGACGCTGGGATCCGATTCAAGAATTGTTGGATCGTGAGTCGGAGATTCAGCAGCGTGCTGCGGCTTTGGGGTATTTGGCTTGATGGCGCGGGCATCACGCGGAAAATCAGATTGGCAATTGTGGCAACCATGCTGGCTCGGACATATCGGGATTGTGTCATCGCTCCGTCGCTGTTAGCGGCGGATTTTGGACAAATAACGGCGGAAACTTCGCGAGCGATTCAGGCGGGAGCGGATTGGCTGCACTTGGATGTGATGGATGGTCATTTTGTGGATAACATCTCGTTTGGTCCCGCAGTGGTGCAGGCGGTGCATGAATCCAATGACGTGTTTCTGGATGTGCATTTGATGATCCAGCGTCCGGATCATTATTTGTCGCGATTCATTGCGGCGGGAGCGGACTTGGTGACGGTTCATGTTGAGGCGACACACGATGTGGCGCAGACCTTGGCATCGATTCGCGCAGCAGGGGTGCAGGTGGGTTTGGCGTTAAATCCGGCGACACCCGCGGAAATGGTTCTGCCGTTTTTGTCGCAAATTGATTTGTTGTTGTGCATGACCGTGGTGCCGGGCTTTGGTGGGCAAGCGTTTATGAGTGAGGTGTTGCCCAAAATCGCACAATGTCGCCAGTGGCGGGAAGAACTGGGATTGGCTTTTCACATCGAAGTCGATGGGGGCATTGGCAGCGACAGCGCCGCTCGTTGCGCGGAGGCGGGAGCGAATGTTTTTGTTGCGGGTTCGACGACGTTTCGGGCACCAGACATGAAAAACGCTGTGACGGCGATTCGTGCCGCTGCGCAAGAAAAAATGCGCTGAACTAACAGGGTTGAGCGTCCTTAACGGGTTCCAGAGCTGAATCGGTTTTTAGACCTCCACAGGTTTAGCTCAACGTGGTTTAGATCACGAAATGATCACCGAGGTAATACTTCCGCGCCATCGGATCGTTGGCGACGTCGTTGCTGTTGCCGCGAAAAATCACTTTGCCTTCGTAAATCAAATAGGCGTTATCGACGATCGACAAGGTCTCGCGCACAGAATGGTCCGTGATGAGAATGGCGAGCCCATCCACCTCGCGTAATTGAGTGATGATGGCCTTGATGTCATCCAGTGCTTTGGGATCGACACCGGCAAATGGTTCATCGAGCATTAGCACTGAAGGATTGGTGCACAGACAACGCGCGATGGCGAGTCGGCGTTTCTCCCCGCCCGACAAGGTAATGGCAAGTGAACGACTGAGATGATCGATTCTGAAACGTTCCAGCAACTCCGTGGCACGCTCGCGGCGCTGAGCCTGCGTGAGATCGCGTCGGGTTTCGAGAATGGCCATGAGATTATCTGCCACGGACAAATGACGAAACACCGAATCCTCCTGTGGCAAGTAGCCAAGACCCAAGCGCGCGCGGCGGTGCATGGGCAAACGCGTGACATCCTGCTCACCGAGCTGCACCTGGCCGCGATCTGGCTGAATCAGCCCGGCAATCATGTAAAACGTCGTGGTCTTGCCCGCACCATTTGGGCCGAGAAGCCCGACAATTTCTCCGGCGTTCACCGAGATGCTGACATCGGAAACAACTTGGCGTTTCTGATAGGTTTTACACAGATGATTGGCGGTGAGAAGGCTCATGCGAATGAATGCAATAGCAGCGAGACAGATTGGTTTCGGGCGATGGGGTCACTTCGGCATGCTCAGACGCGCCGTCCAGCCCTCAGACATCGAAAAACTTTTGGTTTTTTTGTTGAACATCAGCCACGCGTCTGGATTGTTCGACTCAAAGCGGGATTCCGTGCCGCGCTGAAATATCAAACGCGAGCCGCGTAAGATGATGTCATCGGTTTTCGCGTCGTAAAGCGCCTGATCGCCCATGGCGTAGTTTTTTAGACCTTTTTCGTCACTTGCTTCCATCTTCACACCACCACTCGCGATGATTTGAGCCACATGTCCCAAGCCCCCAGCCCCATTGGCAAGCGGCGATGATTCATCGTTCTTCTTCTCGGAAGAATCGGCTTTCGCGGCTGGGGCATCGAAGAGCACCTTGATTTCTCCCTGAGCTGAGAGCGCGTAGGTGGCATCGCGGACGTTGACATTTTTCAGAAAAATCAGCGCGGCGGCATTGTGATCGTAAAAAGCGCCACCCTGGCAGCTAAATCCAATCGAATCCGCTTGTGGTTGGAAGGCAGGCATGTCGCTCGCGGCCATGACATCGTCTTTCAGCACGCGTTGCACCTCGGCTTCGCTGCTGTTGGCTTGAAGCGTGAGCGATTGTTCCTTGATGAATTGATGCAGGGTGGCTGTTGCAGGCTCACTGCGAGAATCCGCACGGCGAAATTGCTGATCCACGCTCACGGAGGAATCATTGGCTGTGCTGGGTTGATTCACACTTTTCAGCCGCGCGAGATGCTCGGGCGATGGAATCGGGCGTGGCTGAGCGACAGCGCAAGTGATCAGCGCTGCGCCCGCTAGGGAGCGGATGGGTGCATTCATGGCTGTGAAACGCGGAGACGGGTTAAAACTGCCCCGGACTGGCGGCAGAAAAAAAGCTGTGACGGCACGGCCTGTCCCCACATGGGTTAACAAGCCTTGACTTTGAATAAAAAAGTGCGGCGAAACCGCTCGCACGGGTGATTCACTTCGCAGTGAGCGGTTATTGAGGTCGAACTGACAGGATTGAATCACGAACACGGCTGGAGCCAGATCGCGACGCTCATGATGAGCCGTGAGTTGCAGCGTGATGTTTTCTGCTTGGCATAGGT
This sequence comes from uncultured Verrucomicrobiales bacterium, assembly GCA_964599325.1. GTDB lineage: Bacteria > Verrucomicrobiota > Verrucomicrobiia > Verrucomicrobiales > Akkermansiaceae > UBA956. The sequence continues at coordinate 18,107 of CAZREM010000032.1, read as the reverse complement.
CTTCAGTTTCGACGCGCAATTGATCCGCCCGCAGCACGGAGGTGAGTTGCTTCGCTTGATTGTAAGAGGGGATGAGCAAGTCTTTAATGATGGAGCCAGGTTCCATGCGCGAGAGCAAGACGCGCCCTGGTGCGTCCTCCGCGCCCTGGGTGGGCAGGAGTAGCAACAAAAGCGTCAAATGGAGCGGCTTCATGCGATTGGACAGCGGTGGTCGATCGTGAGAGTGCGATTAAGCGTGAGCGGCGCGGTGGATGGCGTGCAGTCGCAGCAACAGCGATTCCATATCGGCTAATGGAATCTGGTTGGGACCATCCGACATCGCTGCTGCGGGGTTAGAGTGCGTTTCCATGAATAATCCATCGATGCCGGTGGCGATCGCAGCTCGAGCTAAAACAGGTGCGAGCACGCCATCGCCACCGGTGGCGCCACCGAGTCCGCCTGGGCGCTGCACCGAGTGAGTGGCATCGAAAATGACGGGGATGCCTTCTTGGCGGATCCAATACAGCGAGCGCATGTCAGCGACCAGATTGTTATAGCCAAACGTGGTGCCGCGTTCGGTGATGAAAAAGGTTTCGCAGCCAAAGGCGCGCATTTTATTGGCGATATTGACCGTGTCCCAAGGCGCAAGGAACTGGCCTTTTTTCACATTCACCACGCGTCCGGTTTTGGCCGCAGCTTCCAAGAGGTCGGTCTGTCGGCACAAAAAAGCTGGAATTTGCAGAATATCAATGAACGGTGCGGCCAGCTCGGCTTGCTCGCTGGTGTGAATGTCCGTCGTCACCGGCACGCCTAACTCCTTGCCGATTTCACTGAGGATGCGGCAGCCTTCGCTTGGTCCGGGTCCGCGAAACGCGTTGACTGAGGTGCGATTCGCTTTATCGAAGGAGGCTTTGAACACAAAAGGGGTGCCGGTGCGTGTGGCAATTTCTTTGAGCGCGCGCGCCATTTCCCACGCAAATGACTCGGACTCCAAGGCGCACGGACCGAGAATGAAAAACGGCACGCCCGTGCCGACAGCGATGTCATGGAAAGTGAACGTCATGTTGCGGGCATGCTAAGGGCTTGGAGCGATGAAGCTCAAGCAGATTCGCTAGTTGGGAAAGTTTGCTGATACAAATCCCGCAAATGCCGCAACGCGGTTTGCAGCAGGCGCTCCTCGTTGGCAGTTAAATTGCCCTGAGTTTTGCTTTCCAGCATCTCCAGACTGTCGATCACCGAACGTGCCGCGCGTTGATTGACCGTTTTTTCGCCCGTGACCGGATTGGGCAGTTGACCCAAAAACATCCCGCCATTTTGAGCTTGAAGAAACAGAAAGGCCTCAAAGCGGGGGTCGGAGCTGGTGTTGGAATTCATTTGAATGCGTTTGGCTGATCGGTTGCGTTGTGGGGCTACATTGCCTGAGCGCATTTCTAAGCATCCTGATGACAAGGTGCGAGAAATTTAATGATGAAAATCGCGCAGGGTTTTGACAAAGTGAAAGCCCCAGATCTCGAAGCCTTGTTTGTGATAGAGCCGATGCGAACCAAAGTTGCTGGTGTAGCTATCGAGCACGACAATGTTGCAATTTTCAGTGATCGCCACGTCTTGCCAGTGCCGCAACATCAAGCTCGCAGCTCCACGTTGTCGTTGCTTGGGATCCACGATCAGGTGATCAACTTCCAGATACTTGCCGCACCAAACCTTGGTCATGATCCAAGCCCCGCTGAGACCGATGAGCTGATCATCGCTCCAGCAGCCGATGCATTGGTAATCCGCGCCATGACGATGGAGGATGTGCAAGTAACGCGCGCGCAACTCGTCGGGCGGGCATTGCGGGTTGAGCAGCTCCATCAGCGCGATCGTGGGCTCTAGGTCGATGGCACTTAGCGGTCGCAATTCCATGCGCAGATCATGATCCAACGTTGCGGATTGAGCCAGAGAAACCGCCATCAACCAAATAATTCCTTCACAGGCACGCCCTTATCGGCAATCTTGAAAGGTCGCTTGCTCGGAGACATGAGCACCAAGTCATGCGGAAGACCCAGCGCATGCGCGATGGTCGCATTGAAGTCCTGCACCGACACTAGCTTGTCCTTGACCTTATTGCCCGTGGCGTCGCTTTCCCCCCATTTCACGCCGCCCTTGATGCCTCCACCCGCCAACAAGCAGGAAAAGGCGTTGGGATGGTGATCGCGTCCGTCCTTGTGATCGCGATTGATTTCTGGACTGCGACCAAATTCAGTTGCCACAACGACCAAGGTGTCCTTGAGCAAACCGCGTTTGTCTAAATCGGTGATCAGTGCCGCATAAGCTTGATCGAACTCCTTGCAGCGTCCTTGAATCGCCGTGAAATTGTCGTAGTGCGTGTCCCAACCCCCGAGCTGCACTTCCACGAAGCGCACGCCGTGTTCGACCAGTCGCCGCGCTAACAAACAACCCTGGGCGAAGCGGCCTTTGCCGTAGAGGTCTTGCGTTGCACTGGATTCTTCATTGAGGTTGAAAGCCTTCAGATCCTTCGAATTCATCAATCGAATGGCTTCCTCGTAGAGATCTTGGTAAGCTTGCACATCCGCATTGGGGTAACGGGCGTGAAACTGCTTGTTCATGCGATCCGCAAGCGACAAACGGCGATCAAAGTCCTCTTTCGAAACCTCATTCACGCGGTGAGAGTCTTGCAGGCCTTGCTCGGGACTACCAATCGGGGCGGAGGCGTATTTTGCCCCAAAAAAACCGGCCCCAGAGTGATCGGCGGGGGTATCGATTGAAACGAACCCGGGGATGTCTGGGTTGATGCGTCCACCCAGTTTCATGACCCATGACCCGAGCGAAGGGTGCTTGATCGTGCCACGCAGACTGTAGCTGGTGTGCATGATGTAAGCGCCTTGTTCATGCGCCCCTTGGGTGGAATTCATGGAGTTGATCAAGCAGACCTTGTCCATCACTTGAGCGGTCTTCGGCAAATGTTGACCGATGATGATGTTGTCAACCTTGGTTGGAATGGTCTCAGTGCTGCCCATCACCTCCTTTTTCTTCGGCTTGGGATCAAAGGTGTCGAGGTGGCTCATGCCGCCTGACATGAAGAGGTAGATCACGTGCTTCGCCGTGCCAATGTCCTGTGCTGTGGGCGCTGCTTGGGCGATGGATGTTCCCAGCATGGGAAACAAGTGCACGCCCAAGTAAGTGCGCGCGGCGTTGGTCATGAATTGGCGGCGAGTGAGTTCGTCGGATTGAAACAAGGACATGGCTGCGAAATGGGTTTGAAATTGTTGGTTTTTAGAATGCAAAATTGGGTTGGATGGCGAGGAACTGTTTTTCTGATTCAGGGCGTCAGTCGGCGATTATTGCAAAAACAGAAACTCAGAGGACATCACCAACGCGGAGACAATGTTGCGGATGCCGTTGGAGGGCGATTGTTTGATTTCATCTTTCATCCAGCCCATCTCCTCCGTGGTGGGTGGGCGGTTGAGTATCGTCACGTAGAGACGGCGGATTTTTTCCTCATCGCTCTTCGCGTTTTCCAAGCTTGCGTAAAGATGCGCGCGCGGATTATTAACCAGCTGACGCTGAACGTAGCCGTTCATCAACGACAGCACTTGTGCGACATTGGCCTCGCGACTCGCCGCTTCCACGACATCGCGCTCAGACTGCCCAAACAGATAAAGAAAGTGATCGCGCGGTGCCGGGGAGGGCAGTTCTGAAGCGCGCACGGCAGCGTCTTTGTTGTAAGTCGTGACAGCGTTCATGCTCATCATGCTGTCGCTGGCACTGCCCGCGCCGCCGCTGCTACGAATTTCTTGCACCAAGGAGGCGAAGTAACTGCGCACCTTTTGCTCACTGTCCAGCGCCAGCACCTCTTGAGATAGCTGGCTCATGTTTTTTTTCCCAACCAACACGGGGCGTCCACTGACCATGATGCGGTCATCTAGGCTGCGACGCGTGGCCAGATCCGGATCACCCTTCGCCAAGGTGATCAACGAATCCCAGATGGCCTCCGCCGACAGGCGCTCGATCTTGCGACCGTGGAAATCATCGCCAGTCTCGACCGTGGACGGATTGGGGTTGGTGGCGAACTGGAAGGTCTTGGTGAGCATCAGCATCTGCTGAAACGCTTTGAGGTCGTAACCATAGCTTTGCATGGTGGAGATCAGGTGCTGCATGAGCTCAGGACTTTGGGTTTTTTTCGCTTCCACAAATTCATCGACCGGCTCATAAAAACCCTTGCCCATCACGCGTTTCCACATGCGATTCGCAATCACCGAGGCAAATTGCTCGCCGGTGCGGTTGATCACCCAGTCGGCCAGTTGCGCCCGACCGTTGTTTTCATCTTTCTTGTCCGACATGCGCACGGTCTTGCCGAATGGCGTGCGTGCCGCCACCATCTCGCCGGGTGCGGCGTCGCGGTATTGATAATCGCCTGGCAGGTTGATGCGTCCGGTGCCATTGCCCGCTAAACTGAGGCCGTAAACGCGATCCCACAGCACTTGGGCGATGGCGTATTCCTCGCCGTTGGCTCGGCGATCTTCGCGCAGCTCATTCCAGAGAGGATCCATGTTGTGCTGGTTGACACTGGATTGCCCATGCGTGAAAGCCGCGAGCTGGTAGAAATCGTGGCGCTCTGTTTTGCCGTAGGGGTCGTCATGACATTGCGCGCATTCCATTCGTGAACCGAGAAACACCCGCATGCTGTTGGCGAGGTTATCGAGCGGCATGCCGCGATCCCGCGTGTAATATCCCACCGCCGCTGTCTGCTGATTCCAGCCATCACCCGATGAGGCGAGCAGCGCATGCACCAATTGCTGCCACGGCATGTTTTGCTCCATGGCCGTGCGCACCCAGTGGCGATAGGGTTCGTTGGTGGCGTTGACGCCCATGCGCGCGTCGCTCAGGCGCAGCAAATCGAAGGCCCAATTCGACATGTGACTGCTGTAGCCCTTCGAGGCCATCAGATATTGCACCAGCTCCGTGCGCTTCTTGGCGTCTTCAATTTCCAGGAATGACCACGCCTCCTCAGCAGTGGGAATTCGACCAATCGCCACGAGGAAGGCCCGCCGCAGAAAAGTGGCGTCGTCCGTGACCGCGGGAACGGGGAGCTGTTTCTGGCGGTAGAAAGCGGCGACGTGTTGATCGATGCGCAGGGCGTCTTTTTTCAGCGTATCCAGATCAGGCGCAGCTACAGCTTGCGTGCACCAAACACTCAGCGGTAAACATAGCAGCAAAGGTCGCAACATTTTCATAGAAATACAAAAGTGTGCAACGTGACGTTTTTGTCAATCTAGCATTTGACGGAAATGAATTTTTTTTATTTGTGCCTGATGATTGATCATCAATCGACTACAGACGCAGATTCAACAGGTCATGCGCCAAATGATCCGGGCGTATCAGTCGAGCATGGCGCGGCATAGCCAGTGGAGCGGAGTTGCTGATGCATAGCACACGCGAATGGTGGTCCATCGCGCAGCGGTTCAATTGCGAGGCCAGCGGGGGCCAGTGGGTGGTGACTAGAATGCAACGGGGCCAGTGCGCGGAGTGGTTCTCAGCATGGTCCGGCAGGGGTTGCGCTTGCACCTCAGCCAAACGACGTTGGCACTGGTTGGGATGATTTTTTTGCCGGGTCATGGTGGTGAAGGGTTCATGACTGAAACGCAGCCCTGCCAGCGGGCGCTGTTGCTGCTGGGCGGCATGCAGCAGGGACGCGCAGACACTCACGGCGGCCTCAAAGACTTCTGCCGTGGCGGTGCTGAATGTGTCCAGCACCAAGCCCAAGCGATCGTTTTGCGGTTCCTCGAATTCCTTGCTGATGAACTTTCCCGTCCGAGCCGTGGCACGCCAGTGAATTTGTCGGGGTGAATCGCCCATCTGATACGGACGCAGACCGCGCAGCTCACCATGGGAGTTCGGTGTGCTTGGCAGTTGCGTGCTCTCTCGCCGACCGGAGGCATCGTTGCCAAAGCAGGAAAATGAGAGCGGGTAGCGCCGTGGCAACACCAGCAACGACAGGGGTTTTAAGTGAAATCGACGGCAGCGTTGCCACAGAAAAAAAACATCGGGCAACTGAATGTGAACGCTTTCAAGGGACAGCACCCCGCGTCGCAGCGGGCGCACAGAGAGCTCAATGACTTGTGTTTCACCCTCCGCCAACTGCTGTTGCCAGGGGCTGTGTTGCGGAGAAAAGCACTGACGTTGTTGCACAAGCCACTGCCAACGGTGAAACGCCATGATGCGATCGAAGGCATTGCGTCGATGTTCCTGCGGCTCACGCGCCTGTGCAAACTCCGCAAAAGTGGGTCGAGCATCGGGCGGAAGCAGCAGCAGTCGGTAGGCGCCGGTTGCGCGTCGTGCTCTCACCTCAAATCGCTGAACCCAACATTGACCCGCCACCACCTGATGCGCTGCGCTGCGTTGCAAGTCAAATGGCGAGCGGCGGTTCCACACGTGAATCACGCCGATGAGCAACACAACGCTCAGCAACGCTAATCCTTGCAGCAACGTTGCCGATGGATTGCCCAGGCACATCACGGCGCTGACGACGCATGTGGCCGCTACGCCATAGCCACGCGGCAGAACATGGCGATGCAGCCAACCACGAACTTGTTCATGGCGGCGAAAACTTTGGTAGCTCAGCTTTCGCAGTCGTGTTTTCACCCGCTTCAACGGGGGGTTAACGGAGAAAGGCATTGTGGCGGCGCTCGTGACCGATGGTGCTCGCTGCCCCGTGACCAGAAAAAACCTCGGTGGCATCTGGCAGGCTCAACAAGTGCTGACGGATGCCACGCAACAGCAAATCCTGGTCGCCACCCGGTAGGTCGCAGCGACCGATGCTGTTGCGAAACAAGGTGTCACCCGCATAGACGCAATGGAATTGTGGCAGGTAAAAAGTCACAGAATCGGCGGAGTGCCCCGGAACGTGCGCGAGCTCGAAGTCAAGACCGGCGAGGCGAAGTGGCTGGCTGAGATCGAGCACGCCATCGATGTTGTATGCTGGCACAGGCGGCAAGCCCCACTCGCGGCAGCGATTTTCCAGCGTCAGCGTGGGTGCGTGCGGGGCGTAGGCGTGAATGCGAGCACCCCGCGCCTGCAACGCTGCAGCATCGAGCACGTGATCGAAGTGTTGATGGGTCAGTAATACGTCGCGCGGATGCCAGTTGTGGTCGTCGAGCCACTGGGTCACGCCCTCTGGCGCATCGATGAGCAGCTGCTCGCCTGTGGGTCCGCAGAGCAGGTAGCCGTTGGTGGCCGCAATGCCGCCGGTGAAGATTTGATGCAATGTCATGGCAGGATGAACGAAGTTTCAGGCGCGGGCAGCTCCGTGCGCAGATGCTCAATGGCCTCCATCACCGCCTGGGTGGTGACGGATGAAGAAACGCAGGCATCACCGAGGGTCGGCAGCAGAACAAACCGCATGGCACCGGCGACGAATTTCTTATCCCGCGCCAATTTATCGAGAATCGTCTGCGTGGCAATTGTTTCGGACAGCACCAGCGGCAGATGGAAGCGCTTTAGCAAACGCAGCACACGCTCGTGCTCTGCTCGGCTCAAACCAGCATGGCGTTCGGACAACCACAGCGCCGCACGGATGCCGAGCGCCACCGCCTCACCATGAAGCATGCTGCCATAGGGAACACTGGCTTCGATGCCGTGGCCGATGGTGTGACCAAAGTTCAACAGCGCACGAATCTGACGCGTTTCGTGTTCATCCGCTTCGACGATGCGGGCCTTGATCGCCAGATTGCGGGCGATGAGATCAGCGGGTAACTCATGACGGGTTGTCGGTAGTTGCTCCAGCTCCGCCAACATCCCGACATCGCGAATCGCGGCGTGTTTGATGACCTCCGCCAAGCCCTCCCGCCATTCGCGTTCGGCCAAGCTCAGCAGGGTGCGGGGATCGACAACCACCAAACGCGGCTGATGAAAGGCTCCAACCAAGTTTTTGCCCTCGGCAATGTTAACCCCAGTTTTACCACCGATCGATGAATCCACCATCGAAACAATCGTGGTCGGCACTTGCACGAAGGGGATGCCGCGATAGAAAATCGCCGCGACAAACCCTGCCAGATCGCCAATCACCCCGCCGCCGAGAGCAAGCACCAGGGACTGACGGTCGTGGCCCGCGCGGGTTAGTTCCCGGCACAGGGTTTCGGCACACGCGAGGGATTTCGATGCTTCACCCGCGGGCACCACATGCAGGCTATGCCGCAATGCCACCTCATCGAGCGCCGTGCCCACAGTCGCGGCATACAGCGGCGCCACGTTGGCATCCGTGATCACCGCCACGTGACGCTGCAAATGCTGGCTCATCAACAATTCACCAACGCGCTTGAGCGAATCGGCGGCAATATGAATGGGGTAAGAACGCTCGGCGAGATCGACAGTCACATGCGACATGCCCGCGAGCTTGGGCAAAGGAATGACAAATGAAAAGTGTGTATTTCACCGATTTCACCGATTGTCATGAGAGCCACTCATGGATATTCCCTAAAAAAAGCCGTCATTTTCATCTGCAAGGCGCACTTTAACGTGGGCAGATGTGATCTTTTGTTTTAAGATGGGTCATCATGAGTTCGTTTGACACATATTCGCGGGATTTGGTTCGCTATCCAGAATTGGGATTTTCGTTGGATGTTTCGCGCATGGACATTCCGCAGGAGTTTTACGTGCAAATGTCGGATCGGGCGCAGCTTGCGTTTGATGAGATGGTCGCGTTGGAACAGGGAGCGATCGCGAATGCGGACGAGGGGCGCATGGTGGGTCATTATTGGTTGCGCCGTCCGGAGTTGGCACCGACCCCTGAGCTGCAGCAAGCCATCACTGAGCCTCTAGCACAGTTGCGCCAATTTGCGCATGATGTTCACACCGGCGCAGTGAAAAATCCTGCTGGCCAGCCATTTCAGCGTTTATTGTTGATCGGCATCGGTGGCTCCGCGCTGGGCCCGCAATTGATCGCGGAGGCGCTGGGTCATGGCGCGAAGTTGCCGATTGAGTTTTTTGACAACACGGATCCCGATGGCATGGACCGGACCTTGGCGCGCATTGGTGCGGCGCAGTTGGCCACGACCCTGGTGCTGGTGATTTCCAAGTCGGGCGGCACGCCCGAAACGCGCAATGGCATGCTTGAGGCCAAGGCGGCATACGGCGCGGTGGGATTGGACTTCGGGCGTCACGCCGTTGCGATCACGGGTGTGGGGTCCAAGCTGGATCAGTATGCCGTTTCGCAGGGCTTCATTGCGCGCTTCCCGATGGAAGATTGGGTTGGTGGACGCACGAGCGTGCTTTCCACAGTCGGACTGGTGCCAGCGGCCTTGCAGGGGATCGACATCGATGCGCTGCTGTCCGGTGCGGCGGCGATGGATGAGCTCACGCGGGTGCCATCTGTGACTCATAACGCGGCGATGCGACTCGCGCTTGCGTGGCACCACGTTGGCAACGGCAAGGGTGAGAAAGACATGGTGGTGCTGCCTTACAAGGATGCGTTGGTGCTGATGTCAAAATACCTTCAACAATTGGTGATGGAGTCGTTGGGCAAGGAGCATGATCGCGACGGCGCGGTGGTTCATCAAGGCATTGCCGTTTATGGAAACAAGGGCTCAACGGATCAGCACGCTTATGTGCAGCAGTTGCGCGACGGGGTTGCGAATTTCTTTGCGACGTTCATTGAGGTGCGCAAGGGGCGCAGTGGTGACACCATTGAAGTCGAGCCTGGCGTGACTTCAGCGGATTACCTTCAAGGCTTTTTGCGTGGCACCCGCGCGGCGTTGTATGAGTCTGGACGCAAGTCGATCACCATTTCTCTGCCCGAGGTCACGCCGTTTCAGGTGGGCTTGCTGATTGCGCTCTATGAACGTGCGGTGTCGTTTTATGCCAGTTTGGTGAACATCAACGCCTATCATCAACCCGGTGTGGAGGCAGGGAAAAAGGCGGCGGCCTCTTTCTTGGCGATTCTCAATGCGGTTCGTGGTCAGTTGACTTCGTGGGTGAAAACAGCGGGTGACATCGCCAACGAGATCGATGCCAATGCGGAGGACGTGTATCACTGTCTGTGCCATTTAGCGGCGAACGGTGAAGCCCAACACAATTTAGGAGACGCACCTGCGGATGATACGTTTTCTCTGTAGAAATTCGCGACCTCTATTGAAAATCGCCGCCATCGGGTTGAGAAAACGCGTGGCGTTGGCAGTTCCGGCGCCCTTGTCTGATGTTTCGTGTGCGGTTAAAGGGCGCCCGCAAGGGGGCTCTTGATTCATGATGTGGCAGGCGAGTCCAGTGAGGGGGATGGCAAATCGTGTAGGACAACGGCTCCGGGACGGGTGCTGCTTTGTGGCCAGAGCTGACGCCCTGGATAGATGGAAGTGTGGATGCCGGTGTGGACTCCATCACCGACGATGGCACCTAGCTTTCGGCGCTTGGTGTCGATCAGCGCCGCGTCCGTGCTTCGGCTGCGATGCGTTTTGCCATCGTGACGCAAGTTTGATGTGATGGTGCCGGCTCCGAAGTTGACACGCGAGCCAATCACGGAGTCGCCCACGTAGGAGAGGTGACCGATTGAGCTATGATCGAGGATGATCGTGTTCTTGATTTCCACCGCTTGACCAATATGGCAGTGATCGCCGATGCTGGTGTGGCCGCGCAGGTAACAGTTTGGGCCAATTTTGCAGTTTTTCCCGATGATCACATTGCCCTCGATGAACACCCCCGGGAGGAGGCGCGAGCCTTCGCCGAGCGTGATGAATCCCTCAATCACCGCCTGGGGATGGACCTCTCCAGCGATGTGGTGTTGGTTCAAGCTCGCCAGCCATTGCTCATTTGCCCGCAACACGTCCCATGGGTGCACGATGACAAATGAGCGTGAGCTGAGCATCGCATGGCCGAGATCGGGCTCGGCGTGTTTCCATGCCAGGGCTCGCCCCGTGGCATCGACTAATGTGTTGTTCTCGCTCACCAGCCAGGTGGCGCAGTCGGTCTCATCGAGCCAAGCGTGCGGATGGCACAGGGCTTGGTTGTTGAGCAAGCGGTGCTGATGCTGAAACAAAGGCAGATTTCCGATGGGGAAATGCTCAATGGGGCGATGCTGAAAAATGGGCATGGTCGTGCGGTTGGGTGAGGTTAATTGATGCGCTCAGTGCGAGCACAAGCGTGATCGATGTCCTGTCGCAGTGCTGCGCGCAGTTGCTCCGCCCAGTGTTGAGCCAGCTGGGCGTCGCGGTGCTCTACCAGCACGCGGGCCTTGTTTTCCGTGCCTGAGTAGCGGGTGAGCTGGCGGCCGTGCTCGCCGAGGGCGGCGGCTGCGGCCGCACAGGTGGCTTGAAACGTCGCTAAATTTTCCAGAGCGGGTTTCGCTGGAACCTCGAAGCTCAATAGGCACGCTGGATATTCTTCCATGCAATTCGCCAGCTGCGCCAGACCAAGCTGACGGCGTTGTAGCACGGCGAGAACCATCAAAGTGGCTAACAGTCCGTCGCCGGTGGTGGCGTGGTTGGCAAAAATCAAGTGCCCTGAGTTTTCGCCGCCGATGACGTAGCCGCCTTGGCGCATGGACTCAAGCACATGGCGATCGCCTACCGCTGTGGCAAGGCAGCGAATGCCGTTTTCATGCATGGCCGCGTGTAAACCCGCGTTGCTCATCACAGTGACCACCACTGTTTCGTGAGCGAGAACGCGGCGTTGCTGGGCATCGAGAGCACAAAGCGCGATGATGCGATCACCGTTGAGCACCGCGCCAGTTTCATCAATAAAAATCGCTCGGTCCGCGTCGCCATCCAGACAGACGCCCAGGCAAGCTCGGTGGCGTGCGAGGTTGGCAGCCGCGTGCTCGGGGTGCATGGCCCCACAGTCCGCATTGATGTTTTTCCCGTTAGGAGTGGCATGGAGCAACAACACCTCCGCGCCCAGCGATTCCAGCAAAGGTTGCGCCAAAGCCGACGCCGCACCATGCCCGCAGTCCACCACCACGCGCCGACCGCGCAGGTCGAGCCCCGTGACCGCGCTGCGGAGATGATCGAGATAAGCCGCCGCGGTGTCATCGATGCGGCGCACACTGCCAATGCGTGAGGCATGGGCTAGTTTGGGCTGAGCCGTGGGATCGAGCAAATAGGCTTCCAGTTCCGCTTCCTGAGCGTCACTCAGCTTGTAGCCATCGGCAGCAAAAATCTTGATGCCATTATCTTCCGCAGGGTTGTGGGAGGCGGTGAGCATGATCCCTGCCGCGCAGTGGTGGTGCACCGTGGCAAAAGCAACCGCGGGGGTGGGCATGACGCCAACGAGCATCACATCGCAGCCGCAGCTCAGCAGGCCACTGACAATCGCGTGCTCCAACATCGACCCCGAGCCGCGCGTGTCGCGTCCAATCAACACGCACGGGTTTTCCTCGGATTGTCGGGGCAGCAGGCTCGCCAGTCCCTGACCAAGTTTCAGTGCCAGTTCCGCAACCATCGGATTATGGTTGATCTGTCCTCGAATGCCATCCGTGCCGAACAATTTCATGACTGGAGTTAGTAAAAGCAGGAAAACGGACTGTAAAGACAAAGTGCGTCGCAGCAGGCGGGGCGGGCCATGGTCGCGTCGGTGACTGCGGAGGCTTCGGGATTCCTGCGTTTGAGTTTGGTGGGATTCCAGCATTTTTTCGTAGGCGATTGATGCATGGTTGAGCCATTGTGGAAGTCGATCAGTCCGGTTGTTTTTTTGCGCATTGGTGCTTGGAATCAGGGTGTGGCTCGCGCAAGGTGGCGGCGTGACTTTAGGTGATGTTCGTGATGTGCTTGAAAAAAACGGCGTGATGCCAAGTCGTCAGCTGGGACAGAATTTTCTCGTTGATGCCAACATGGCGCGCTGGATTGTCGATCGCTTGGAATTGGATCCAGCGGATGCCGTGGTTGAGGTCGGACCAGGGACGGGTGCCTTGACCGAGCATGTGGTGGGTCGGGCGCGACGGGTGATTCTGGTGGAGTTTGATTCTCGGCTAGCAGAGGCGTTGCGTTTGCGTTACGCGGATCGAACCGATGTCGAGGTTCATCATCAGGACGCGGTGAACTTCGATGTGCGCCAGCTATTCAAGCACCGTCCGCTCAAGTTTCTGGGAAATTTGCCTTATTCGTGCGGTGGTGCGATTTTGCGAAATTTTCTCACGGTTCCGCACCCGTTTGAGCGCGCGGTGATCATGTTGCAGAAGGAAGTGATTGATCGCATTCAAGCAGAGGCGCGCAGTGACGACTTTGGTTTGCTATCGTTGCGCATGCAGTGTTCTTGGGAGATTCAGGCGGTGAAACTGGTGCCACCGACTGTGTTTTACCCGCAGCCACAAGTGGATTCTAGCGTGGCAGTGCTTACCCCGCGGCAGGGCATGCCGCCATTTGATCGGCGTTTGTTCGATGAGCTAATTCGCCGAGGTTTTGCTCAACGACGCAAGCAGTTGCGCAAACAACTGCCAGCGACCAGAAATTGGGAAGACGTGGTGCAATTGGTTGGCGAGCCGCTGACGGTTCGTGCCGAGGAGCTGTCGCTGGAGCAATGGGTGAAACTGACGCAGTTTTATGATGAGCACCCGTTGAAGAATTGTCCGCAGGATGCCGATGAGTTATTGGACCGAGTCGATGAGCATGACCAGGTGATTGGCCAAGCCACACGCGGGGAGATGCATGCTCAGGATTGGCGGCATCGCGCAGTGCATATTTTTGTTTTCAATCAAAAACGCGATCTATTGCTGCAACTGCGCTCGCGCGCCAAAGATCGCCATCCCGGAGTGTGGGACTCCAGTGCAGCGGGTCATCTGGATGCAGGGGAAGACTACGCCAGCTCAGCTCGGCGTGAGTTGGAGGAGGAACTGGGCATCACGGGGGCGCCGATGGTTGAGGTAACGGCATTAAAGCCATGTGCCAACAATGGCTGGGAGCATATTCGCTTATTTGCGGCGCGATACGACGGTTCGCTGCGGTTTCCTTGCGCAGAAATCGAGGCGGTTCAGTGGTTTGCGCAAGATGAGATTACTCAATGGTTAAAGCAGAGACCCAGCGATTTTGCTCCTGGATTCATTCAGTGCTGGGAAGCGTTTCAGCAGACCCAAGCTGATCCGAAATAAGACGATGTGCGCCACGAATCCAGGGAGGCACGGATGTCGAGTGACTGAAGAGGAAAGTTCGAGCTTCTGACAAGTGAGTGGCCGCAGCGGGATCCGCTTTGATCATCCATGTTGATCCGCTGTTCCTATTTTTCTTTCTATATAAATCGATCGCGAATCAACCAACATGTGGCGCTTGACGTGCATTCGCGATGCACCGCCTTCAGCACAAACGATCAGGGTAAACAGCGGTGGCACGATCGGAGGAAGAATCACAGAGATTGAGTCAAATCCTGACGCAATTGATTGGCCTCCATTTGGAGTTTTGTGAGTTTTTTCTCGGTTTTTGCAATATCAATTTTCACCTGTTCCAATCGTTCCAAGATGCGTTTTGAGCTCTTCTGTTTGCCTTTGCTTTGGCCAGATTTTTTAGCCCACGATGCTAGCGTTAAAGCTGTCACGCCATACTTCTTGGTCGCCGCGCTTTGACCACCGCGACGATTTTGTGCATTGTAGGAATCTATAAAACTTAGAATTTCTTTACGCTGTTCGTCGCTGTAGCGTTTAATATTTGAATGTTCTGGCATGAGGATGATATATGTATCAAAATCTTAGATATTGCAAATAAAAATAGCAGCAAATCGATGGTCAGATGCTGACACGTCGAGAACACAGCATCGACATGGCGTGTTATCGCGTTTTTTGGGAATTTTTTATCGTTTTGCGGCAAGCTTCTGGTTGGAAGCGAATTGCGACATCACTCATTTGAGGGTTGCCACATGGGGCGATGCATGAGATACAGCGTCTTTCAACATACTAAGATTATGGATTCAACGAGCATTTTGGAAATTCGCGGCAGAGAGGTGATTGATTCACGGGGTAATCCGACGGTGGAGGTTGATGTGTTGCTGGAAGGCGGGGGGTTTGGACGTGCTGCCGTGCCATCGGGTGCTTCCACAGGGGAACACGAGGCATGTGAGTTGCGCGATGGCGATGCGGCTCGTTATTTGGGCAAAGGCGTGTTGAATGCTGTGACCAACGTGAACGAGCGCTTGGCTCCTGCATTGTGTGGCATTGATGCGACACAGCAGGCTTCGATTGATGCGATCATGCGCAGCATCGACGGCACAAGCACGAAGAAAGAAATCGGCGCAAACGCCATTCTTGGTGTTTCCTTGGCCGTAGCCAAAGCTGCCTCAGCTCAGTTGAATCTGCCACTTTATAAGTATCTTGGCGGACCAAATGCGAAGGTGTTGCCCGTGCCGATGATGAACATCATTAACGGCGGTGCTCATTCCGATGCACCGATTGATTTTCAGGAATTCATGATCGTGCCCGTGGGAGCGCCGACGTTCCGCGAATCTCTTCGTTATGGCGCAGAAGTGTTTCACGCGTTGAAAAAAGTGTTGCACGGTCGCGGTTTGTCCACCGCAGTTGGCGATGAGGGTGGCTTCGCGCCACGCTTGGATAGCGCAGAGGACGCCTTAGGCGTGATTGCTCAGGCGATCGAAAAAGCCGGTTATCATTTGGGTTCAGATATCTGTATCGCACTCGATGTGGCATCTTCAGAATTCTTCGACGCATCGAAGAACGCGTATGTGTTCAAGAAGTCGGATCAATCCGTGCGTTCAGCCGCCGAATTGGTGGCATTTTATGCGGATTTGAAAAAACGCTATCCGATTATTTCGATTGAGGACGGCTGCGCTGAGAATGATTGGGATGGATGGAAAATTCTGACCGATGAATTGGGTGCCACAACTCAATTGGTGGGTGACGATTTGTTTGTGACCAATGTGGAGTTCTTGGCTAAAGGCATTCAGTTGGGTGTGGGTAATTCGATCCTGGTGAAGGTGAATCAGATTGGTTCCCTGACCGAAACCTTGGATGCGGTGGAGCTGGCGAAGGAAAATTCCTACACCGCCGTGATTTCGCATCGCTCGGGCGAGACGGAGGATTCGACGATTGCTGATATCGCGGTTGCGACCAATGCGGGTCAGATCAAGACGGGCTCGATGAGTCGCTCGGATCGGATCGCTAAATACAATCAATTGCTGCGCATCGAGGAGGAACTCGGTGAGGATGCTGTCTATGGCGGCAAGATCAAGGTGAAGTTCTGATTCGATTCAACGTCACGATGCCAGTTCCGCAAGGCGGATTGAACTCGTGTTCGTGTCTCAACACGCCACGCTCGCAATGTTTCGGGTGTGGCGTTTGCTTGTTGGACGGGTTGAATGCGATCGATGGCTGTCCGGTTAGGTTGTTTGTATTGTTCGCAAACAATGCAAACAACTGAAGGGTATCAAACTCAAATCGACTGGTCATTGGATTAAATTGAACATGAGGCGCACCATTAGAGTTATCGCATTATCAATCGCGATCACCATCGGGTTGATTGCAATGTTGTGGATATGGCGGATTTTCGACTACTTTGAGCGAAGTTATCCCCCGTCCCTTTACTTTGCTAGCATCCGCGCGATCGACGCTGATAGCTCCAAGCCGGTCGATTTCAGTGTCAAATGGAATGTCGATACGATCAGCTCATCCATCAAAATCAGTGCACCCGCAAGAGTTGATTCTAATGTTGATCAGACTAAGACCATCGCAATTGTTGGTAAGCATCTGAAGGAGGGCTTGCAGATTACGATCGAATCAAACGGTTATGCCCCTCAAGTGCTTTACCTTGATGGCAGAGAAAATGGTATTTTAGCAAGACCTGCCAGAGTCGAAGAAGTGCGACTGCAGAGAGCGAGCAAGTTGCCTGCCAAAGAGCTGAACACCTCCGACTGACTTGAATTGACATGCAGCGGTGGGTTGGAGGTGAAGTTGAGTGAGTGGCGCCGTGGATTTGCTGCAGCTTTGGGGCATGGCACGAGTCATTCTTCTTGCCGCGAGTATCTTCCACACGACCGACTTTGATCAAACACACCTTAATGCCGGTTTCAGTCAGCTCATCATCATGCGTGATTCAGTAGTTGTGCTGTTTTTCATGGCGGCGGACAGGAGTCAGCTACGCCAAAACCCTCGGACCCCTCGTCGTTGTGAACCGAATCAGGATACGTTTGAAGGTTGATGAAATTCTCGGCTCGCACCCTTCGTGCGGAGAACGGTAATCATCGAGAAAAGCCCCAAGTCTCAGATGCATAGGCAAGCCTGAGTAACTCAGATGACCACGCTCTAACGCTGCGAGGATTCTGATTAGTGAGTGGAAAAATAGAACAGCAAATCTCGTGGATCAACGCAGATCATCAAAGAGCGACATCCTGATGCGCTTTACCTGCTGGAAGCGTGGCAATTTCTCATCAGTCATTCACATCCTTGCTCCGTGGCATTGATTTCGGATCATCCACGCGATTAGGCCTGATTGATCCAATTCATCAGCTGCTGTGGCTTGGCGCCTGCCAGCCGGTTTCACTGACCAGGAGGTGCATCCTGATGTCATGGGGCTCCATGGGAACGGCGGCGATGATTTGGTGGGCGAAGCCGATGCCAATGAGCATTGAGTGGGGCTCGCGTTGTTGAAAAAAACGATCGTAGTAGCCGCCGCCTTTGCCGAGCCGCGAACCATCGCGTCCGAAGGCCTCTGCTGGGCAGAGCGCGATATCGATTTCTGCTAGCGTGACTTCTTTGCAGCGCGATTTTGCAGGAGCATCGCCACAGTTGCGGCTGGAAGGTTTTAAGAACGCCGTCATCTCCCCCAGCAAAGTGGAGTTTCTCAACGAAGGAGCGATGACAGGGCGTTACACGAACCACAACGGTCAGGTGATCGAGCGCGATTTTGCTGGTCCCGCGCGCATCAATCGACAGCCTGTGGATCTGGCACAGTGGCCGCTAACCGTCAGCAAATGGGCCAAGCAGTTGACGCGGGACGCTCTACTGGAAATGACCGATGGGCATCGCAAGCGCACCTATCATTTCGATACTTGGACGAAAACGGAAAGCAAAGGCGAACCAGACGAAGGTGAACAATCGGGTAGCCGCACCGATTCGAAATGAGCTTTTGTGAGCTTTTTGACCCCAGCGCCTAGCCTGTTGCGTTGGGGCGCTACCGGTGTTGTGTGCCAGACTAAAGTGTTCAGCAATCAAA
>CAZREM010000031.1:0-34069 GCA_964599325.1 uncultured Verrucomicrobiales bacterium | reverse complement strand
TCCAACACCCTTGGCTGGAACACCTTTCCCGTGCCGACGCTGACCGAGCAAAACAAAGCCGATCTGACGCGCTGCGCGGAGGACATCCTGCTGGCGCGGGAGGCGCATTTCCCGGCGACGATTGCCGATCTCTACGACCCGGAGACCATGCCGGCCAACCTCCGCGCCGCCCACGAGCGCAACGACGAGACCCTGGAACGCATCTACATCGGCCGCCGCTTCAAGAACGACACCGAGCGGCTGGAAAAGCTCTTTGAACTCTACACTCAGATGACCGCCAAGGCCCCTGCGAAGAAGGCGGCAGGACGGATGAAGGGAGGTGGGGTGTGAATGGCGTAGCTCTGGGACCCGCTGGCACCCCGCCGGGGTGCGTTGTCGTTTCGGACCGTGTCCGGTGGTGTCGCTTTGCTCAACCACCGGCTAATGGCTCGCATCCCTCCGGGATGAAGATGCGTGGCACCGGAGAGAGGGAAATCCACGAACCCGGAGGGTTCCCAGCTATTAGCCGGTGGTTAAGGCACAACGCGCCGATACCACCGGACCGCCGAACCCCACGAATCCGCATCCCGGAGGGATGCCAGCCCTGACGCCATGGCCTCGACGTATCTCAGCCTCCATTACCACCTCGTGTTTTCCACCAAGGCCCGTGAACCCATGATCGCGACCGAATGGCGGGCGCGCCTGCACGATTACCTTGGCGGCACGATCTGCGGGCTGGGCGGTTTCCCAGAAGGCATCGGCGGTGTGGCGGACCACGTGCATCTGCTGGTGGGTCTGAAGGCCACCCATCGCCTTGCGGATGTCATGCGGGAATTGAAAAAGGCATCCTCGACCTGGGCGCATGATGAGATCGGCCTGCGCTCCTTCGCGTGGCAAGAGGGATATGCGGCTTTCACCGTCAGTGCCACCTCACGCGACGCGGTGCGCCATTACATCGCCAACCAGGAGGAACATCACCGGATCAAATCGTTCCGTGAAGAACTCGTGGAGATGTTGCGCAAGGCCGGAATCGAATATGACCCGAAATACCTTGATTGAACCACCCCTATGAACCAGCCCAATTCCATCCCATCCGTTTCCGTCACCTACGCGCAGGACGGCAGTTCCACGCGTTCCAACGCGCTCGGCATGCGCCCGATGCAGGAACGCGCCTATCAGAAGCGCGGCGAGCCGTATTTGCTGATCAAATCGCCGCCAGCCTCGGGCAAAAGCCGGGCGCTGATGTTCATTGCCTTGGACAAGCTGGCGAACCAAGGGCTCAAGCAAGCCATCGTGGTGGTGCCGGAGCGGTCCATTGGTGGTAGTTTCCACGATGAGCCGCTGAGCAAGTTTGGTTTCTCCGCCGATTGGAAGGTGGAGCCGAAGTGGAATCTCTGCGACGCGCCGGGCACGGACAACGGTGGCAAGGTGGAATCGGTAAAGAAGTTCCTCGAAAGCGGGGACAAGGCGCTGGTCTGCACGCACGCGACGTTTCGCTTCGCAATGGAGAAATTCGGGCCGGAGGTTTTCGATGATCGCTTGATCGCCGTGGACGAGTTCCACCACATTTCGGCAAACCCGGATAACCGCTTGGGCGAACACATCCGCCAGCTCATGCTGCGCGACAAGATCCACATCGTGGCGATGACCGGTTCTTATTTCCGCGGCGACGCGGAGGCGGTGCTGCATCCGGACGATGAATCGAAGTTCGATACCGTCACCTACACTTATTACGAACAGCTCAACGGCTACGAATACCTGAAGCAGCTCGATATCGGGTATTTCTTCTACTCCGGCGATTACCTCACGCGGGATCAGAACAACGATGCCGAGAAATGCATCTTCGATGTCTTGCAACCCGGTGAGAAGACGATCCTTCACATCCCCAACGTCAATGCGCGGGAGAGCACGAAGGACAAGATCAAGGAAGTGGAGCACATCATCGAGGGGCTGGGCGAATGGCAGGGAAGCGATCCGCAGACGGGTTTCCAACTGGTGAAGACCGCCGAGGGAAAGATCCTCAAAATCGCCGATCTGGTGGACGATGACCCGGCGAAGCGCGAAAAGGTTTCCGCCGCGCTGAAAGATCCGGCCCAGAAGAACAACCGGGATCATGTGGATATCATCATCGCACTCGGCATGGCGAAGGAGGGGTTCGACTGGATCTGGTGCGAGCACGCGCTGACGGTTGGCTACCGGTCCAGCCTCACAGAAATCATCCAGATCATTGGCCGCGCCACCCGCGATGCGCCGGGCAAGACGCGCGCCCGTTTCACCAATCTCATCGCCGAGCCGGACGCCTCGGAAGGGGCCGTAACGGAAGCAGTGAACGATACGCTCAAGGCCATCGCCGCGAGCCTGCTGATGGAACAGGTGCTGGCACCGCGGTTCGAGTTCCGATCCAAGAACCAGAGCAATGAAGAAACTCCGGGATACGATTACGGGCCGGGAGGATACGACCCGGAGAAAACGAACATCGGGGTGAACCCCACGACGGGACAAATCCAACTGGAGATCAAAGGGCTTGCGGAACCGAAGAGCCACGAGGCGGAACGGATCTGCAAGGAGGACTTGAACGAACTCGTCACCGCCTTCGTGCAGGACAAGCGGACGATCGAGCGCGGATTGTTCGATGATGAGTTGGTCCCCGAGGAACTCACGCAAGTCCGCATGGGCAAGATTGTGCAGGAGCGGTTTCCGAATCTGGACGACGAGGATTTGGAAGCCGTGCGTCAACACGCCATCGCGGCACTGAATCTCGTCCAACAAGCGAAGAAAATGCTGGGCGGTGGCGATAGCGACAGCAACGAGCCCTCCCCTAACACGTCGCTGATCGATGGCATCCGCAAATACGCGATGGATGTCCGGGAACTCGATATTGACCTGATCGACCGGATCAACCCGTTTGGCCAAGCCTACGCGATCCTCTCAAAGTCCATGACCGAGGAAAGATTGAAGCTGGTAGCCGCGGTGATCGCAGGCCGCCGTGGTAATCTGACTCTCGAAGAAGCACGGGGCTTGGCAAAACGTGCGCTGGAGTTTAAAAAGGAAAAAGGAAGGCTGCCGTCACTCACTTCACCCGATGCTTGGGAGAAGCGGATGGCAGAAGGCGTGGCCTTCCTGCAACGCGAGGCGAAGAACCAGAAAAATGGCTAAGAAAATCACAGACGATGATTTGGAGTTGCTGGACGAGCTAGGTGTGGAAACCGACGCCCGCAAGACCGGCGGTCTTTCCGCGCGTGAGCAACGGATCATCGCGGGCTTCGAGGAGATCGCTCGTTTCGTTGAGGAACATGGCCGGAGGCCCGAGCATGGAGAGAGCCGTGACATTTTCGAACGGCTTTACGCCGTCAGGTTGGACCAGATCCGGAAGTCACCGGAATGCCGGGAAGTTTTGAGAGGCTTGGACCCGCATGGTCTTCTGGATGCTGTCGCGGAGACGGCTTCGAGTATGGTGATGGAAGAGCCTTCGGATGCGGAATTGCTTGAGGCATTGGGAGTCGATGCCGGTGGTGATGTGACAGAGCTTGTTCACGTGCGCTCTCGCGAAGAAATCAGAGCCGCAGAGGAAGTCGCGCAAAGGAATCCCTGCAAGGACTACGATGTGTTCCGGCCCATCTTTGAAAAGGTGCAACGTGAACTGGCTTCCGGCCTCCGGCAGACTCTGAAATACAAGGACAATGCCGAGGTGAAGGAGGGAGACATTTTCATCCTCGACGGACAGAAGGCATTGGTGGCGTCCAAGGGTGAGTCGTTCACCAATTACTATGGGCGACTCGATAGCCGGTTGCGGGTGATTTTCGACAACGGCACCGAGAGCGATTTGCTCGTGCGCTCGCTTCAGCGAGCTTTGAACAAAGACAAGGTCAGCCGCCGCGTTACCGAACCGGACATGGGGCCACTCTTCTCGGACGAGGAAGAAGAGGGGGATCAGCAAACGGGTTATATTTATATTCTTCGGAGCCAATCAGAGCATCCGTTTGTCGCGGAACATCGCTCGGTGATTCACAAGATCGGGGTGACGGGCGGAGATGTGAAGGCGCGGATCGCCACCGCGCAAAAGGATCCGACCTATTTGCTGGCGGATGTGGAGGTCGTGGCGACCTTCAAGCTATCTAACATCAACCGGAAGAAGCTGGAGGCATTGCTTCACCGGTTTTTCGGCAGTGCTCGGTTGGATTTGGAATTGAAAGATCGTTTCGGTTCAGAGGTGGAACCCAAAGAGTGGTTTCTGGTTCCGTTGGGTGCCATTGAGGAGGCTATTGAAAAGCTCAAGGAGGGAAGCATCGGCAGTTTTCGATATGATTCGAAGAAGGCGGAAATCGTTTCCATATGAGCTAGGGATGAATGGGGTCAGTAAAAGGGCGCGGCTTACCGGATTTCTCTTCCCGATTTCTTTCGCGGTCAAAGGTTGGCGAATCGTGTAAGGCTTCAATCGCAGGGCGCGTTCCACTGCTTTGGGGTCCCTGAGATGCAACCGATTTTGGATCATTTGTTGTTTGGTTAAGGAGTGGATTTTGGCCTCTGATTGGGCTGGGGGTTGGTAGCGGAGTGAGGAATGTTTCCTGTGGTGATTATGATAAGAACCGATTCCTTCTCGCTGCGCGCCTTCCTCGGCTACCAATTCGATCAGGCCCCCCGACCACTGAGTCCGGCAGCGACAATTCGTGCGGTTGTGTCTTTTCGCTTTGTTACTGTTGGTGCATCTGACAGATTGAGTTCGTGCAGTCGGAAGAAAAAGAGGATCAAGACGACAAACCGCGTGAAGTGCGGGTGAACTGGATGCGGCGCGTGTTCTTCCTGTTACGCTTCGTGCCGGGCATTGGGCGCTTGCGTTCGTTGCGGCCGGGCAGTGACGCGATCTTGGGGCGTTTGATCGATGCCTTTTCTGCCTTTGCGATGGTGGATCAGCGCTTATCGGCGGAGGAAGTGGACTCGGTGTTGGATTTATTGCGCTCGGCCTTTCCGGAGGTGGATCACGGATGGTTGGCGCGCCGCTTGCAGCGTTCGATTCGCTCACCGCAGTCGTTGCAGCGCATCGCGTGGGACTTGCGCGATCGTTTAGACGAGCCAGGCAAGCTGGCCTTGGGCTTGCAACTGTGGACCTTGGTGGACGCGGCGGGGCGCTCGACGCGTTCGCGGGTGGAGTTTGAGGACTTCATGGAGCAGCTCAATGCGGCGGATGTGGGTCAGCAAATCTTGCGAGAAATGGCGAGCGGCGCTGACGTGGAAACGCCCTTGAGCTATGAGCGCGTGACTTTTGGTCAACGACAGCCCTGCGATGTGGTGTTGCCGCCGCAGGCCTCGGAGCACGAGTTTCGGGTTTATCGCGTGGGGGACCTGGTGTTGGTGCGCAATACCGGATTGCAGCCGTTGTGGGTGCGCGGGCGCTCGCTCGAGTCGGGTGCGTTTCTGCGCATGCGCGAACGGCAGGCCTTAGTGGTGCCGGGCTGGACCTTGATGCATGAGGACTTTGTGCATTTCCTCAACGTCAAAAAAACCGGCGTCGCCCCGCGCATGCATTTATCTGCCAGTGAAAAGGGGTTGACGGTGGACCGAGCCCGCACTCGTCAGAGTTTGGCGGTGGTGCGTTTTGGCTTGATGGTGGAGGTGGAGGCGCATCGCAATTCTGACTTGCAGATTGGCTCGCAACCCCTGCCGCCGGTGGGGGCTGTGGCGCGCTGCTGCCATCACGAACGCTTGGTTGATCCGGACGGGGCAACGATCACGCTGGAAGAACTGCGGCGCAAGGCCTTGGAGGCGGGCGGGCGTTTTCGGGTCGATAACGAGCGGCGCGCTTTTCTCGTCTCCAATGATCCGGCGGAGATTGGGCGTGGCGATTTGCTGATTTCCACGGGACTGGCACCGCGGGTGGTGCTGGAGATGCGCATCGTGCCGGAAGAGGGGTGTGGCTACGTGAAAGTGATCGAAACCGAGGGCACGGTTCAGGTCAACGAGCAAGTGCTGCGCGGTGAAACTCGGGTCGAGGAAGGCGGCCTGATCCGGCTGTCACCGCGGCAGGCTCTGCGCTGTCGGTTTTCCGAACGCTTGATCGATGAGGAGCGTAACGTGATTGAAACCCTCAAGGTTTCTGGGTTGACCCACGACTTCGCGGTTGATGCGCGGGCGATCGATAACGTGAGTTTTTCCATGAATCGCGGCGAGATGATGTGCATCATCGGACCTAGTGGATCGGGGAAATCGACGTTGCTGGCGATTTTATCGGGTCAGCTGCAGCCGATGCGCGGTGAGGTGGCGCTCAACGACGTTTCGCTCTACGAACATCGGCAAACGCTGGTGCCCTACATTGCGCGGATGGCGCAGGAAGAGGCGTTGGCGCCGCAGTTGACGGTGCGAGAGCACTTCCGTCACGCGGCCTCGATCCGGCGCCCCTCGCAGTCGGCTGCGGAGCGTGAGCGGCGCATCGACATCGTGCTCGCAGAGCTGGGGTTGCAGGGCTTATCGCACCGACGCGTCGGCTCGGCTGGGGAGAAAGCGTTATCGGGCGGGGAGCGTTCGCGGCTGAACTTGGGATTGGATTTGTTGAGCTCGGCGGAGGTTTTTTTGTTTGATGAACCGATCTCCGGTCTGTCCTCGAAGGACTCCGAGCATGTGGCGGAAACGCTACGGGCGCTGGCACGGGATAAAATCGTGATCGCTTCCCTGCACCGTCCGGGAGCGCAAGTGCTGCGGTTGTTTGATCGGGTGCTGTTGTTGGACAGCGGCGGGCGGCTGGCCTTCTTTGGCACACCGCGGGAAATGATGGATTATTTCCGCTTGGCGTGTGAGGAGCTGGGGATTTCGCATCCGGCGATTGCCTCGCAGCAGCCTCTGGGGGCGGATTTTGTGTTCGATGTGTTAGAAACACCGTTTTATCCGATTGGTGGGGGACAGAATCCGCTGGCGATGCGCCGGTTTCCTTCGATGTTTTGGCAAGAGCGATATGACAGCGAGGAGCTGATGCAATCGCTGCACCGGCAAGTGGAGATTCCGGCATCGGAGTTGCCCGCTGCTGCCCCCAATTTGTTTCCGCGGCGCAGACGTCGGCGGGTGCGGGAGGTGTTTGCGGTGTTCGCCACGCATTTCCAGCGGGCCTTGCTATCGAAACTGCGCGCGCGCGGCACCGTTTACTCGACTTTGCTGGAAGCGCCATTGTTGGCAGCCTTGATCGGCATCACCCTGCGGTCGTCGGCGGAGGGTCCGTATGAGTTTTCCACCGCGCTGCACATTCCCGCGTATTTGTTCCTGAGCGCCACGGTGGCGATGTTTCTGGGCTTAACGAACTCTGCGACGGAAATTTTGCGGGATCGGCCGGTGCTGCGACGCGAGCGCAATTGTGAAGCGGGCGCGGGCCTCTACGTAACTGCGAAGTTTCTGGCGCTGGCCTTGGTGGGTGCGTTGCAGTGTCTGGCCTATCTCGTGGTGGCGAATCCGATTTTGGACATCCAGGGCATGTTGTTGGAGCATTGGATGTGGATGACTCTGACGGCCTGGGCGGGCACGGCGATGGCTTTGCTGGTGTCCTCCGTGGTGAAAACAGAGCGGGCTGCCTTGACCGCGGTGCCCTTGCTGCTGGTGCCGCAGATGCTGCTGGCGGGGGCCTTGGTGCCGTTTCGTGAGATGAATCGTGTGTTGTTTCAGGACATAGAGCTGCATCGGGATCGCGGTGGGGCACCGATTCCGGCGCAGCTGATGCCACTGCGCTATGCTTATGAATCGCTGGTGGTGGCTCAGGCGACGCGCAACCCCTTCGAACGCGAGCGTTTGCGGGTGCAACGGCGCATTGAACAACTCAAGGAAATGCCGGAGCTGAACAAGGAATCGGCGCAGCGCTTGGAGGTGCTGAAGTTGGGATTAACCAAGCTGCTCGGGGCTGGTGCCATCAATGCGGAGCAAGCGGCGCAACTGGCCTATGACATCAGCCGCACCGCGCGCCGTGGCACGATGGAAGCCTGTGAAGCGATTGAGGCGTGGCCAGAACAGCAGCTGCGCGCCAAGACCGTGGCGGATTATTTTGTCAATTCGCGCATCGACCTGATCACCCGCGAGGCTGAGACATTTCGCACCGACTACCGCAACGAGCCGGGGCATAGTCGGTCGGTTTTCCTCGCATTGAAACAACCGCTGTGGGGCGAGGACTGGTGGGAGACGGATCAACGCAATGGCTTGGTGTTGGGCATTTTCATTGTGATGTGTCCGGTATTCACGGGGTGGATCATCACCCGACAAAAACGCCGGGTGAATTGAGTGGGCCGATGGTGTCGCAAACAGCATTGCATGGGTGTGGGCAACACGCTAGGCTCGGGACATGCCTTTCGCAGCGGTGTTGTTTGATTTTGACGGGGTGTTGGTGGACACCGAGTGGACGATTTATCAGGCGTGGGCTGATTGCTTTCGCGATCATGGTCAGGAATTGCCTTTGAGTCATTACACTCGCTGCATCGGCTCGGATTTCGCGACGTGGTCGCCGAAGGATTATTTGCATGAGTTGATTGGGCGGGAGCTGGAGTGGCAGGAACTCGATCAGATGCGTCAGCAACGAATCATGGCTGAATTAGCCGCTGAGGGTCCCATGCCGGGAGTGATGGAGATGCTAGCAGCGGCGCAGGGATTACCGCGGGTGGTGGTCTCCAGCTCCACGCCACAATGGGTCGGGGATTGGTTGCACCGGCTGGAGTTGCGGCAGCACTTTGATGACATGGTGTGCCGGGGTGACGCGCCGCGCATTAAACCTGCGCCGGATTTGTTTTTGGAAGCCGCGCGGAGATTGGATGTCAGTCCGCAGCAGTGCTTGGTGATTGAGGACTCGCTGAACGGGGTGCGTGCGGCTCAAGCTGCGGGCATGCAAGTGTGGGTGGTGCCAAACCGGGTCACGGCTGGATTGGTTTTTGCGGGGGTGGATGCCTTATTGCCTTCGTTGCAGCAGGGCGCTGAACGTCTCAATAGCCTGAGGGGTGGCGCAGATAAAAGCCCCTGACCCCTCGGCGCTGGGGCTTCCAGCGGGGGCCGGTGCGGCCAGAGTCGCCACCGGTGTCGAGACGAAGTCCAGCGACGGTGAGGAAAACGTGACCATCATTGCAGTAAATGGTGATCCAATCGCCCGCGTGGCGACTGCCGTATTTGAGAAACCCCTTGGACGTGAGGCTGCCCTTAAGCAATCCCGCCCGGCGCAGGACATAGGACGCCGCGCCCGAGCAATCGTAGCCGCGGGTGGATTTCATGGAATGGCCGCCGCCCCAGATGTAGGGCTTGCCTTGCAGCTCATTGCCGGCTTGGATCGCACGTTGCACCGCCCGCGGTGCGCGCGCTGGGGCGTGGGCGATGCCGTTTTTCAACAATGCGGTGCGTCCGGGGATATAGCGATACACCACCGGCTGGGTGGCGGGAACCTGAAAGCAGGAGCTGCTGAGACAGGCTAAAACCAAGCAGCCAAGCGCAGCGATCATGGTGCGCGTTCTGATGAAACGAACAGGGCTCGGCTGTGGCAGGGTGGCGGGCATGCGCATGGCATACCTGTGCGAGACATTTTTAGCAACCTAGGATCCAAGCAAACGATGAAAATGCCGCCTGCCGAATAAAAAAATGCGCAAAGGATTGCAGAAACTGATCCAGATTGGCAAGCTTTGTCGTATTCAACATTGAGGAGTCGTTTGCAGTTCAATGGCTTCGCTCATTTGTTCCTGTTCTTTTTCATTGGAAACCCCAATTGTTATTCACATGATCACGATGTTACAATCATTCATCCGGCGTGCGGCGCCATCGCACAAACCCGGGCAGCGCTTAAGGCAGTTTGGCGGCATCCTGCTCGTCAGTGCTGGCATGGCCGCTCCGTTGAGCGCGTTAGAATCGACTGGCACGCAGCTACGCTTCAGTGGTTATTCCTCAAGATGGCAGAGCGGCATCACCACGACCTTGCCGCGAGGTTATCAGCAGCTGGTGTTAGAGGTGAAACAAGGTGACGGTTGGAAACCGTTGAAGGTTAATCATTATTCTGCTTCGAGCGCGCGCGCCAATCGCAAGTTGTCATTAACCGTGCCGAAGGGGGTGAAAGCGAATCAGTTGCGCGTGATGGCATACACAAAGCCCAAGTTTCCGGCGCGATTCGTGGCAGCTAGCAAGGTGTTCTCGCGTAAGTCATCGGATAGCTTAGCTGCCAATGCCGCGCTGGCGTTTAACAAAAGCAATTTCGCCCAATCTGCTCCGCCTGTGGCAGCAGTGAATGATGCGGTCACCGCGCCGACTCAGCCGGTTGTGGAGTCAGACATCTGGAAAGTCGTGGGCAAGCAGTTGTTTTTTTTCAATCAATATCGTGGCTTGCAGTGCCTTGATTTATCCCAGCCGTTGGTGCCGCAGCGCACGGGAACGCTGCGTTTGCCCGCGGTCGGTGAACAATTTTATGCGTTGAACGCGGATGGTTCAGCGCTGGTCTTGTTGGGGCGTTCGACCTCGACCGAGCGTGCAGGGCAATCGGCGTTGTTTGTCATGAGCGTGAGTGCAGGTGTGCCTCGTTTGGTGAAGGAATTGCCGCTGGAAGGTGATGTGGCCGATAGCCGATTGATTGGTTCAACATTGCGACTCGTGAGCAGGGTGTGGAGCGATCAGGGCCATCAGACTGTGATTCAAAGTGTGGATTTCCGTGATCCGTCAGCACCCGTGGTGTTGGAAACGGTGCGCATGGATGATTATTTCCGTGCGGTTCAGGTCGCGGAGGACAAGATGCTGGTCAGCACGGGGCAGGGACAAGAGTCCGTGGTTCATGTGTGGGATGTGAGCGCGGCGACGGCAGCACCGCAATTCCTCAAGAGCTTGACGCTCAAAGGTGTGGCGAATGATCAATTCAAGCTCCATGTGAATCACAACACGGTGGCGGCGGTGTCTAATTTGTGGAGCGACGGTCTGCTGCAAACTTGGGTGGAGACCTTTGCGTTGGCGGGTGATCAAACCGCGCCGCTGGCGCAGTTGGAGCTGGAAGGCGCGCGCGGCGAAACCCTGCATGCCACGCGCTTTGATGGCGATCGGGTTTATGTGGTGACGTTTCGTCAGGTTGACCCGTTGTTTGTTGTCGATCTTGCCGATCCAGCTCAGCCTAAACTGACTGCGGCGTTGGAAATTCCGGGCTGGTCCACTTATTTGCACCCGATGGGAGATCGCTTGTTAGCAGTCGGGGTTGAGGGCGGTCGGGTGACGGTGTCGTTGTTTGATGTCGCGGATCTTGGTTCGCCCAAATTGTTGTCGCGTCAGTATTTGGGGGCTGAGGGATCTTGGAGTTGGAGCGAGGCGAACTACGATGAAAAGGCAGTGGAGTTTTCCGATGATCTTGGCGTGGTGTTGGTGCCGTTTCAGCAATGGGGGACCGCGGGGGTGGAGGGTTTCATCCAGTTTGTGCAGGTTGGTCGCGATGAATTGACGCTCGGGGCAGCTGTGGCGCACCGCGATCAGGCACGGCGGGGTGCGGTGATTGGGGATCATGTGGTCAGCATCTCGGGGCAAGAATTGCTGGTGTCCGCGAAAGACGGCAGCGATGCGAAACCACTGGCGCAGTTGTCGCTGGCGTGGACGGTGGATCGTGTTTTTGCGGTGGCGGACTCTTTGGTTGAGGTGGAAAACGGACCGAGTCTTGGCCGTTACTATGATTTTATCTGGGCCGGGCAATCGCGTTCGTCCAAGCCTGTTTTGCGCCTGGCGCGCAAGGGCGATGCCGATGATGTGCGGCATGAGGTTGAATTGGGTGTGGGGCGCATCGTTGCAGCGACGCAGCAGGACAGACGTCTGTATCTCGCGCAGTGGGATGAGCAAACGCGAGCCAATGAGGGGGCGGTGTTGCGCACGTGGGCGGTGGAGGTGTCCGCCGATGGGGCGAAGATCGAGGTCATTGATTCCGCGGAGCAGCTGTTTGCGGGTGTGAGTCAATCAAGTGTGGATTTGGAGCGGGTGCAGGCGCTGTGGCCTAGTGAATCCGAACTGGTCTGGTATGTGCCGGGTCAGGTTTCATGGAACCGTTGGTGGGTGGATTGGTTCCGCGTCATGCCGCAGCCTGTGCGTTTGACGGATTCGGGAGGTGTGGTGGCAGACGCGTCGTTGCCGATGTTGCCTTATTATCAAGCGCCGCTGGTAGGAGCTGCAACGGCGTGGTTGTGCCCAGTTCAGATCGAAGGGACAAATTTGCTCAGTGGGGCACCGTTGAAGGTGGGCGCTACGGATCGCGCCTTGAGTTACAGTCGTGCTTTTGCTGAGAAGGGTTTTGTGTTTTTTAGTTACGACGAGACGGAGGTGATTAAGAAGTCGGTGAAGATCAAGCCGGCGGGCAACTCAATTGTGGCTGGATCGATTGAGGCACCTGGGGCTGGAACGTTGATCCGCAGTTGGTTGCAGGTGGTGGATGTGCGCGGTGCCGAACCGGTGATTCGCGATGTAACGTCCTTGCCAGGCGCGCTGATGAGTGTGAGTCAGGTCGATGCCCAAGGTGCGGTATTGCTCACAAACAGTGAAGGTGGCGATGAACGTTCTCGTGTGGTTCAGGCTTGTGGTTATGATGGCGTGTCGGCGTTTTTGCTCGATCAGCTCAAAGTGGATGCTCCGCAGAGTAACGCCAGTGTGGCGGCGGGCGCGGCATTGTATTTCAGTCGCGAGAGCAGCCAACCCGGTGTGTTGGGAGTGGGGTATCGCGCGGGTGATGGCAAGATCGTATCGCTGGCATCATGGTCATTGGCTGCGGAGGTGAGCAGCTTGAATGTGGTGAGCGGTCATTTGTTGGCGAATCGATATGGGCGGCTCGATGTGGCAGCCATTGCGACTGATGGCAGTTTGCAACCCCGTGGTGGCTTCGATCTGCCATCGCAGCTGTGGTTGCGCGATAGCGAATGTGCACTTGCGCCCGATGGTTTGTGGTTGCCAGCGGGAGCATACGGAGTGGAGTCCTTCCCATGGCAGCCGCCGGTGGTTGAGGGGCCGACAGGTCAGAATTAATGGAATCAATCCCCCAGCGCGTCGGCAATTTTTTCCTTCCACATGGTGGCGCGCTGGGCGTAATTGAGTGAATCATCGGCATAAGCAATGCCGCGCGACACATTAATGAGGATTGGTGCTTTTCGGGTTGATTGGCGCAAGCTGGCCAAGTCCCCACCTTGTGCGCCGAGACCAGGGACCAGCAAGGGAGCGTCCGGAATGGCTTGCAGGACATCAGCGGCGTTGGTAAGTCCCACCACATAGCCGACGGATGTGGCACAAGCGGCATTCTTAGCACGCTCGCCAAGAGCTGTGACCAATTCAAAGACCGCGCGGCCATCGGCTAGGCGTTGCCGCTGCACATCGGCGGAGCCGTGGTTTGATGTGACGGCCAGTAAGTAAACACCTTTGCCGGGACTGTTCAGGAAGGGCTCAAGTGAGTCGTAACCCAAAAACGGGTTCAGGGTGACGGCATCGACCTCCCAATGCTGGAAATAGCTTTGGGCGTAGTATTTTTGTGTTTCGCCGATGTCACTGCGCTTCGCATCGAGAATGAGCGGAACCTCGCGCGGGCGCCAGCTGAGCAAGCGGTCGAGGATCTCGATGCCAAAGAGACCCATGGCTTCGAAGTATGCCATGTTTGGCTTGAATGCTGCGGCATAGGGCATGGTGGCCTCGACGATGCGCTTGAGTTCGTCCTCGATCTGGTGTCGGTTCTCGCTGTGTGGACGCGGGTCGAGGCCGATGCAGAGTCGGGAGCCGGTAAGCGATTGGCGTTGCAGCAGGCGATCGTGGTAGTTCATGGAAGAAGTCAGCCTCAGCTGTGCGCGACTGGCAAGTTTTTCGCGTGGAATTTTTCAGCTTTTTGGTGATGAGTGGATTTCGGGCTTTTCAGTGCGAGCATCTGCGCTTACGCTTAGTCATGCGGAATTCTGCTGTTATGATTGCTGGCACTGGCAGTTACGTGCCTGAAAAACGCTTGACCAATGCGGAGCTGGAGCAGCTGGTGCAGACATCGGATGAGTGGATCACCTCGCGCACGGGCATCAAGGAACGTCGGATTGCGGCAGATGATGAGTTCACATCGCACATGGCCGCCAAGGCGGGTTTGCGTGCCTTGGAGCAAGCTGGGTTGGCGGTCGAGGAACTGCAATTGATCATCGTGGCGACGATCACCCCGGATACGCTCACGCCGGCCACGGCTTGTTACGTGCAGGATCGCTTGGGAGCGCGCCGTGCGATGGCGTTTGACATTTCGGCGGCTTGTTCTGGATTTTTGTATGCCATGGAGATCGCGCGTCAAATGATCGCGGGTGGCACCGTGGCGAACGCGTTGATCATTGGGGCGGAGAAGCTCTCGGCGTTTGTGAATTGGAATGATCGCGGCACTTGTATTTTGTTTGGCGATGGCGCGGGCGCAGCGGTGTTGCGGGCGGCGCAGCCGGGCGAGGGGGAGATTTTGGCGATGGACTTGGGGACGGATGGCGCGCTGACGCATTTGCTCAATATTCCGGGGGGGGGCTCGGCGAAACCGATCACCAAGGAAAATGCCGACGAGCATTTGGCAACCTTGGCGATGTTGGGCAAAGAGGTCTTCAAGCATGCGGTGAATCGCATGAAAGAAGCGGCAGAAACGGTGATTCAGCGGGCGGGGTTACAGCCACAGGACATTGCGTGCGTGATCCCTCACCAGGCGAATTTGCGCATCATTGACGCGATTTCCGAGCGACTCGATGTCCCAGGCGAGCGGGTGTTTGTCAATTTGCATCATTACGGCAACACATCCGCAGCGGCGGTGGCGATTGCGTTTGACGAGGCGAATCGATCCGGCGCGTTTCAGCGCGGTGAGCACGTGGTGCTGGTGGTTTTTGGTGCGGGTCTGACTTGGGCGGCGGCGGCGATTCGCTGGTGAGCCGATGAATTCGAGGGTTCGATGCTCATGACTTCATCCTATCGCACTGAGGTCGTGGACACGGCAGCCATGCCGCCGGGCGTGCCCTACATCGTCGGCAATGAGGCGGCGGAGCGGTTTTCGTTTTATGGCATGCGCACGATACTGGTGGTGTTCATGACCCAGTATCTGGGGCTGATGGACGGACGTCTCGGGGCGAACATGAGCGACGCGGCGGCGACTTCTGCGTTTCATGAATTTGTTGCGTGGGCGTATTTCACTCCCTTATTGGGCGCGATTTTGAGCGATGTGTGGTGGGGTAAGTATCGCACCATCATGGCATTGAGCGTGATTTACTGCCTCGGGCATGCCGCCCTGGCCTGCATGGGGACGTGGGGGCATTCGGAATGGTGGCTGAAGGCGGGACTGGTGTTGATTTGCGTGGGAGCGGGGGGGATCAAGCCTTGTGTGTCTGCGCATGTGGGTGATCAATTTGGCCCGAGAAATCGTCATTTGCTCTCCCGCGTGTATCACGCGTTTTATTTTTCGATCAATCTTGGTTCGGTTCTGTCCACTTTGCTGACGCCGTGGTTGTTGAAATGGTATGGTCCGCATTGGGCCTTTGGTGTGCCGGGGGGGTTGATGGCGATGGCCACTTGGCTGTTTTGGCTAGGGCGTCATCGCTATGTTCACATCCCGCCCAGTGGTAGCCGGTTTTTTCGCGAGCTGTGGCAACGTGAAACGCGCTGGGCGGTGTTGAAGCTGTTGCCCTTGTATGGTTTTGTGGCGATGTTTTGGGCGCTGTATGATCAAACGGGGTCAACATGGGTGCTGCAAGCCCAGCACATGGACTTGCGTTTTGCAGGCATCACGTGGTTGGAGTCGCAGGTGCAAGCGGTGAATCCGCTGCTGATTTTGTTGCTGGTGCCGTGTTTTTCGCTGCTGCTTTATCCGTGGGTGAATCGATGGGTGAGGGTGACACCGCTGCGCAAAATGGGTGTGGGCTTGGTCTTGATGGTGCTCGCCTTTGGGGTGGTGACAGGGGTGCAGACGTGGATCGATGCGGGGCAGCGGCCGTCGATCGCTTGGCAGTTGTTAGCTTACTTGCTAGTGACCATGAGCGAGATCATGATATCGATCGTCGGGTTGGAGTTTTCTTACACCCAGGCGCCGCCTTCGATGAAATCTTGGGTGATGTCACTCTATCTTTTGGCCGTGTTTGCGGGCAATTTGTTTACCGCCAAAATCAACGATTACGTGCAAATTCCATCGGCCGCGCAGTGGCAGTGGCGGCTTGAGAGCGAGAATCCGCAGCAGAAGGAATGGGCGTTGCAAGCGCGGCAGGCAATCCTGGCAGGGGCAGACGGGATCACGGGAACGGCAGATGATTTCATCGTGAGGGTGCAGCAAGGCGAACTCAAAGAAATAGAGTTCAGCGACGAGGTGTCCGCGCCCTTTCTTGAGGTGGAGCGACGCTTGGAGGCATGGATGCGCGCGCATGGGGAGTGGCCAACGGCGGAGCAGTTGGGTGATTGTGGGCGGGATTGGTGGGGAAATGCGATCGAGTATCGGGTGATTCATCGTGGTGCGTGTCGATTGCGATCCGCTGGTCCGGCGAAGGAATGGGGCACGGCCTGGGAGGTGGGCATGCGTTTGGAGCGCGATGATGTTGGCGCCGATGAACCCGCGGCGGGTTCATCGTGGAGTTGGATGCCCCAACAGAGTTGGCTAGCGAGACAGCAGCAACAGCTGGGAGCGCAGGAGTCGGCACCGCCGCCTGTGGGCATGCTGACACGAGTGTGGTTTTCTGGCGGTCAGACGCGATGGCAAGGCGCGGCGTATTTTGGTTTTTTCACTGGTTTGATGTTCGTTGGCCTGTTGTTGTTTGTTCCTTACGCCTGCCTGTATCGAGAGCGTCAGGCGGCGGCGTAGTCAACCGGGTGCCGCCGGATTTTTGTGAGTTGGCACTTGTCAGCACAAGCGCATCTCCTAGGATGGTGGCTCGCGAATGTGTTGATTGTTTGCGACATTGCTTATGAATCCATCAATCACGGACAAGTCCATGCTGAGTGAGCAGCGCATGGCCATGCGGCTGTCACTCGTCGTGGCTCTTTTGTTGTTGTTTCTCAAGGTCTGGGCGGCGGAGGCGACGTCTTCCTCGGCGATTTACTCGGATGCTGCGGAGTCGGTGGTGCATGTGATCGCGGTGTTGATTGGCATGCGTGCCTTGCAGCTCGCGCACAAGCCAGCGGATGATCAGCATCAGTTTGGGCACGATAAAGCGGCTTACCTCTCAGCTGGTTTCGAGGGCGCGATGATCGCGACGGCGGCTTTGTTCATTTATTATGAAACGGCGCGTCAGTTGATGGCGGGATTGCAGATGGAAAAATTGTGGTTTGGAGCAGCGCTGGCGGGTTTGGCAACCGCAGTGAATTTGCTAACGGGGCTGTGGTTGCTGCATGTGGGGAAAAAACGGCAGTCGCCGTTATTGCGCGCCAATGGGCATCATGTGTTATCCGACGTCGTCACCAGCGTGGCTGTATTGGTGGCGCTGGGGCTGATTCATCTGACGGGGTGGCTTTATTGGGATCCGATTTGCGCGGTGTTGGCAGCGACGAATATTTTGATCACTGGGTTCAAATTGGTGAAGCAGAGTCTCGGAGGCTTGATGGACGCTGCGGAGCCTGAGACCGAGGCAGGGATTCGCGCGTGTTTGGCTGAATTGCAGCTGCGGTCGCCGTTTCGCTATCATCACTTGCGGCATCGTCACTCGGGTCATACGCATTGGGTGGAGCTGCATGTGGTGGTGGCGGATAATAGCACCGTGCGCGATGCACACGCCATCGCCACTGAGGTCGAGCAAGCCATTGCTGCGTTGCTCGCGCCGCATGGGCGGGTGATCACGCATTTGGAGCCAGAATCAGCG
Source organism: uncultured Verrucomicrobiales bacterium (assembly GCA_964599325.1). Classification (GTDB taxonomy): domain Bacteria; phylum Verrucomicrobiota; class Verrucomicrobiia; order Verrucomicrobiales; family Akkermansiaceae; genus UBA956. Next base: position 16,328 of record CAZREM010000031.1, on the reverse strand, counting down.
GAGGAAACCGATGAGTGGTGGGAGGGCGCGCGCATGGAGTCAGGTCAAAACTGAGGAGGCCAGCCAGGATGAAAAATCATTTTTATCAAGCATGGGATCAGGAACGCATGGTCGAGGAACCTCGGCTTGACGAGGACTACCGCACGGCGTTTCAGGTGGATCGAGATCGCGTGCTCTACACGGCAAGCTTTCGCCGCTTGCAGAATAAAACCCAAGTCTTCTGGAGCGGCGAGCATGATTTTTATCGCACGCGGCTGACGCATTCGCTGGAGGTGGCGCAGATCGGACGCTCGATTTGCGCGTGGTTGCAGGCGCGGCGGCAGGGACCGTTGGACGAGGCGCATTGGATTGACACGGATTTGGTGGAAGCGGCGTGCTTGTCGCACGATTTAGGCCATCCGCCGTTCGGTCATGCGGGCGAGCGCAGTTTGAATCATCTGATGACGCAGCATGGCGGCTTTGAAGGCAATGCGCAGACGCTGCGGTTGCTTGTCGATCGCATTTTCGCTCACAAGGGGACAGGCATGAATCCCTCGCGTGCGTTTGTGGATGCGATATTAAAATACAAGACGCTATGGACCGAGCTACGGGGAGCGGGTGGTGAGGCACCGCCGCATCATTTTCTCTACGACGCCCAGCATTTGGTGCTGGATTGGGTGATGGGAGGCAATGATTTTCCGATGGAATGCACGCCGGGCAAGGCGCGTGATTCTTTTCGTTCGCTGGAGTGTCAGGTCATGGATTGGGCGGATGACACCGCTTATTCGCTCAACGACCTAGCAGATGGCGTGCGCGCGGGTTTTCTGACCCCGGATCGGATTCAACTCTGGGGCGAGCGGAATGGCGAGGAGCTGGCGCCAGAGAGTTCATTGGGCAAATTGATCGAAGCGGTGCGGCGCGGACGCATCGATGCCTTTGTGGGCAAGCGGATTGGTCAATACATCCAAGCCACGCGTCTTGAGGAGCGAGTGAATTGTCTCAGCCACATGAGCCTGCGCTACCGCTATGCGTTGCAGATCGATGCTGAGCAGCAGCGCGAGAGCGCGATGTTCAAGCGCCTAGCCTACGAGGCGGTGTTTTTGTTGCCACAGCTCAAGCAGTTGGAATGCAAAGGACATGCGATGCTCAAGCAAATGTGGTTGCTCTTATGGCAGCGTTACGTGGAACCGGGTCACATTGACGGGCAGAAATTTCAATTGTTACCGGAAGCGGCGGCGGTGGGGCTCGAGGCGAGCATGCCTGGCGGCAACAGGGAAGAAGCGGAAATCGCGCGACGTTTGTGCGATTTTTTGGCGGATTTGACCGACGGCGAGGCGGTGAGACTGTATCAGCGGTTGTTTAGTCCGGCGTATGGATCGATACACGATTGGGTGGGATAGTTGCTTGCTGGCGTGGTCTGAGCTTTTGTTGCTGGAACGGGATGATTAATTTCAACGGCATGAATGGGATGGATCAGCTGACGGCTCAACAGCAATGGCGCGCAGCAGCACGGCGAGCGGAGCGCCAATGGTGCGCGGCGGCGGCGGTCATGAGGTTGCAGTGGTCGTTGTTATTGCTTGGTTTGTTGGCATGGCCGGGATTGATGCTGGTGCGCTCGGTTTCAGAGCGACAGGTGCAGGTTTTCGAGCTCGCTCTCGCAGTAGTGGTGGCGGCACTGGGGGTGGAAGCGTTGCTGGTGAGCTGGCGTCGGCGTCCGAGTCTCGATCAATGGATGGTGTTTCTGGAAGTCGCAGGGCAACATCATGGGCAGTTGCTTGCAGCTCATGAAGGGCGATCGATCTGGCCGCCCTGTCCCAAGCGGGTCGATTTCGGGTGGCGGTGGAGTTGGCGCCAGGGGGCGCTGCGCCCGTTCATGGCCATGGTGGCGATCGCGGCGGGTGGGTGGTGGCCCTTGGGGGAAAAGGGAACAGAGAGCTTGATGAGTGAACCGCCGACCTGGCAGATGACCGAGCAGGAATTGCGGGCCTTGTCGGAGCAACAATGGATCGATCCCGCCGCCGTCGAGCCGGTGTTGCAGCAGATTGAACAGTGGCGGGCTCAGCCAGCAGAGCAGTGGTTAGCTCCCGCTGCCGTGGAGGCCAGCGATCAATTATGGCACGAGCATGAGAGAGCCACCGAGCAATGGCGTCAGCAAGTGGAGCAATTGCAGCAAGCGGCACAAAGCTTGCAAGCGCAACCGGAGAAAGCCGATGTCAACCAGGCAAAGCGCGCGGTGGAACAATGGCAAGCTGCGATCGATGCCATGGATGCGGCGCGGCTGAAGCCAAATGCGGCGTTGCGCGAGAAATTGCAGCAACTGGATCCCAAGCACACCGCCAGGGATCCCCAGCGCCTGAAGGAATTGAGCGAACAGCTGCGTCAGCACGCGGCACAGCTCAAAAAAATGCAGGCACGCCGTCAGGGCAAGGCTTGGGCCGAAGGGTTGGACGACCAAGGGCTGACCCAGGCAGAAGCGGAGAAATCCGCCAAGCACAAGTCGGGCGACAAGCCGGGGAAATCGACCAACAAGCCGGGATCCGGTGGGGTGAACCAAGGTGGAGGGCACGATTCACAGTTGCTGGGTGAGGCGCGTGCGCCGCAAGTGCTCGGGGATGCGCAACCTTTGGACATGGAAGACGCTAATCGCATTGATCAGGGCGATCTGTTGCAACTGCAACAACAGCGGCATCAGCGCTCTGAAGAACCGCTGGCGTTATCGAGTGGCGGCAGCGCGATGGAAAATCGTGGCGGAGAACGAGTTTGGCGTGAAAATTTTCATCCGGATGAGCAGCGCAGTTTGAAACGCTTTTTTGATGCCGAATGAATCCAATCTGTGATACAGCTAGAGCATGAAAACCCCTGTAACGGTGAGTGACGTGCAATTCGCAGCCTTTTCGCCTCGATTAACCGCGCTGCGACAAGGGCTGGAGTCGGTGTTGTTGGGTCAACAGCGTGTGATTGAGCAAGTGATGATTGCAGTGCTGGCGCAGGGTCATGTGTTGCTGGAAGGCTTGCCGGGATTGGGAAAAACCATGTTAATCAAAGCCTTGTCGCAGTCTCTGGGCGTGGAGGCGAAGCGTCTCCAGTTCACTCCCGACTTGCTGCCGGGAGACATCACGGGCAATCCGATCTTGCAAGAGCGAGACGGGAGGCGAGAGTTTGTTTTTCAGCCGGGACCTCTGTTTGGTTCGCTGGTGTTGGCCGATGAAATCAACCGTGCGTCGCCCAAAACGCAATCGGCGTTGTTGGAGGCGATGCAGGAACGCGCGGTGACGGTGATGGGTGTGACGCATCGGCTGCCGGAGCCGTTTTTTGTGATGGCAACGCAGAATCCCGTCGAGATGGAGGGAACGTATCCGTTGCCCGAAGCGCAGTTGGATCGTTTTTTATTCAAACTCGACATCACGCGCAACTCGGTGTCGGTGCTCCAGCAGATGGTGATGCAGCGCGAAATGGGCGAGGAAGTGGCCTTGCCGGCGGTGATGACGCGTGCGGAGTTGAACGAAATGCTGGGCTGGGTGCGAACGGTGCATTTGGCGGAGTCGGTGGCCAATTACATTGCGCGGTTGGTCGATGCCACGCATCCCGGGCAGTGCGCGGCGGCGTCGGGCGTGCGTTACGGCGCGTCGCCACGAGCGGCATTGGCGTTGGCCGCGGCGGGGAAGGCGCGTGCTTTCTTGTTGGGACGTGGCTATGTCGCGTTTGAAGACATTCGCGAGTTAGCGGCATCGGTGTTGCGTCACCGAGTGGTGTTGGATTATCAAACGCGATTGGAAGGGCGCACCGCGCAGGATGTGGTGGCGGCGGTATTGGAACTCGTGCCGTTTCAGGACATGGAACTGCCACGCGCCCTGGCGGCTCGCTGAGTGTTCAGGATCATCTTTTCATCATCACCCCAGTGTTATGTTATCTCCGATTGACCCTGTGCACGTGAAAATCCGCCGTTACGTCGGCTGGTTTTTTGTGTTGTGCTCCCTGATTCTTCAGTGCTTTGTGATCATGGCGTTTGTGCTCCACATTGACGCGTTGGCGATGTTGCTGGTTGTGCCGCTGCCACTGTGGTGCTTGGTTGGATTCGTGATCGCCGCGCTGGGATGGTGGGTGTTGCGGGCGCCGTTATCGATGTCTCTGAGCGTGCTGTGGTTGCTGGTGTTGATGCTCGCTGCGGATGAGGTGCGAGTGTTGGCCAATTATGCCACGCCGGAGCCGAAGAAAAATGTGCCCTTGCGATCCGATGGCAAAATGGTGTTGCGGGTCATGACACTGAATTGCCGCAACTTTGAAATGGGAAATCCCGTGCCAGATCTTTTGGAGTGGCATCCCGATATTGTGTTGTTGCAAGAAATCCACCCCTTCTGGGTGCGTTCGATCACGGAGCAGCTGTTTCATAACGAGGGGGGCGGTGATTATCGGGTTCATAAAGCCAATGGGATTGTGTCCCGTTGGCCGATCCGCGACATGAAACGCGATGAGCGCTATCGGGATTTGCAAGTGTTGATCGAACAACCGGATGGCGCATTGCTGACTGTCGCCAACGTGCATTTGCTGTCGGCAGTCACGGATTTGCGGCCGTGGAGCTTGTCCTGCTGGCGTGAGCACTGGAATGCGCGACAAATCCGGCGTGAGGAAATGCGCTTGACGCTGCAGAGTCTTGGGGAGCTGATGCCGACTGAAGCGCAGGCGATCATCATCGGAGGCGATTTCAATGCGCCGCCGCAGGACTCTAGTTTTACCGCGCTGGAAGGTAAGTTTGACGATGGCTACATGCGATCAGGGGTGGGCTGGCCGAATACGTTTCCCGCACGTTCATCGTTCCTGCGCTTGGATCGCATTTATAGCAGTAATGGCCTGCGGTCGGTGCGTGCCAAGGTGCTGAATCTGCCGCAGACAGATCATCGCATGGTGATTGTTGATTATGTGCGCCAGTAACTGGATTTTTATCATTGAACTTGGCAAAAAGCATCAGAATGCCGCGTAGCTGAAAGATTGAATATGAATCCGGGCAAGCGATTTTTCTTTTGGTTATCAGGTGCTGCGTCAGATGTCTTGGAGCAGTGTCCGGAGTGGGAGCAGCGCAAGTATGTGTCGTTTGGCGCCTCGGTGTTGGTGCCGTGTGCTTTTGCGTTTTTGGCCTCGGCCTATGCGATTTCGACACTCACATCGCAGACGATGGTGATTTACGCAGTTGCAACGGTTTGGGCATTCATCATTCTCACGATTGATCGGGCTTTGTTAGCATCCTATCGTCCTTTCATGTCATTCGGACGCAAGGTCGGACAATTTGTCCTGCGCTGTGGCGTAGCGGTGCTCATGGGATTAACAATCGCTCATCCACTGGTGTTGTTGTTATTTCGCGATACCTTGGAGGCGGTCATTGAGCGTGACCGTCGTGTGGAGGTGGAGCACTTGCAGCAGGGGTTTACGCAGCGGCGTGAGCGCTTGCGGACGCAAGGGCAGGAATTGGAAAACGCAGTGGCGGCGCAGCGGCAGCAATGGGAAGCCACGTATCAGGCGACGTTTTTGGTGAAAGATGATGACGCGGGAGGTGCGGATGCCAAGGGCATGACTGCTGAGCAACAGACGGAGTTAAAAAAAGCGGTGACCGCGGCGACGGCGGGCTATGCGACCCGGTTGCGAGAAATCGTGCAGCAAGGCGAGACACTCACGCCGCAGTATCAAAAATTGCAAGCTGAGCTAGGATTTTGGCAGTCGGAGTTCGAGCGCGAGTTGAATGGCCAGCGTTCGGGATTAGCCGGTGAGGGGCCGCGGGCGCGCTCGGTGCGGGCGGATCAGCTCGAGCCTCGCCGCGAGGAATCGCGCCGTTTAGCGGGATTGCTGGAACATTTGGCCACGGAGAAAAAAGCCTTGGAATCGCAAATCCGCACCACTGAGGCAGCGACGATGCAGGCGTTTGAGCAACAACTGGCGGAACAGAGCCTGGCGCAGCAGGCGGAGAGCGAACGGGTGGCTGACCTCAAGCGCAAGGTGCAGCAAGACCAGGCGGCGGCTTTTGTGACGCAACAAAATGCCCTGCGTGAGACGATCAAGCAGCAAATCGATACCCGATTGCAGGAGCTTGCCACGGTGCAACGCGCATTGGTGGCGCTCGCGGACGAGGAAGCGGCGGCGGTGAAACGTCTGCTGGACGAGCCACGCCGCGATGTGTTGACCCAGACCCTGGCTCTGCATCGCTTGTTTGAATCCGGCAAAGAGGGCGGCGATTTTGCGCGGATGACTTATCTGGTGCTCACCTGCTTGTTCATGCTGGTGGACACCATTCCGCTGATGGTGAAGTTCTTCACCAAGGCGGGTCCGTATGATCGCTTGGTGGATCAGGAGGAGCAGAGCTACGAGTCGAAGCACCGCAAATTTTTGCAAAAAAATCTGCGTTATCTCAATCAGCCTTCACGCGCCAGTGCAACGTTGATCACGCAGGATCGACGACTGGACGGGGCTCTACTGCGCGGCGTGGAACACACCCAGGCGAGTGCGGAGTTTTTGCAATCGGTTCTGGAATTGGAACGTCAGTTTGCCGAGGCGCTGCGTGAAGAGGAAAAATTGCGCAGTGGTCCCGATGCCTTCCAGATTCAGGCCGTTGAGAGTGTGAAGCAACGTTATTATGCCGAGCTACAGCGGCGCATTGAGCAGTTTTTTCGAGAAAAACACGCGTCGGTGGCGGGGTCCGCTGGTGATGCCAGCGCCACAAGGGATCACAGTTGATGCGGTTGTTCCGCCGCATGCTGCTCGTGCTCGCACCCGATGGTTGGGTTATTTGTGGCTCGTGTTCGCGTCCAGTTGGGCTTGTTTGAGGCGTTCTTTCTTCTTTTTCGCCAGCAGTCCGATGAACACCGCTAGCCCAGCAATCGTGATGAATCCCCCGGCGAGTAAGCGCAGCAGGCGTCGCACGCCGTTGTCGATTGCCTCCTTCGAGCTGTGCCACACGGGCTCGCGGCGGGCGATGAGCGAATCGTCGGCCACTGCGAGATGGTTCAGTTTCCCAAGCAGTGTTGATAAACCGGGGTTGAGCGCATCGTTTTCAAACAAAACATAGGGTGGAAATTGCGCGATGAATTCCTCGGGAACTTGACCGGTCGCGGCGTGGATGTGCGTGACCTTGAACTGAATTTGTTGATCGACGATCTGCGGACGCAAGGTCATCTGACCATGAAAATGGCGCAAGGTGCCCGAGCCCGGCAAGCCATTGACCGTGCGGCAGAAATCGGCATGAATCAGTCCATCGCCGATGGCGGTGATCCAGAGCTGGCCACGGTAATCTCGCAGCGACTCAAAGTGTGCGATGGCGGTGTTGAGATCCTGCGCCGAGAGCTTCAGCTCAACGGTGCCGATTTGGCTGTCGCTAAGTTGTTGTTGGAACCGCTGCAATCGCTCGATTAAGGCAGGTGCTGAGGCAGCGAGCGTTGGAGCATCGAGCACGGGAACCGCTTTTTTTTCCGCAATGGTGAAACTGGCGATGATTTTGTTCTGCTGAAACAGCGAATACGCTCCCACCCCGAGGGTGAAGCAAAGGATGATCGCGCCGATGAGGAAAATGGCACAACCGGCAAAGGGCGATCGTGGCATGCGGGAGCTGTCCGGTGGCATGGGCACACTATGCCGAGATTTTCCCAGCTGCCAAGAGCGTTTTCGGCACAGGATGATTGCCTGGCCCCAGTTCCCAGCGCAGGTCGTGATCGGGCAGGTTTTTCTCGGAGCGCGGATGCGCTGAAACATCGATCCATTGGCCGTTGCTGATCGCCGCTCGATTGGTTGGTTTGAGGAGATGCAATGTCTTCATGCTCAATGTTCTTGGCTTTTTGCGCTGACGTGCTAGTCAGTGTTCAATGCAAGGCAAATTGATGATCCGTTGGGCCGTTCTCGTCACGCTAAGTCTGACTCTGATGCACGCAGCCGAAACACCAGCACGGCGGCCGAATGTGATTTTCATTCTCGCAGACGACGCTGGTTACGGTGATTTGGGGTGTTATGGTCAGCGACGTTTCACCACTCCGCATTTGGATCGGATGGCGGCGCAAGGAATGAAATTCACGCGTCATTATGCGGGAGGCACCGTGTGTGCGCCTTCGCGCTGTGTGTTGTTGACGGGGTTGCACAATGGCCACGGGCGGGTGCGCAGCAACGGCCCCGCAGTGGTGCCGGATGGTGATCCCACATTGCCGAAGATGCTGGCCGCAGCGGGTTACGCAACGGCATGCATCGGCAAGTATGGACTCGGCGAACCCGTTCCCATGCAAGACCCGCAGCGCAAGGGCTTTGCGCATTTTTATGGTTATCTGGACACGACTCATGCGCACAATGGTTACACGGATTTCTTGGTGCGAAACGGTCAGCGAGTGGCGTTGGAAAATGAGTTGATTCCGGGTTCTGGACGACGTCAGGACGGGACAGGGGTGGCCACCGCTGACGGCCGCCGGCAGTGGGTGCCGCAGTTGCTGGCCGATGAAGTGGTGTGCTGGTTGGAGCAACGGGCGCAGCGGCGCGAGCAGCCTTTTTTCCTCTATTACCCACTCAACCTTCCGCACGCGAATAACGAGGCTAAGGGTAAACAAACACCTCTTGGGCATGGCCTAGAGTCGCCGAGTTACGGCGAGTTTGCTCAGAAGGACTGGCCGGCAGCGGAGAAGGGTTTTGCTAGTCTGATGCGCTTTGTCGATGATCAAGTGGGCGCGGTGATGCAGACATTACAGCGTTTGCATCTCGATGAAAACACGGTGGTGATTTTCTCCAGCGATAACGGTCCGCACTCCGAGGGCGGGCACCACGCTGATTTTTTTAACTCGAGTGCAGGGCTCAAGGGCATCAAACGCGATCTCACCGAGGGCGGCTTGCGTGTGCCGTTGTTGGTGCGCTGGCCGGGTAGAATTGCAGCGGGCTCCGTGAGCGATCATCTCAGTGCGTTTCAGGATTTCATGCCCACACTGGCAGATCTAGCAGGGACGCAGGTTGAGGGTCGTTGTGACGGTGTATCGATGTTGCCGACGTGGTTGGGGCAGGCACAGCAGCAGCGCCAGCACGAGTATCTATTCTGGAATCTTCCGGAGCAAGGTGGCAAGCGTTCGGTGCTGCAGTGGCCATGGAAACTGATTCGGCTCCACACCGAAAATCGCGCCGAGGCGAATATGAAACTGCTGCTTTACAATCTGGAGCAAGATCCGCTTGAGCAAGTCAATCGTGCTGAGGAACAGCCGCAGCGGGTGCAGCAGTTGCAGGCGCTGATGATCGCCGCATGGCAGGAGCCTAAAGTGGACTAGGGCGTCTGACGAGTTAGTCGGTAAAAACGCCGCGCGCTGGTGGGTCGGGGGTCGGTGAAGCGGGTCATGGCTTGTGACCGCGTTTGCAGTGGGCTGATCACGCTGAAGGTTTGCAGGTCGTCCGAACTTTCCAGCTGATCGCGTGCGTTTGCGGCATTGCGCCATTCGACCACAATCGCGCCGTTTTCCTCATATACTCCCAGATGGGGGCGCCTTGGCAGGGCGTCTCGGAAATACGCTTGAACTTCCGTCCACGCGTTGCGACCAATCATGGCGCCGAGACGTCGTCCATCGAAGTCATCCGCTTGCAAATGGATGCCGCCATACAAGCGCGACAAACCGGCCTGATCGGCGGCGTCGGCGTAAGTGGCCCATTGCAGCTCGATTGTGTCGCTGGGACCGTATTCGAACTTCAAATCGCCGGGTTGTGACGTGTAACGTGCCATTCCTCCTGGAAAAAACTCATTGTTGGTGAAGGCTTTGAGGACTTCGGCAGCGGCGCGACTAAAGGTGCTGTGACCCGAGACATATCCCGCGAAGGCGGGGGTGACGAAGGTGCTTCGCTGATAGGGCAGCCATCTGTCTGCCGCGATCCAGCGCGTGCCAGCAATCTGAAACGCGGGGTAGGTGGGTTCGCCTGCCCACGCGAGCACGGCGATTTGGTTCGTGGCCAATCCCGCATGACGTTGTCCGGCCGCGTTGCTGCTGCTCGTGACTTGTTCGATGAGCCCTGGGACCAAGGGCAGACCGAGCGGATGGTAGCGCGGTGCAAGCGGATCGCTACATTGACCCAGGCTCGCCATGTGACGGATCGAGGTGATCGGGCGGGCGCTGTCATAGTGCGCCTTGATGCCCCAGGCGGCGATGGCGGCGTCGTGCAGGGCGGTGTTGAGACTGAGATACAGCTTGATGTCCCACTCCAGTCGCGTGACCTCCGCACCTTGACCAGCTATTCGATAGGGCAGAGTCGTGGCGTCCGACACCTGACCGGCGAGCACATTCCAATGCCCCGGCGGGGTTTCCGAGTGGGGACCATCAGCCCAGAACTCTGCGAGAACGCGGGCGAAGTCACCGCGCTTGACCCATTGAGGCGCATAGGGCAGGCCGGTGATCGGGTTGATGGCGTGGCCGTGACCATCGTTTGTTCCGAGATTGTTTTTCCCTAGGCTAGCAGGGGAAATGTCGATGAGCGTGGCGTCGTTGGGCGTCATCTGTGAGCTGAATCGGATCACCTGCACAAGCTCATCGCGAAACTCGGCATGACGGGAGGACCCCCATTGTGGCGGTGTTCCTGGATTCCATGCTTGTGGCCAACCGTTGGGACGCGCACCTGACAGCGCGAAGCTAGCAACCCGCCCCCAATGTGAGCCGATGAAACGTTGCACTTTATCCGCAACCAGACCATTCTGAGTCATGGCCACATCAAAGGCCAACGGCTGCCAGTGGGTTGGCTCAGCGGGATTGCCCGCTCCGCTTTGCGCGACAATGAGCGGTGTGTTTCGTGGCGTGTAACCGAAGGGGTCGATGTAATTTTGCGCCTGATTCGAGCCATCGAGTTGCCCAGCAGCGATGACGGCGGCGGCACAGCGATTGCCCAGGGCGTCGGGTCGATTGCCACTTGTAGAAATGAACGCGACGTTATAACCAAGGGCAAACATGCGCTGGTCAAAGGACTCGAGCGCGCTGGGGTTGTTGCTGTAGCGATCGTAAAGCACGCGATAAGCGGCGTAACTGATCGCTTGATTGCGTGCACTCGCGATGTCGCTGGCGCTGGATTTTTCGTGGTGAAAGACTCCCGCCGCGAGGCTGTCGTAGCTGGCCCACGCATCATACATCGCCGCTGAGAGGTGATAGAGGTTGCGCGCGTGAACTGTGGGAGCGGGGAAATCGGAGCGAATGGCCTGCAGGCACTCATCGATCCACTGGCGCGCGACACTCTGCGCCTGGACATGAGAAAAAAGCGCGAGCACGGTGGCTAGCACGCGGAGGAATCTTGATGCGTGATTCATGGCGGAGCGGTGGAGCTAGGGATAAGCACGTCGTCCCACCGGCACAGCGAGGAAATCGAAGTGGAAGACTTGAGTTCGTTTACCACGTTTCTCCTCATGCTGCACGAAAATAACCGCGCGAGATTGTTCCGATGAACGACCATCATCTAATCTTGATGCATCAGCGCGATCACACTAAAAATAAGGCGCAAAACGGCTAGAGAAACGAAATGGTGGGCAGAGCTGGATTCGAACCAGCGTAGGCGTTAGCCAGCAGATTTACAGTCTGCCCCCTTTAGCCACTCGGGCATCTACCCCTTACACTTTCGTGAGGCGCGATGCTGCGTGATCTGCCCCCTGCTTGGCAAGGCGAAAATGCAACTTTTCCGAAAAAATCCTTAGAATGACCGCTGTGGCTGATTTTGACGCAACGAGAGCCCAAGCTTGCAAAATGTCCCATATGACTCATGATCTTAGTCATGAAATTAAAAGTCACGATCGCCATCGCAGGAGTTTGGCTGGTTTCCCTGATGTTAGCTTATCAGGGCGGGCGCAAGCAGGAACAGTCAGCTGAGAGCGCTCGACAGCGTCTCGTGGGAGAGAGCGAGCGGGCAGGAGCCGATTCCGCTGCGCGTGGATCGGCCGCGCGGGCGGGACGCAGTGGCGGCGCGGTCACCGGCAATGGCGGCAATCTCAAGCAAGTCATGGCTCAGCTCAAGCAACTGGGTGGCGGTGGCATGATGAATCCCTCATCGATGATGAAAATGTTTGCGCTGATCGGGCAGATTCGCGACGAGGACATTCAGCCTGCGTTGAAGTTGGCTGGCGACATGAAGGAGCAGCAGACCAAAATGATGCTCACCATGGCCTTGCTCTCGCGATGGGCGGAAAATGATGGTCCTGCAGCCCTGGCCTATGCGAATGAGCATTTTGCTGAGCAAATGCAGATGAAGCAAATGAGCATGATGGGCATTTTGTCCTCGTGGGCGGAGAGCGATCCGGATGCCGTTTGGCAATACCTGCGCAACGATGGCAAGGAAGCGAGCGAAAACTCGGGTGGCATGGGAGCCTCGTTTCGTTACATGAGCGTGTTTTCTTCGATGGCGCGCAAAGACCCTGACATGGCATTTCGTCATTTGCGAGAACTGACGGATCAGCAAGAGCGACAAATGGCCATGACCGGCATCGCTCAAGCGGTGACAGACGTCGAATCAGCAAAGGTGATGATGGAGCATGTCTCTCGCGAGCTTGAGGGCAACAATCGCACGCAGGTGCTGGGGCAAATCATGGGGCAAATGAGCATGTATGATGGGGCGCAGGCGAGGGAATTGATCGCGGCGATGGAGGGCAAGGATAAAAAAGAGGTGCTGCAGCAGTCCGCCCACATGCTGATGATGCAGGATCCGCGTTCGGGGGCTGATTTCATGGTGGCGCAGTCCGCGCCTGAGGATCGAGCCCAAGTCTATGAGCGCGCGGTCGGCATCTGGGCGCAGCAGGACATCAAGCGCACGGGCGAGTGGTTGGAGCAACAGCCCACAGGATCCCAGCTCGACGGCGCATGGGAAGAACTCGCGCAAGTGCAGCAACGACGCGACCCCGCCAAGGGATTGCAGTCCGCCGCGAAAATCACGGATGCCTCCAAGCGGCTGGCAGCGGTGCAGAGTTCATATCTCAAGCTTCATCAAAAAGACGCCGCCGCCGCCGATGCTGCCATCGAATCCATGGGTTTTTCGCCGTCAGAACTGTCCGAGATGCAACAAGCAGCCAAGAAACAGCCGAAGAGCGCAGATCTCAAGACGTTTGAGGAGAACTGACCGTGCTCAGTGCGCGATCGGGCATTGTTGCAGATTTTTGAAAAAGTCGTTGCCCTTGTCATCGACGAGGATGAAGGCAGGAAAATCGCGCACGGTGATCTTCCACACCGCTTCCATGCCAAGCTCAGGAAAGGCGACGACTTCTTGGGATACGATGTGATCCTGCGCCAATAGTGCGGCGGGACCACCAGCGGAGCCGAGGTAAAAGCCTCCATGCTTTTTGCAGGCATCGGTGACCTGTTGCGAGCGATTGCCCTTGGCAAGCATGACCATTGAGCCTCCGTGGGCTTGGAAGAGATCGACATAAGAGTCCATCCGTCCTGCGGTGGTGGGACCGAAGGAACCCGAGGCCATGCCCTGGGGTGTTTTTGCTGGACCAGCGTAATAAACGGGATAGTCCTTGAAATAATCGGGCAGGGAGCCGTGCGCGTCGAGATGCTCCTTGAGCTTCGCATGCGCCGCATCGCGAGCGACAATGATTGTGCCACTGAGCGCAACGGGGGTGGTGACGGGGTAACGACTGAGAGTGGCAAGCGTGGCGGGCATGCCGAGATCGAGATCGATGGCCACGCCCTGGAAACGCCAGTTGCGGTAGCTTTCTGGGATGAAACGACCGGGATTTTTTTCGAGTTTCTCGATGAATAAACCATCTTTGGTGATTTTCGCCTTGGCTTGTCGGTCCGCCGAGCAGGAAACGCCCACGCCCACCGGGCAGGAGGCTCCGTGACGCGGTAGGCGCACCACACGCACGTCCAAGGCAAAGTATTTTCCGCCAAACTGGGCTCCGATGCCCACGCGCCGCGCCTCTTCCAGCAGCTCCGCCTCCAGCGCGAGGTCGCGAAATGCCTGGCCGTGCGCATTGCCCGCGCTCGGCAGGGAATCGAGATAGCGGGTGGATGCCAGTTTTACCGTCTTGAGGCAGGCCTCTGCCGATGTGCCGCCGATCACAAATACCAGGTGGTAGGGCGGACACGCGGCGGTGCCGAGACTCTGCATTTTTTCGAGACAAAATTGCTTGAGTCGCGCCGGTTGCAGCAGAGCTTTGGTTTCTTGGTAGAGAAACGTCTTGTTTGCCGAGCCGCCGCCTTTGCTGACGAAAAGGAAATGATACTCCGCGCCGGTGGTGGCGTAGAGGTCGATTTGCGCGGGGAGGTTGGTCTTGGTGTTGACCTCGTCATACATGTTGAGTGCTGAGGTCTGCGAGTAGCGCAAGTTCTCGCGCGTGTAGGTCAGGTAAACGCCCTCGGAGAGCCGCTCGGCATCATCGCAATCGGTCCACACGCGCTGACCTTTTTTGCCGATGATGGTGGCCGTGCCGGTGTCCTGACAGAAGGGCAGGATGCCGTGTGCTGCGATTTCTGCGTTGCGCAGCAGCATCAACGCCACCATGCGGTCGTTTTCCGAAGCCTCGGGATCATCCAAGATCGCAGCAACTTGAGCGAGGTGAGCAGGACGCAGGGTGAAATTGATCGCCTTCATCGCCTCTTGCGCCAGTAGGGTGAGAGCTGCTGGTGCGATGCAGAGCAGATCTTGGCCGCTGAACGTTTGCACCGACACGTGCTCGGAGCTGATCATCTCATACTCCGTGGCATCGGCAGCTGTGGCGTAAATGTCTTGATATACAAACGGTGTCGCGCTCATCGTGACCTAGCCTAGCAAACAACGATCATGCTGCAATGCCAGAGCGCGTGCACGGAGCGAAATTATTGTCGCCGAGGCGCTGCCACGACTGCCGATAGCTCTGCGATGAATGGCGCGACCTCATCCAGTCCCGAATGCCTCAATTGGTTTCTGATTGGCTCGTGCGCAATGCGGCGGCAACCACCTGAAAATTGGCGAGTCCAGCGATGAGGTTTTCTACAATTTCATCGGCGATGTCCGCGGGCTCTGGCAGGTTGTCGAGATCCGTGAGGGAATCGTCCTTGAGCCAAAACAGATCGAGGCTGGTTTTATCGCGGGCGGCGAGTTCGGCGTGGGTGTATTTGCGCCAGCGGCCGTCCGAGTTCTTTTCCGCGTGCCAAGTTTCCTCACGCTTGTGGCGGTTGGCGGGGTGGTAGCAATCGATGAACTCACGCAGGTGTTCGAGGCGCAGTAGGTTGCGCTTGAGGGTGTGGTGGATGTTGGTGCGGTAGTCGTAATAACAGACCTCCTTGGTCGCCATGTTCTTGCCGGCGGCGCGGTTGTCGAAGAACAGCACATTCGCTTTCACGCCCTGAGCATAAAAAATACCCGTCGGCAGGCGCAGGATGGTGTGCAGCTCGGTGGTTTCCATCAGCTTGCGGCGCACGGTTTCCCCGGCTCCGCCTTCGAAGAGCACGTTGTCCGGCAATACCACGGCGGCGCGGCCGGTGGTCTTGAGCATGGCGCGGATGTGCTGGAGGAAGTTGAGCTGCTTGTTCGAGGTGCTGGCCCAGAAGTCCTGGCGGTTGTAGGTGAGATCATCCTTCTCCTGCTCGCCCTCCTCGTTGGTGAAGGTCATGCTGCTCTTCTTTCCAAAGGGCGGATTGGCCAGCACGTAGTCCACGGTCTGGGACGGCTGCATCACCAAGGCATCGGTCGGGGAAATCAAGCTCTCGCTGTCAATTTCACCGATGTTGTGGAGAAAAAGGTTCATCAGGCACAGGCGGCGCGTGCCGGGGACAATTTCATTGCCGTGGAAGGTCTTGCTCTTGAGGAAGCTTTTCTGAGCCTTGTCCATCTGATGGTGCTTCACCAGGTAGTCGTAGGCGGAGAGAAAGAATCCACCAGTGCCGCAGGCGGGATCGGCGATGGTCTTGCCCGGCTCCGGTGCGACGCATTCGACCATCGCGGCGATCAGGGCGCGGGGCGTGAAATACTGGCCGGCGCCGGACTTGGTGTCCTCGGCGTTGCGTTCCAGGATGCCCTCATAAATGTCACCCTTCACATCGGCATCGAGCGTGGTCCATTGCGTTTCATCCACCATGGCGATCAGCCGAGCGAGCTTGGCGGGGTCCTGGATCTTGTTCTGGGCCTTGGTGAAGATCTGGCCGAGCATGCCCTTCTCGGTGCCGAGTTCGCGCAGTGTCTCGATGTAGTGGCCCTCCAGTTCCGCACCCTTGAGCTTCTTGAGCGCGGCCCAGTTGTATTGCTTCGGCACGCCGACGTCGCGGTTGTAGGGCGGGCGGCCGTATTCGTCGGCCATCTTCAGGAAGATCAGGTAGGTGAGCTGCTCCAAGTAGTCGCCGTAACCCACGCCGTCGTCGCGCAGGGTGGTGCAGAAGCTCCAGACTTTGGAAATGATGGTGTCGGTGGTCATG
>CAZREM010000030.1:0-34400 GCA_964599325.1 uncultured Verrucomicrobiales bacterium | reverse complement strand
TTGCGTTGGGGCGCTACCGGTGTTGTGTGCCAGACTAAAGTGTTCAGCAATCAAATATACCGATCGTGAAGCGCTCAGTTCGCGTCTTGTATGTGTTGGCGATGTGTTGGTTTGCGATGTAAGCTAAGGAGTCGCTGCATTCTGCTGTGTTCCTCCCGTTGAGGATTGGAGCCACCAAAGACACAGCCTTGAAGGAGTTGTGAAAAGCATAGTGTTCAATTAACGGGTGAATGCTGCTCAGCATGGAACCATTCATGATCTGCATTTATCTGCGTCCAGCTGAGGTTTCATTTTCCAATATAGGTTTAAAAGGCCGCGTTTATTCTCGGCACCAGACACTAAGCCAACTTCGGCAAATCATCGAGCACATTCAGCAAACCACCAGCCACGGTATCCGCCCTATTTCCAAGGCCTTGTTCGTCCCACGCAGCAGCTACTAACACGCCGCCGTGCCCCGCTTCCGATCGCGTGCGACGAATCATGACGGAGCGTGGCCCCAAAGCCATTTAGCCTAAGACTTATAAACTCCAACCAGTGACGGGCGCGCAACTCCTAACTAAATTTGAAACGAAACTTTATTGCTGAACTAAATGAAATGATAATCCAATTATTCGTTGCATCTTATTTCGATGTCCACTTCAATGAAGTGACACAACTTAAATTTTATTTGGTAAAATATTCTTCCAATTCAGGTTGCTTTAGAACATTACTTGCTAGCACGCATGATTGCATCTCTAGCTTGGTTTACGCATCCGATATTTGTATGGATTTGCGCTAGTTTCCTCCTGCTACTTGCCTTGGTAACCGGAATTCGCTGGTGGCTGCTTTGTCAGCGAGCGATTTTAACTCTTGTGAAAGCTCGTGGCATTCTAAAAGACAGTTCAGGGCAGACGGAATTCTATTCGCACTTTTCAGATTCCGAAGAGCGAATCAGATCTGCTCTAGATTCGGTAAAGATATTCAGCGATGCCTGGCAGCGATGGACAAAGACGCTTCAGATCTTTACTCGTGCCGATGGCAAAAAGGTCATTTCCAGCGACAGATCATCTAACGAATTCTTCAGTCTTGGCTCATGGGAGAGAATGATGGCCATGCACTGGTATCGCGCCTTACCAAATTATCTTGTTGGTCTAGGTTTGTGTTTCACGTTTCTGGGGGTGGTAGCGGTGATCTCTCTTGCCGCTGATAGCCTCCAAGCAAACAAGGATGCAGTCAGTCAGACAGAAGCTCTACGTCAACTGCTGTCAGCTGCGTCTACCAAATTTATGACATCCCTTGCCGGTGTTTTAGCTTCTGTCGTCTATTCTTGGTTCTTCCGCTGGCGGCAAATCAATGTTGATCGGAGTATTACGGCATTTGTTATGGATCTGAATCTGCGCGTATTTGCCCTGAATGCTAACGCGCTTCTCCTACAAATCCGGGAGGAAGAACAGCGGCAAACTGGCAGCCTAGAAACGATGGCTACAAACATCGGTGTTGCGGTTGGCACGCAGTTCACGCAGGCGTCGCAAATAATGAGCAATGCTATCGTAGCCTTGGACAAGACTGTCCAAGGAATGGCTGCGCAATTGGGCGAGAAGACCGACTCAATGAAGCACGCGATTCAAGGTCTAAGTGGTGGGATTGTCGAAACGACATCGAAGGATCTTGAGAAACTGGTATCGGCAGCAGTCGAAGCTCTTAATACGACCTTGCGAGATCATCTCGACTCAGTCGCATCCTCACTGAAAGAAACATGTCGTGAAATTGACGCAATGCGTGTAGCTTTCTGCGATGTAACACATGATGTGATTAAAGTCCGTAGCGAATTTTCGACTCTCGGTGATGAGATTCAGACTCGAACCGAAGAGGTCAGCGAAATGCTTCTGAATACCGAGACCAGTATGGAGGCAAAGTTATCTAGGGCAGTGGGAGCTGCTGAGAAAATCCAATCTGCCATTCAAAATGCTGCAGAAAATGCAGCGGGCATGGATTCACTTGGTGCGGGACTAGCACATGCGGCAGATGCAGTTCAGGAAGCAGCAGGGATGTGGCGTTTGATGGGTGAAGATTTCCGGAAGCTTACAATCACTAACTGGGAGTCAAGTGAAGCTGTCAAAGTTGCGGTTGAATCACTTCGTTTACAATGGGAAACGCAAGGCAAACGGATTCATGAAATTGATACTCACCTCGCAGAGACTATTGATGCTGTCCAGCAACACTTTGACGGATATTCACATCGACTTCGGGAATACACAACCGAAATGGATAAGCACCTCGGTCAGGCAATCGGTAGTTTTAGTGCAACTCTCGAAACGTTGGGCGACGCGCCAGAGCGCTTCGGTGATGCGGGTTATCAATTGCAATTGGCAGCACAAAACGCAGTTGTCGCGCTCGAACCACTCAATAAACTAAATGGACTTGCCGAGGCAATTTCAAAATCTGCGGACGCATTAAAGGCTGCGATACCTGTTCAACCTGATTTATAGTAATGAATGAGGACTCTGTAGAAAATCACGATGAACCTGAGGAAAACTATTTTGTTTCTCTCAGCGATCTTATGACTGGCGTGGTCTTCATTTTTGTCATCTTACTTTGTGCGTTTGCTTTTCACTATCAAACCGAAGCGCTGGCGGCAAGAGCAGCAGCTGAAAGATCTAGCATTTTAGAAAGAGATGCTCGGGCTGCGTCCAATGCCGCTAGCTTGGAGAAAGAAAATGCCCAACGTTCAAAGACTGCTGCGGAAGTAGCTGAGGAAAATGCCAAACGCTCAAAAATCGCCGCACAAAAAGCGGAAGCTGATGCTCATGAGAAAGGAGAAAAAATTGATGCGCTCAGCAAACTCCTTCGTGAACGTGATGAAGCACTAAAGGTGATCTTGAGCGGGCTGGTGTCCAAGCTAGCAGAGCGTGGGGTTCGCGTTATTTTTGATCCTGCTACCGGCGTAATCCGTTTGCCTGAAGAGCTACTCTTTGAACGCGGCAATGATACTTTGAGCGAAAGTGGTAAACAAGGTCTTGCTGTGATTGCTGAGGAACTTGTGCCAATTTTGAATCGCGGCTGTGCTGAAAGATCCACCTTTCGACTAGAAGCCCTTTTTGTAGAAGGACACACCGACGCGGATCCGATACGTTCGCCTCGATTTGCTGATAATTGGGATCTTTCAGCGGCGCGCGCAACTAACACTTACCGCGCGTTGATTGAGGCGAAGCGAGAGTTGGAATCGTTTAAGAATCCATCAAATCTGCGTATTCTTGGAGTAAGCGGGTATGGTGAGAATCGTCCCGTTTCACCGAATGACACAGATGAGAATAAAAAGAATAATCGTCGTGTGGATCTTCGATTTTTGATGGCGCAACCCACAGAAATAGAACTTGATCGAGCAAGAAGGGATATTGAAGATTCCAACCCAATGTCGAGATGACTCCGCTTGCTTCACGATTAAATTTAATTTATCGCGGACTCTCAGCTCGTGAAATCCCGCCATTTAGTGTTTCCGCAGTTGCCATGGCTGTTAGGGCTCTTGCTGATAATCCAACTTTTGTTCCGCCACTAGTATCTGATCGACTTCGACGTCTGAGGTTAAAAATCCATGATCTTCTTTCGACTGAAACTGTTAAGTTAGAACTTGGTTCATCTGAATGGCTTGATGCTCCATGGTTGTCGTTTGAACGCTGGGGTGATTACATGCTTTGTGATGAACCACGATTTCGTAGCGGACTGTCACAAGCAGCGAGGGTAAGTCCACATGTTGGGAAGCGATGCATTCATGTTTTCCTCCGCGATTATGATCCACTTGCCCCACATGCGGCGAAATCGCTGCGAAGCGTCATTCTGGAAACACTAAGTGTAGGTCATCTGTCGCTGGCCGAATGGGATGATCGAAACCGGCGACTGAAGATCTTTGAACCCGATGGCGGTCCGGATGTCGTGATCTCGAATCTCCTTTCACAGTATTCATTTAAGCCGTTGACGGAATGCCTCGACGAAATCGGACTTGCTTCAGGTGGCTTTTCGTTTGCGATGTTGCTGGAGTGGTGCTACATAGCACATTTGCGTCCTTGGGAAGCGCAAGATGTGATCGATACATGGATGCACTGTTGCTCCAGCTCGCTTGCTGGTCGCGTTTTTAAGGTCATAGAGTGCCTGCTAGTTCCATGGCGAGTTAATGACCCGGACAAGGAATGGCGGATATCACTACTTGCATGGCTTCAAAAACATTACGGTGATCCTCGTGAGGCGGTTTCAGGTGTTTGGCCTCAGGTGGATGCTGAGCTGCGCGGTGTCGCGATCCGCTTGCTGACACTACAGACCATCGAAGGATTCTTCGAAGTGCTCGACGACTATGCGCTCCGCCGAGGTGATGATGCGATTCGCAGGCAATGGCCTTTTCGCCGGGCGTTCTGGCTGGGATATTACCGCAGAGGTGTTGTTCTGGATGCGAAGGTGGCCATTGGTCGAGACATGGAGGATCGTATCGGCTGGAAGTTGCTCTACGCCCGCTTCGGAAACCGTGCTGCTAGGCTTGAAGCTTCGGACGCCCAACAATCCGCGCTCTTGCTTCGGGTTCGTGGGCTAGTCGTCTTTGTCGGCACACACAATGCGAGTTGCAGGATCTGGGATGAGGCATCGCATGCCGCTCCCGACCTCCGTCGTGCGAGATTCCGATACAGCGAGATTGTCACCGACCCGCGCAGTGATCTTCAGATCGACCCGTTTGCGAATGACACGGGCATCCGTCATGCCGGAGCGGAAAATGGAACATGGCAGCGCAAGCTCCGTGATTTTCTGCGCGGCAAGATTGGTGTGATGATTTCCGAAACTGAATTGATGCCATGAAGTGCGAACTTACAGCCGAGGGATTTCTACTGCGCGAAAGAGACATCCCGTTTTCACAATGGAGCTTCGGAGGATCCGCCAGCCTACGCGCTGCCTGTGCTACGCTAACTTCGCTTGCTGAAGAAAACAGCGGAGAACTCTTGCGCAGCGATGGAACTGCCTTCTTCCTTCCGCATTTGGATGCCACAGGATTGGCAGAGGCGGAAGCCCGCGCTCTAGGACTGCCGCCGCGCTCGCCCTTTAGTCTGAGCATCCAACACCGCGGCACTCTTGCTTCACCGGACTTTCGTTTCCTGTATCAGCTTTTCAACGATGGCCGTCCACTCATCTCATTCCGCCGTATCGGATGTGTCATACAAGTTGGTTCGCAATCCTGGCGGTTGAGCACCGCGCACTTTGCTTTGCTCGATGGTATGGATGCCCTAAATGACGGACTTGGTAACTCGATGGAGGAGCGGATGCGCGTCTTTGCCCGCTTCGAGCTCTTCCTTTCTATGCAGGCCATAGAATCAGTGAACGTTAGCGGCTACCTTGCAACAACCCATGTCTCAGTGGCGGGGGCGTTTTCGTTACGACTGCGCGTCCAAGACGGATGCTTTCGGATGGAACCGGTGCTGCATGCAAATGCGCCAACAGACGAAACTCATCCGCCCGACTTATTGTCGCCAGAACAGCACGAAGCATTCCTACGCGATCACGAAAGCGGACGTCGACGCTACGCAATCGCTGGTTCTCATTACCTGGTTATCAATGATGACTTGCAGCGAGCGTTAGATTTGGTAGTAGATATACAAAAACGCAGTGACGGATATCAGACAGATTTCCTGCGAAACCCTCGCGCATTTCTGCGCGCCGAATATGGTGATTCATTAACAGATGAGGTTTTTGATTCCCTGTTTGTCGAGACTCCTCAGTATTTGTCCGACCGAGTGAAAGGCATTGGGCGCTGGGACCCTCCAGTCATTCCTTGGGTAAAGCTGCCTGCTAACACGTGGTTGCCACCCGAGGAAGTGGGCATCGAAGTCGGTGCCATACGTATAGCCTTCAAAGCAAACGAGGCAGACGATATTATTCGTCAAGTCGAGCTGGCGATCGAGCGCGGGGAACCGCAGGTCGATATCGGCGGGCAGTCGGTGCCGGCGACTGCCAAAACTTTGGAAGCTCTGCGAGCTGTAAGTTTCCTTGCGTCAACACCGGCGGAGGAAATCCAGCGTGAGCAGCGAACAAAAGCGTGCCGGACAGTGCTAGTGATTGAAAGTGATTTTGACGAATCTGGAGAGGCTACCCAAAAAGCTGCACGCCGTTGTTCGACAGATTTATGGCTCCCTCTTGGTTTGCGAAGCACGCTCAAGCCTCACCAAGTATCGGGTCTTCGTTGGCTTCAAGATACTTGGCGAGAAGGACGCAGCGGAGTCATCCTTGCAGACGACATGGGTCTCGGAAAAACCTTACAGTGCCTCGCATTCCTCCTCTGGCTTCGGCACGCCAATCCAGAGCGTGCTGCAGGAGAAGGCGGCTTCCTAATTGTCGCGCCGACGGGCCTACTGAAAAACTGGGAGCAGGAATTTGAAACCCACTTTGATGAATCTGGACGCCGACTCCTCGGAATGCCACTTGCTGCCTACGGAACTGGTCTTACACGACTGAAGTTTGGCTTTGGCAACGATCTCTCTCGCGGAGGAGTTTCACTACGAACGGACGAGATGGCGAACGCTGGATGGGTGCTCACCACTTACGAGACGTTGAGAGACTATCATCACAGCTTTGCTACCATACGCTGGCAGGTGCTCACGTTCGACGAAGTTCAGAAAATCAAAACACCGGGAACTTTGGTAAGTGAAGCGGCGAAGGCGATGAACGCGGACTACTCTCTCGCGTTGACGGGCACACCCGTCGAAAATCGCTATGCTGACTTGTGGAATATTGTAAACACAGTGGATCGTCGCTCGCTATCCGTGATCGGAGGGGGATCGTTGAGAGAATTCAGCGCCAAGTTTGAAGCATCTCCGGGAGATGAAGATCTTCGCGAACTACGAATTCATCTTACAGAGCCAGAAGGACGTTCATTGATGTTACGGAGGATGAAACAAGATATCCTCGAAGGACTGCCAGCAAAGACCGAAGTCAAAGCGCCAGCCATCATGCCACCAGGGCAAGCACTTCTCTACGCTGATGCAGTGTCACGCGCCCGAATAATCCGTGAACGCGGTGCTATGCTAAAAGCATTGCATGAGTTCAGAGCTATATCGCTCCATCCATGGTTGATGAGCGATGAAGAGCCGTCCGATCTGACTGCATTCGCTGAATCTTCTGCTCGGGTTATAGAGTGTTTCCGTTTACTTCGCGAAATCCAAAATCGTGGTGAAAAGGCATTGGTCTTCGTCGATTCTAGACGGATGCAAAAATGGCTACGTCTTGTGATGCCGGCAGAGTTTGGTCTGTGCGAACCTCCATCCTGCATTAGTGGAGAAGTTCCAGGAATCCGTAGACAAGCGATGGTCAACGTATTCCAAGCGCTACCTTCAGGATTCGGCGTAATGTTGCTTTCCCCTCGCGCGGCTGGAGTAGGACTTACGCTTACTGTAGCAAACAACGTTATCCACCTGGACCGTTGGTGGAACCCGGCCGTTGAAGATCAATGCACAGACCGCGTCTATCGGATTGGCCAAAAAAACGCTGTTCAAGTCAGTATTCCGATTGCAATACATCCCAACCCTCAATTCGCTGAAACATCTTTCGACTTAACGCTAGACAGGCTGATGCAACGCAAACGCATACAAAGTCGTAATTTATTGAATCCAGCAGCGATATCCGATCAGGATACTGCTGAACTGTTTCGTGCTGTGTGTGGTGAGAGTTAAAAAGGTTGTTCAAGCAAGTGACGCGGAACATCAGTTGATAGTCTTCTTTGGTATACGAGTGAGCTCTAGAGAATCACACTGCGCGCTTAAAGATTGCCGCGTGCTACTAGTGTGAGCTGCACTAGATTTCTGGACTAGATCCTCTACAATCATACCGATAAAAACCAAACCAACGTTATACAGATGAGTTCAATGCTCGCAGGATCTGCGAGCATTGCATCGTGAAAACGGCCGCTTAAGCAGGAAAAGGAGATTTTTTAAAAAAGCCGCGATTATTCTGGGCACCTGACCCAATGTCAACTTCGGCAAATGATCGAGCACATTCATCAAACCACCAGCCACAGTATCCGCCCTATTTGCAAGGCCTTGTCCGTGCCACTTAGCAGCTACTATCACGCCGCCGTGTCCCGCCACCGATCGCGTGCGACGAATCATGACCACGCATGGCCTCAAAGCCATTTAGCCTAAGACTTATAAGCCCCAAAACAGTGACGGGCGTGCCGATATACCATCAACCAACTTTGTATCGGTTCAACCGCTTCCCGACGGTCCAAAACAAGTGTGGATGGGGGGCATCACCGCTATCTTTCTCGGTGATTCGTTCATGGGTGATGATGAGGCTTTAGCAGCAGTCGTAAAACCAGAATTGTTTCGGCAGCGATCGTCATGAGTGCTACGCACTCAAGCCAAAACGCGGAGCAAATACGAACAGCGGCAGATGACACACCCCTCCAACGTCCTCGCCGCGTTTTTGATTTTGTGCGCTGCACTACCACATCGCGCAAGCGTTACGATAGACCGTAGAATGGCCTCTGTTCCGCTATTTTTCTGACTTGCCGAATGCGACTGTGCCTTGCATTCTAACGATGTGATCAGTGCTGCGATTTTGCGACTGGTCGTCATGGATATTGGTTAGTTGTGGAATGATTATTCTTTAATAAATAGATTATGAATCCAAATGGTATTGCAAATCAAGTTGTTGAAGATCAGTCCACTTATCATTCACATGCGGCACTGATTCGAGACGAAGGACGCCAGACACGATCTGTGATTCGGAATTCTGCACTGGTGGTCATTGGTTTCGTGATTTTTTCTCCATTTCTTTACGTCGCTGCACCAGTATTCGCAGTGCTATTGGGTTGCTGCTTTATAGCTGCCTTCAGTGGTGCGATCTTGGGAAAGTTGATTTCCCGCCGGAGGGAACGAGGTTTTATGCGCGAGATACGTTTTCATCATGATCGTGTGGTTTCAATCCGCCCAGGCATAAGCGGGAGGCAAGGAGTGGAAAAGGCGAGTCAAGCAACCACGACTAGTCGCCCTGTTGACATGATGCATCGTAACTCGACCACGACCGAATCAAAAATCCAGAAAATCCGTAATAACCACAACGCCTGACTAAGCTCCCAGCGAACGGGTGAGGTCACCGCTGAGCATGGGAACATTCAACAAAACAACATGAAAACATCACACTCATTGACCAATTTATTCCTGATTCTCGCCCTTCCGATTGGGTATTCAGGTTGCGTATCCTCGGTTTCCCCCCCCGTTGCGGAAACGCACGCGTTAGTCGGTGCTTGGAAGGCGAGCGATGACACTATTTTTGTGTTCCGAAATAATGGAACATTTCACGGGCTAGATTGGCACGATCGCGAGATTTGGGGCAACTGGGTCAGTCTTGCGCCTAATCGAATCGGGTTTCAGAGCTTAACACATGATTCCTTTTACAATCCTCAGTATGCGGTCATTTCCGCTGACAAGAACATCATGAATTACATTGTTACAGGCGGAACTCGATTCATTCAGGCAGAAAGAATCATGATCGATGAGGCTGAAACGATCATCGACAAACAGCTAGAGGGTCGAGTCATTATGCCCAAAAATGAGAACTAGTCGAACCAAGCACATCGCAGGTTCGTTGCTGTGGTTGCTCGTTCGTTAAAGAGTGCAATCAAGATTTTTCATGGTTTCCGCTGACGCAACTGGATCGTGTTTCGCCATGAAATGGCTGCTGCAAGGGATTCTGTTAGTGAGCTACAGATGACTGCGAAGCGCTAGGCTTGACCTCCTTGATCCTGCGTTTGAGCCTTTTAATCAGTCGATCGCTTTCAGTGAATGCCAGCCGGTTTCACAGACCAGGAGGTGCATCCTGATGTCATGGGGCTCCATGGGAACGGCGGCGATGATTTGGTGGGCGAAGCCGATGCCAATGAGCATTGAGTGGGGCTCGCGTTGTTGAAAAAAACGATCGTAGTAGCCGCCGCCTTTGCCGAGCCGCGAACCATCGCGTCCGAAGGCCTCTGCTGGGCAGAGCGCGATATCGATTTCTGCTAGCGTGACTTCTTTGCAGCGCGCTTGTGGCTGGCGAATGCCGAAGGGGCCAAGCTCCAGCTGCGTTGGTGGATCCGTGACCACGTGGAAACGCATCTCATCACCTGAGACGCGGGGCAGCAGCCAACGGTGTTGTGGCATGAGCTCGACCAGCTCCAGCAACTGCGGCTCGTGTGGCAAGCCCGCAAAACTCGCAATGGTTTGTGAAGCAGGGAAGTTGTTCAGCACGCGCAGCAAGTTTTCGCGCAGCGCCTGGTGCACACCCTCGGCGAGGACGGGACGATGAATGCGGAAAAAAGCGCGCAGTTGTTTCTTGGTCGGAGGTGCAGACATGCCACGAATGAGCTTACTCTGTTCGATGTCGCGGCTCAATGTCAAAAGCTGTTTCTGGCTCGGCAAGCAGTCATGCTTGCGATAACAGGAGGCACGAGTTCGCGTGTGGATCAAAAAACCGCCGTGGTGGAGGGCACGGCGGTTTGATTGTTGGGGAGGAAGCAGCTGGCCGCGCGACCATGATGGTGCGCTGTGATGGATGATTAATCTAGCAGAATCGCTACGAATTACTTATCGTAGATTTCATCGAAAGTCCCGCCGTCGTCGAAGTGCCGTTCTTGTGCTTTGGCCCAACCGCCAAAAGCTTTGTCGATCGTCACTAGCTTAATCACAGGAAAGTTTTTTGCCCATTTGGCAGCGGCTTTGGGATCGCGGGGACGATAGAAATGCTTGCCAGCGATGTCTTGGGCCTCGGGGCTGTAGAGATACTCGAGGTAAGCCTTTGCCAGTTCCGTCGTGCCATGTTTCTTCGCGTTTTTCTCGAGCACCGCGACCGGTGGTTCCGCAAGAATGCTGAGGGAGGGGATGATAATTTCCGTCTGGCCTGGGAACTCGCGTTCGATCAAGTGCGCCTCATTTTCCCATGAAAGAAACACATCACCGATGTGACGCTGCGCAAATGTGGTGGTGGAGCCGCGGGCACCCGTGTCGAGCACTGGCACATTTTGAAACAACGTGCGCATGAAGTTTTTGATTTTTGTTTCATCGCCATTGAATTCTTTATCGGCATAAGCCCAGGCAGCGAGGTAATTCCAACGCGCACCACCCGAGGTTTTGGGATTCGGGGTGATGATTTGGATGCCGTTTTTCACCAGATCTCCCCAGTCCTTGATGCCCTTGGGATTGCCCTTGCGCACCACGAAAACGATGGTTGAGGTGTAGGGCGAGCTGTTGTGTGGCAGCAATGTTTGCCAATTGAGCGGCAAGAGATTCGCTTTTTGCGCGATGATGTCGATGTCGCCAGAAAGCGCGAGTGTGACCACATCGGCGCTAAGACCATCGATCACCGAACGTGCCTGCTTGCCTGAGCCACCGTGGGATTGCTTGACGAGTAGGGAATCGCCTGTTTTTTGTTTCCACTGCGCGGCAAAGGCTTGATTGAACTCGGCATAGAATTCGCGTGTCGGATCGTAAGAGACGTTGAGCAATTCAGCTGCGTGGATTGCACTGCTGGCCATGAAGGCGATGAGGGAGCTAAGGATGGTTTTCATGATGGATGTTGATTTTGGGTGTTAGAATTAAAAGGAAAGTCGGATACCGGACATGAGCGTGAAGCCATCGTAGGCATCCTGACCGTTCTCGCGATCGAGAGTCGCCCACTCGGCTCCGGTCATAAGCTTGAGCTTGTTTCCGTAAATGAAATACTGCGCGCCGAGATACAGCGCTTGATAAGCAGAACCGCGATTCTTGCTGCCCTTGATCCCACTGATCGCAGGGATGCTGGTGCGGTTTTCGTAACGGCTTTGCGCAATAATGCTGCCTGGACCATCGCCGTCGCTGATGGTGTAGCGCGCGACGAGTTGCAATTTCTGTGGCACAATGTCGTAAACAGGCATGATGTAGTAGCCAATCACATCGCCATTTAACCCATCGCCGCCACGGCCTGTGTAGGCTTCTTGAATCAAGGTCCAATTGCCCTCCTTCAGCCAAAAGGTGAGGCTCGCCAACTCATCGTAGCGACCAAACACTTGATCACCCACTTCGCGCTCGCTGTGAATCCAATCGAGCCGCAGCAGGGCTTTTTCGACATCAAGTTCATGATTCCAGTTGTAGCCTAATCCTGCACCATAGGCATAACCGCCGTTGAAGTGACTGAATTCACCGTCACCCCAGTCGCCCGTGCCGCCGGTGGTGCTTGGCGTGTCGTTGGCGTATAAGCCAGCTTGCCACAAGATGCCAGCGTTCTCGCCCTCGACAACCATGGCTGTGGCGCGGTTGACATTGAGTTGATTAAAAATCTGCGAACGTTCAACTGTCGGCGTAGCACTTTCAACTTCGTTAAATTCATAGGCTCCGAGGAGTGCCTTGGTTTTACCAACCGTGATTGAAAGATCGGTTTTTGGCTTCCAGCGCAAATAGGCATCGATGAGTCCATCATAAAAGTGGGTGAAATGCTGATCGCTCTGGAAATCGAAGCGGCCTTCGAGCTTCTTATCGAAGAGCTTGACGTCGAAACCAAAATAGGCGCGTCGGTCTTCCCAATCGTGATGACTGCCTCGTTCGGAATCCACGTCCCAATATTGACCCTGATACCGACCGCGCAATTTGAACTCTTGGATGAACGGGTTAAGACTGTTGTCATATAGAACAGTGCGAGCCCAAAGGCGATCAAAGACGTTGGGTTCGATAAACTCGGTGGCCGAGTTGTCGAGTTGAGCACTAGCGGTTCCGTTGAATAGAATTCCTGTTAAAAAAGTCAATGCTGCGCGATTAATTGGATGATGGATTGTGTTAACTACTGTTTTAAGTGTATGTTTTATCATGGTGATTTGTTGGATGTGTTGATAGCGTCGGAGGTGATTAATCAAAAGTTTAATCAATCAGTAGGCAATCGAACGAACATCCCACCATGGCTGACGATGTCGCAGAAACAGCTTGTTTCTCTGAAAACAAATGGTTTTCAGCGTTAAGCGGCAAGACTGCGAATGATGTGGCAGCGAATTCCAGCCGATGAATCGGCTGATTTTGTATGAGAATATTGGTAATGATATTCATGGTATGAATAATCAGCTATTTGTTATGGCGACAAATTTGTATGGATTAAATGCGAGCTTGGCAAGGATTATTTTTTGGTAAAGCTTCGATTTTCGTCGCAGCGTATCGCAAGATTTGGATTTATTTTTGAATATCTGTATTTTTTTGTGAAATTCTCTTGCGCGAATGCAAAGATTTGTTTACATTCATGCGCAGAGCGTTAGTGCATCTGCGTGATGATCCGTTAGACTGTGTGTTTGCTAGGTCAACTGAGAGTCATGATATGCGGCTCGAATTTCTCCCATTCATGCGATGCTTAGTGTATTAAGTGTTTGGGGTTTCATAGGTAATTGCCGCTGGGAGTTGGGGAACTCCCAGCGGTCTTATTTTTTGGCGGAAGCTGCAAGTGGATTAGCTGTTGGATTGGTCAGCATCGATGAATTTTCAGGAACATCGTTTTTGGCACAAAAAAGGCGCTAGGTTGAACTAGCGCACAGTCAATTGAAGTTTCTGCGTTGGATTTCAGTGTTGCGCTTTAATCCCGGAGCTTGCAAGGAATGATTAGTGTGGGGCACACGGCGCGGCGCACCATTCCCTCCGCGACACTGCCGAGCAGCAGAGAACCGAGCACGCCATGTCCGTGGGTGCCGAGCACGATGAGACAGGCTTGATGCTTTTTGATTTGTTCGCACAAAACAGGCAAGGCCATTCCGACACAGCAGAGAGAATCGACCTTGGCAACCAATGCCCCAGCGAGTCCAGCCGATTGTTGCAACTGGGCTTTGGCGTATTTCTCAGAATTTTCCTGAAATTGCTGAATCATTGGGTATTCATCGGGCGTCATGCCGTAAGCGGTGTAGCTGGGCAGTGGCTCAATGACGTGGACGAGCAATAACGCTGCTTGCTGCGACCGGGCTTGCGCGATGGCGGCATCGAGAACAGCGGCGGAAGAATCGGAAAAATCGAGGGCGGCAATGATTGTTTTCATTGACGACAGATTGCACCAGATTCGATGGCTCGACAAGGTGATGCGCATCGATGCGGCGGATTGGATAAAATTTGCACAATTGAATGATTCTTTGTGCTGGTCTGATTGAGATTCATGGCCTGTAATCAGGCGCATGAGCGCTGATGGCAACTCGGAGGGCAGATGGTTGGAGTGGCATGTCTTGATGGCATCAGCGGTGATCTGTGGATTGAGTTTATTGGCAGCGGTGTTGTTGACCCCGCATTGGGGAATGTCGGCAGGGGTTTTAGCCTTGTATGGCTTGTGTTATGTGGCGGGAGGTTGGGATGCCTTAGTGGACACATGGCAGCAATTGCGACGTGGCAAGTTGGACATTCACTTTCTCATGTTAGCCGTGGCCGTGGGTGCGGCGTCGATTGGTGCGTGGTGGGAGGGCGGGGCTCTGCTGTTTTTGTTTTCGCTCAGTGAGGCGATGGAATCGATGGCGATGGCACGGACCGAAAGTGAGATTCAGGCTTTGTTTCACGAATCGCCAAAGCAAGCATTACGCCTGCAAACCAACGGGGAAGTGGAGGCTTGCAATGTTGCGGACTTGGTGGTTGGCGATGTGATACGCGTCCTGCCGGGAGAGCAATTTCCTGTTGATGCTCGTGTCGTGCGAGGTGAATCGGCGGCAGATGAATCGATGCTAACCGGCGAGGCGGTGCCGGTGGACAAGGGGCTGGGTGCGGTCGTTTATGGCGGAACATTGAATGTGTGGGGGGTGTTGGAGGTAGAAATGTTGCGTCCAGCGCAGGAGAGTGCCCAGGGAAAAATCATTCGCCTCATCCGTGAAGCTCAAGCGAGCAAGGCCCCGACGCAGCGGTTCACGGATCAGTTTGGTTCTCGCTATACGATCGGGATTCTGTTGTTCAGTCTCGCTGCTTGTTTGTGGTGGCATTACGTGCGTGGCTTGCCATGGGTGGCAGCTCCCGGAAATCAGTCCTCGGCAGTTTATCGCGCCATGACCTTGTTGGTTGTCTGTTCGCCCTGCGCCTTGGTTCTCTCGATTCCCAGTGCGATTTTGGCGGGCATAGCGGCAGCGGCGCGGCGCGGGATTTTGTTTCGCGGGGGCGTGGCGCTGGAAAATTTATCGAAGGTCAATCGCATGGCGATGGATAAGACGGGCACACTCACCCGGGGCGAGTTCGCGATTGTGGGCATTGAATCGATCCCGCTCGGCCATGAGAAACAAGTCTTGGAGCAAGCCGCGGCCTTGTCACAGGGATCGACACATCCCTTGGCTCGCGCGATTGCGCAGGAGTGGCTGAAGCGCGAAGGGAATCTGGCGGAGGCGGTGGATAATCTGGAGTCGATCGCGGGTCAAGGTCTGCGTGGCACCTGGCATGGTGCTTCGATCGCACAGGGACGACGTTCGTTTTTTGCGGCCGATGCTGCGGTGCAGGAATTTGCGTCACCGGCGTTTGGTGTGTCTGAGGTGTTGTTGCAGGGAACAGAATTTGCTGGACGCTTGTTGCTGCGCGATGCGGCACGCCCCGAAAGCGCGGCGGTGATCCGCGCCTTGCAGCAGCGGGGGGTGAAAGTGGCGATGCTGACCGGAGATCGCCCAGAGTCGGCTGACTTGTTGGCGGGAGAACTGGGCTTGGACGAGATTCGTGCCGGTTTGTCGCCTGATGACAAAGTGGCAGCGATTGTGTCCTGGAAAAAAGACGCTGAATTAGTGGCGATGGTGGGTGACGGTGTGAATGACGCGCCTTCCCTAGCTGCTGCCGATGTGGGGGTGGGCATGGGGCTGCGGGGTTCGGACGCGGTGCTGGAGCTAGCTGATGTGGTTTTACTGCATGACCAGTTAGAAAAACTGCTCGTGGCTTGGCAGTTGAGTCATCAATGCCGCCGCGTGATGAAGCAAAATCTTTTCATTTCTCTGGGAACGCTCGTGCTGCTGGCGGTTGGATCACTCGGTTTCACCCTGCCCTTGCCGCTTGGTGTTTTTGGACACGAAGGCTCGACCGTGATCGTCGTGCTCAACTCGCTGC
Organism: uncultured Verrucomicrobiales bacterium; assembly: GCA_964599325.1. Lineage (GTDB taxonomy): Bacteria > Verrucomicrobiota > Verrucomicrobiia > Verrucomicrobiales > Akkermansiaceae > UBA956. The sequence continues at coordinate 18,363 of CAZREM010000030.1, read as the reverse complement.
GGCTACTCTGGCTCAAGGATGTGTCTCTCAGCGAGGAGTAGCCCAAGCTGAACGCATCGCCGTCCGGGAAGACGTGGAGCAGAAAACATGCCGCGCGCGGTGGGCACCACGCGCGGTGAATCGCGGATTACTCTTGTTCTTGAGCTCCGCCGTAATAGCTTTTAACGTAGCCAAATTCGATCATGGTATCCTGCCAAGCCGAGAGGATGTTCGGATCTTGAAACACACGATTAGCGATGGCTAACCATTCTTCAGCCTTGATCAAATTCTTGTCACGATAGCACAGAGCGGCTTGCGCGTAGTAGTAAAACGGAGAATCGTCGGTGATCGGGTCATACTTCTCGGCCAGTTTTTCAGCCTCTTCCTGCTGATTCAACGCCAAGTGACACAGCAAAATTTTGAACTCGACAACGCGCGCGGTGATCACATCGCGAGGGTCGATCAGTTTCATGACTTTTTGCATGCGTTCGAGGCAGGCCTTCCAATTGTGAGTGACAAACTCCATTTCGCCCAGATTGAACTGCACGGTGCTGGAATTGGGCATGAGTTGATCGGCTAGATTAAAGTAATGCGCTGCTTGCTCGAAATTGCGGAATTCGACGTAGCAGCTGCCGAGCAAATTGAAGAGATCTGAGCTTTTATCGAAAATCTTACGCATTTCATGGATTTGATCCATCGTCTCGAAAATGCGCTTTTGATTGAACAGACGAGCGGCTTCGTTGAAGCGCTTGAAGAAATCGACGCGCCGCTCCTCGGGCAAATTGGAGAACTCTCGCTGGGCTTCCGTCAATTCCTTCGGTTTTTCTGCGTTCGCGGCGGTTTGCGCTTGGGCAAGGCACAAGCCACTGAGCATGACCATAAGAAATCGAGTAAGCGTGCGGGCGAGATGCATGACTGGCTAGTATCGAAAAAATGGCAGGCTTGCAAGTGGTAAAAATGTCACCGGTAAAGACCGTGCTGCGCGATGTAAGCCGTCACTTTTTCAGGCAGCCAAGAGGGTTCATGGACGTGGTTGCGAATCGAGCTGGAAGACGCCGGATGGGTGCCAGCGAGAGCTTGCATCTGGTAGCCGGGGCGTGGTAGTGGTGGGTTTTGCCGCGAGAAGACGATAAAATGGACGTTCTGAGCGAGCCACGTTGCTTCCTTCCATGTCGGTAAGGCACACCATTGATCTTCGCCGAGCAGCCAGTGCCAGTCCGCATCGGGATGCTGGAGGCCCAGTTCGCGGACGCTGAGGTAGGAATAAGAGGGCGGCGGGCGTCGCAGTTCGATCGACGATATTTCTGCCCATGGGCAGGATTCTAACGCCAATTCGAGCATCGCCACCCGATGGTGCGCTGCCGTGGCGGGGTGATTCTTGTGTGGCGATTGGTGGCAGGGGAGAAAAATCACACGCTGCAAATGGGCTTGTTCACGGGCTTGGGACGCAATGAACACATGCCCGGCGTGGACGGGATCGAAACTGCCACCAAAAATACCGATCCGCTGGCGCATGGGTTAGCTGGGTTGGACCGACTTTTCCTCAAACTCGCGCTTGGAGGCAATCCGGCACTCAGCGACGAAATGGTTGCACGCTTCCCGGCATAGCAATGGGATGGCTTCACCGACAGGAAGACCGCTAGAGATGCCATTGAAGCGCGAGGCTTCGCTGTCATCCAACGGTGTGTCGGCGTCGAGTTGCCATAGAATTTTTTTCGCACATTGATGAGCGGGTCCACAAACGCGCTGGACCAGGGCCTGTGCCCCGGCGTTGCTGATGTTGCGGGCAAAGCGATACATGCCGGTTTGTCGTTCCAGTTTATCGCGCAGGTTCTGCACTTCCAGCTCGCCATTGACATGCGCTGTCCACAGTCCAAGCGAAGCGGGGTAGAAACCATCAAGTGCCTGATCCAGCTCAGTGATGTTTCGCAGTAACATGACCCATCCACGGCGCAAGTTTGTCTGCCCCTTGGTGAATCGATAGGCTCCATCATCCGCCAAGGTTGACAGCTCACGCGCTTGATTCGGGCCGAGGTGCAGCTCCAACTGCGCGGGAAATTCGCTCGCTTGGCGCAACAGTGCGGCGTCGCATTCATGACACAATAGCCACGTGCCCGCCTCAGGTGAAGGGATGCTCAAATCATTGGCGGGCAGGATTTCAATCTGTCCCACGCGATGTAGGCCTTGATCAAGCAGGATTTGCAGGTGATGCAGTCGGGTCATGGTGTCAGTGGTGATTGAGGTCAAAGTCGCGCACTTGATCGAGGATCACATCGGCCATCAAGCGTTCCGTGCCGATGGCAGAAGAGTAATAGAGCACGTGATCGCGCAAGTGATGAGGATTGTGGCGAAACACCTCGCGCTCGCGCGCGGCCGCACCGACTTCCTGTTCCATTCCCAATAAAACCGGAATGTCCTGGTAGGAATGCAAGCCATCGGCAATGAAAAAGGGCACGACCACGACGTAAGGTGTTTGAGCTAATTCATGCCAATCCGCCACAAAGGGTTGCTCCTCCATGTAGGCATCCAGCACCGCTGCGTAGGGAACAGCGGTTTGTTGCCGTAAAAACTCACATTGATCCTTAATCGCCTTGGTCGAGTTTTGATTCAGACTGGTGCCGTGACCAACGATGATCAGGGTCGTTTCACGCGGATCGACATCCGGCGCCACCTCAGTGGCGCGCCGCAGCAAGAGTTGAGTCATGCTCGGGTGGATGCCGACGGGGGCGCAGTAGTGAAAGGTCTTACCGCGCACATTGGTGGTCGGGCCAGTCAGCTCTAGCTCACGGGGAATCACGTCTTGGGTGAAATAGCCCTCGCTGATAAAATCCGGCACCACGTAGATTTCGCGGCAGTCGGTTAGATACCAAGCTTCGCGAAACGATGGTTCCTCTTTCCAAAAAATGCAATGAACCTCGGCAAAGAGTCCGCGCTGGCGGATTTCATCCGCGTGCTCCAAGTAGGGAACCGAAGAATCCGGGTTTTCGGTTGAACCGTGTCCAGCAATGAACAAAGCGGCCTGAGGTTTGGGTGTGCAGGTCATCGAGTCACCAACATGGCGCGGTTGCGTTTTTTGTAAAATGCGTTTTTTAAGAAAATGCGCATTGCCTCGCGCGATGGCACGGGGTAACTGACATGATGATTCCGACCTTGCAATTATGGATCGATGACGTGGAGCGTGCCGGACCGGATAACATGGAGCGTGATCAACGGATGCTGGAGTTGGTTTCCGTGCCAACATTGAGAGTTTATCGCTGGCAGCCGCATTGGGCTAGTTATGGCTACTTTGGTGATGAATCAGCAGCAACGCAGGCACTGGGGCAGGTGCGCAACTGGGTGCGCCGTCCCACTGGTGGCGGCGTGGTGGATCATCATGAGGACTGGACCTACACCCTGGCGATTCCTGCAGGCCACACATGGGCGCAGCAGCGTGGCAGTGAATCGTATCGCGACATCCACACCGCTCTGTGCGCTGCACTCAATCTGGAAGGTGTGGGGGAGTTTTCACTGCTAACCCAGCAACAAAGCGCTGCGGCGCTGTCGTGTTTTACGGCTCCTGTGACCTTCGATGTCGTCTCTGCTACTGGCGAGAAATGGGCTGGTGCGGGGCAACGACGCTACCGTCATGGGCTCCTGCATCAGGGCTCGGTGCGTCAGCGCCCTCGCAGTCCTCATGATCGCGCGCATCACTTGGCTCAGCAACTGGCAAGATCGGTGATCGCGTGGCAACTGGATGCCGAGACAGAATGATTTTCGCGCATGAACCCGAAAATCAGCCGGTAGCGCCCGTCACGAGCGCCTTCACGCGTGCGCGATGGCTTCCAGCAGATGCGCCTCTTGAAGCACGCTGAGCAGCACGTTCGGATTGATGGGTTTGGACAGATAAAAATTCATGCCCGCTGCCAAACAAGCATTGCGATCCGCGTGCAGCGCATTGGCGGTGACACCAATGATGGTGATCTCGCGACGAGCCTCTCCCGCCGCTCCGGCACGAATCGAACGGGTGGCTTCGAGCCCATCCATGCCTGGCATGCGCATGTCCATCAAAATAGCCTCAAACGTGGCATCTTTTTGAACAGCTTCAATGGCCGCAGCACCATCGAGCACGTGTTCGACTTGGAAGCCCAAGCGCTCTAACATGAGCGATAGCAGGCGGGCATTGATGGGATGGTCTTCAGCGATGAGCAGACGCTTTCCAATACTTGGCGTTGTATGGTTTGGCATGATGGAGGTCGGAGGTGGAGGTTGAGAAGTGGACTCAGTGGTCAGTTCATTGAGAGCAATTTTTAGTTGTTCATAGTGGATTGGCTTGGAAATGGTGGCGTGGAAAAGATCATTGCTCTCGCCGGCCCACTCCTCGAAGTGGTCGCTTGAGCTGAGCATGATCATGGGTGGATGATTGCCATGCGTCTTGCGGATTTCCCTTGCAAGGGTCATGCCATCTTTTTCGGGCATTTGGTAATCAATCAACAAAACGAAATAAGAGTCGATATTGCTCTCCAACTCGTGCAGGGCTTGTTGCCACGTTTCCACCGCGTGGGTGCGCATCCCCCAGTGCTTCAAGCGGCGACTCAACACATCGCAGTTAATACTGACGTCGTCGATGATCAGCGCCTTTTTCCCAGCGAACAGAACGGGCACTTCATTCGCGCCTTGCGGGTTCTCACTTGGCTTGAATGGAATGTCGAAGAAAAACTCAGAACCGCCGCCGTCGCGCGGTTGCGCTCCGATGCTGCCACCTGCGCGATCAATGATGGCACGGCAAATGGCCAAACCCAATCCTGTGCCTCCGAAACGTCGCGATGTCGTTTCGTCAGCTTGGCGGAAGGGCTCAAACAAGCGTTCCACCTGATCGGCACGAATGCCGATTCCGCGATCCAGAACTTGGAATGCCAACGCTTGTTTGTCGCGATTGAGCTGAACCCGCACTTGCACCGTGCAGTTTTTACTGAACTTCACCGCATTGCCGATCAGATTCATTAGCACCTGACGCAAGCGCACGGCATCGGCCCGAATCCAGGTGTCGATCGTTTCTTCGACATGATAAATCAGCTCCACCTGATTGCCATGCGCGTTGCGGGCATGCATGTCGAAAACCTCCTCAATGCACGAGTGCAGCGAAACATCCGTTTCATGCCAATCTGTGATCCCGCGTTCGATCCGGGAGAAATCGAGCAGGTCGTCGATGATGCGCAGCAGCACGTCACCACTGCGCTGCACCATTTTTACATAGCGAATTTGATCCTCCTTCAGCTGAGTGAGCGACAACAGCTCGGTGAAGCCCATGATGCCATTCATCGGCGTGCGGATTTCGTGACTCATGTTGGCAAGGAACATGGACTTCGCCGCATTGGCATTTTCCGCCTCTTCCTTGGCGAGATTCAGCTCGAGATTCGCGCGTTCGCGCTCTAATTCGCTCCCAATCCACTGCGCCATCAGTTGCAGGAAGCGCAGGTCGGCATTCGTGAAAGCGTGGTTCTTGGCCTTTTCGCTTGCAAAAAACAAGGTGCCATCGATCTCGCCGCGCACGCGCACCACCACACCCATGTAGGCCTCGAACTGCAACGGAGCGAAAGCGGGATGGGGGACAAAGGCCGCAGCCAAGCGGTGATGAAAACTCAATGGCTCCACAAGCTCGATCGTGCGACGGCATACGGTCTGATTCAGAGCATAACCACAGCCCTCGGCAAGCGGATGCGCGACACCAATCTGATCATTTGCGATTTGCAGCGCCGCTATCGTAAACTGCTGATCTCGAATTTCGGTGAGCATCCCAATTGGCAGACCGAAATGCCGACAGCCCATTTCGAGAAATGCCGCAATTTTCTCGCGCAAATTGGTCTGGGCGTTGGAAGCGATTTCATAAAGCCCACGCACCGTGTCCTCACTGCGCACCAACGCTGCCAGCGCCTCGCGGCGCTTGGTGATGTTGCGGATGAGACTATGCACGACGGTCGCGCCATTCAACTGACAGAGACTGCCAATGATCTCAGCAGGAAAGGTAGAGCCATCGATGCGCTGCAAATCGCTCTCGAAGTGGCAGCTGTTGTTCTGGCGGATCTGACGCATGGCCCGCAACACGGTGCTGCGGGAATCACGCGCGATGATTTGTTTGACATTAAAGTGCTCCATCGTCGCCGGGGAGTATCCGAGCATTTGCATCGCGGTTTCATTCGCCTCAATGATTTTTCCGGAAATGTCATGAATCAAAATGCCATCCATGGAGGAGTGAAACACTGTTTCGTATTTCTCTTGGCGCTTGCGAATTTCTTTTTGCGAACTGAGGCGGTCTTCTTCAATGCCAATCGCCGTAGCGATCATCTCCACGATCTGTTGCTCGAAGTCGGAAATCTGGTGCGCGCGCCAATACCACAGCGCGAGAACTCCCACGCTTTGGCCATCGCGCATCACCGTGTGAGAAATGCAGGTGCGATGCCCGGAATCGGCGCGAGGGTTGGATGAATCAGCGGCGAAGGTTTCCACTTGCACACCCAGTGCTTTGTTCAAATTGACTTCTCGCGATTGATGCAGCAGCAGTTGTTCGCGCTCGCTCGAGACAGCGTCCTTCGACCACATTGCGATGCGGCGATAGAGTGGCTCGCCGGTGTGATAGAGCGCGACATCAGTGGCTAGCAGCTCTCCACACACACCGGTGAGTTCCTCGATGTTGCGAATGCCGTCTTTGCCGAGCTTGAGGAACGTCTGGCTGAGCTGATAAAAAGCCGAATGGTGACGATTGATCTGCGAATCGCGCTGACCCAGTAGCTGCTGCAAGCGTTGATTGGCGGCATAGAGCTCGGCACTCTTCTCCTCCAACAGGCTTTCGGCCTGCCGTCGTGCCTCGCGCTCGCGCTCCATGCGCCGCAACCACTTGGAATCGTCACTCATGATGATGCTTTGCTAAGCTGTTTTTTCGATCAAAAACATCTCTCCATCCGCACGGGTCTCACGATGAATCTGCAAGGTAGAACCAAAATGAGCCGCGGCACCCTCGATCAAGCCCAAACACAGATCCTCAAAGTGGCGTCCAGATTGGTAAAGCATTTCTAATCGATGTTCACTCAAGCGCTGGGTTACGAAACGTGGTAGCTCGGCATCCGGATACAACTTGATGACTTCAACGTGAATGTGGTTCTCGACTTGCTCCAGAAAACTCAACACATCCGTGCTGCGATCGACCAGCGCCGGGTATCCCCGCGCCAACGCTCCAAACAAATGAACGCCAAACACGCGCAGCAAACCGGGCAACGGAATCTCCGTGCGCCGACTCAACTCAAGCGACAAATCAACAATCTCCTTGTGGTCATAGGTTCCGACCGCCGTGTAAGCCCCGCCCGAAGGCAAATCGCAGGCATCAATGATCTCATCAACCATGTCCATGCCCCACTGGGATTCGACCAGTCCAAGAAACTCGGTAAAAACGATGCCTTTCATGCTTTTTGAGTGATGATGTTGTGATAGCGAATTTTATTGTAAACCGACTTTTCGGCAATGCCGAGATGGCGTGCGGCATCGGCTTTATTGCCGTTGCACATGGCCAAGGTCTGAATGATCGCCATGCGCTCGATTTCATCCAAACTCTTGCCTGCCAAGACCATGTTCTCGCGTTTCTCCATCGCCGCCTCACCGCGAATGGTGTTTGGCAGATCAGACGCGCGGATCACGCCATCGACCGCGAAGGCCGTCACCCGTTCCATCACATTCTCCAGCTCCCGCACATTTCCCGGCCAAGGATACGAGCACAGCATGCCCCGCGCCTCAATGTCTAGCTTGTAAGGCTTCAAATTGCGCCGCCGCGCAACGATTTTTAGCACGTGATCGATCAACGCCGGCACATCCTCGGGGCGTTCGCGCAGCGATGGCACTTCCAGCGGTATCACGCTCAGCCGGTAATACAAATCCTCGCGAAACTCACCATTGCGAATTTTTTCCTCAAAATTGATGTTCGTCGCCGCCACAATCCGCACATCTGCACTCAGGTTTTGCTCGCCACCGACACGCTGATACACGCGATCTTGGATGACGTTGAGCAGTTTCGGCTGCAGATCGATGGGCAAATCACCAATCTCGTCGAGAAATAGCGTCCCCCCCTTTGCGGCCTCGATCTTGCCAATGCGACGTTTCACCGCACCCGTGAAGGCACCTTTCTCGTGACCAAATAGCTCGGATTCCAATAGCTCGCGCGGCAACGCCGGGCAACTCACCGTCACAAATGGCGCCTTGGCGCGCTTGCTGTGCGCATGAATGGTTCGCGCGAAAACGCCCTTGCCCACACCACTTTCACCGGTCAACAGCACTGTGGAATCCAATGTCGCGACCCGTTTGGCCTTCTCTAGCAAATCACGCATGATTTCCGAAGCCGCCACCACCTCACCAATTTCGCGATTTTCACCAATCTCCTCGCGCAGGAAATCGTTTTCCTCCTGCACTTCATGAATGCGCACGGCTTGTCGCAACTTCGTGAATAATTCCTCGGGATCAAACGGCTTAACGATGTAATCGATTGCGCCAAGCTTCATCGCGCGCACCACATCGGTGTGCTCATAGGCCGATGTCAAAATAATCGCTGGGATCTTGGGAAACTCCTTCGCTAGGTATTGCAAGCAACGAAACCCATCCCAGCCCGGCATTTTGAGATCGAGCAACACCACCTGCGTCTCCGCACTCACCAATTTCATCGCTGTTTCCCCATCCTCTGCCGCCATGGGGTTGAAGCCATTCTTCTCAGCCAAGCGCACGAGCAACTGACGCACCGTGTCTTGATCTTCAGCGATGACAATGTTGAATTTGTGTTGAGCCACGAATGCCAATTTAACAAGCAAATGGAATTTGAAAAGAAAATCTCTAAGATAAATTGATTTTTTTTCATTAACGGCTGAACCATAAAATAGGCGGCTCGGCAGCGCGTTGTTGCCGCGCATGGATTCGATGGGCTTGACGGTTGTCAGAAGACCTTTCATGGCTTAAACGCAGTGATGCTTTTGCAACTCCCGCAACGCTGTATCCACTTTCCGCGCCGCCCTTTGGTGATGGGCATCGTCAACGCCAATGATGATTCCTTCGCTAATGATGGATCGTTGCAGGCAGAAGAACTGTGGCGGCAAGTGTGCCAGCAGATCAGTGCTGGAGCTGATGTGATCGATATCGGAGCGGAGAGCGCGCGCACTAATCGCACCGCGATACCGGTCGCCGAGGAGTGTCGTCGTTTGCGCCTGATCTTGCCGCAGTGGCAGCGGTTGTGGCAGAGCTGCGTCCCGCGCGATGAGCAACAATTGTGGCCGCCGCTGTTATCGGTGAACACTTGGCGTGCGCCGGTGGTGGAGCTGGCTTTGCAGCAGGGAGCGGAGCTGATCAATGACCTGAGCGCGTTGCGCGATGCGACTCACGCTCGCCTGTGTGCCGAGCATGGCGCGGCGTTGTTGATCATGCACAGCGTTGGCGAGCCCAAACAGCCACATTTTCACCAGCAATGGCCCGATGTCATGGCGGAACTGGAGGCTTTTTTCGAGGAGAAAGTGGCTCTAGCCTGTGCGGCCGGTTTGACCCCGGCGCACTTGGTGCTCGATCCCGGCATTGATTTCGCCAAGCAACGCGAGGACAATTTGCGGATTTATCGCGAACTCGCACGGCTTCAGCGCTGGGGATGTCCGGTGTTGGTCCCTGTTTCTCGCAAGACGGTGATTGGCGAGGTGCTAAACTTGCCCAATCCACGCGATCGCGACGCGGGAACCTTGGCGTGCATTGCAGCCAGCATGGCTCAGGGGGCGCAGGTGTTTCGCGTGCATCACGTCGATGCCGCGTGGCAGGCCGTAAAAATGCTCCACGCCATCCAAGGATAGCCATCCAACGTTAGCGATTCATTCATCGCAGCAGGCATTGCCGCTCAGCTCTGGGTCTGCGGTGCCTTGAGCACACCGTTGCCGCTGATGCGATACTGGTAGGACGTCAGCTCGCGCAGAGCCATGGGCCCGCGCGCGTGGAGCTTATCGGTGGAAATGCCAATCTCGGCGCCGAAACCAAATTCCTCGCCGTCGGCTAAGCGTGTGGAGACATTGTGAAACACGCAGGCGCTGTCAATGCTGCGTAGAAATTGAGTCGCGGCCGCTGGATCGGATGTGACAATGCAATCGGAGTGATGCGAGCCATAGTGATTGATGTGCGCCACGGCGTCTTCCAATGAATCCACCACGCGAATCGACAGCACGTAGTCGAGATACTCGGTGCTCCAGTCTTCTTCCGAGGCCGGTAAAATGTCGGGACACAGAGCCCGGCAGCGCTCACAGCCGCGCAGTTCGGTGTTCTTGGCACGAAACGCCGCAACCAGGTCGGGCAATTGTGCCGCCGCAATGTCTTGATGCAGCAGCAGCGTTTCCAAGGCATTGCACACGCTGGGTTTTTGGGTTTTTGCATCAATCGCAATCGCGAGCGCCATGGCCGGATCCGCCGCGCGATCGATGTAGGTGTGGCAAATGCCATCGTAGTGCTTGATCACCGGCATGCGCGCGAGCGAAACCACAGTCTCGATCAGGCCCTTGCCTCCGCGCGGGATGATCAGATCGAGATAGCGATCCATCCCCGCCAACACGGCCACGCTCTCGCGGTCGGTGAAGGGGATGAGCTGAATGGCGTTTTCTGGTAAGCCCGCGGTTTCTCCACCGGCTTGCAGGGCTGCGGCAATGGCGCGATTCGAGTGAATGGCCTCGGAGCCGCCACGCAGGATGGTGGCATTGCCGGACTTGAGGCAGAGCACCGCAGCGTCGCTGGTGACGTTGGGGCGACTTTCGTAAATGATGCCAATCACGCCAATCGGCACCCGCACTTGCTCAATGTGCATGCCATTGGGGCGCGCCCACGCTGCCAGTTGCTCGCCCACGGGGTCGTGCAGGTTCGCCACCTGGCGCACTCCGTCTGCCATCGCAGCAACGCGTTCGGCATTGAGTTTGAGACGATCTTGCATGGCGGAACTCAAGCCCTTTTCCTGCGCCGCGGCGAGATCCAGAGCGTTCGCGCGGACGATGTGGTCTGTCTGTGACACTAAAGCATCGGCCATGGCACGGAGAATGGCGTTTTTCTGATCCGCAGAAAGCTGGGCCAGCGCATATGCGGCTTGGCGCGCGTGTTGACCCATGGCGTGAATGTGCGCGTGAATGTCGGTGGGAGTCATGGAAGGATTGGGGTAAAAAACGTTTGGTTACTGAGCGAGTGAGCGAGCAAAATGTGACGTGCGAAACGTGGCTTGATGGCATCAATCGGAGCGGCAGGGGAGGAAGCGCGTGCCGCGTCCGTGACCGCGCACGAGATCCGACAGTCGCTCTGGATGCCGACCATTCGCGATCCAGGTTTCAATGCCATTTTCCACGGCATGTTGCACCGCAGTGAGCTTCGAGGCCATGCCTCCGATCGAAAAACGACCGCGCTCATCGCGGACGTAGCTGAGAGCCTGCTGCATGTCACTAATCTCTGCCACGGGCTCGGCACTGCCGGGCGCGAGCAAGCCTTCGGCACTGGTGAGCAGGATCAAACGCTTGGCTTGGGTCAAAACCGCCACCCGCGCGGACAATTGATCGTTGTCGCCGACCTTGAGCTCCTCCACCGCGACGGAATCGTTTTCGTTGATGATCGGCAGAATGCGAGGCTCCTGAAGCAAGCGATGCAGGGTGCTCGAGACATTCGCGCTGCGTTCGCCCGCTTGCAAATCGCCAGCTGTGAGCAGGACTTGCGCCACGGTGATGTGAAAGTTGGCAAACAAACTCCCGTAGGTTTGCATCAGCCGCGCCTGACCGACCGCCGCACAGGCTTGTCGGGTCGTGATGTCCGTGGGGTAGCGGTCCAGCTGAAACGAGGCCACGCCCGATCCCACAGCTCCAGATGATACCAACAAGCAACGCTCGCCCGCATCCATCAGCGCCGCAATCGCGGTGACCAAGCGCACCACTGCCGCGCCATCGAGGGTTCCATCTTCCACCCGGGTCAGGACGCCGGTTCCGACTTTTATGATGCTCAAGGGCGCGCTGTGATTCATGATGCGTGGGAAAAAACAAGCCTGTCTTTTCAGAAAAAGCGATGCAAAAGTCCGCACGCGGCGAAATAAACCGGTGCGGACTGCGGGATCTTGGTTGTTAGCTCAACAACGACGCCCTTATGGCGCGCGTTGCTCGCAGTTACAGCAAACTGGCTACCAGCTTCTCGAGCTTGATGATGTCGGCTGAGAACTTGCGGATGCCATCGGCCGTTTTTTCCACTGCCATGGCGTCTTCGTTGAACAGGAAACGGAATGCCTTCTCGTCGAGCGAGATTTTCTCCATCTCAGCCGCGGCTGCCGTGCTCGGATCCAAGCGGCGCTCCAGCGGGGCATCGGTGGCCTGAAGCTGCTGCAATAGGCCAGGGCTGATCGTCAGCAAATCGCAGCCGGCCAAGGATTGAATCTCGCCGATGTTGCGGAAAGACGCGCCCATGACTTCGGTTTTGTAACCAAATTTTTTGTAATACTGATAAATCGCTTTCACCGACTGCACACCGGGATCTTCGTCACCGCTGTAATCTTTGCCGGTGGTGGCTTTGTAGTAGTCCAGAATCCGACCCACAAACGGCGAGATCAGTTGAATGCCAGCTTCGGCGCAGGCAACGGCTTGGGCAAAAGAGAACAACAGGGTGAGATTGCAGTGAATGCCCTCTTTCTCCAGCACTTCTGCTGCCTTGATGCCTTCCCAAGTTGCGGCAATCTTGATGAGAATGCGGTCGCGGCCATGGCCCTCTTTCTCGTAAGCGGCAATTAGCTCCCGCGCCTTCGCGACCGTGGCATCGGCATCGAAGCTCAAACGCGCGTCCACTTCCGTCGAAACCCGACCGGGCACGATTTTGAGAATTTCTAAGCCAAATAGGATCAAAATCCGATCCAACACCGCACTCAGCAGCGCGGCACCAGTCAACCCAGAGTTTTTGAACTCAGCCACAGCCTTCTCGACCAACGGACGGTATTCGGCCTTCTCTGCAGCTTGCAGAATGAGGGACGGGTTGGTGGTCGCGTCCTGAGGTTGATAGGCCTTCATGGACTCGAAATCACCGGTGTCGGCGACGACGACGGTGAACTGCTTTAATTGCTCTAACTGCGATAAACTCATAACGGTTGCCTCAATAAACCGCGTCGTAGCAATCGCAAAGCTCAAAATGTGGATTTGCAGAAAAAGGCTGTCATGTTCAAATTCACGCGGCAAGCGGCACCGCGCGCCCTCCATCGGCAGCGCGCTTTCCGCTCGCTTGTGGTGCAGATTCGTTCGGATCGCGGGCGATGGGCGGTCGCGATTGCGAGCAAACTCGTGGAGACGACCGTCGCAGCGATGGCTCAAACGTGGTGCAGCAGAATGGAATTGGCGGTGAAGTGATCCGATAACATGTCTGATACAATCACCATCGGCGTGCCGGGACGCGCCAAGTTGTGCTCGCGTAAAATCGCGGCGGCATTGTGGATCGTTTCATCAATCGTCGGCGAGAAGGCCAGCTGAAAGGCCGTGACACCGCGCGACAGCGCAAGCTGGCGGCAAACGCGCTCCTTTGGCGAAAAGGCATACAATGGGCTGCGCGGACGCAGCAGAGCCGAGTGGTTCGCGATGATGCCACGCCGGGTCAGCACCACCAAACAAGCTCCCGGCATGGAATCCACCAGGGTCATCGCCGCGCGACAGGTTTTTTGTCGTTCATCGCGCAATTGCGCCATTTCGCCGTAACCCAAGCCGCCAGAGCGCTCGATCCTCGCGGAAATGCGCACCAGAGCTTCCATGCAACGCAGCGGGTAGGCTCCCACCGATGTTTCGCCGGAGAGCATCAGCGCGTCTGCTTCCTCATAGGTCGCGTTGGCCACATCCGTCACCTCCGCACGAGTGGGGGTGGGGTTGCTGATCATCGATTCCAGCAGCTGTGTGGCAACAATCACCCGGCGGCCAAGCTCGTGACAGCGGCGCACGATGCGTCGTTGCAAGATGGGCAACTCCTCGAACTCAACCTCCACCCCGAGGTCGCCACGCGCGATCATGATCACGTCGGTGGCTTGAATGATCGAGTCGATGTTGCGGATCGCCTCCTGATCCTCAATCTTCGCCACAATTTGCGCTGAACCCTCTAGCTTCTCCAGCGCAAAACGCAGCTCACGCACGTGAGCGGCATCGCGCACGAAGGAGCCCGCCACGTAATCCGCATCGCACTCCACCGCCAGCGCGAGGTCATTGTGATCTTTCTCCGTCAGCGCCGGCAAATTCAATCGCACGCCAGGCAAGTTGATGTGACGCCGCGAACCCATTTTTCCTGGGGTTTTCACCTCACAAATGATCGCATCCGGGCGCACCGTGCGGATTAGCATCAGCATCGCCCCATTGTCCACCACCAGCGTGTTGCCTTCGCTCACGTCATCCATCAGACCATCGTAGTTCACCGTCGTCGAGAGCGGGATGCTGGCCACCGCGTTTTGTTTGCGAAATTCCACCAAATCGCCAACGCTCAGCTCATAAGGTTGCGCCAAATCGCCGGTGCGAATGGATGGGCCGGTGAGATCGAACAACACCGCGATGTGTTGCTTTTGCGCCTGCGCAATCTTGCGAACTCGACGTGCCATCTCGCGCGCCCATTCGTGCTTCGCGTGCGACATGTTGAGGCGGAACACATCCGCTCCCGCATCGATCAAGGCAGAGATCGTTTCCTCTGATTCGGTGGCGGGTCCAAGGGTGCAAATGAACTTCGTGCGTGTTTTAGCTGACATTGGGGATAATAGGTAGGCGCACATGCTATCCCGATGGGCGCGGAGAAGCAAGCTTTTGCCCCTGGATCTTGTGATAAATTGGGACGCGCCACGAGTTCAATGACCGCGTTCACTCAGCTGCTGCCTCAGTTGCCGCTTCATTTTCGATATCACTGTTGCTGAAAAATCACTCCACCGTCACCGACTTCGCTAAATTGCGCGGTTGGTCGATGTCGCAGCCACGCAGTCGCGCGATGTGATAGGACAGCAGCTGCAGCGCCACCACACTCGGAATCGTCGCCACCAGCGGGTGGCATGCCGGGATTTCGATCACATCGTCCAAGGACTCGGCGGTTTCATGATCACCGGTCGTGACCAGTCCGAGGATTCTCGCACCGCGCGCGCGGCATTCCTCGATGTTGCCCAGCAGCTTGTCCTTGCCCGGAATGTCATTGGCCATCGCGATCACCGGCGTGCCTTTCTGCAACAGGGCAATCGGACCATGCTTCAACTCGGCCGCGTGGTAACCCTCCGCGTGGATGTAGGAAACTTCCTTCAACTTCAGCGCCCCCTCCAGCGCCACCGGATACATCGGTCCGCGACCAATAAAAAAGGCGTGCTCTTGTTCCGCGTAGTGCGCCGCTACTGCCGCAATCGCATCGTTCTGCGCAATCACTTGCTCCACCAAGTGGGGGATCGATTCGATCGAACGCGCCAGCTGCAAACCCTCCGTGCGCGATAAGCGCCGCGAGCGTCCCATTTTTAACCCCATCATCAGTAGCACCGCCACCTGACAAGTGAAGGCCTTGGTCGAGGCCACCGAGATCTCCGGTCCCGCGTGAAGGTAAATGCCGCGCCCCGTCTCGCGCGCGATCGTCGAGCCCACCACGTTGCACAAGCCCATCACGAACGCGCCTTTTTGATTGGCCTCGCGCACCGCCGCTAAGGTGTCTGCGGTTTCACCCGATTGCGAGATGGCCACCACCAAGTCGCTGCGGGCGATGATCGGATTGCGATAGCGGAATTCCGCTGCTTGCTCCACCTCAGCATGCATGTCCGCTAGGTCCTCAAAGGCGTATTCGCCCACCAGTCCCGCGTGCAACGAAGTGCCGCAGGCCACCAACACCACACGATTGATCTCCGATAAATCGCGCGGCGATGTCCCCATGCCGGACAGCACCGATGAACCAAGGGTGAAATCCAAACGCCCGCGGATCGAGTTGCGCAGGGCATCCGGTTGCTCAAAAATTTCCTTGAGCATGAAGTGTTCAAAGCCACCTTTTTCCGCCGCTGAGGAATCGAATTCTAACTTCGATACCTCGCGGGTCACGGTGACGTTGTTCAGGTCGCGAATCTCCACGGAGTCGGCCTTGACAATGGCGATGTCGTTGTCATCCAAGTAAATCACTTGTTTCGTGTGCGCCAGTATCGCCGAGGCATCGGAAGCGATGATGGTCTCCCCATCGCCCACGCCCAGGACAATCGGGCTACCACGGCGCGCAGCAATGATGCGCTGAGGCTCGCTCGCGCAAATCACCGCCAGGCCAAACGTGCCTTCCACCTGGTGCAGAGCATCACACACGGCTTGAAACAGATTGCCCTTGTAGCGGTCACCGATCAAGTGAGCGAGCGCCTCGGTGTCGGTATCGGATAAAAAAACGTGACCCTTGGCCTCAAGCTTCGCGCGGATGGCGCGGTAGTTTTCGATGATGCCGTTGTGAACGATCGCAATCTTGCCATCGTTATCGCAGTGCGGGTGAGCGTTCACCGTGGTCGGCGGCCCGTGGGTGGCCCAGCGAGTGTGGGAAATGCCGCAGGTCACCCGCTCCTCGCGCTCCTGCGGCCATTCGAGACGCATTTTTTCACTGAGAACCGAAACCTTGCCCGCCGCCTTGCAGGTGACAATCGTATCGTTTTCGATCACGGCCAAACCCGCGGAGTCGTAGCCCCGGTATTCGAGTCTGCGAAGTCCATTCAACAAAATAGGGGGCGCTGCCGCCTTACCGATGTAACCCACGATGCCACACATGATGCTTGATGTCACAGGTCATAGTGCAGCGCGCCCAGCCGGGCAATGGCAAAGTTGACGAATCTGCACGGGGTAGTGGACATGCTCACTTTGCGGTGAAATCCCTCGGGCGTTTTCACGCATGGGCGATGTGGACATCCATGCGCCATTTCCATTGCTGGCTAGTCGCGATGTCGAGCTGCCAACGCATCGAGCGTCCAGTTATCACTGATGACGTCATGCGGGATGACCAGATACTTCCACGGCTTGCCACCGTGCTTGGCATTGTGATTGCTCGCGTTTTGGCACCAGGTTTCAGCGACGGTCTTCTTGGCTTGGACGATGGGATCATCCACCTCGGTCTTCGCCTTCGGCTCCAGCATGTAGATGGTGGATTCCGTTTCCGCGACGAAGTCGGGCACATACTCGCGCTGATGGACGCCATCCCGGTAGAACATCTGGAACTGTCCCTTGGCTGGCTTCAGCCATTTGATCGCGTCGCGCTCCAGGATGCAGGCCAGACGCCGCTCGGAGTCAGAGTCAAACTTCTGCACGGGATACAGGCACTTCTGGAAGCCGCCGAAGAGATACTTGGCCATGTTGCTCTTGTCGGCGGGCGACTGGCGGTAGTCGAGAGGCGGCTGGTCCTTCGTGGCGGTGTAGGCGCTGTCCTTGAGTTCGGTGAAGCCCTTGCTGATCACCACGTCATAGCCCACCACGTCCTCGCGGAAGTGCTTGTGCATCTGGGCGTGGATCGCGTTGGCGATGTCCTTTTGATGAAAATGCAGCACCTGCCAGATTTCCTCCTCGGGGAGGTAGCTGCGGAAATGGTTCACGGTCTGCGTGGCGAGGGCGTAGAGCAGATCGGCGTTGGTGTCGTAGGACACATCGTCAAAGTCCACCAAGCCAGATACCACATAGTCTTCCATGCGTTTTTCGCGGGCACCGTCGTTGTTCACGCTCACGGCTTCACTTTTGTTCGTGTGCAGATTGTGAACCCATAAGTCTTTCGAGGGCGGCGGGAATTTCATGTTCGCCAGTTCCAGCGTGAACGGCTCAAACCAGCTCTTCACCTCGCCCTTCGGCACCACGAGGACGCGTGGGATGGGAATCATCTCTTTCACAACAAGTCTGGTCGTCTCGCTGACAATGGCCGCCACGTCGATCTTCGGAGCGATGCCTTCCATCTCAAGCTGCTGCGGCCCCGCGTGATACTGAGCGGCGACTTCCTGAACGATGAAACTCTGAACTTCCGGCGTCTGGAGCGCTTCCATCGTCGGAACCTGCTCAGTCCTGGTTTCTAGGCGTTTGATCACGTCGTAAGTCATCTGCGCCACCCGCTGCTTTTCTGGGGTGTCAAAGGCAGGCTTGGTGTCCTTGCCCGCGTTCTCCGTGCTGCTGGTCTGATTCTCCGGCTGAAAACCCAGCTTGGCCTTGAGGTTGGATTCGGAGACAACCGTGGCGGTCGTTTCACCGGCCACTTCTGCGGAAATGATCACTTGCTGCAGCTTGATCGTCGAGCCGGGCTTGTTGGCTTCGTCGATGATCTCTTGGAATTTGTCGTGAGCGATGATGCTCAGGCGGTCCACTGCTGCCACGCCGGTGCGCTTGCCGTAGGGCAGACGCAGACCGCGGCCGATCGACTGCT